>CAYTZY010000001.1:0-1039 GCA_964442795.1 uncultured Caulobacter sp.
GAGCCGGCTCTCGGGCCGGCGTCGCGAACCACGCAGGGCCTCTCCCACGACCTGCGCCGTCTAATACGGATCCGACGCCTCGAGGATCTCCTGGCCCATCAGCACACAGGCGTCCGGGATCCGCGCGTAGAGGAAGCGCATGCGGTATTCGGCCTTGTAGATGTAGCCCCAGACCTCCAGCACGTCGAAACGGCCCTTGCCCTTCAACGCCTTGACCGACGGCAGGGTCTTCACCGCGTCGTCGATGTGGACGAGCGGCGCGTCGCCGGGCTGGCCATCATTGAAGTGCAGGGTCAGCAAGGCCTTGCCGCGCTGGATGGCGTCCGGCGCGCAGGTGTGGACGGCGGGGGGAGGGGGCGGTGCGGCGTCCATGGGCGGGCTCACTCTGGGCATGGTGTTGTGAGACAATCGGCGGCGACGAGGTTGAAGGTCAACTCCACCCTTCACCCACCTTCTCCGTCATGGTCGGACTTGTTCCGATCACCCATGGCCACCGTGTTCGCCGTGCGTCCTTCGACACACCGCTTCGCGGCTGCTCAGGATGACGTCGTTGGAAGGCCACCCACCCACGTCATGCTGAGCAGCGGTCGAAGAGCGCGTGTCGAAGCACGCAGGAAGCCGGCAAGCGCACCACGCATGGGCGGTCGGAACAAGTCCGACCATGAGGGGAACAGGTGGAGCGAAGTGAGAGTGGTCAGGCCACCAGCTGCTCGGCCGTCTGCAGGTCCACGCTGACCAGCTGGCTCACCCCCCGCTCGGCCATGGTCACGCCGAACAGGCGGTCGACGCGGCTCATGGTCACCGGGTTGTGGGTGATGGCGATGAAGCGGGTCTGGGTGCGTTTGCGCATCTCGTCGAGCATCGAGCAGAAGCGGTCGACGTTGGCGTCGTCGAGCGGCGCATCGACCTCGTCCAGCACGCAGATCGGGGCCGGATTGGCCAGGAAGACGCCGAAGATCAGCGCCGAGGCGGTCAGGGCCTGCTCGCCGCCGCTCATCAAGCTCATGGTCGACAGCTTCTTGCCCGGCGGGCAGGCGTA
>CAYTZY010000001.1:1049-50055 GCA_964442795.1 uncultured Caulobacter sp.
TCTCGAGGCCGGCCTCCAGCGGATCGTCGGACTCGATCAGCCGCAGCTCGGCCTGGCCACCGCCGAACAGCGCCTGGAAGAGCGCCTGGAAGTGGCCGTTGATGATGTCGAAGGCGGCCAGCAGGCGCTCGCGGCCCTCGGCGTTGAGCTCCTCGATGCCCTCGCGCAGTTTGGCCACCGCGCCGGTCAGGTCGGCGCGCTCGGTCTTCATGGTCTGCAGCCGGGCGGACTGTTCGGTCCCCTCTTCCTCGGCCCGCAGGTTGACCAGGCCGATGGCGTCGCGCTCGCGTTCGAGATTGTAGAGGTGGGCCTCGACGCCGCCGGCGTTGGACGGAATGGCGACCGCCTCGTCGGCGATCGAGCGGCCCAGCTCCTCGGGCTCCATCTTCGCCGTCTCGCGAATGTTGCCGGCGATCTCGCCGAAGCGTTCGCGGGCCGCGTCCAGCCGGGCGGCGAGGCCGGCGCGGTGCTCGCGGGCCTCGGCGGCGGCGGCCTCCGCGGCCCGGGCGGCGCGGTCGGCGGTCAGGCGGGCGGCCTCGCCCTGCTCCAGCGCGTCGGTGGACTTCGCCCGGCGGGCCTCGGCGACGGCGTACTCGTCCAGCAGCTTCTCGGTGCGGACCGACAGGGTGGCCGGCGCCTCGCGGGCGGCCTCCAGGTTGGCGTTGGTGGTGACGCGGGCCTCGCCCAGCGTCTCGGTGCGCTTGGCGGCGGCGGCGGCGCGGCGGGCCCAGTCGTCACGGTCACGGCGCAGGCTGTCGAGCCGCCGGGTGCGGCCGTCGCGCTCGCGGGTCTCGATGTCGACGGCGGCGCGGGCCTGGGCGGCGGCCTCGCGGGCGGCGATGGCGGTCGCGCGGGCGGCGTCCAGCATCGGCGACAGGTTCTCGGCCGTTCCGTCGTCGCTGGCGTCGGCCTTCGCCGAGGCGAGGGCGGCCTCGGCCTCGGTCTTCTCGGCCTCGAAGCGGGCGATGGTCTCGTCCAGCGACTGGGCGCGGGCGTCGCGGCGGGCGGCCTCGTGGGCCAGACGCTCGACGGCCTGGCGGGCGATCTGTAGCGCGCGCTCGGCCTCCGGCGGCTTGCGGCGCGCCTCGCGCACGGCGTCCTCCCCGGCCAGCATGCGGGCGCGGGCCGCCTTGTGGGCCTCCAGCGCGGCCTCGGCCTCTGGCGACAGGGCCTCGATCTCGGCCTCGACCTCGGCCAGCCGCGTGCGCTGTTCCAGGCGGATGGCGGCGGGCTTGGGCGCCTCGGCCCGGGCGGTGAAGCCGTCCCAGCGCCACAGGTCGCCCTCGCGGGAGACCAGCCGCGCGCCGGCCGGCAGGCCGGCCTTCTGCAGCCGCTCGCCGTCCTTGCGCTCGACCACGGCGGTGAAGGCCAGGCGCGCGGCCAGGGCCGGCGGGGCCTTGATCAGCGGGGCCAGAGGCGTCGCGCCCTGCGGCCACTTCGGCCCCTCGGTGTCGCGGCCGGCCCAGTAGGCGGGGGCCTTGGCGTCCAGCGCCGCCTCGAGGTCGTCGCCCAGCGCGGCGGCCAGCGCGGCCTCGTAGCCGCGGTCGGGCGTGACGGCGTCCAGGGCTGGCGCGAAGCCGGTCTTGCCGCGCGGCGCGGACAGCTGGGCCAGGCCCCGGGCCTCGGTCTTCAGGCGGCCGAGGCGGTCTTCCAGCTGGCGGGCGGCGTCGCGAGCCGCGCCCTCGGCCCGGGCGGCGTCGCTGCGGTCGGTCTCGGCGGCCTCCTGGGCGGCGCGGGCGGCGGCGAGGGCGGCCTCGGCGGCGGCCAGCGTGGCGGCGGCCTGCCCGGCCTGCGGATCAACGGCCGGACCGACGGCGGCGCGGTCGGCCCTGGCCTGGTCCAGCGCGCGGACGGTGCGGTTAAGCCGGCCCTCGGCGTCGGCCAGGCGGGCCTGGGCGGCGCGGCGGCGAGCCTCGTCGGCGGCGACCCCGGCGGCCAGGCTCTCGACCTCGCGGTCGGCCTTGGCGCGGGCCTCCTCCGCCTCGGCCAGCGCCCTCTGCAGCTCGGGCAGGCGCGAGGGCGCGGCCTTGACCTCCGCCTCGACCACCTCCAGCTCGGCGGCCAGGCGATGCAGGGCGACGCCGGCGTCCTCGACGATCTGCGCCTCGCGGGCGGCGTCGGCGTCGATGCGGGCCAGTTCGGCGGTCAGCCGCTCGACCTCGGCGGCGGCGGTCTCGTGCTCGCGCTCCAGCCGGTCCTTCTCGATGGCCAGCCGGTTGAGGACGGCGGCGGCCACCGTCTCCTCCTCGCGCAACGGCCTGATCGCCTCTTCCGCCTTCAGCGCCTCGGTCTGGGCGGCGGCGGCGGCGCGGGCGGTGTCCTCGACGGCGCGGATCGACTCGGTGTTCTCGGCCTCGGCGCGGACAAGGGTGTCGCGGGCCTCGCTCCAGCGGGCGAACAGCACCGCGCCCTGCACCGCGCGGATCTCGGCCGACAGCTTCCTGTACTTCTCGGCCGCGCGGGCCTCGCGACGCAGGCGGTTGAGGTTGGCGTCCAGCTCGCGGATGACGTCGTCGAGGCGCGAAAGGTTGGTCTCCGCCGCCCGCAGCCGCAGCTCCGCCTCGTGGCGGCGGGTATGCAGGCCGGAGACGCCGCCGGCCTCTTCCAGGATGCGGCGGCGGTTCTGCGGCTTGGCGGCGATCAGCTCGCTGATCTGGCCCTGGCGGACCAGGGCCGGCGAGTTGGCGCCGGTCGAGGCGTCGGCGAACAGCAGCTGCACATCGCGGGCCCGAACCTCCCGGCCGTTGACCTTGTAGGTCGAGCCTTCGCCCCGATCGATGCGGCGGACCACCTCGATGGTGGCGTGGTCATTGAACTGCGCGGGCGCGGTATGGTCGCTGTTGTCGATGGTCAGGGTGACCTCGGCGTGGTTCCGCGCGGGGCGCGAGCCGGTGCCGTTGAAGATCACCTCGTCCATGCCGCCGGCGCGCATCGCCTTGGCGGAGTTGGCCCCCATCACCCAGCGCAAGGCTTCCAGCAGGTTCGACTTGCCGCAGCCGTTCGGTCCCACGACGCCCGTGAGTCCGGGTTCGATCCTGAACTCTGTCGGATCGACGAAGGACTTGAACCCGGAAAGGCGGAGCCTCTGGAACTGCACGTGTCGGGGTCGGCTCCTACTTCACCTTGGCCAGGGCCTTGGCGTAGGCCTCGTCGATCTGGGCCATGGTCAGGCCGTTACCGTACTTGTCGTCGTTGAAGAAGAAGGTCGGGGTGCCCTCGATCTTGGCTTCCTTGGCGTACTTCTGGACCTTGTCGTTGAGGGCGTTGATCGCCTTCTCGTCGCTGACGCAGGCCATGAAGGCTTCTTCGCTGAGACCGGCCGACTGGGCGATCGGCAGCAGGACGCCGCGGATATCGCCGGTGCGGAAGATCTCCTCCTGGCCATGGAAGATCGCGTCGACGACGGTGAAATACTTGTCCTTGCCCGCGCAGCGCGCCAGCAGCGTGCCGGCCACGGCCAGCTGCGGCGGCGGGGTGATGAACTCGCGGAACACGTACCGCACCTTGCCGGTGTCGATGTACTTGGCCTTGAATTCGGGGAAGACCGTCTTGTTCCACTCGGCGCAGTGGCCGCAGGCCAGCGAGGCGTACTCGATGACCGTGACCTTGGCGTTGGCGTCGCCCATGGTCATGTCTTCGGTGCTGACGGCCGCGCCGCCGCCGCCCTTGCAGGCTGCCAGAGCGAGCGCGCTGGCGCCCAGCGCCAGAAGGGTGCGGCGGTGAAGGGTCTGCATGGCGGGAAGTCCCCCTGAAACAAGCGGTTATCTTGGCCCGATTCCCTTGGTCTCAGGAACGCGGCGTTTCCGTGGCGCTACAGCCTGTCGTGGCCGCTGAGTCAACCGTCGCGGCCGCGCAGGATCTCGCGACCCAGCGTGGTCAGGGCGGTCTTCAGCGAGCCGTCCGGCTGGTCCTTCAGCCCCTCGGCCAGGGTCTTTTCGGCGGCGGCGTCCAGCGGGCCCCTGTGGCGACGGCGCTTGGCCTGCGGTCGCCCGGCATGGGCGCGCACCGGCCCCTGGACGATGCGCAGCCGGCCGACCGTCCCCTCGCCGAGCATCAGCGACACGCGCTGCAGGATTTCCGGCGCCTGGTGCTGGACGATGGCCGCCGCCGCGCCGGACACGCGCAGCTCCAGCGTCCCGGGGGCGTTGCCGCGCGCCTTGGTCAGCTTCACCGGCTCGGTGTGCCGCGCCAGCGTCTCGCCGACGATCTCCTTCCACTTGCGCTGCAGCTGGCCCGGCCCCTGGCCGAACCGCTCCTCCAGCTGGCGCAACACCGGCGCCAGCGCCCGCCCGGCCGGCGGCGGCGTCAGCCTCGGCGCCGGACGCGTGCGGCGGCGCGCCAGGATCTGGACGGTCTCCTCGAGCGTGGGCAGGCGGCGGCGCATGACCATCGCATATCATCCCCCGTGTCCCCGGCGAAGGCCGGGGTCCATGGGGCGAGTCCTGTGGGTTGAAAGTGGATCCCGGCCTTCGCCGGGAAGACGGGAAGTGGTAGCCGAAGCAGGATGACGACCCTCGCCCTCCGCGCCGCGCTGCTGGCCTGGTACGACGCCGCCGCGCGGACGCTGCCCTGGCGCGCGCCGCCGGGGAGCGGGGCGCGGACCGATCCGTACTTCGTCTGGCTGTCGGAGGTCATGCTGCAGCAGACGACCGTGCCGCACGCGACGCCCTATTTCCTGACCTTCACCCGCCGCTGGCCGACCGTCTCCGACCTGGCCGCCGCGCCGGACGCCGAGGTCATGTTCGCCTGGGCGGGGCTGGGCTACTACGCCCGGGCCCGCAACCTGCTGGCCTGCGCCCGGGCTGTGGCCCTGGACCACTGCGGGGTGTTTCCGGACACGGAGGAGGGCCTGCGCGCCCTGCCGGGCGTCGGCGCCTACACGGCCGCCGCCGTGGCCGCGATTGCCTTCGACCGCGAGGCCAACGTCGTCGACGGCAATGTCGAGCGCGTCATGTCGCGGCTGTTCGCGGTCGAGGCGCCGATGCCGGACTCCAAGCCGGAGCTGAAGCGGCTGGCGGGCACGCTGGTCACCGCCGAGCGGCCGGGCGACTGGGCCCAGGCGCTGATGGACCTGGGCGCCACGGTCTGCCGGCCGAAGTCGCCGCTGTGCGACCGCTGCCCGGTGTCGGCCTTCTGCGCCGCCTTGGCGCGCGGCGATCAGGAGACCTTCCCGCGCAAGACCAAGAAGGCCGACCGGCCGAGGCGCTACGGGGTGGCGTACCTGCTGACGCGGGGCGGCGAGGTCGCGCTGGTCCGTCGCCTGCCCAAGGGCCTGCTGGGCGGGATGCTGGCGTTGCCCACGTCCGAATGGCGGGACCGTCCGTGGGCGGACGATGAAGCCATCGCCGCCGCGCCCGTCGTCGCCGATTGGCATGACGCCGGCGAGATCGAGCATGTGTTCACCCACTTCGCGCTGACGCTTCGGGTCTTCCGGGCGGAAGGGACGATGGACGCGGAATGGGCTGATCGGGAAGGGCTGGGCGCCCTGCCGAGCGTGTTCCTGAAGGCCGCCAAGGCGGGGCTGGGCCGGCTGGTTTGAAGCGTTGCGTCCTTCGCGACGCTCGCCCGAGAGCTCGCTCCTCAGGATGACGAGCTTCGTTGTCGTCCCCCACCTTCGTCATCCTGAGGAGCGGCGCAGCCGCGTCGCGAAGGACGCACAGCCTCCATCGCCGCAGCAAACCGCACCGAGAAGCTGGGCTCCGAGTTGATCTACGCTTCGCTGTGGGGAAGCGCGGCAAGCAGGGCGGGTGAGAACGGCTCGCCTGCGGTGTGCCATTCGTACCAGATGTCTATGGGCTCAGAGCCGGCCGGATATACTTCGACGTGGTCCTCGAAGACTTCGAACTCCGCCGTCGACCATGACGCACAGATGGTGCTCCAGTAGCCCTTCATGATCTCGTCTGGCGGGGGGCAGTGGAGACGCGCGAAATCGAGAAAGTCGCGCGCATTCGCCACCGTCCGGGCGTCGAATGGCTCGGGCGCTGAAGCGACTATCGCCGCGACCGCAGCGTCCACTTCCGGCCAGGTCATGGTTCCTAAGCCGCCATCTCCGCCCGCACCTTCGACCGCAGCACGTCAATCGGCGCCAGTCCCTTGTCGGACTTGAAGTGCCAGTAGGTCCAGCCGTTGCAGGCCGGCTGGGACTGGATCATGGCGCCGACCTTGTGGATCGAGCCGGTCAGGTCGCCCACGGCCAGCGAGCCGTCGGCGCGGACCTTGGCGGAGCGCAGGCCCTTGGGGCACCATACGGTGTCGCCGGGACGGAGCAGGCCGGCCTCGACGATGGTGCCGAACGGCACGCGGGGCTCGGACTTCTTGCTGCCCATGACCTCGAGGTCGGCGGGGGCGATGGGGATGACCTTGCGGATGCGCTCTTTCGCGTGGGCGACGTACTCGCTCTCGCGCTCGATGCCGATGAACCGCCGGCCCAGCCGCTTGGCGGCGGCGCCGGTGGTGCCCATGCCGAAGAAGGGATCGAGGATCACGTCCCCCGGGCGGGTCGACGACAGGATCACCCGGTGCAGCAGCGCCTCGGGCTTCTGGGTCGGGTGGGCCTTTGCTCCATCAGCTCCTTTGATCCGCTCCTCGCCGGTGCACAGCGGCAGCGTCCAGTCGGACCGCATCTGCACCTCGTCGTTGGCCATCTTCATGGCGTCGTAGTTGAAGGTGTAGCGCTTGGCGCCCTTGCTCTTGGCGGCCCAGATCAGGGTCTCGTGGGCGTTGGCGAAGCGGGTGCCCTTGAAGTTGGGCATCGGGTTGGACTTGCGCCAGATGACGTCGTTCAGCACCCAGAAGCCGAGGTCCTGCAGCACCGTGCCGACCCGAAAGATGTTGTGGTAGCTGCCGATCACCCACAGGGCGCCGTCGTCCTTCAGCACGCGCTTGCACTCGGCCATCCAGGCCTTGGTGAAGGCGTCATAGGCCTTGAAGCTCTCGAACTGGTCCCAGTGGTCGTCGACCGCGTCGACCTTGGAATTGTCCGGCCGCAAGAGGTCGCCGCCGAGCTGCAGGTTGTAGGGCGGATCGGCGAAGACGAGATCGACGCTGCCGTCCGGGAGCTTCTTCAGCTCCTCGATGCAATCACCGAGAATGATGGTTTCCGGCCCGAACGCCATGTGCAGCCCCTGAACACGAGAGAGTCCAAGGAATCTCGGCGATTCAGGGTTAAGGCCGGATTCACGGACATGGTTAACGACGCGGAAGATCGACTAGCATTCTTGTTGAGTCTGCCATCTGTTCGCGCAACCTTCGGTGCAAAGGGGGAGGCGATTTTCGAATGGCTGAGTTTAGGCGCCCACGACCGAGGCCAGCGAAGGCTCGTGCTGGCTATCAGGTGCTCACAGAGCTGGAACTTGACGAACTGGCGGCCGACGCAACGTATGTCGGCAGTCCCCATCACACGGACATTCCGAAATATGGGCTGAAGAACGAGCCGCGCGACGGCGCTACGACCATCGAGCGGGCGGAGGAGCAGGGGCTGAAGAACCCCTCATGCACCGTCTGCCCGAGGAAGTGGGCCCGGAAGCAGGCTGCTGCTACAGAACTGCTTCAGAAGGCCATCAAAGCAGGCAACTTCGAAGCTGCAGACGGTGGCGGCCTGCCCTACAAGGTTTGGGCACGCGATCCCGAGGAGCCTCAACTGGTGTATGAAGCGAAGCTGTCTAGCCCTCCTCACGGCTACAAGGCCTACCCACTGACTAGCTTCCAAGCTCAATACAACCTGCCGATCGTGTTGCGATGAACACTCTCGATCTCCAGTATGACGGCTGGGCTGGCGGAAATCTTGAGGATGCTGCGGAAGCGCTGACGCTAACCCGGCTCAAGATTCTGGTCGGTGATGCGGTGCTGACTCGCAACGTTAGCCGCCGAGGTGGCGGCGTGAGCGAGGCCGTCAATGTGCCTCTGCTTCCTCTTGCGGAAGCAATTGCCGACAACTGGTGGATGCTCCTCCATGAGCCGTTTCGGGCCGGAGCAGGTGATGCGTTCCGCGCGCGTCACCGACTCGACGTGCCAATGCACGGGTTTTCGTTTCCTGCGATTGCGATCTGCTCGGGGGGCGATGACACAGTTCTTGCAGCTTGGGCAAACAGGAACGATCGGCATGCGAGTATCGAATTTCTTACGCCAACAATCGAAGGACCCGAGTCGCTGTCGCGCGATCAAGTCGAAGCGGCATTGATGGACCTAGTGGAAACTTGCATTGAGCGGCTCAGGTCGTCTAAAGCTCGAAATTCGGTAACGGAGGCTTGGTCGCGTGTTCGTGAATCAATAAGCGAGGCGGAGGAATACGCCTACTGTCGTACCGCTGGGAAGCTCGGCCTTGATCCCTACGATCCGGACGCCCCTGACCTGAACGACCTGGCTTCGAGCATTGATCCGGTTCTTTTCGAAGAGGTATCGGATGCAGCGTTCCTGGAAGACATGTTCCAAATTACGGCTTGGGTAAGGGACTCGCAAAGCAGTCTAAATCGCGCGCCATCTGTGGACTTGGCAGCGCTTGGTACACGGCCAGTCGATACGCTTTCTGAGCCCGCTTGGGTGGCTGGCTTGAATGCTGCGCAGCTTCTGCGGGATCAAGCTGGGCTTGATGTGCATAGGCCTCGGCGAGGGCTTGAGGATCTTCTGGGCGAAGTACTTCTTGCAAAGAGTCGCGTTTTCGAGGCGCTACCTCCCAGCATTACGACTCTTATGAAACGTGAAAATGGAAATGTGAGGGTCGCAACAGCTGCGAGAAGTGCACGCGAGCAACGATTCAAATCTTGTGCGGCAATCTATGTTGCTTGGTCAACCGACGAAGGTGCGCAGCGCGCGACGACCACGGCTTTCACTCGTCGTCAGCAAGCTGCAAGGTCGTTTGCGGCTGAGGTGCTAGCTCCACGTGCCTTCTTGCGCGGCCGTGCATCTACCCATGGTTTCACCGCCGACGAGATTGAGGCGCTTGCCGGAGAACTAATCTGTCCCAACGAAACGATCGTTTGGCAGGCTTTCAATGCGGGCATTCCACTGAGGGGCGTAGAGTTGCATATTCCGCAACCGGCAATGATAATCTGATCGCCACCTCCAAGGCGATGGAACGCCTCGCTAAGGCTGCCTAGCCTCTCGACTGCCCCAGCGGAACGGCTGAAAACTCGTCCCCGAAGGCGTCCGCCCAGAGACGCCGCCGGAGGACCCATGCCTGATCCGCTCGCGCCGCTGACCGAGAGCCGCCTCAGCCCCTTCTACCAGGAGCACCACCGCGCCTGGCGCGACACGCTGCGGCGGTTCGTCGAGGCGGAGATCATGCCGCACGTCGACCAGTGGGACGAGGCCGGGACCTTCCCGCGCGAGCTCTACAGGAAGGCGTCCGAGGTCGGGCTGCTGCGGCTGGGCTGGCCGGAGGAGTACGGCGGCGTGCCGTCGGACCCCTTCATGTCGATCATCACCAGCCAAGAAATGGCGCGGCACGGGGCGGGCGGGGTCAATGCCAGCCTGATGAGCCACGGCATCGGCCTGCCGCCGATCCGGCGCATGGGCAGCCAGGAGATGAAGGACCGCATCATCCCGCAGGTGCTGTCTGGCGAGAAGATCTCGGCCCTGGCCATCACCGAGCCGTCGGGCGGCAGCGATGTGGCCAACCTGCGCACCACCGCGCGACTGGACGGCGACCACTACGTCGTCAACGGTTCGAAGATGTTCATCACCAGCGGCATGCGGGCCGACTACTACACCGTCGCCGTGCGCACCGGCGGGGAGGGGGCCGGCGGCGTCTCCCTGCTGCTGATCGAGCGCGAGCGCGAGGGCTTCTCCCGCACCGAGCTGAAGAAGCAGGGCTGGTGGGCGTCCGACACCGCCGCCCTCTATTTCGACGACGTGCGCGTGCCGGTGGAGAACCTGATCGGCCAGGAGAACATGGGCTTTGCCGGCATCATGCAGAACTTCAACGGCGAGCGGATCGGCATGAGCGCGGGGGCCATCGGCTTCTCGAAGGTCTGCCTGGAGGACGCCATCAGCTGGGCCCGGGAGCGCAAGACCTTCGGCAAGCGGCTCGCCGACCACCAGGTCATCCGCCACAAGCTGGCCGACATGTACAAGCGCATCAGCGCCACCCAGGCCTGGCTGGAAACGCTGGCCTGGCGGATCGAACAGGGCGAGCAGCCGATCGCCGAGATCGCCCTGCTCAAGGTCCAGGCCACCGAGACCATGGAGTACTGCGCCCGCGAGGCCATGCAGGTGATGGGCGCCGCCGGCTACATGCGCGGCGGACGGGTCGAGCGCATCTATCGCGAGGTCCGGGTCAACGCCATCGGCGGCGGGTCCGAGGAGATCATGCGGGACCTGGCCGCCCGGCAGATGGGGATCTAGAAAAAGGGGGACAGTCACTGATTTCGCGCGCGAAATCAGTGACTGTCCCCCTTTTTACACCCTTAGATCCCCTCGAACAGGTCCCGGATCGGGCTCCAGCCCCGGCGATGGATCGGGCTGGGTCCCAGCGCCTTGAGCGCCTCGACGTGGACCGGCGCGTGATAGCCCTTGTGGGCCGCGAAGCCGTAGCCGGGGTAGAGGCCGTCCATCTCGACCATCAGCCGGTCGCGGGCCGTCTTGGCCAGGATCGAGGCGGCGGCGATGGAGGCTGACAGGCTGTCGCCCTTGACCACCGTCTTGATCTCGCAGGGCAGGCGGAAGCGGTAGTTGCCGTCGACCAGCGCGAAGGCCGGCGTCACCGCCAGCCCCTCGATGGCGCGGTGCATGGCCAGGCCCGTGGCCTGCAGGATGTTGAGCTCGCCGATTTCCTCGACGCTGGCCCAGCCGACGCACCAGGCCACGGCCCGGGCCTTGATCTCCGGTTCCAGCGCCTCGCGGCGCAGGTGGGTCAGCTTCTTGGAGTCGTCGAGGCCGGCCGGCGCGTTGGCCGGATCGAGGATCACCGCCGCGGCGGTGACCGGTCCGGCCCAGGGGCCACGCCCGGCCTCATCGACGCCGCAGACGGGACCCGGACAGGCCATTTCGAGCAGGAAGTCGGGCATCAGCGGCCGATCCGCTGCACCGGGCCGTGCCGGAAGCAGCCGGTCAGGTGGTCGTTGACCATGCCGGTCGCCTGCATGAAGGCGTAGACGATCACCGGACCGACGAACTTGAAGCCCCTCTGCTTGAGGGCCTTGCTCATCGCCTCGGCCTCCGGGGTCTTCACCGGCACCTGGGCGGTGGAGTCCCAGTGATTGACGATCGGCTGGCCGCCGACGAAGTCCCACAGGAAGGCGCTGAAGTCCTTGCCCCGGTCGCGCATGTCGAGCCAGATGCGCGCCCCGCCGATGGCGGCGTCGATCTTGGCGTTGGAGCGCACGATGCCGGCGTCGGCCATCAGCCGGGCGCGGTCGGCCTCGCCGTAGCGAGCGACCTTCTCCGGGTCGAAGTTGTCGAACGCGGCGCGGAAGGCGTCGCGCTTCCTCAGGATGGTGATCCAGGCCAGCCCGGCCTGGAAGCCGTCCAGCACCAGCTTCTCCCAAAGCGCCCGCGCGTCGTACTCGGGCACGCCCCATTCCTCGTCGTGATAGGCGAGGTACTGGGCGTCCGTGGCGCCCGGCCAGGTGCAGCGAGTCGGCGTGGTCATGCCGCCCTCTTAGCACGACGCCGGTTGAACCGATTAGCCGCGCCGATCCGCGGGCTGCTAGGCTGCGTGGAGCAAGGCACGGGGCTCGGGGGAGCAGGCTGATGGCGCGGATTCTGGTCGTTCTTCTGGCGGGCTTGCTCGCGCTCGCCGCCGCCGGCGCCGCGCTGGCCGCGCCGATGACGCTCGGCGAGGCGACTTCGGCCCTGCAGCGCCGCGACGTGGCGGCGCTCGAGCGGGCCGCCGTCGACGAGGCGCTGATCGCGCAGGTCGCCGCCGTCGACCCGCAAGCCGCCGTCGGCATGCTGCTGGACATCGCCGAGGCGCTGGCCGCCCGCGGACGCACCGACAGCGCCATCGCCGCCGCCGACCGCGCCGTCGGCCTGGCGCAGCGAACCTGGGGCCCTTCGAGCCTGAAGATGGTCGAGCCGCTGCGGCGGCTGGCGATCCTGCAACTTGGGACCGATCCGCGGGCCGCGTCGGCATCGCTGGACTGGGCGCTGGCCAATGTTCGCCGCGCCACCGGCGGCGACCTGGGGCCCTGGGCCGACCTGGCGGCGCTGCAGCGTCAAGCCTGGGATCGCCTGGACGACATGGAGGGCGGCGCGGGCGCGCCTCCACCACCGCCGCCGCCACCTCCGCCTCCGCCCCCGCCCCCGCCTCCGCCGCCTCCCCCGCCGCCGATCGTGGCCGAGCCCGATGACCTGGAGCCCGGCGCCGGTCCGCCCGAGACGGCCGAGCCGCCGCCCGTGACCGCCGAGCCGCCGCCGGTCGTTGAAGCGGAGGAGCCGACCTTCGATCTGGTCGAGATCTTCTACGCCACCAGCCGCAAGCGGACCGGCAAGACCGGGGCTGTGAACTTCTACGGCGGTGCGCGCGGTTCCCTTGAGTACGGCTCGGCCGTAGTCTCGGTGCCCCGGGATCGCGACATCGGCGACCTGCCAACGCCTTCGATCTGGACCCTCGATTTTCGGCCTGACCCCGACAAGCACTTCATTCTGACGCAGGTCAGCCCGATCACGGACCGCAGGACCTTCCTGGGCGCGGTGTCGGCGCGGGTGGCCGGATCGGAGCGCAAGGAGGTCTTTGTCTTCATCCACGGCTTCAATACCCCGTTCGAGAACGGCGCCCTGAGGACCGCGCAGCTGGCAGCCGACCTCCGGCTCGACGGCGCGCCGATCCTCTGGTCCTGGCCGTCGGCGGGCGGGGTCCTGTCCTACTGGCAGGACGCGCGCGAGGCGGAGAACCCGGCGGAGGCTGCCGCCCTGGCCGCCTTTCTGCGCGATGTAGTCCAGACCACCGGGTCGACCCGTGTTCACCTGGTCGCCCACTCGATGGGCAATCGGCCGCTGATGGCGGCCCTGAAGCTGCTGGCGGAGCCGGGCGAGCCGCGTCCGCCGATGTTCGACGAGGTCGTCTTCGCCGCGCCGGACGTCGGGGTGAAGGACTTCGACGCGCTCTGGCCATCAATCAGCGGCCTCGGCGAGCGGTTCACGCTCTACGCCTCGGCGCGGGACAAGGCCTTGATGTTGTCGCAGTACGTCAACGCCATGCAGCGCATCGGCGACGCCAGTCCCATCGTGGTGCGGCCCGGCCTGCAGACGGTCGACACCACCGACGCCAGCGACGGCCTGCTCGGTCATGAGGACTTCGCCGGCACGGCGCTGGACGACTTCCGGGCCATCATCTGGCTGAGCCTTGCGCCCGAGCGACGCTGCGTGCTGACCGGCGAGACCGGCGAGGCGCGCTGGTGGCGGTTCGGCGGCGCCTGTCCGGCGCTGGAGTTCCGGGATGCGTCCCAGGCGGTGCGCCTGACCGGCAGCGTCCAGGCCGCCTTGGCCGATGTCGGCGAGCGGCTGCAACTGTCCGAGGGCGAGGAGCGTGAATACCTGGAGAAGCTCCGCGCCCGGCTCGAGACTCTGGAGCGGGGCCAGCACGTGCGGTGAGGCGGCGTCGATCCGGCGCGGCGGATCGACGTCCGGCGACCCTGTCGCCCCGAACAGGTCAAGATTGCCGGTCAGAACCCGGCCCGGCGCGGAAATGGACGGAGCGAGCTTGAAGACGTTGGCGGTCGTCGCCCTCAAGGGCGGCTCGGGCAAGACCACGGTGGCGACCCACCTGGCGCTGGCCGCGCATCTGCGCGGGCTCGACACGCTGCTGGTCGACACCGATCCCCAGCACTCGGCGCGGGACATCCTGGGCGCCCGGGAGACCCCCGGTCCGGCCTATGTGGAATCGTCCGGGCGCAACATTCTCGCGGCCCAGTTCGCGGCCCTGGCAGAGCGCAAGGATCTGCTGATCATCGATACCGCCGCCGGCGCCGTCGAGGCGGTGAGCGAGGCGGTGGTGGTGGCCGACTTCGTGCTGCTGGTCGCGCGGCCGACGCTCATCGACCTGTCGGGCCTCGCCCGGTCGCTGATGCTCGTGCGCCGACTGGGCAAGCCCTCGGCGGTGATCGTCAACCAGGCGCCGGTGGCGCGGGAGACGGTCGAGGCGCCGCTGGTCAAGCGCGCCCTGAAGGGCCTGGACTACATGAAGGCGGACGTCGCCCCGGTGATCCTGCGCTCGCGGGCGATCTACCAGGTCGCGCTCGAACGGGGTCGGTCGGCGGAGGAAAGCTCGGACCGCCACGCCGCGCGGGAAATCGCCGCGCTCTGGGACTATGTCGCCGCGACGATGGGGCTGAGGGTCGACGCTCCCGAAGCCTGATCCGTCAGGCCTCGAGCCATCCCGGCCGCTCGACCGTCACCGGCCGCCCATCCACGGTCAGCGTCGCGCCCTCGATGCGGTCCAGCCGCAGGGCGGCCATGGCCCGGCCGTCGACGCCCGACAGCACCTCGCCGGCGCGCAACTCCCCGGCCAGCACCTCGGCCCCGAAGGCGAGCGCGGCGCCGTCGAAGGTGATCGGCAGCATGCGGGTCTTGATCTGGCCGCGCCGCTTCATGCGGCTGGTGGTTTCCTGGCCGACGAAGCAGCCCTTCTTGAAGTCGATGCCGTTCAGCAGGTCGAAGTTGGCCTCGATCGGATAGGTCTTCTCCTCGCCCCAGTCGGCCGGACCCGGAACGCCGAGGGAGAGGCGGCAGGCGTCATAGGCCGCTTCATCGACTTCGACGGCGTCGGCGGGCGGGGCGGCGCCGTAGCCGCGCAGGCCCAGGGCCGGGAGGCGGGGATCAAGGACGAAGCCCGCGGCCGCGCCATTCCACAGCGCCGACACGGCCCGCTCGTCCGCCGCGATCTCCACCTTCGCCCGCAGCCGGTACATCGACAGCCGCGTGATGATGGCCTCGCGCCGGACGGCGGCGACGTCCAGCAGGGCCCCGTCGGCCTCGCCCAGCACGAACAGGTCGAACATCAGCCGGCCCTGCGGCGTCAGCAGCGCGGCGAAGCGCAACTCGCCCGCCGCCAGCGTCTCCACGTCCTGGGTCAGAAGGCCCTGGAGGAAGGATCGCCAGTCGGGTCCCGTCACCGAAATCAGGGCGCGGCTGGGCAGGCGGGCGTATCGGAGAGGCTCGGTCACCGTCCCGATATAGGGGGCCTGGAGGGCCTCGGCCATGGCCGGCTGCGACCTCTGCGCACGGAGGGGGCCGGAATGGCCGACGCGGGCTATAGTCCATCGGATGACGAGCCGCCCGTTCCCGATTCTCTTTGTCGGTCCCACCCGCATCGGCGACGCCGTTCTGGCGTCCGGGCTGGTGAAGAAGCTCGCCGACGAGGCGCCGGGCGCCCGCTTCACCATCGCCGTCGGCCCTGCGGCCGCGCCGCTGTTCGCGGAAGTTCCGGGCCTGGACGCCCTGATCGTGATGGAGAAGCAGAAGGGCTCGGGCCACTGGTTCCGCCTGTGGAACCAGGTCCGCCACACCAAATGGAGCCTGGTCATCGATATGCGCGGCTCGGGCCTGTCAGGCTTCCTGCGCCGCGAACGCCGGGCGGTGCACAGGAAGAGCCAGGGCGAGCCGGTCCACAAGGTGATCGAGGCCGCCCGCCTGCTGACGCTTCCCGAGGACGAGGCGCCGGCCCCGTACCTGTTCACCAGCGACGAGATCGAGGCCCGCGCCGAGGAGCTGGTCGGCGACGGCGGCCCGATCCTGGCCATGGGTCCGGCGGCCAACTGGCTGGGCAAGACCTGGCCCATCGAGCGCTTCGCCCGCGTCGCCCACGAACTGCTGTCGCCGGAGGGGCCGCTGGCCGGCGGGCGGCTGATGATCCTGGGCGGTCCCGACGACGTGCGCTACGTCGAGCCGCTGGCCCGGTCGATGCCGCGCGACCGGATCATCGACCTGACCGGCCAGGTCGACCTGCTGACCGCCCACGCCTGCCTCAGGCACGCCCGGCTGTTCATCGGCAACGACTCCGGCCTGATGCATCTGGCCGCCGCCGCCGGCACGCCGACGCTGGGCCTGTTCGGTCCCTCCGACGACCGGCTCTACGCCCCCTGGGGCCCACACTGTCGCGCCGTCCGCGGGCCGCGCACCTTCGAGCAGTTCAAGGAGGTCGACCCCGGCCTCAACCAGACCATCGGCCACATGATGGACCTGCCGATCGACACGGTGGTGGCGGCGGCGGTGGAACTGCTGGCGGAGACCGGCGATCGCGCCGTCCTGTCCGCCTCGATGGAAGAAGAGCCGGTCGTGGCGGTAGAGGGGGAGTCCCTGCCAGACGATCCCGAAGACCAACAAACCCCGTCATCCTGAGCAGGCCCAACGGGCCGTGTCGGGGCCTGCCCTCGGGCCGGCCGGCGGCCGGTCCCGGGGGACGCACGGCCTCACTGCGGGGTTCGACACGCCGCTTCGCGGCTGCTCACCCTGACTATTGAGGGTGCGGGGCCCGGCGCGCGGCGTTAGAACGCTGCAACGAGCGGAGCCGTCCCATGACCCAGACCTGTGACCTGATCATTCGCGGCGGCGAGGTTGTGAACCACGCCGGGCGCGGCTTCACCGATGTGGGCGTGCGCGGCGGCAAGATCGTCGCCATCGGTGACCTGCGCCAGGCCACGGCCGGCGAGGTGTTCGACGCGACGGGCCTGACCGTCCTGCCCGGCGTGATCGACAGCCAGGTCCACTTCCGCGAGCCGGGCCTGGAGTGGAAGGAAGACCTCGAGACCGGCGCCAACGGCGCGGTGCTGGGCGGCGTCGTCGCCGTGTTCGAGATGCCCAACACCGAGCCGACCACCACCGACCCCGACGCCCTGGTCGACAAGCTGCGCCGGGCGAAGGGACGGATGAGCTGCGACCACGCCTTCTACGTCGGCGGCACGCACGAGAACGCGCGGTTCCTCGGCGAGCTGGAGCGGCTGCCGGGCTGCTGCGGCATCAAGGTGTTCATGGGCGCCTCGACCGGCACACTGCTGATCAAGGACGACGCCGGGGTCGAGGCGGTGCTGAGCAGCATCAACCGGCGCGGCACCTTCCATTCCGAGGACGAGTACCGGCTCGAGGATCGCCGGCCGCTCGCCCGCACCGGCGACTGGACCAGCCACCCCGAGGTCCGCGACGCCGAAAGCGCCATCATGTCCACGCGGCGCCTGGTCGGCATCGCCCAGCGGCTGGGCAAGCGCATCCATGTGCTGCACGTCACCACCGCCGAGGAGATCGAGTTCCTGGCCCTGCACAAGGACGTCGCCAGCGTCGAGGTGACGCCCCAGCATCTGACGCTGGAGGGGCCGGAAGCCTATGAGCGGCTGAAGGGCTACGCCCAGATGAATCCGCCGATCCGAGACGCATACCACCGCGCCGGCCTGTGGCGCGGCGTGGCGCTGGGCGTCGCCGACGTGCTGGGCTCCGATCACGCGCCGCACACCGCCGAGGAGAAGGCCCGACCCTATCCGGCCTCGCCGTCCGGCATGCCTGGGGTGCAGACCCTGGTGCCGGTCATGCTGACCCATGTGGCTGAGGGCCGAATGACGCTGGAGCGGTTCGTCGACCTGACCAGCCATGGCGTGAACCGCGTATTCGGCCTGGCCGACAAGGGCCGGATGGCGGTCGGCTATGACGCTGACTTCACCATCGTCGACCTCAAGGCCCGCCGCACCATCCGCCACGCCGACACCGCCAGCCGCGTCGGCTGGACCCCCTTCGACGGCTTCGAGGCCAAGGCCTGGCCGGTGGCGACTATCGTGCGCGGCAAGGTCGTGATGCGCGACGACGAGATCGTCCTGCACGGGGCGGGGGAGCCGGTGCGGTTCGCCGAGACGCTGGCGGGTTAAGGCTCGACTCTTCTCACGGCGCCTGTCGAATCCCGCCCGGCCCGCGCGTCTCTCCCCCAGGACGGCGCGAAGGGCGCCGTGGAGAACCGGGAGACCGCCATGCAGTACATGCTTCTGATCTATGAGCCGGAAGAGCACTACGCCAACGCCAGCGAGGCGTTCCTGTCCGAGATCGTCGGCAAGCACATGGCGCTGTCGGCGGAGCTGCGCGAGGCGGGCCAGCTGATCGGCGGCGACGGGCTGCAGGGCGTGGACACCGCCACCACCGTCGTCACCGACGCCCATGGCGCCCAGAGCCTGCACGACGGTCCGTTCGCCGAGACCCGCGAGCAGCTGGGCGGCTACTACCTCATCGACGTGCCCGATCTCGACGTGGCGCTGGCCTGGGCGAAGCGGATGCCCGTTGTGCCCGGCGGCAAGGTCGAGGTCCGGCCGGTGATGATCTACTGATCCCCACTTCCGTTTCCCCGGCGAAGGCCGGGGTCCATGCAGCCTCGCGCGGCGGGTCCCTGTGGATCCCGGCCTTCGCCGGGAAGACGGAGAAAAGTTGGACATCGGAGCACTCATCTCGGAATCCAGAAGCCGGGTCGTCGCGGCCCTGGCGGCCCGGTTCCGTGACCTGGACCTGGCCGAGGACGCCTTCTCGGAGGCGGCGCTGACGGCGCTGGCCGTCTGGCCCGCCGCCCCGCCGCGAGACCCTGCCGCCTGGCTGTGGCGGGCGGCGCTGCGTCGCGGGCTGGACGCTGTGCGCCGGGCCCGCACCCGCTCGGGCGCGCGGCACGACCCGCCGCCTCCGGAGCCGACGCCTGAGGAGCTGGCCATGCTGGCCGACGAGCCCATTCCCGACGAGCGCCTGCGGCTGATCTTCGTCTGCTGCCACCCGGCGCTCGCGCCGGAAGTCCGGGCGGCGTTGACCCTGAAGGTGGTCTGCGGCCTGTCCACAGAGCGGCTGGCCCGCGCCTTCCTGGTCGGGGAGCCGGCCATGCTGCAGCGGATTACCCGCGCCAGGCGAAAGATCCCCGCCGCCGGCGTGCCGTTCGAGGTCCCGGCCCGCGCCGCCTGGCCCGAGCGGATGGGCGCGGTGCTGGCCACGCTGGAGATCGCCTACGCCCAGGCCTACGAGGACGCCGCCCTGGCAAGCGACGCCGCCGGGTTCGGGATGGAGGTGCTGCGGCTGTCGGGGCTGCTCGTCGAGCTGCTCCCGGATGATCCGGAGGTGCTGGCCCTGGCGGCGCTGGTCCGGTTCGCCGAGGCCCGTCGCCCGGCCCGGCTGGACGACGGCGGCTCCATGGTCCCGCTCGATGAGCAGGACGTCACCCAGTGGGACAAACGGCTGATCGGCGAGGGCGCCCGGCTGCTGGATCGCGCGGCAGGCGAAAAAAGTACGGGGCCGTATCGGATCATGGCGGCCATCCACGGCGCCCATCTCTCGCGACGCGAGAGCGGGGCGACGCCCTGGGCGACCGTCGCGGCGCTCTACGATGCGCTCATCGTGCTTCGGCCCGGCCCGGTGACGGCGGTCAACCGCGCCGTGGCGGTCGGCATGGCGGAGGGACCCGACGCCGGGCTCGCCGCGCTGGAGGCGATCCGCACCGACCGCGATCTGCAGGCCTGGCTGCCCTGGCAGGCGGCGCGGGCCGGGCTTTGCGAGCAAGCCGGTCGGCGCGAGGACGCCCTGGCCGCCTATGACGCGGCGCTGGCGCTCGGACCGGCTCCGGCCGAACGCCTCTACCTCGCCCGTCGTCGCGCCGCCGTCAGCGTCGCTCCTGCAGGTTGATGAAGGGCGCGCCGCCTGATCCGGTCACCTGGGGCAGTTTGCCGTCCCACTTCTCCACGGCCTTGAGTTCGACGTAGCGCGGGTTCGCGGCAAGAGCCTCGTTGATGATGCGGATCGACTCGGCCTGGCCGCGGGCGGCGGCGATGGCGGCTTCCGCCTGGGCCTGCGCCTTGGCGACCTGGGCGCGGGCGGTCAGGGTTTCCTGGTCGGTGCGGGTCTTGGCCTGGATGGCCTGCAGGATGACGTCCGGGTAGCGGATGGTGCCGATCCAGTCGAGCTGGGTGACCGTCACGCCATGCCGCGCCCACTTGGTCGACACCCGCGCCAGGGCGCGCTGGATGACCAGCTGGCGGCCGCCGGAATAGAGGGCGTCGACGTTGACCCGTTCGGCTTCCGCCGCGATCGCCGAGCGCACGTCGTTGCGGATCGGCCCGTCCAGCAGCTGGTCGAACGTCAGGCGAAAAAAGTACGGGGCCGTATCGGATCATGGCGGCCATCCACGGCGCCCATCTCTCGCGACGCGAGAGCGGGGCGACGCCCTGGGCGACCGTCGCGGCGCTCTACGATGCGCTCATCGTGCTTCGGCCCGGCCCGGTGACGGCGGTCAACCGCGCCGTGGCGGTCGGCATGGCGGAGGGACCCGACGCCGGGCTCGCCGCGCTGGAGGCGATCCGCACCGACCGCGATCTGCAGGCCTGGCTGCCCTGGCAGGCGGCGCGGGCCGGACTGTGCGAGAGGGCCGGGCGACAGGAGGCGGCCCTGGCGGCATACGACGCCGCTCTCGCTCTCGCCCCGGCGCCTGCCGAGCGGCTGTATCTTACTGGGAAGCGTTCTACGCTCCTGGCCCCATAATTTGCCCGTCATGGCCCGGCTTGTTCGGGCCACCCATGCGTGGTGAGCAGGCCGGCAGTGCGCTGCGGAAGCCATGGCGCGCACTCCCATCCGCCTGTGTTCATGGGTGGCCCGAACAGGTCGGGCCATGACGGAGAATGGAGAGCGCCTTCTTTGAGGCTTGGCGCCGAGGTGGCGGTCATCGGATAACCGCGCCCATGGACGGATCCCCAGACCTCACGACCGCACCCTTCCGCGACGCCCGCTACGCGCCGCGCCGGCTCGACATCGAGCGCCGCGATGACGGATCGCTGGTGCTGGCCAATCCGACGCCGTTCGCGACGACCTATCTGACGACGCTCGACGCGCTGGACCGCTGGAGCGTCGAGGCGCCCGATCGCGTCTGGCTGGCCGAGCGGGACGGGGAAGGATGGCGCAAGGTCACCTACGCCCAGGCGGCGGCGCAGGTGGCGGCGCTGGCCGGGGGCCTGAAGGGCCTCGGCCTGAAGCGCGGCGACTGCCTGCTGATCCTGGCCCGCAACGGCGTCGACCACGCGCTGATCTCCTACGCGACCATGAGTCTGGGCGCCGCCGTGGCGCCGGTGTCGCCGCAGTACGGGCTGGCGGGGGCTGACCTGTCGCGCCTGGCCTACGCCTGCGGGGTGCTCAAGCCCGACGCGGTCTATGCCGACGATGCCGTCGCCTTCGCCGGCGCGCTCGAAGCGGACTTCCTGAAGGGCCTGCCCGTCGTAGCCAGCGCCAACGCGCGGGCGGGCGACGTGCCCTTCGCCGACCTGCTGATCAGCGCCCCGACGCCGTCGGTTGCGCAGCCGGACGACACCGCCAAGCTGCTGCTGACCTCCGGCTCGACGGGACGCCCCAAGGCGGTGATCGGCCTGCATCGCAACATCGCCATCAACGCCGCCCAGATCGCCGCCTGCTTCGACGATCCCGACCCGCCCGTCGTCGTCAACGCCGCGCCCTGGAGCCACAGCCTGGGCGCCAACGCCATCCTGCACATGGTGCTGCAGCGGGGCGGAACCCTCTACATCGACGCCGGCCAGCCGACCCCGGCGAAGATGGCCGAGACGGTCCGCAACCTGCGCGAGGTGGCCCCGACCTATCACAACATGGTCCCGGCCGGCTGGGGCCTGTTCGTCTCCGAGCTGGAGAAGGACGATGACCTGGCGCGCACCTTCTTCTCGCGGGTGCGGGTGCTGCAGTACGGCGGCGCCTCGATCGCCCAGAGCATCATCGATCGGGTGCAGGCGGTGGCCATCCGGATCTGCGGCGAGCGGATCACCTTCGCCACCGGCTACGGCTCGACCGAGACCGGGCCCACGGCCTGCAACATCCACTGGCTGAACGGCCGCGGCGGCATGATCGGCCTGCCGGTGCCGGGCACGGCGGTGAAGCTGGTCCCGGCCGGCGAGAAGTTCGAGATCCGCGTCAAGGGTCCGCAGGTCTCGCCCGGCTACCTGGGCGAGCCGGAGCTGTCGGCGGCGGCCTTCGACGAAGAGGGCTTCTACCGCCTTGGCGACGCGGCCCGCGCCATCGACCCGGCCGACCCGGAAGCGGGGCTGATGTTCGACGGCCGGCTGGTCGAGAACTTCAAGCTGGCCTCCGGGACGTTCGTGGCCGCCGGCGCTCTGCGCGTGGCGGCGGTCTCCGCCATCGGCGGCGCGGTCAGCGACGCCGTGGTCTGCGGCGAGGGCCAGGACGGCGTCGGCCTGATGCTGTTCCTCGATCCGGCCGGCGCGGCGAAGCTGGGCTCGCCCGACGCGGTGCGCGAGGCGGTGCGGGCCGGGCTGGCGAAGATGAACGCGACAGCCAAGGGCGGCGGCGGGCGTGTCTGGCGCGCGCTGATCCTCGACGGGGCCCCCGACGCCGCCAGCGGCGAACTGACCGACAAGGGCTACATCAACCAGGCCCTGGCGCGGGACCGCCGGCCGGGTGAGGTGGCGAGGCTGTTCGCAGCGGCGCCGGATGAGGGGATCATCGTCCTCTAACCTCTCCCTATTGGGAGAGGGGGACCAGCCGGAGGCTGGTGGAGAGGGACACGCCGCCGATGGCCGTCAGGGCGCGGCGTTCGGCTTCATCAAGTCTGTGGGACAGCCTTCAGCCGAGAGCGCCTCCCGCTCCACCATGCTCCGCATGGTCCCCCTCTCCCAAGTGGGAGAGGATTACCCCGTGATTCTTTCCTTCCCGGCCGTCTCCCGCCAGTGCGCGATCGCGCCCGCGGCCCCGATGCAGATCAGCAGCTGCCCGCCGTAGTAGGGGACCCAGACCGCCAGGCCGGTCAGGAAGGTCTCGGGCAGGAAGCCCATCTTGGCGAAGATCACCAGGTCGCTGACCAGGAACAGCAGCGCCCCGATCCCGACCGTGAACCGCGGGAAGCGGCTGGTCCAGGCGGTCGCCGCCATCAGCGACAGGCCCAGCGTATAGAAGGCCACCCCCGGCGCGCCGGCCCGGTCGGCGGGCAGCATGAAGGCGATGAACACCGTGGCCGGGACCAGCAGCACCGCGAGCGCCAGCTGGCTGCGCTGGATCGTCTGCCGCCGGTTTCGCAGGTAGAGGACGACGGCCACCGCATGGCCGATCAGGAATGCCACGGCGCCGACGATGAACTGGATGCCGAGCAGCACGTCGCCCAGCATGCCCAGCGTCATCACCGCCGCCAGCAGCCAGCCGTTCAGGTCTTTCGCCCGCAGCGCCGCATAGACGGCCAGCAGCCCGACGCCCAGGCCCTTCCAGGTCAGGCTGGCGGCCTGCGACAGCTCCATGTTCCAGCTGGCGATGTAGCTGACGCCGGCGATGATCGAGCCGATCAGCGCCAGGCGGGCGGCCGTTTCGAGCCGTGTCATGGTCGTTTCCCCCGATGTTCCCCAGCCTGACTTGCCCGCTTTGCCGTCGCGAAGGAAGTCCCGACGCGGAACGGGGTCCACGATTGGCCTGGATCAATCCGTCGGCCGTCGCCCGGGGATAGTCTGCCGCCAGGGATCATCGGGAGGACGGCATGGACCAGTTGATCGAGGACCTTCGGGCCGCGCTGTCGCCGGGCGGCGTCCTGGCCGGCGAAGAGGCCGCCGCCTATCCGCGCGGGCCCTGGACGCGGCTGGGCGAACCGCTGGCCATCCTGCGGCCGGTCTCGACGCAGGAAGTGTCGACCATCCTCAAGCTGGCCGGCGCGGCGGGCGCGGCGGTGGTCCCCTGGGGCGGCCGGACCGGGCTGGTCGACGGCTGTCTCGCGGACGGGGCGCTGGCCCTGTCGCTGGAGCGTATGGCGGCCATCGAGGCGATCGACGCCACGGCCGGAACGATGACGGTGCAGGCCGGCTGCATCCTGCAAACCGCCTGCGAGGCGGCCGAGGCGGCGGGCCTGTTCCTGCCGCTGGATCTGGGCGCGCGGGGCTCGGCGACCATCGGCGGCAACATCGCGACCAACGCCGGCGGCAACCGGGTCCTGCGCTACGGGATGATGCGGGACATGGTCCTGGGCCTGGAGGCGGTGCTGGCCGACGGCACGGTGATCTCCGCCCTGCGGCCGCTGATGAAGAACAACACCGGCTACGACGTCCGCCAGCTGTTCATCGGGTCCGAGGGAACCCTCGGCGTGGTCACCCGGGCGGTGCTGCGGCTGCGGCCGGCGCCCGTGAGCCAGGACACCGCCTTCGTCGGCGTCGCCTCCTTCGACGGCGTGGTGCGGCTCCTGCGACGGCTGGAGCGGCGGCTCGGCGGCGCCATGTCCGCCTTCGAGGTCATGTGGGCCGACTTCCACGACCTGGTCACCACGCCGCCCGCCCGGGGCCGCTCGCCGCTGTCGGGACGCCACCGGTTCTATGTCCTGGTCGAAAGCCTCGGCGGCGACGCCGAGGCCGACGCCGCGCGCTTCGAGGCGGCCCTGTCCGAGGCGCTCGAGGACGGCGAGGTGGAGGACGCGGCCATCGCCCGGTCGCTGGCGGAACGGGAAGCCATGTGGGCCCTGCGCGACGACGTCGGCCAGACCAGCCGCGACGGGCCGATCATCGCCTTCGACGTCAGCCTGCCCATCGCGGCCATGGAGGCCTATGTCGACGAGGTTCGCGCCGCCTATACCGGGCGCTGGCCGGACCTTCCGCCGCCCTGGGTCTTCGGCCACCTGGGCGATGGCAACCTGCATATCCTGGTGCGTATCCCGCCTGGCGCCGGCCTTGCCGAGCGCCACGACCTGGAGGTGATGGTCTATGGCCCGCTGCCGGCCGTGGGCGGCTCGATCTCGGCCGAGCACGGCATCGGGCTGGCCAAGCGGGACTGCCTGCCCCTCTCGCGCTCGCCCGAGGAAATCGCCCTCATGGCCCGCCTCAAGCACGCCCTTGATCCCGGCGGCGTGCTGAATCCCGGAAAGATCCTCGCCCCCGCGCCGGACTGACAACAGGCGTTGGCGCGACGCGCGAAATGTTGGATGGGTTAGCCACCCCGCAGGAGATGACCATGAACGGCGCCGACGCCCTGATCACCACGCTGGCCGACAACGGCGTCACCGCCTGTTTCGCCAACCCCGGCACCAGTGAGATGCAGTTCGTCTCGGCCCTGGACCGCGAGCCGCGCATGCGCTCGGTGCTGTGCCTGTTCGAGGGCGTGGCGACCGGCGCAGCCGACGGCTGGGGCCGGATGACCGGGACGCCGGCCTGCACCCTGCTGCACCTGGGGGCCGGCTACGCCAACGGCGGGGCCAACCTGCACAACGCCCGGCGCGCGGCGACGCCGGTAGTCAACGTCATCGGCGACCACGCCACCTATCACCGCCAGTACGACGCGCCGCTGAACAGCGACATCGCCGGCTGGGCCGCCCCCAACTCGTTGTGGGTCAAGTCGGCGGACACCCCCGACTCGGTGGGCCCGATGGCCGCCGAGGCGGTCCGCGCCAGCTTCGGCGCGCCGGGCGGCTGCGCCAGCCTGATCCTTCCGGCCGACAGCGCCTGGTCGGAGTCTACGGTGAAGGGTCCGGTTCTGGAGCGTCCGACCCGCGTCACCGCCGCCGCCGGCGTGGTCGAGGCGACGGCCGCCCGCATCAAGGCCGCGAAGAAGCCGGTGATCCTGATGGGCGGCTCGACCTGCCTCGACGCCGGGGTCCGCCAGGCCGGCCGGATCGCGGCGGCCGGCGTGCGCGTGCTGACCGACACCTTCATCGCCCGCATCTCGCGCGGCGCGGGCCGGTTCGCGCCCGACAAGATGATGTACTTCGGCGAGATGGCCCTGGCCGATCTGGAAGGCGTCGATCTGATCGTGCTGGTCGAGACCACCGAGCCGGTCGCCTTCTTCGCCTATCCCGACCGCCCCAGCCTGCTGGTGCCCGAGGGCTGCGCCGTGGCCAGCCTGTGCGGCCGCGAGGCCGATGGCCCCGCGGCGCTGCAGGCGCTGGCCGACGCCCTGGGCGCGCCCGAGGCGGCGCCGGTCGAGGGGCTGGAGCTGCCCGGGATGCCGGGCGGGGCGTTCAACCCCTACAGCATCGGCGCTTCCATCGCCCGGCACATGCCCGACAACGCCGTCGTCAGCGATGATGCGGTCACCGCCGGCCTGCCGGTCTGGCAGTCGACGAAGACGGCCCGGCCGCACGACTGGCTGTGCCTGACCGGCGGCGCCATCGGCCAGGGCATCCCGCTGGCCATCGGCGCGGCCGTCGCCTGCCCCGACCGCAAGGTGCTGAGCCTTAACGGCGACGGCGCGGCGATGTACACGGTCCAGGGCCTGTGGACGATCGCCCGCGAGCAGCTGGACGTCACGACGGTGGTGTTCGCCAACCACGCCTACCGGATCCTCAACATCGAGATGGGCCGCACCGGCGCCGGCAATCCGGGCCCGGCGGCCAGCAAGCTGCTCGACCTGGGCGCCCCGCGCATCGACTGGGTCAGCCTGGCCGGGGGCCTGGGACTACCCGCCGAGCGGGTCTCGACGCCGGAAGCCTTCGACGAGGCGTTCGAGCGGGCGATGAACCAGACCGGCCCGCGCTTCATCGAGGCGGCGCTGTAGGGTCCTGTACCCCGTCTTCCCGGCGAAGGCCGGGATCCATGCGGCCGACGCCGGCGCTTGACCCGTGGACCCCGGCCTTCGCCGGGGAAACGGGACCAGGTCGCCGGGGAAACGGGGGGTTCGCCAACGAAAAAGCCCCGCCGGATCGCTCCGGCGGGGCTCTTCAGTTCAGCGCTGCCGACAGATCAGCTGCGGACGTTGTTGGCGATCTTGCAGCCGCCGCCGACGCCGGCCGCCTGCTTGCAGGACAGCACTTCGCGGGGCTTGGTCGAGCCGGCGGCGTAGACCAGCACCCAGCCCGGCAGGCCGTCGGAGCAGCCGACTTCGAGGTAGCCGTCGCCGGTGGAGGTCCGGCCGATCGGACGGGCTTCGGAGACCGTGCAGGTCGACTTGCCCATCGACTTCAGGTCGGCCGTCACCGCCGGGTAGGCGGCGGCCTGGTCGGAGAAGGAGCACTTGCGGCCGTCCAGCAGCGACAGCACGCAGTTGCTGACCTTGCCGTTGCCCGAGGCATCGAACACCGCCACGCCGCCGTCCGGACGGTTCGAGCACTGCAGCTCGACCACTTCCTCGCGCGGCTTGGAGGGGAACAGGGCGTACTTGGCGACCGTGCACTGGAAGCCGGCCTGGGCGGCCAGGCGGCTGTAGAGGCCGGCCTGCTCGGTCTTGGCTTCGCGGGCGTCGGTCAGCGTGCACTCGGCGCCGGCCGGGGCGTTGGCGCAGTCGATGGTGCGCGCGAGGGCGCCGGCGGCGTTGCGCTCGAGCACATAGCCCTTGCCGTCTCCACAGGCCACTTCGAAGTAGGTCGAGAGGTTGACGGTGGTCAGGATGTAACGCTTGTCGGTGACCGCGCAGCTCTTGCCCGAGGAGGCCATCAGCGTGTCGACGACGCCCATCTGCGCTTCACGGCTGGACAGCTCGCAGGAGATGTTGCCGCCGCCGTCATAGGCCAGGCAGGTGTTCATCTTGACGTCCTTGTCCAGCGACATGGGCGCGGAGGTCACCAGGATGAAGCCCGAGCCGTCGGCGCAGGCGAGCTCGAAATAGGTGGCCGTCGGGCTGGAGCCGATCGAGCGGGCGTTGGCGATGGGACAGGCGATCGGCGTCTTGGCGACGAAGGGCGCCAGCTGCGCCTTGGGGTCGGCGTTGCCGGGCAGCTTGCAGAACAGCGAGCTGGGCTTGCCGTCGGCCTGCGGCTTGTTGGTCTCAAGGCAGTTGAAATAGGAGGGCGCCGTGCCCTCCTTGTTCGACACCAGGACGCCGCCGACGCCGGTCGAGCACGAGAACTCGTAGTAGCTCTGGCCGGACTTCTTGTCGGCGCCGATCAGGCGCGCCTGGTCGAGGGTGCAGTTGTGGCCCCCCAGGGTCAGGAGGCCGGGGACGGCCGCCATGCCGGCCGCAAGGGCCTTGGGATCAAGACCGTCGGCCGCGGCCGCCGGCTTCTTGGGGGCGGACATCACGGCGGCTGGCGCCATGACCGCCAGCGACAGGGCCGCCGCTAGGCCGATTCCAATGAACCGCATGGTCTGTAACTCCTGGGTATGTTCCTCGCGGGGACTTAAACGCGGGCTTCTTTTCAGGGTCAAGATGCCCTTACGCAGCGTCCTAATTGCGGCGGCGCCCTGAACGGCCGATGATGGAGGCATTCATCGGGAGAGCAGCAAGTTGCGGGACGGCATGGAAGATTCGGCGACCGAGGTTCGGCGTCCGAAACTGGATTACCCCTTCGAAACCGGACCTGAGGTCGGGACCGGAGACGTGCGCGAGGTTGCGCCGGGCGTGAAATGGCTGCGGATGCCGCTCGGCGGACCGCTGCAGTTCATCAACGTCTGGGCCATCGCCGACGGCGAGGGCTGGGCGGTGGTCGATACCGGCCTGCAGACCCGCGAGACCGCCCAGGCCTGGCGCACGGCCTTCAAGGAAGGGCTCAAGGGCAAGCCGATCACCAGGGTGATCGTCACCCACCTGCACCCCGACCACATCGGCCTGGCCGGCTGGATGACCCGCAAGTTCCAGTGCCGGCTGTGGATGACCCGTCTGGAGTACCTGCAATGCCGGATGCTGGTGGCCGACACCGGCCGCGAGGCGCCGCAGGACGGCATCGACTTCTACAAGGCCGCCGGCTGGGACGAGGACTCCATCGAGAACTACCGCACGCGTTTCGGCGGCTTCGGCAAGGCCATCTACCAGCTGCCCGACAGCTATCGTCGCCTGAACGACGGCGAGGAATTCGACATCGGGGGCCATGTCTGGCGCGTGGTGACCGGCAACGGCCACTCGCCCGACCACGCCTGTCTCTACTGTCCCGAGCTGAAGCTGCTGATCAGCGGCGATCAGGTGCTGCCGCGAATCTCGTCCAACGTCTCGGTCTTCCCGACCGAGCCGGACGCCGATCCGCTCCAGGACTGGATGAGCAGCTGCGCCAAGGTGAAGGGCGCCGTTCCGGATGAGGTGCTGGTCCTGCCGGCCCACAACGATCCCTTCCATGGCCTGCACGCCCGGCTCGACCATCTGATCAACGGCCACGAGCGGTCGCTGGGCCGGCTGCAGAAGCTGCTGTCGACCGAGCCGAAGCGCGCCATCGACGTGTTCGGCGCCCTGTTCGCCCGCCACATCGGCCCTGAACTGCTCGGCATGGCCACCGGCGAGGGCCTGGCCCACATCAACTGCCTGATCGAGCGGGGAACCGCCGTGGCCGAGACCGACGAGCACGGCGTGGTCTGGTACCGCGCGGCGTAGCTCAGGGTCTTTCCTCCCCGCGAAGCCGGGGAGGGGGACCGCCGAAGGCGGTGGAGGGGGCGGCGTCGGTGTCGGCGGTTTAGCCGGGTTCCTGTTGCCGCCCGGCCGCTCGCATGATCGACATCAGGGCGGCGTCCAGGTCGGCCAGCACGAGGCTGTTCGGCAGCCGGAGTACGCACAGATTCTGGCTGGCGAGCCATCGATCCCGTATGGCGTCATGCGCCTGCGCTTCCTCGTGCGTGTGGGCAGCGCCGTCCAGTTCGACGACCAGTCGGCAGGACGCGCAGAAGAAGTCGGCGATGTAGGCGCCGAGCACCTGCTGTCGCCGGAACTTCAGGCCCGCCAGCTTTTTACCGCGCAAGGCCTGCCAGAGAACGACCTCAGCGCGGGTCATGTTTCGCCGGAGTTGGCGGGCCCCCGTCAAGGTTGAGTGATCGTTCACTGGATAACAATAGCGTGTATTCGCGCTCGTGACAATCGTCGGGCGCGGCGCTGCCCCCTCCACCACGCTTCGCGCGGTCCCCCTCCCCGGCTTCGCGGGGAGGATTGATTTATTTCGTACGCGAAGTATATGCCGGCCCCATGTCCGCCGCCCCGCCTGACCGTCGTCTGTTCTTCCTGCTGTCGGCCGGTGCGCGGCGCGTGCAGCGGTGGATCGACGCCGAGCTGGCGGGCATGGGCGGCCTGACCCAGGCGCAGTCCGGGCTGCTGTTCTTCCTCGGCAGGGAGGGCGGCGCGCTGATCGGCGAGGCGGCCGAGGCGCTGGACGTCGCCCCCTCGGCGATGACGGGCCTGGTCGACCGTATGGCGCGGTCGGGCCTGGTCGAGCGTCGCCCCGACGCCGAGGACGGCCGCTCCCATCGTCTCTACCTGACCGACGAAGGCCGCGCGGCGCGCGCGGCGGCCATCGACGGCCTGAAGGAACTCAACGCCACCCTGACCGAGGGCTTCAGTGAAGCCGAGGTCGCTGCCATCGCCCGCTGGCTCTCCAGCCTGCCGGTCCGTTTTCCCCGGAGATGAACCCATGACCGACCACATCCTCGTCGCCGTCCAGGACGGCGTCATGACCCTGACCTTCAACCGGCCGGACAAGAAGAACGCCATCACCGACGCCATGTACGGCGTGCTGGCCGACAGCCTGGTCGCCGCCGAGAAGGACCCGGCGGTGCGGGTGATCCTGTTCAATTCGCGCGGCGACAGCTTCACCTCGGGCAATGACCTGTCGGACTTCGCCGCCCAGAACGCCTCGCAGGACACCGGCGCGCGCGGCGAGCGCAATGTCGGTCGCTTCCTCAAGGCCCTGGCCCACGCGAAGAAGCCGCTGGTCGCCTCGGTTCGCGGGCTGGCTGTCGGGGTCGGCACGACCATGCTGCTGCACTGCGACCTGGTCTACATCGCCGACACGGCGAAGCTGACCGTGCCGTTCGTCAACCTGGCCCTGGTGCCGGAAGCGGCCTCCAGCCTGACCCTGCCCAGCCGCATCGGCCACGCCCGCGCCTACGCCATGTTCGCGCTCGGCGAGGCCGTGGACGGCAGGCGAGCCGAGGCCTGGGGCATCGCCAACGAGGCCCTGCCCGAGGACGAGGTCGACGGCCGCGCGCTGCACGTCGCCCAGGCCCTGGCCAAACGCCCGCTCGGCGCCCTGACGGTGACCAAGGGCCTGATGCGCGACGCCGAGGAACTGGCCGCCCGCATGGACGAGGAGGGCGCCCACTTCGCCGCCCGCCTGAAGAGCCCCGAAGCCGCCGAAGCCTTCGCCGCCTTCGCCCAGCGCCGGCCTGCGGACTTCAGCAAGGTGGGGTAGGCGTGAGGGGACAGGTTAAGGTGTCCCAAGGGACATCTTAACCTGTTCCCGACCACCGCCGAGCGAGCAGATGCAGATCATTCCCTACGCGCCAGGCGACGAGGCCGAGATCCTGGCCCTGTCGCTCCGCGCCTGGGCGCCGGTGTTCGAGAAGATGGAGCCGGCCGTGCCGGACTACGTCTATCGCGCCTTCTATCCTCAGGGCTGGGTGGCGCGACAGACAGCCGACATACGCGCCTGCCTCGCCGATCCGGACATTCCGGTCTTCGTGGCGCGGGAGGGCGGGGCCCTGCTCGGCTGGATCGGGTTGCGGACGCACCTGGAGGACCGGATGGGCGAGGTCTACATCCTGGCCGTCGACCCCGGCGCCCAGCGCCAGGGCGTGGCCCGCGCACTGATGGATCACGCGCTGGCGATCTTCCGGGAAGCCGGGCTGGAGATCGTTCTGGTCGAGACCGGCGGCGATCCCGGCCACGCGGCCTCACGGGCGACCTACGAGGCCCACGGATTCGAACGCTGGCCGGTGGCGCGGTATTTCCGGAAGCTGTGACGGCGCCTAGGCCCGCAGGATCTTCGCCATCGCCTTGCCTTTGGCCAGCTCGTCGATGAGCTTGTCGAGGTAGCGGATCTCGCGCATCAGCGGGTCCTCGACGGTCTCGACGCGGACGCCGCAGACCACGCCGGTGATCAGGCTCCGCGCGGGGTTGAGGCCGGACGCCGCGAAGAAGGTCTCGAAGTCGGTCTTCTCGGTCAGATGCCGCTCGAACTCGGCCTGGCTGAATCCGGTCAGCCAGCAGATGATCTCGTCGACTTCAGCCTTCGTCCGCCCCTTGCGCTCCGCCTTGGTCACGTAGTGCGGATAGACGCTGGCGAAGCTGGTTGTGTAGAGCCGATGCTTCGTCGTCACGGCCGGGTCCTCCGGGTCTGTCCCTGAACCAGGGTAGCACTTCCTCGCCGCCGGGAAGGGCTGTCATCGTGGCCTGTCTCGTGCGAACTGCTACACGATCAGCCGATATGCCTCGCCCGTCGGAGACAGCTGAATGACGACCGCCACGAAGACCGATGAGGCGATGCATCCGACCGGCGAGGACCGGGCCTGGAGCGAAAGCTACTACTTCAACTTCGTCGATCCGAAGTCCGGCGTGGGCATGTTCACACGCATGGGGTTCCGGCCGGGAAACGGCTGGGCCGACGCGCTGCACGCGGTTTATCTGGGCGGCCAGCGGGTGGCCTTCACCTATGGTCGCCGCGACATCGGCAAGGACCTGACCGCTTATGACGGCGACCTGAAGGTCGGCAACCTGGCCCTGACCTGCGAGACGCCGTTCAGGCGCTGGACCGTCGCCTACGATGGCCCGGCGCAGGACATCCCCGACGGCGCCATTCTGGTGACGCCGGCCAAGGAACGGCCGGACGGCTGGTACACCCCGACGACACTGTCGATGCAGGTGGACGTGATGACGCTGACGGAGCCGCACTATGCCGCCGATGGCGCGCACGGCCACTTCGAGCAGAGCATCCATGCGACCGGCAGCCTGACCATCGCCGGTGAGGAGATCGTCTTCGACGGCTACGGCGTGCGCGACAAGTCCTGGGGGCCGCGCAACTGGGGCGGCTCCAGCGCCGAGGGCGGCCCGTCGATGGCCGGTTCGACCGCTGCGGCGCCCAATCCGTTCGTCTTCTGGTTCTCGATGAACTTCGGAGCGGAGGTTTCACTCGGCGGCGCCTGCTTCCGCCGCGCCGACGGCTCGATGAAGGGCGAGGGGTGGTTCCAGGACGCCGACGGGATGGACACCTTCGACCAGGTGGTCGTGGAGACGACCTTCCGCCCGGATTCCATCCTGCACGATGGCGTCACCCTGACCGGGCGCACAGGCAGGGGGCGCGAGCTCCGGATCGAAGGCCGGGTGCTGAGCATGTGCCCGACCAAGATCCCGTTCCCCGGCGGGGCCACCTTCATCAACGAGGGCCTCGCGAAGTTCTCCATGGGCGGGCGCGAAGGCTTCGGCATCGCTGAGTCGTGGCACAACGTCACGAAGTAGCCCCCTGCGTCAGGGTCGGCCGGTCGGACACCTGCAACCTCCCTGTCGCGCATCGCCTCTAGGCCGAACGGCGTTAGCTGGTGCAGGATGTCGGCGACGCATTCGGCGCGGCTGATCCGCGCCACAACAGGTCGGCCCGGCAAGAGGCCGCCAGGGGAGCCCCATCATGAACGACCGCATCACTTCGGCCTTCGGCATGTTCACGCCCGCTCGCGAGGTCGTCGCCGGCCATGATCTGAGCGGCAAGACCGCCATTGTCACCGGCGCGGCCACCGGTATCGGCATCGAGACCGCCCGGGCGCTGGCCGAAGCCGGCGCCGATGTCGTCATCGCCGCCCGCAAGCCGGACCTGGCCCGCGAGGCCATCGCCGACATCGACAAGACGGCCCCTGGCAAGACCCGCTTCGAGATGCTCGACCTGTCGGAGCTGGCCTCGATCCGCGCCTTCGCCGAGCGGTGGGGGAACAAGCCGCTGCACATCCTGATCAACAACGCCGCCGTCATGGCCTGTCCGCTGGACCGGACCCACGACGGGTTCGAGATGCAGATCGGCACCAACCACTTCGGCCACTTCCTGCTCGGCACGCTGCTCGCCCCGGCCCTGGTCGCGGGCGCGCAGGCAACGGGCAAGGCCTCGCGGCTGGTCAGCCTGTCGTCGATCGGTCACCGCCGGTCGGGGATCAACTGGGACGACCCGCACTATCGCACCCGCGCCTACGACAAGTGGGAGAGCTATGGCCAGGCCAAGACCGCCAACGCCCTGTTCGCGGTCGGCTTCCACCAGCGGTTCAAGGATCAGGGCGTCACCGCCAACGCCGTGATGCCCGGCGGCATCATGACCCCGCTGCAGCGCCACCTGCCGCACGAGGAGATGGTCGCCCTGGGCTGGATCGACGAGGCGACGGGCAAGATCCGCGACGGCTTCAAGACGCCCGAGCAGGGCGCCTCGACCAGCGTCTGGGCGGCCGTGGGTGCGGAGCTGGAAGGCGTCGGCGGCCTCTACCTCGAGGACTGCGCGCAGGCTGAACCGTGGACCCAGGACATGCCCTGGAAGGGCGTCATGCCGCACGCGCTCGACGCGGCGGACGCCGACCGCCTGTGGGCGCTGTCGGTCGAGACGGTGGGGTAGGAAGGACCAGGGAGAAGCGACCATGACCCTCGCCGGCAAGACCCTCTTCATCACCGGCGCCAGCCGCGGCATCGGCCTGGCCATCGGGCTGCGCGCGGCTCGCGACGGGGCCAACGTCGCCATCGCCGCCAAGACCGCCGAAGCCCATCCCAAGCTGCCGGGCACGATCTACTCGGCCGCCGAGGAGATCGAGAAGGCGGGCGGCAAGGCCCTGCCGCTCATCGTCGACGTGCGGGACGAGGCGTCGGTCTACGACGCCGTCGAGCGCACCGTGGCGGCCTTCGGCGGCATCGACATCTGCGTCAACAACGCTAGCGCCATCAGCCTGACGCCGACCGAGGCGACGGACATGAAGCGCTACGACCTGATGCACCAGATCAACGCGCGCGGGACGTTCCTGACCACCAAGGCCTGCATCCCGCACCTGAAGCGGGCGGCCAATCCGCATGTGCTGGCCCTGTCGCCGCCGCTGGACATGAGCCCGCACTGGTTCGGGCGGCACGTCGCCTACACGGTCGCCAAGTACAACATGTCGATGTTCATGATGGGCATGGCCGACGAGTACAAGGACGACGGCATCGCCTTCAACGGCCTGTGGCCGCGCACCGGCATCGCCACCGCCGCCATCCAGTTCGCGCTGGCCGGGGACGAGGGCATGAAGCACTGCCGGACCGTCGACATCATGGCCGACGCCGCCCACGCCATCTTCCTGAAGAAGGCGTCGGAGTTCAGCGGCAACTTCCTGATCGACGACAGCTTCCTCTATGCCGAGGGCGTGCGCGACTTCGACAGGTACCGTGTGGACCCGACCAGGCCGCTGATGCCGGACTTCTTCGTGCCGGCCGACAGCGTGCCGCCGCCGGGGGTGAAGATCGGATGAGCGTCACCGTCCGCCCGGCCCGGCCGGAGGACGCGGCGGCGATCCACAAGTTCGTCCGCGACCTCGCCGAGCATCACGAGCATCTGGAGGAGGCGAAGGCGTCGCTGGACGACATCCGCCACGCCTTCTTCGGGCCGCAGCCCTACGCCGTCTGCGAGATGGCCGAGCAGGACGGGCAGCTGCTGGGCTTCGCCACCTGGTTCTACACCTTCTCCAGCTGGACGGGCCGCAAGGGCGTTTATCTGGAGGACCTGTTCGTGCGCGACGACGCGCGGGGGACCGGGGCCGGCCGGGCGCTGATGGTCAGCCTCGCGAAGCGGTGCGCCGCCGAGGATCTGCCGCGCATCGAATGGGCGGTCATGCGCGGCAACACCGGCGGAGAAGCCTTCTACAGCCGGCTCGGCGCCGCGCCGCAGGACCACGCCATCTGGCGGATGGACGGCGCGGCGCTGGCGGCGCTCGGGCGGTGAGCGCGCCGCCGGACACGGTGCTGGAGGTCTCCGAAGAGGAGGCCGCCGCTATCCGCGCGGCCGTGCTCGCGGCGGACCTGTCGACGCTGGGTCCGGGGCGGTCGCTGGCCGACCCGGCCGACGCCGCCGACCTGCTGGCCTTCCTGCTCGACCCGGAGGTGTCGGACGCCATCTACGACCTGCCGCGCCCGTTCACCCTGGACAGCGTCGGCCGCTGGATCGCCGAGAGCGAGGCCCTGCGACAGGAGGGCCGCCGGCTGCTGATCCTGACCCGCGACGAGGGCGGAATCCTCGTCGGCTACAGCTGCGTCAGCGTCTGGCCGGACCGCTCAGCGGCTGAACTGGCCGGCGCCCTGGCGCGCAGCCGCCAGAGTGGGGGTCAGGGCGGGGCCGGAGCGCTGCACTCCTTCGGCTGGATCTTCGATACGCTCGGCGTGCGGATGATGTGCCTGACGGCCGCCCTCGACAATGAGCGGTCGACCAGACTGATCGATGCGGCGGGCTTCGCGAGGATGGGCACGCGCGAGGCGGTGCGCCCGGACGGTACGACGCGGACGTCGCACTACTGGGAGGTCACCCGCGACCAGTGGAAGGCGCGGTGGGGATAGGCCTTGCGTGCTTCGCGACGCGCTTCGCGCTCCTCAGCATGACGAATGTGGATGTGTTCCACTGAGTTCGTCATCCTGAGGAGCGAGCTCTTCGCGAGCGTCGCGAAGGACGCAATCACGCCCGCTCGAACACCGCCGCGATGCCCTGGCCGCCGCCGATGCACATGGTCTCCAGACCGTAGCGGACCTCGCGGCGCTGCATCTCGTGCAGCAGGTTGGCCAGGATGCGGCCGCCGGTGGCGCCGATGGGGTGGCCGAGGCTGATGCCGCCGCCGTTGACGTTCAGCTTGTCGCGGTCGTCCCAGTTCCAGCCCTTGAGCACGGCCAGAACCTGCGGCGCGAAGGCCTCGTTCAGCTCGACCAGGTCGATGTCCTTCCAGCCGAGGCCGTTGCGGGCGAACAGGCGCTCGACGGCCGGCACCGGGCCGATGCCCATGCGCGAGGGCTCGCAGCCGGCGGCGGCCCAGCTGTGGAACCAGCCGATCGGCTCCAGGCCCAGCTCCTCGAGCTTGTCCTCGGCGACGACGAGGCAGGCGGCGCCGGCGTCGTTCTGCTGGCTGGCGTTGCCGGCGGTGACCACGCCGTCCTTCTCGATGGCGCGCAGCTTGCCGAGCGATTCCATCGTCGCGTCGGGGCGGTAGCCTTCGTCATGGGCGAAGATGACCGGATCGCCCTTCCGCTGCTTGACCGAGACCGGGACCAGTTCGTCGGCGAAACGGTTCTCGGCCCAGGCCTTCGTCGCGCGCTGGTGGCTCATGACCGCGTAGGCGTCGGCCTCCTCGCGGCTGATGTTGTAGTCGCGGGCCAGGTTGTCGGCGGTTTCGATCATGCCGCTGATGACGCCGAAGCGCTCTATCGGCTGGCTCATCACCCGGCCCCGGGCGAGGCGGTCGTGCATGGTTACCGAGCCGGCCCGGGCGCCGTTGCGCATGTCGAGGCTGTAGTACTCGACGTTGCTCATGCTCTCGCAGCCGCCGGCGATGACCACGTCGGCCGCGCCGGTCTGGATGCGCATGGCGGCGTCGATCACCGCCTGCAGGCCCGAGCCGCAACGGCGGTCCATCGACACGCCGGGGATGCCGATGGGCAGGCCGGCCTGCAGCAGCGACCAGCGGGCGATGCAGGGCGCCTCGCCGTTCGGGTAGCCGTGGGCGAAGGTGACGTCGTCGATCCGCTCGGGATCGATCTTCGTCCGCTTGACCAGTTCCTTGATGATGACGCCGCCGATCTCGCCGGCGGTCATGCTCGAAAGCGCCCCCTGGAACTTGCCGACGGCGGTGCGGAGGGGGCTGACGATGGCGGCGCGGCGCATTTTTGACTCCGAGGTCGTCCCTCCCCTTCATGGGGAGGGTGGCCCGAAGGGCCGGGTGGGGGATAACGACGCCGCGCCGGAGTGGTGGACTGCTTCCCCACCCTCGGCTGCTGCGCAGCCGCTCCCTCCCCATGAAGGGGAGGGAAGTCGGTGAGGTGTCAGATCGGGTCGTAGGGGAACACGGACGCGCTGGCGCCGGTGTCGAAGAAGCTGTTCTTCATGGCCGGCAGGGCGACGTCGAGCAGCTTGCGGGGAGTCCAGCCGGTGGTGTCGGCCATGTTGCGGATCGGCCGGGGCTGGTCGAACAGGATCACCTCGTTGCCGCGCACGGCGAAGATCTGGCCGCTGACGTCCTTGGCTTCCGGGGAGGCGAGGGCGACGGCCAGCTGGGCGACCTGGTCGGCGCGCATGGCGTTCTTCATGCGGTCGACGCGCTGGGCGCTCGCCTCGTCCTTGACCGGGATGGTGGCGATCATGCGGGTCCAGGCGAACGGCGCGATAATGTTGGAGCGGACGTTCTTGATCGCCCCTTCCATGGCCAGGATGCGCGACAGGCCCATGACGCCCAGCTTGGCCGCGGCGTAGTTGGCCTGGCCGATGTTGCCGATCAGGCCGCTGGTCGAGGTGAAGTGGACGTAGCTGCCTTCCTGCTGGTTGCGGAAGTGCTCCACCGAGGCGCGGGAGACGTTGTAGGCGCCGCGCAGGTGGACCTCGATGACCTTGTCCCAGTCCTCGTCGGACATCTTGTGGAACATGCCGTCACGCAGGATGCCGGCCGGATTGATGATGGCGTGCAGGCCGCCGAAGGTGTCCATCGCCTGCTGGATCATGCCCTGTACCGAGGCCATGGAGGTGACGCTCTCGGAGTTGGCCACGGCCTGGCCGCCGGCGGCGTTGATCTCGTTGGCGGTCTGCTGGGCCGGGCCCGCGTCGCCCTCGTCGCCGCCGCCGACGCTGCCGCCCAGGTCGTTGACGACCACCTTGGCGCCCTCGCGCGCCGCCAGAAGGGCGCACTCCTTGCCGATGCCGCCGGCGGCGCCGGTGACCAGAACAACCTTGCCTTCAAGCACGCCCATGCCGGGTCTCCCTTGGACTAATCTTGCGCGTTTCGCGCGATCTAGGCTGCCGACGCAGCGTCACGCAAGCCTGTCGGCCTTGCGAAGGTCGGGGAACAGCTTCGCCCAGAGGCCGGTGACGACCAGCGCGCCGACGCCGCCCCAGACCACGGCCGCCACCGGACCGATGAACCGCGCCACGACGCCGCCCCGGAATTCGCCCAGCTCGTTGGAGGCGCCGATGAACAGCGACGACACCGTGGCCACGCGTCCGCGCATGTGGTCCGGCGTGACCAGCTGGATCAGGGTCTGGCGGATGTAGACGCTGATCATGTCGGCGGCGCCCAGGATAACCAGCGCCGTCACCGACAGCCACATCACCTTCGACGCGCCGAACACCACCGTGCCGACGCAGAAGATGGCCACCGAGGCGAACATGATGACGCCGGCCTTGCTGCGGATCGGGACGGCGGCGAGGTAGAAGGCCATGGCGGCCGCGCCGATGGCGGGCCCCGCGCGCAGCAGACCGAAGCCCTCGGGTCCGACGTGCAGCACGTCGCGGGCGTAGACCGGCAGCATGGCCGTGGCCCCGGCCAGGATCACGGCGGCCAGGTCCAGCGAGATGGCGCCGAAGACGATCTTGTTGGTCCAGACGTAGACCAGGCCTTCCTTCATCAGCGCCCAGCGCGAGCCGGGCTGCACCTCCGGACGGGTGTTCGAGCGGATCAGCAGGATGGTCAGGCCGGCGATGACGTAGAAGACCAGGGCCGCCGCGTAGGAAAGCCCCGTCGACCAGGCGACCAGCACCCCGCCCAGCGCCGGGCCGGCGATCGACGCCGTCTGCCAGGCCAGGCTGTTCCAGGCGATGGCCCGGGGCAGCAGCTCGCGCGGCACCAGCATCGGCCCCATCGCCGTGTTGGCCGGCGCGAAGAAGGCGCGACAGACGCCGAACAGGAAGGCGGCGGCCAGCAGCAGCGGGATGGAGTCATTCCCGGTCAGGGTGGCGACCATCAGCATGGCGGCGATGCCGATCTCGCCGGCATAGGTGAACTTCAGGATGGTCCGGCGGTCATAGCGGTCGGCCGTCTCGCCGGCCGGCAGGGCCAGCAGCAGCACCGGCACGAACGACACCAGGCCGATCAGGCTGACCATGAAGGCGGCGCGGGGCACGTCCATGGTCTCGCGGGCAAGGCTGTAGACGTGCCAGCCCAGCGCCACCGACTGGATCTGCACGCCCAGAACGGCGGTCCACCGCGACAGCCAGAAACGGACGAAATCGCCCTGCCGGAGCAGGGCGCGCATGGAGGTGTCGGATTCGGCGGGCTCGGACATGGGTCAAATCCCTTTGCGCCCGGAAATCGCGTCTCGCAACCGTCGTTGACGCGCGGGGCGGCGATGCGTATGTGCGCCGCCTCTGTCACGGTGGAACGAGGGCGCGATGCGCAGCCTCCGACGAACGATCCGCCGCGCGACCCGCGCGGACGTCTGACCGCCCCCGCCGCCCGAAGGCGCGGGGCCCGTTCCCCTGTTCCTTCCGTGAAGCCGCCGACATGACCGCCATCGCCTACCGGCCCGAGGGGCCGCACGACGCCTCCCTGATCGACGCCCTGATCGACCGCGCCTTCGGGCCCGGCCGCCATGCGAAGGCCGCCGACCGCCTGCGCGAGTCCAACAGCCTGCTGCCCGACCTGTCGTTCACCGCCTGGGAAGGCGAGCGGCTGGTCGGGTCGGTGCGGATGTGGCCGGTGGCCATCGGCGGAGAGCCTGTGGTGTTCCTCGGGCCCATCGCCGTGGAGGCCGAGCTGCGCAAGCACCGCATCGGCCAGACCCTGGTCGAGCGGGCCTGCGAGGCGGCGGCGAAGGCCGGCTGGCGCGCCGTGCTGCTGGTCGGCGACGCGCCCTATTTCGAGCGGGTGGGGTTCTCCGCCGCGCCGGCGAGGGGCGTGGTGATGCCAGGACCCGTGGATCAGCGGCGGGTGCTGCTGAAGGCCCTGCGCGAGGGCGGCGCGGACGGGCTGAGCGGGCTGGTGCGCGCGCCGTGATGGAGCCGTCCTGGTCCGGATCGTGACGGATGCAGAGATTGCGCGGGGGAAGAGGCTTTCGCCCCGCGGTTCAAGGACTACATTGCGCCCGTGACCACCGAATCCACACCCGCCGCAGGCCTCGATTCCGTCCTCGCCGCCGCCAAGCAGGCGCCGGGTCGCGGGTTGCCGCCGGTGCATCTGTGGCATCCGGCCCATTGCGGCGAGATCGACATTCGCATCCGCAAGGATGGCGTCTGGTTTCACGAGGGCACGCCGATCGGGCGCGAGGCGCTGGTGCGGCTTTTCTCCACCGTGTTGCGGCTGGATCCCGACGGCTATCACCTCGTCACGCCCGTCGAGAAGATGAAGATCGTCGTCGAGGACGCGCCCTTCATCGCCGTGCGGGTCGACCGCGATGGCGAGGCCCTGCGCTTCCTCACCAACGTCGGCGACGAGGTCGAGGCCGGGCCCTACAATCCGATCCGCGTCGAGATGGACCCGAGGACCGGCGAGCCGCGTCCCTATGTCCACGTCCGGCGCGGGCTTGAGGCGCTGATCGCCCGGCCGGTGTTCTACGAGCTGGTGGAGATGGCGGACGAGCGCGACGGCGTCATGGGGGTGACCTCCAACGGCGCCTGGTTCGCCGTGGGGCCGGCCCTGTGAATCCCAACGCCCCGGCCGATGAACTGCGCGACTGGATCGGCCAGCATCTGGATCCCTTTGACGCGCAGTCGCTGTCCCACGAGCCCCGGTCGGACTTCGATCTCAATCCGACGATGAACCTCGGCGAGCCGATCGCTGTGCGTCCGGCCGCCGTGCTGGTCGGGCTGATCGAGCGCAAGGAGGGGCTGTCGGTGTTGTTGACCCGCCGCTCCGACACGATGCGCAGCCATACCGGCCAGGTGGCCTTTCCCGGCGGCCGCATGGACCCGGGCGAGACGCCGTGGCAGGCGGCTCTGCGCGAGGCAGAGGAAGAGGTGGGCCTGTCGCCCTCGCACGTCTCCCTCGCCGGGCTGTCGACGCCCTACCGCACCGGGACAGGCTTCCTGGTCACGCCGGTGGTCGGATTCGTGCCGCCGGACCTGTCGTTCGTCCCCAATCCGGAGGAAGTGGCCGATGTGTTCGAGACGCCGTTCGGCTTCCTGATGGACCCGGCCAACTACGAGCGCCGCCACTACGACATGCCCGACGGCCAGCGCCGGCACTTCTATGCGATGACCTGGGAAAACCAGCTGATCTGGGGCGCGACGGCCGGGATGCTGCGGGCCCTGTACGACCGCCTGTACGGCGCGGCGCTCGCCTGACCTGAAAGTGACGCGGTGGTCACTTTCCAGCGCCGCCGCGTCGTCGTAAGCCCTTGCCCATGAACACCTCAGTACCCCTGCCTGACACCATCGGCGTACAGCCCTGGATGACCCTGCCGGCCACCCGCGCGGTCATCGAGGCCCTCGAGGCGCGCGGATTCGCCGGCTGCGCCCGGTTCGTCGGCGGTTGCGTTCGCAACACCCTGCTCAAGCAGCCGATCGACGACGTCGATATCGCCACCACCCTGACGCCCGACCAGATCACCGAGGCGCTGGAAGCTGCCGGCATCAAGGCCGTCCCGACCGGCGTCGACCACGGCACCGTCACCGCCGTCTCCGGCGGCCGGACCTACGAGGTCACCACCCTGCGCAAGGACGTCTCCACCGACGGCCGCCGCGCCGTGGTCGCCTTCACCCAGGACTGGTCCGAGGACGCCGTCCGCCGCGACTTCCGGCTGAACGCCCTCTACGCCGATGGGGACGGCCGCATCTTCGATCCGACAGGGGAGGGGGTGGCCGACGCCCTGGCCGGCCGGATCGTGTTCGTCGGCGACCCGATGACCCGCATCCGCGAGGACTATCTGCGCATCCTGCGCTTCTTCCGCTTCCAGGCCTGGTACGGCCGGGGCGAGCCGGACCCGGCCGCGCTCGCGGCCTGCAAGGCGCTGAAGGGCATGCTGTCGGGCCGCGCCGCCGAGCGGACGCAGAAGGAGTTGCTCAAGCTGCTGGCCGCCGATGACCCTCGCTCGGCCTTGCGTCTGATGGCGGCCACGGGGGTGCTGGGCGCTGTGCTGCCGCAGGTGAAGGCGTTGACGCGTTTCGAGCGGCTGGTCGAGATCGAGTCCTCGCAGCTGTTCGAGAACGATCCCGAGCTGCGGCTGGCCGCCATGATCCCGGACGATCCCAAGGTCGCCCAGGACGTCGCCGAGCGGCTGCGCCTGTCCAACGCCCTGAAGGACCGGCTGGTCGCCGCCGCCGGCGCCACGCCGCGCATCGTGTCGTGGATGAGTCCGCGCGAGACCCGCCGCGGCGTCTACGCCATTGGCGCCCGCGCCTTCGTCGACCGGGTCAAGCTCGCCTGGGCCGCGTCGGACCGCAACGCCGCCGCGTCGCAATGGCGGGCCCTGATCCCGTTGGCCGAGTCCTGGACCGCCCCGACCTTCCCGCTGACCGGCGAGGAGGTTATCGCCGCCGGCGTGCCCAAGGGCCCGTTGGTCGGGCAGGTCATGCGCGAGGTCGAGGACTGGTGGATCGACCTGGACTTCATCGACGACAAGCTGGCGGCGGTCGAGCGGCTCAAGGCCGTGGCCCAGGGGATGGTGTACTAGCGAACGGCCCTACGGCCACTTCACCGTCGGCGGCATCGAGCTGAGGATCGATTCGACGTTGCCGCCGGTCTTCAGGCCGAAGGTGGTGCCGCGGTCATAGAGCAGGTTGAACTCGACGTAGCGGCCGCGGCGCACCAGTTGCTCCTCGCGCTCGGCCTCGGTCCAGGGCTCGTGCATCCGCTCCCGGGCGATCTTCGGATAGATGTCCAGGAAGGCCTCGCCGACGTCGCGGGTGAAGGCGAAGTCGCGGTCCCAGTCGCCGCTGTCGTGGTGGTCGTAGAAGATGCCGCCGATGCCGCGCGGCTCGTTGCGGTGCGGCAGGAAGAAGTACTCGTCGCACCAGGCCTTGTATTTCGCGTGCCAGGCCGGGTCGTGGCGGTCGCAGGCGTCCTTGAATGCCGCGTGGAAGGCCACGGCGTCGGGGAAGTCCTGCTCGCGCTGGTAGCCCAGGAGCGGCGTCAGATCGCCGCCGCCGCCGAACCAGCCCTTCGTGGTGCAGATGAAGCGGGTGTTCATGTGCACCGCCGGAACGCGCGGACTGCGCATGTGGGCGATCAGCGAGACCCCTGTGGCGAAAAAGCGCGGGTCCTCGTCGGCGCCGGGCATGGTTTTCGCCATTTCCGGCGTGAAGGTCCCGTGCACGACCGAGGTGTGCACCCCGACCTTCTCGAAGAAGCGGCCGTGCATCATGCCCATCACGCCGCCGCCGCCGGCCTCGCGAACCCACGGTTTGCGCTCGAAACGGCCCGGATCGCCCGGATACAGGTCGCTCGGCGCCTCATCTTCGAGGGTCTCGAAGGCGGCGTGGATGCGATCACGCAGGGATTCGAACCACGTCTGGGCCCGGATCTTGCGGTCTTCGAGGCGTTCGGAGTCGGTCATGGCGGGCGTTTTACAGCCTTGTTCGGCGGCGTCCATGCACTGCCGAAAGCCACATTCCCCATATGGTCTGTTGAAAAAGGCCGTGACGCGCACTAATCGGTCTCGCCACGGGACATCGACGGGGCGGCGACGATTCAGGCGAGGTGACTCGCCCACGCCACGGCTCGCTGTCACCGGCACGATTTGCAAGCCGCGACACTTCCCGGGCGCGGCGTATCTGAAGGGTGATCTCAAGGTGGTCGATCCCGCCGCGAATGCAGCAAACCCGTCTGGCGGGGATGATCCCTCCCGCCGGGATTTCATTCACATCGCCGCCATCTCCGCAGCCGCGGTTGGCGGCGCCGCCGTGGCCTGGCCGTTCATCGCCCAGATGAACCCGTCGGCCGACACCATGGCCCTGGCCAGCGTCGAGTACGATCTCACCAAGATCGAGCCCGGCATGCAGGTGACGATCAACTGGCGCGGCAAGCCCCTGTTCATCCGGAACCGGACCCAGGCGCAGATTGACGCGGCGGTGAAGGACGACGGCGCCTCGATGCCCGATCCCCAGCCCGACGCCGACCGCCACAAGGACGGCAAGGCCCAGTGGCTGGTGCTGGTCGGGTCCTGCACCCACCTGGGCTGCGTGCCCACGGTCGGCGGCGGCGACTACCACGGCTGGTTCTGCCCCTGCCACGGGTCGCACTACGACACCTCCGGCCGCATCCGCAAAGGCCCGGCGCCCAAGAACCTGGTGGTGCCCGAGTACGCCTTCCTTTCCGACACCAAGGTCAAGATCGGCTGACGTAGATGAGCGGACATTCGACCTACCAACCCAAGAGCGCGTTCACCCGCTGGATGGACGCCCGTCTCCCTGTCGGCCGCCTGGTCTGGGACAGCTTCGTCGATTATCCGACGCCGCGGAACCTGAACTACTGGTGGACCTTCGGCGGCATCCTGAGCCTCTGCCTCGCCGTGCAGCTGGTCACCGGCATCGTGCTGGCGATGCACTACACGCCCAGCGCGGCCGGTGCGTTCAACTCGGTTGAACACATCATGCGGAACGTCAACTACGGCTGGCTTATCCGCTACATGCACGCCAACGGCGCCTCGATGTTCTTCATCGCGGTGTACCTGCACATGTTCCGCGGGCTCTACTACGGCTCCTACAAGGCCCCGCGCGAGGTCCTCTGGATCCTCGGCTGCGTGATCTACCTGCTGATGATGGCCACGGCCTTCATGGGCTACGTCCTGCCCTGGGGCCAGATGAGCTTCCACGGCGCGGTCGTGATCACCAACCTGCTGGGCGCCTTCCCGATCGTCGGCGAGACCATCACCACCCTGCTGTGGGGCGGGTTCGCGGTCGACGAGCCGACCCTGAAGCGCTTCTTCTCGCTGCACTACCTGCTGCCGTTCGTGATCGCCGGCGTCGTCGTGCTGCACGTCTGGGCCCTGCACGTCGTCGGCCAGAACAACCCGACCGGCGTCGATCCCAAGTCGAAGGCCGACACGGTGCCCTTCACCCCGTACGCGACGGTGAAGGACGGGTTCGCGATGAGCGTCTTCCTGATCCTGTTCGCGACCTTCGTCTTCTACATGCCCAACGCGCTCGGCCACGCGGACAACTACATCCCTGCCGACCCGCTGGTGACCCCCGCGCACATCGTTCCGGAATGGTACTTCCTGCCGTTCTACGCGATCCTGCGGGCTGTGCCGGACAAGCTGATGGGCGTGCTGGCCATGTTCGGCGCCATCGGCTGCCTGTTCGCGCTGCCCTGGCTGGACACCTCCAAGGTCAAGTCGATGCGGTACCGTCCGCAGGCCCAGCTCTACTTCGTCATCTTCGTGGTGGTCTGCTGGATCCTCGGCGTCTGCGGCGGCAAGCTGCCGGACGATCACGTCATCCCGCACCTGTCGACCTTCACCCTGGTTGACGCCGACCTGAACAGCTACGTCTGGCTGTCGCGGTTCGCGACCCTCTACTACTTCGCCTACTTCCTGGTGGTGATGCCGGTTCTGGGTCTGACCGAGAAGCCGCGTCCGGTTCCCGAAACCATCTCCTCGCCGGTGCTCGGCGACTCCGACAAGAAGGACTGAGCCCCGATGCTGCGCAAAGTCACCCTGCTGGCGGCGGCTCTGGTTCTCGTGGCGGGACCGGCCTTCGCGGCCGGCGACGCCAAGAAGCCGGCGGACATCGCCTTCAGCTATGAAGGTCCGTTCGGAACCTACGATCAGGCCCAGCTGCAACGCGGCTACAAGGTCTATCGCGAGGTCTGCGCCGCCTGCCACAGCATGAACATGCTGGCGTTCCGCAACCTCGCCGACCGCGGTGGTCCGTTCTACGATCCGAAGTACAAGAACTCGAACGACAACCCCTACGCCAAGGCGATCGCCGCTGAAGCCCAGATCAACGATCTGGACAGCGAGACGGGCGACGCCATCAAGCGGCCGGGCACGCCGGCGGACCGTTTCCCCGCGCCGTTCCCGAACGCGATCGCGGCCAAGGCCAGCAACGGCGGCGCGCTGCCGCCCGACCTGTCGCTGATGGCCAAGGCCCGCTCGGGCGGGCCGGAGTACATCGCCGCCCTGCTGCAGGGCTACACCGCCCCGCCGGCCGACGTGACCCTGGCCCCGGGACAGAACTACAACAGCTACTTCCCGGGCGGCCTCATCGCCATGGCCCCGCCGCTGAAGGCGGACCTGGTGACCTTCGACGACGGCACCAAGTCGACCGTGAAGCAACAGGCCACCGACGTCGCCGCGTTCCTCATGTGGGCCGCCGAGCCCAAGCTGGAAGAGCGCAAGCAGATGGGCGGCGCGGTGATGGTGTTCCTCGTGCTGTTCGCCGGCCTGCTGTACGCCAGCTATCGCCGGGTGTGGCGCAACGAGAGCCACTAGGTCTCCGGACCAACGCCGAGACTGAAGGGCCCGGGCGCGATCCCGGGCCCTTCTTCATTTCGGCGACAGCGTCAGCCGCCCGCCGGCGATATCCAGCCGCACGGTCCACCGCGACCAGAAGTCCAGGCCCAGGGTCCCCGCCAACGCCGGGTCCAGGCCGGACGCGAGGGCGGCCGTCGGCTCCTCGTAGAGGCGGTCGTCCAGCGACATCGCGCGGAGTCGGGCCGGCGCGCGGTCGCGGCGCGCGAAATCCGTCCCCTCGACCGGCTGCGGGGCGATCGTCGCACCGGCCACCCGCACCGCCGCCCGCGAGCTCCAGTCCACCGCGAACAGGCCCGCCCGGGCCCGCCGGTCATCGGCTATGGCCGCCCGCACCGCGGCGGCGCCGTCCACGGCCTCCAACGGCAGGACCCGGCCACCGGGCGTCCCCGGAGCCCGGCCGGCGTATAGCCGCACCCGGCAGGGCTCGAACTGCAGATCCACCACGAAGCCGCCGAGGACGTCCGCGCCGATGATCCCGGCGATCGGCGTGACGAAGCCCGGCGCCCGGCTGTCCAGATCGACGACCGCCAGCGGCACGGCGGGCAGCATCTGTCCCGCCATGCGCCCCCGGGCGACAACGCCGTCCGCCAGGCCTTCCATCGCCGCGCGGGTGTCGTGCAGCTGCGTGCGCGCGGCGGAGGGGTCCAGCAACCAGTCGCCTGCGACGCCGCCGATGCTGGCCGGGACGACGACCGCGCCGTTCTCGAACCAGCAGGCGACTTCGGCGGCTTCCGCCCGGCCGCCCGCGCAGCCGGCGGTCAAGGCGCAGACGAACAGGAGTGTGGCGCGGCGAGACACAGGTCTCGTTAGAGCGCGTCCGGCGATTGTGACCAATCGCTAAGTTGAATCGAACGGCGGTCGGTGAAATCAGGGCCCCGCCGACGAGAGCGGCGGGATGGAGACAGGGCGATGGCAGGGGCCGGGAAAGTCATGAAATGGGCGCCGTGGGCGGGGGTCTACGCCGCGATCTGGGCGGCGGCCGTCTATGTGCGACTGCAGGCGGGCGACGCCTCGGATTCGCTGGTCATCGGCGCGCTCTTCGGCGTGATCCTGCCGCCGCTGGTCTGGGCGCTCACGCGCAAGGCCCAGCCGGCGCAGATTCCGGTCGCAAGGCCCGGCCTGGAACTCGGCGCCGTTCTCGTGTGGTTGGCGATCTACGCCGTCGTGTGCCTGGGCTGGCTGTTCACCGTGGTGAAGCAGACCTTTGTGCCCGGCAGCCAGACCTATGAAGTGGTCATGCTGGCCGTCAAGCTGGCCATCCATGTCGTCATACCGATCCTGGTGCTCAAGCTGGTCGGCGCCAGGATCCTGCCGTTGCTGGCGCCGCGCATGGGCGCGCGGGGCGTCCTGCCGCTGCTGCTCATTCTCTCCGCCGTGTTCACCGGCCTGATGGTCGTGGTGTCGCCCAGCCTCAAGGAGATCTCCGGGCTGGAGGTCGCGCCGACGGTCTTCCTCTGGGCCGCGCCGGCCGCCTTCGGGTGGATGGCTCTGGAGGCGGGCTTCACCGAGGAGTTCCTGTTTCGCGCCGTCCTGCAGACCCGGCTGGCCGCCTTCATGAAATCCGAGGCCGGCGCGATCGTCATCGGGGCCCTGTTGTTCGCCCTGGCCCATGTGCCCGGCCTCTACCTGCGGCCCGACACGGCCGGCGACGCCATCTCAGGCCTGCCGCAGATCATCGCCTACTGCGTGGGCACCCTTTCGCCGATCGCCGTGCTGTTCGGGATCATCTGGGCCCGCACCCGGAGCCTGGGACTGTTGATCCTGTTGCACGCCGCCGTGGACTTCCTGCCCAATCTGTCGGAATTCGTCCGGACCTGGGCTTAGGGGGCGAACATATGACGGGCTGGACACTGGGGATCATCGGCGGCTCGGGGCTCTACGCCCTCGACGGGCTCGAGGATCGGGAGACCCTGCGGATCGACGGACCGTTCGGGCCGCCGTCGGACGACCTGGTCACCGGCCGCATCGGGACGACCCGGCTCGTCTTCCTGCCCCGCCACGGGGTCGGGCACCGCATCCCGCCCGGCGACATCAACGCCCGGGCCAACATCGACGCGCTCAAGCGCGCGGGCTGCACCGACGTGCTGTCGTTGTCGGCGGTCGGTTC
>CAYTZY010000001.1:50065-75331 GCA_964442795.1 uncultured Caulobacter sp.
TCCATCGACGGCCTCACCGAGGGTGAAGTCACGTTCATGGACCAGGTGGACGGGGACGGCAAGCCGATCGGGATCATGCCGGCTATCCTGCTGGTTCCGACCTCGTTGTCGGCGGTCGGTTCGCTGCGCGAGGATCTGCCGCCGGGAACCTTCGTCGCCGTCGACCAGTACATCGACCGGACCGTGGGCCGGGCCAGCAGTTTCTTTGGACAGGGCCTCGCCGCCCACGTCTCGATGGCGGACCCGGTCTGCCCGCGCCTGGCCGCGTTCGCCGCCCAGGCCGGCCGCGCCGCAGGGGCCACGGTGGTGGAGGGCGGGACCTACCTGGCCATGGAGGGGCCGCAGTTCTCCAGCCGGGCCGAGAGCGAGCTCTACCGGTCCTGGGGCTGTGACGTGATCGGCATGACCAACATGCCGGAGGCCAAGCTGGCCCGCGAGGCGGAGCTGCCGTACGCCTCCATCGCCATGGTCACCGACTACGACTGCTGGCGGGTGGGCGAGGCGCCGGTCGAGGTCGGCCACATCCTGGGGATCATGCACGCCAACACGACCCGTGCGAAGGCGCTGGTCGAGGCGCTGGCCCGCAACCTGCCGCCGGAGCGCCCCGCCTCGCCGATCGACAGCTGTCTGGACTGGGCCGTGATCACCGCGCCGGAGGCCCGCGACCCCGCGATGATCGCCCGCCTGGACGCCGTCGCCGGGAGGGTGCTGGGAAGGGTCGGCGCATGACCGCCGATCATCCGCCCTCTTGACGAAAAGTGCTTTGTCTCGCAAAGGTCTTCCTCTGCCCGAGGAGTGAGACTCATGCGCCGCCTGTTCACCGCCCTCGCCGCCACGCTTTCGCTCGCGGTCGCGACGCCGGCTCTGGCCCAGGGTGATCCCGGGCCGCTGATCGCGGCCCAGACGGAAGCGATGAAGCCGTTGGCTGTCCTGGACGGAGTCTGGCGCGGCCCGGCCTGGACGATGGAGCCGAGCGGCAAGCGCCGTGATGTCATCCAGACCGAACGGGTCGGCTCCTTCCTGGACGGATCCATCAAGGTGGTCGAGGGGCGAGGCTACCTGGCCGACGGCACGGTAGGCTTCAACGCCTTCGCGGTGATCAGCTACGATCCGCAGAAGAAGACCTATGTCATGCGCAGCTACGCCCAGGGGCGGGCCGGCGACTTCCCGATCGTCCCGCGCGAGGATGGCTTCAGCTGGCAGATCCCGGCCGGGCCGACGGCCGTCATCCGCTACAACGCCGTCGTCAAGGACGGGACGTGGGTGGAGACCGGCGAGTACGTCGCCGAGGGTCAGCCGCCGCGCAGGTTCTTCGAGATGACCCTCCAGCGCCTCGGCGACACGGACTGGCCGGCCGGCGGCGCGCCGCTGCCGAAGTAGTTCAGGCTTCCCCTCGCGATCCGCCGGACCGCTGGAACAGCTGCAGCGTCCGCAGCATGGCCAGGCGGGCGCTGTCGGCGTGGTAGCCACTGGGCGCCACGAAGGCGTGGCCGGCGTCGTAGAGCCACAGCGGCAGGTCCGGATGGGCCGTCGCGATGGCCTCGACATCGGCCGGCGGGATGGTCTCGTCCGTCTTGCCGAAGTGCAGGATGGTCGGGACTTTCGGCGTCTCGCCGGCGTACTGGACGATGTTGCCGCCATAGAAGCAGCTGACCGCCGTGATCCCCTCGCAGAAGCAGGACGCGATCCAGGCGCTGGTTCCGCCGAAGCAGAAGCCCATCACGAACACCGGCCCGGCCAGGGCGTCGACCGCGGCCTGGATCTGGCCGGTGCAGCCTTCACCCCAGCCGACGGCCCGGCCCAGCGCCAGGCGGTGCTCCAGGATCGGGACGTCGGTGTTCAGGTCCGGAAAGGGCGCCTCGCCGTCCAGCAGGCTTGGGGCCATCACCTCGTAGCCTTGGCCGGCAAGGGTGTCGGCGAGCTCGCGGATGTGCGGCGTCACGCCCCAGATGGCGTGCAGGATCACCAGGCCGCCGCGCCGGGCGTCCTGGGCCGGGGCGTGCCAGGCCGCCAGCCGCTCGCCGGTCCGGGTCGTCAGGATGACGCGCTCGCCCATGGTCAGCCCGCCCGGTTCGCCTCGAACAGCTCAACGGTGCGCTGGCGGGCCAGCTCGGCGTCTGCGAGATCGGAGTCGGGGCGGCCGTCGTTGTTGAAGCCGTGGCCGGAGGCTTCATAGATGTAGACCGGGACTTCCGGATGCGCCGTCTGGATGGCCGCCTTGACCGTGTCGGCCGGGATGTGGGCGTCCTTGCGCCCCAGATGGACGATGACGGGGCAGGAGAGGGGCAGGGACGCCATGCCGACCACCTGGCCGCCGTAGTAGCTGGAGCCGGCGCTGAGGCCCTTGCAGCGCGACGCGGCGAGCCAGACCATGGTGCCGCCGTAGCAGTAGCCGACGATGAACACCGGGCCCCGGGGCGCGAGGAAGTCGATACAGGCCTGGATGTCCCCCATGGCGTTGTCGGGGCCGTTGGCCATGGCCCTGGCCACGCCCGCCTGGACGCCGGCGTCGTCATGCTCGGCGGTGAAGCCGGCGCCCTGGCGGTCGAACATCGAGGGGGCGATGACCTCATAGCCGCGGGCCGCCCAGCGAGCGACGTCGGCCTGGACGTACTGGTCGAGTCCAAAGATCTCCTGGATCACGATCACCCCGCCCTTGCGCGCGCCTTCCGGTTCGGCGTGCAGGGCGGTGAAGCCGAAGCCGTCGTGGCCGGCCGTGAGGGTGATGGTGGCGGTCATGGCGCGCTCCCTGCGTTTTGATCCTGAGCTCTGCCCGGGGCGGAGCCGGTTGACAAGTCACGCCCTGACCGGTGGCGGCACGGCCGAATTGCTGGCTTCCATTTCCGAGAAGACGTCGAAGGCTATGGCGTAGCGGGGATCCATTCGTCGATGGTGGATTCACTGCGATCACAGGGCATCTTCGCCCGGTGGATTTCCTCGATGAAGCCGGCGGAGAGGATCGAGGCCTCGATGAGATCAGCGAACCTCTGCGCCTTGAAGCGGGCGCTGATCACGGTCGCGCCGGCGGCGTCGATCGCCCGAAGTTCCACCTCGTCGGCGGTCTTGAGGTCGGTGAACACCTTGGCGACGTCGGCCGTGACCCCCACCGGAACCAGACCGGGCCGCAACACGCCCGCGGGCGCCTGGTCGATGTCGAGCCGCTCACGCACGCCGAAGGTGTAGCGCTTGCCGCCGACCAGAACCTCCAGCGCCCGGACCTCGCGGCCCGCCGCCCCTTCGGCCACCGGCAGGGTCCAGCGCGTGGCCGTGATGGACCAGCCATCGCCGACCTGCAGGCGCCCGGCGGAGCCCTCCAGCCACTTTGTCTCGAGCACCCGGAAGGCGAATTCGCCGTTGAGGTCCGCATACCTCAGCAGTCGCCTGGCGTCCTCGTCGGCCAGCAGGCGACCGCCGGGGGCCTCCGCCGAGGTCATCGGGAGGCTGAAGGTGATCGATGTCTTGCTGGGCCCCGATCCCTCGGCGCGCGTCTCGATCTCGGCGACGGCCGCGCCGGATGTCACCGATCCGGTGCAGGTCCTGACGGGCGGACCGAAGCTCCACGCCGGGGTGGCCAGGGCGGTGGCGAGCAGGGCGGTGGCGAGCGCTGTGAACTTGGTCATGGGAGCCTCCAGGCGGGCAGTTGAGCCCGTTCCAGTCCTCTGCGCGGCCTACATTCGGGGGGTGTCGAACACCGGGGCGATGGCGCTCATCACCGGCCCGATCTCGTCGTGCAGCACCAGGTCGGCGTAGGGATCGACGTCGGTGGCCTCGCGGTTGACGATGGCCAGCGCCGCACCGTTGCGTTTGGCCACCATCGGGAAGGCGGCGGCGGGATAGACCACCAGCGACGAGCCCAGCACCAGGAACAGGTCGCAGGCCAGCGTCTCCTTCTCGGCCCGCAGCATCGGCCCCTCGGGCATCTGCTGCCCGAACGAGATGGTCGCGCTCTTCACCAGCTGGCCGCAGTCGAAGCAGGTCGGGATCCTGCCCTGCTCGACGAAGATCGGGCGCAGCGCCTTGAACTCGTGCCGCAGGCCGCACGACAGGCAGGTCGCGTAGCTGGCGTTGCCGTGCAGCTCGATCACCCGGTCGTCCGGGATGCCGCTGTCCTGGTGCAGGTTGTCGACGTTCTGGGTGATGACGGCGGAGACCTTGCCGGCCGCCACCAGCCGGGCGACCGCGTCGTGGCCGGCGTTGGGGGCGCGGCCGGTCCAGCCGGCCGTCCCGTTGAACACCCGCGTCCAGGCCTCGCGACGCCGGTCCTCGTCGTTGACGAACTCCTGGAAGTAGATCGGCTTCATCTTCGACCAGACGCCGCCTGGACTGCGGAAGTCGGGGATGCCGGATTCGGTCGAGATGCCGGCGCCGGTGAACACCACCACCCGGCGGGCGTCGTCGATCATGCGGGCCAGTTCGTCCCGGCGGCTCATCGGCGGCTCCTCGTCAGGGGGCGTAGCTGGACCGGGCCTTCACGCCCCAGTGGCCGTCCTCGCAGGTGACGACATAGATCGAGTCGAACCCGCCGATGACGCTGCCGTCGGCCCGGTACCGGGTGAAACGGGTGTCGAAATGCACCTTGTCGGGGCCCGCGTGGATCACCGCCCGCCGCTCCCAGGCCGAGTGATGCCAGTCGCTGAGCGCCCCGAGGTCGAACATCTCCGGCCGGTGATAGCCCGGTTCGATGATCGTCAGGGTGTTCGACGCCAGCCGCACGCTGGGGAAGTTGAAGGTCTTCTCCCAGGCCGGCAGGTCACGGGCGTTGAACGCCGCCATGAAGGCGTCCAGGACGGCCTGCGCGGCGGCGACGGCGTCGGCGTGGTCGGTGCTCATGCCGACAGCCTATCGTGAGGCCGCCGTCCTGAGGAAGCCTTCGCCTACGTCGGGTTGCTCATGCAGACGCCGGCCATGTCGGCGATCAGGTCGAGGTTCCCGACGTCGTAGGCGCCCTGGTACTCGGGCAGGGCGGCGTTGACGTCGGCCACCCAGTCACCGCGGCCCTGCTTCTTGTAGGCGGCCTTGGTCATCTTCTCCCACGCCTTAGCGCGGGCGGTCACGGCTTCCGGTGAAAAGGCCTCCGGCAAGCCCATCCGCCCATAGTTGGGGATCGCCTGGGACATGGCGATGTAGAGCGCCCAGCACATCGCATGCTCGCCGGTGGTGACCGCCGTCATGCCGCGCGAGCGCTCAACGATCGGCGTCAGGTCGGTTCCCGGGGCCTTGGGCGCCGGCTTGCTGGTCGGTCGGCCGTCCAGGCGCGCGCGGCCGTCGGCGATCTGCTCGGCGGTCGGCTTCACGAACAGCGAGCCGTAGCGGATGACGCCCATCGACCTTGTGCCGCCGCTGTCGCGGTAGGCCGACCAGGTCCCGAAGGCGTTCTGGCCGATCTCGCTGGCGACCGTTCCCTTCCACATCACGCCGTCAGGATAGTAGGCCGTGACCTGCCAGTACTCCCCGCGCCGGAAGGTCCCTTCGACCACGACGCCATCCCGGCGCTTCAGCCGGCCGTAGCCCTTGCCCGGGTAGGAGTTATCGAACGCGCCCTCGTACTCCCCGTCCTCGAACTTGGCGATGCCGGAACCGGCGTTGCAGGCTCCGGAAAGGCAGGTGCCGTTGGGCAGGTTGTTGTAGGCGACGTCCTGGCAGACAACGGTGGCGTTGACCGAATTAACCCACGACTGGCAGGTCGCGGTTGCATAGTTGCTGACCCGCCGGGCCTCCTTGACCTGTGCTTCGGCGGTCAGGGGCGCCGTCAGGGCGAAGGCGCCCAGGACAGCAAGGGCGACGACGATCGGTCGGCGTGGGGTCGGCATCCGGTGGTCCTCCATGAGCGACCCCATGCTGACCCATGCGCCGGAAACGCGAACCGCCCAAAAGGGGGTATGGCCCTACACGTTGAACCGGAAGTGCATCACGTCGCCGTCCTTGACGATGTACTCCTTGCCTTCGGAGCGCATCTTGCCGGCTTCCTTGGCCCCGTGTTCGCCGCCCAGGGCGATGAAGTCGTCGAAGGCGATGGTCTCGGCGCGGATGAAGCCCTTCTCGAAGTCATTATGGATCACCCCGGCCGCCTGCGGCGCGGTGGTCCCGACCTCGATGGTCCAGGCGCGGGCTTCCTTGGGGCCGACCGTGAAATAGCTCTGCAGGCCCAGAAGGCTGTAGGCCTCGCGGATCAGACGATTGAGGCCTGGTTCGTGCAGGCCCAGGGTCTCCAGGAACTCGGCGCGCTCGGCCGGGTCCAGCAGGGCGATCTCGCTCTCGATCTGGGCGGAAATGACCACGCTCTTGGCGTTGTCGCGTTTGGCCCGCTCCGCGACCAGGTCGGAGAAGGCGTTGCCCTTGTCGGCCGAGCCCTCGTCGACGTTGCAGACGTACAGCGCCGGCAGCGAGGTCAGCAGCTGCAGCATGTGCCAGGCCTTGTAGTCTTCCTTGCTGATCGCCGCCGCGCGGGCCGGGCGTCCGGCGTTCAGTTGCTCCAGCGCGACGTTGATCAGTCGCAAGGTGTTGGCCGCCTCCTTGTCGCCGCCGGACTTGGCCTTCTTCTCGACGTTCGGCTTGCGCTTCTCGAGGCTTTCGAGGTCGGCCAGCATCAATTCGGTCTCGATGATCTCCAGGTCGGCGATCGGATCGATCCGCCCCTCGACGTGGGTGATGTCGCCGTCCTCGAAGCAGCGGGCGACGAAGGCGACGGCGTCGCAGTCACGGATGTTGGCCAGGAACTGGTTCCCAAGGCCCTCGCCCTTCGACGCGCCGCGCACCAGGCCGGCAATGTCGACGAAGTTGATCCGCGAGGGGATGATCTCCTTCGACCCGGCGACCTTGGCCAGTTGCTCCAGCCGCGGCTCCGGCACGGCCACGTCGCCGGTGTTCGGCTCAATGGTGCAGAACGGGTAGTTGGCCGCCTGGGCCGACGCGGTCTGGGTCAGGGCGTTGAACAGGGTCGACTTGCCCACGTTGGGCAGGCCGACGATCGCGACTTTCAGGGCCATCGGGTCTTTTTTTGAGCTGTCAGTTCCGGGAGGCGCGACCTAACACATCCTGCGGCTCGTGGCGAAAGGGATTGATCGCCTGGACCCCGCCGTAGATCTGGCCATCGTTGAGATCCTCGGTGAGAAAATGGCTGCTGCCGACGGCATTTGCCGAGGCCAGCAGCAAGGCGTCCCAGATCCGCACCCCGTATCGATCCTGCAGCGCCCAGGCTCCCAGGATGGTGTCGAAGTCGAGGGGGGCGGTCACCCAGCGTTCGAACCGGGCGAGTGTGGCCCGGACGCCTCGGAGACCGGGTCCAGCCCGTGCTTGAGGGTCAGGACCGCATAGGCCTCATTCAGAACCTGAGGGCTCATCGTCAGCAGATCGGAAGGGCCGAGGCGCCTCAGCCACGCCTGCGCGCCGCGACGCTTCTCCGGGCTCCGCCGGTCCAGGCTGTAGATGACCACGTTCGAGTCGACGAAGACGGTCGTCATGGATTTCGTTCCTGTCGGAGCTCGCCGCGCCGATGTCCCAGCCGGGGTGGTCGAGGATGGCCTGGACGGCCTGCCGCGCGGCCTCCTGCCGGGCCAGGGCCGCCTCGGCGTCGGCGCGGTCGCGCGCCAGTCGCTCGCCAAGCCATCGTGAAACGCTCATCCCGGCCCGGGCGGCCTCGACCCGCACCCAGGTCAGCGTGCCCTCGTCCATGCTGACGGTCACGTTCCTCATGACACGAAGTTCGTGACTCACGAACCTCGTGTCAAGGCTGCTCACCCCGCGCCTGCTTGCGCGGATCGGCCTTGGGAGCGGGGGCCAGACGCATCACCTCGGCCTGGAAACGCTCGTCGTCGCCGGCGGCCGCGAAGGGCAGGGCGTCGGCGATGGCGTCCAGCATCGGGTCCAGCCAGAGGTGCTCGGCCTTGTGCAGGTCGCCCAGCACGTAGTGCATGACCATATCCTTGTCGCCGGGATGGCCCACGCCGATGCGGGCGCGGCGGAAGTCGGCGCCGACCTGGCTGGTCACCGAGCGGATGCCGTTGTTGCCGGCCGCCCCGCCGCCGGTCTTCATCCGGAACCGGCCGGGGGCCAGGTCGATCTCGTCGTGGAAGACGATGACGTCGGCGGGCTTGAGCTTGAAGAACCGCACCGCCTCCCCGACCGCCCGGCCGGTCTCGTTGTAGAAGGTCTGCGGCTTGAGCATCAGCAGTTTCACCGCGCCGGCCGGCGTCTCGACCTGACCCTCGCAGGCCAGGCCCTGGAAGCGGGCGCGCCAGGGGGCGGTTCCCCAGCGACGGGCGATGGCGTCCAGCGCCATGAAGCCGACGTTGTGGCGGTTCTTCTCGTACTTCGGCCCGGGGTTGCCGAGACCGGCGAGGATCAGCGTCATCCGGAGGCCTCCTGCGGGGGACTCAAACGAAAACGGGCGAGCCTAGGCCCGCCCGTGAACTTCGTCGCGTTTGAAGACTGATCAGTCTTCGCTGGCGGCAGCGGCTTCTTCGGCGATTTCCGACATGGCGGCCGAGGACACCTTCAGCGTCGCCAGCACGAAGTCGCGGTCCGAGAGCACCGGGGTCACGCCCTTGGGCAGGACCACGTCGCTGATGCGGATGGTGTCGCCCATCACCTTGCCGGTCAGGTCGACGACCAGCTCTTCCGGAATGGCGGTGGCCGGAGCGTTCACTTCCACGTCGTGGCGAACGATTTCCAGCGAGCCGCCGGCCTTCAGGCCCGGAGAGGCTTCGTGGTTCTTGAAGTGAACCGGGACGGCGATCTTGATCACGCCCGTCTCGTCGACACGGTACAGGTCGAAGTGCACCGGCATGTCGGTGACCGGGTCGAACTGCACGTCCTTAGCGATGACCGGCTGGGTCTCCTCGCCGTACTTCAGCGTCACCAGGTGGCCGAGCAGCTTGCCGGTGTAGAGCGACTTGCGGAACTCGTTCTCGCGCACGGCGATCGCCACGGGGGCCTTGGCGCCGCCGTACAGGATGCCCGGCACCTTGCCGGCGCGGCGGGTTTCACGGGCGCCGCCGGTGCCGGTGCGGTCGCGGACTTCGACGTTCAGGACGATCTCGGCCATGGTGTTCTTGGTCTCAAAACGACGTCGCCGCGGCAGAGGACTCCGCGCGGCGACGGTCTGTGAATTCAGGGTTGCGCTCGATACACGCTTTGGACCGGGGACGCAACGTGACTCTGTCCCGGTCCGCGCGTGACGCGGCTAGCGGCGCTTGACGGTCTTCTTGTCGGTCGCCGCGACGGTGGGGGTCGGCTTGGCCGGCGGCGGCGGCTCGGGCGGCATTTCGGCCCCCGAAGCCTTGATCATGCACTGGCCGGTGTCGATCATGATGTGCTGGCCGAGGCAGAAGACGTCCTCGTAGTGAGGCTTCGACACCGCCAGGCACTGGTACATGTTGAGCTTGGCCATCTTCAGGCAGAAGCCGCTCGACTGCTCCTCGGTGACCGAGTTGATCTGGGGCGAACTGGCGTCCCCGGCTTCACCAAGCGCGGCCAGCGCGCCCAGCGCCATGCCGCGGATGACCAGCGGAGACCAGGGCGCCGGCGCCGTCCGGCCGATCACGCTCATCGGCGCGGCGCCGCTGTAGGCTTGCGACAGCATCAGCACGTCGGAGGCGTCGCCCAGCATCGGGCTGGTGCTCAGGGTGCGGGCCTCGATCAGGCGGCCCTCGCGATTGACCACGTCCTTCTTCGACCAGGCCATGCGTTGCACGTCATACGCGGCCTGCTTCACGGCCCGGCCGCTGATCAGCAGGCGGGTGGCCTCGCTGCCCAGACCGGCGACGATCAGGTCCGCCGCGCCCTGGGCGCCGGGCAGGTTCACGACCGTGTTCGGATTGGCGACGATCTGGTCGCGCAGCGCAATTCGGGCGGCGGGGGCGGCGGCCTGGGCCCGCAGGCCCTGGACGAAGGTCGGGTCCTGCAGCGCCAGAATGGCGGCGTAGGCGACGGCCCCGCGCTGGAACTGCCGCGGCTCGTAGGCGGCGGCGAGCCTGAGCGAGGAGGCGATCTGGCCGCCGTCGGTGAACTGCGGCGTGATCGACCCGGCCCGGGCCATGTAGCCGCGCCAGGCGCTGGCTTCCTCGATCAGCTGCGGCGCCAGGGTGATCGGCGGCGGCGGCGGCGGCGGCGGCGGGGGCAGGGGCGGCGGCGGGGCCGTCGTCTTGCAGGCGGCGACCAGGACCGTCAGGGCGGCGAGCGCGGCGACGGGCGCGAGGCGACGGGCGTGCGATATCAGTTTCATGGCTGTGATTTCCCCCACCGGCGCCCGATGAAGTCAATAGAACTCGGTTGGACGGCGAGAATGTGACGCCGCCCGTTAACCATCCGTGGACGGCGACCGCGTTTCGCAGCCCCTTTAGTCGAAAAGCTTCGAGACGGACTCTTCATTGGCGATGCGGCGGATCGCCTCGCCAATCAGGGGAGCGCAGCTGACGCTGCGGATCTTCTTGCAGGCCTTCACCTCGTCCGAGAATTCGATGGAGTCGGTGACCACCAGTTCCTTCATGACGGAGGTCTTCACCCGCTCGGCGGCCAGGCCCGACAGCACCCCGTGGGTGACATAGGCGCTGACTTCGGTGGCGCCCTGGTCGACCAGGGCCTTGGCGGCGTTGCACAGGGTGCCGGCGGAATCGACGATGTCGTCGAACAGGATGCAGTGGCGGCCGGCGACGTCGCCGATGATGTTCATCACCTCGCTCTCGCCCGGGGCGGAGCGGCGCTTGTCGACGATGGCCAGGTCGGCGTCGATGCGCTTGGCCAGCGCCCGGGCGCGGACCACGCCGCCGACGTCGGGCGAGACGATCATCACTTCGGAGGCCGCCTTGCCGTACTGTTCGCGGATGTCATTGGCCAGCAGCGGCACCGGCAGCAGGTTGTCGGTCGGGATGTCGAAGAAGCCCTGGATCTGGCCGGCGTGCAGATCCATGGTCAGCACCCGGTCGGCGCCGGCGCGAGTGATCAGGTTGGCCACCAGCTTGGCCGAGATGGGCGTGCGGCCGCCGGTCTTCCGGTCCTGGCGGGCGTAGCCGAAATAGGGCAGCACCGCGGTGATCCGCCGTCCCGACGCGCGCTTCAGCGCATCGATGCAGATCAGCAGCTCCATCAGGTTGTCGTTGGCCGGGTAGCTGGTCGACTGGATGACGAAGACGTCCTCGCCCCGCACATTCTCGTCGATGGTGACGAAGACCTCGTTGTCGGCGAACCGGCGCACCTGGGCGCGGGTCAGCGGCATGTCGAGATATTCGGCTATGGCGGTCGCCAGCGTTCGGTTGGAGTTGCCTGCGAGCAGCTTCATCGGACGGGTCTTCGCGCTGGGAATGTTGCGCGGCTTCTATGGGGATGGGGGCAAAGGGGCAAGTCGATTCGGTCCCCTGTCCTGTCGGAACATCTTCAAACTAACCATTGGCAACCTACGCACCCCGCGCGACACTCCCGCCCTGACCGCGCCAGCAGAGCGCGGCTGACGCGGGAGAGATGACCATGGCCGATGACGCTTCGCCCCCCGGCATGCTGCAGCTGACGCCGCTGGACCCGACCTACCGGGCCGATCCGCACGCGGTGCTGGCGCCGATGCGCGAGACCTGTCCGGTCCACCGTGACGCCATGGCCGGCACCTTCGTCATCAGCCGCTATGAGGACGTTCGGGCCATCGTCTCCGACAACACGCTCTGGCGCGATCCCATGAACGCCGAGGCGGGGGCGGTCATGCAGCGGCGGTTCGCCGACAACATGGACCCCAACCTGCCGCGCACCAGCACCACCAGCATCCTGATGCTGGACAACCCCGACCACGCCCGCGTCCGCCAGCCGCTGGCCCAGGCGCTGTACGCCCGGGTGGCGAAGTTCCGGCCGCACGCCGAGCGGATCATCGACCACTACCTCGACGCCGTGGCCGGCGAGGAGAGCTTCGACCTGATGGCGAAGTTCTGCGTGCCGGTTCCGGTGGACGCCATCGCCGAGATTCTCGGCGTCGAGCATGACCGGCTGGACGACTTCCGCGACTGGTCCGAGGGCGTGATCCTGGGTCTCAACCCGTTCCGCGACGCGGCCCAGACCGAGCACATGGAGCGGGCGAGCCTGGCGCTGAACGCCTATTTCACCGCGCTGATGGAGGACCGCCGCAAGGCGCCGCGCGACGACCTGGTCAGCGACATGGTCACCCTGCAGGCTGGCGGCGCGCCGCTGAGCGACGACGAGATCCGTATCAACCTGCAGGCTCTGCTGGTCGGCGGCAACCTGACCACCACCGACCTGATCGGCAACGGCGTGCGCCTGCTGCTGCTCAATCCGGGCGAGCTGGCCAAGCTGAAGGCCGATCCGAAGCTGGCCGCCGGCGCTGTCGAGGAGGTCCTGCGCTACGAGGGACCGGTGGACATCACCGGCCGCGTCGCCTCGCGCGACATGGAGGTCGGCGGCTGCCCGGTGAAGCAGACCCAGTCGCTGACCACCTTCCTGCGCGCCGCCAACCGCGACCCGGCGGTGTTCGACGATCCCGACCGCTTCGACATCACGCGCAAGGGCAAGCCGCATGTCAGCTTCGGCGGCGGCTCGCACATCTGCATCGGAGCGCCGCTGGCCCGGCTGGAGGCCCAGGTGGCGCTGGTGAAGCTGTTCGAACGCTTCCCGGACCTGCGTCTGGCCGACCCGGACGCAGATCCCGTCTGGCGCACGCTGCCGTTCTTCCGGGGTCTGGAAACCCTGTGGGTCGCGCCCTGATCTGATGACCCTTGCCTCCCCCAGCGGGAGGGCGTCCAGCTAGGCTCCACGGAAACAGACACCGGGAGCGAAAGACCATGGGCGACAGTCAGGCGGGCAAGACCCTGTTCGTGGCGGGCGGATCGAGCGGCATCAACCTGGGCATCGCCCGTTGCTTCGCGCGCGAGGGGGCCAACGTCGCCCTGATCAGCCGCAGCCCCGAGAAGATCGCGGCGGCGGCGGCCGAGATCGCGGAGATCAACGGCGGCCGGGCCATCGGCATCGCCGCCGATGTGCGCGACTACGCCGCCGTCGAGGCCGCGCTGCGCGCCACCCACGAGAAGTTCGGCGACATCGACACGGTGATCTCCGGCGCGGCCGGCAACTTCGTCGCTCCGGCGCTGGGCATGTCGGCCAACGGCTTCAAGACCGTGGTCGACATCGACCTGATCGGCACCTTCAACGTGCTGCGCGCCTCCTACGAGTTCCTGCGCAAGCCGGGCGCCTCGCTGATCTCGATCACCGCCGGCCAGGCGACGCGCGCCTCGATGTTCCAGGCCCACGTCTGCGCCGCCAAGGCCGGAATCAACATGCTGACCCAGTGCCTGGCGCTGGAGTGGGCCCCCGCCGGCGTGCGCGTCAACGCCATCTCGCCGGGCCCGATCGAGGACACCGAGGGCATGCTGCGCCTGGCCCCCACGCCGGAAGCCGAGGCCCGGGTGAAGGGCCGCGTGCCGCTGCGCCGCTACGGCACCAAGGACGAGATCGGCGCCGCGGCGTTGTTCCTCAGCTCGAATGAGGCCCGCTACATCAACGGCGCCATCCTGCCGGTCGACGGCGGGTCCGGCTGCGGGGATGGCAGCGGCGACGCGGTAGGCGGCGGGATTCACTGACCGCCCTGCGTGCTTCGACATGCGCTCTTCGAGCGCTGCTCAGCATGACGTGGAGGGTTAGCCTTCCGGATACGTCATCCTGAGCAGCCGCGCAGCGGCGTGTCGAAGGACGCAAGGCGCTACAGCAGCGTCCCCGCCTTCTCCCGCGGCGCTTCCTCATACCGCCAGGTCCCGGCCGCCGAGGGCGCCAGCAACCCCTCCGCCGCATCACCCCGCAGCCAGCCGGTCCAGCCGTCGCGCTCCACCACCACCGGCTGGCGGTCGTGGATCGGGGCGATGTCGGGGCCGGGCGCGCAGGTCAGCAGGGTGAACCGCCGGTCCTCGCCTTGGCCGCCGATGAAGCCGGCGAAACAGAACCAGTCGCCGTCGGTGCGCGTGAACCGCCAGCGGGTCTTGGGGTACTTCGTCCCCGTGAATTCGAAGAAGGACGAGGCCGGCACCAGGCACCGCCCGCTGTTGAACGCCCGCCCCTCGGACCGGAAGTTGATCACCGGCGGCCGTTTCGGCTGCGACGGCAGCAGCCCCCACTTCAGCCGCTCCAGCCCCGCCCCGCCGTCCGCCGTCGCCGTGACCACCGGCGCCAGATCGGTCGGCCGCACCTCGTCGACCGGCGCGAAGTTGGGCATCGGGTCGGGCCAGTACCAGGCGATCACCTTCTGCAGAAAGGCGTCGGCAAGGTCCCCGGGCGGGATGTTGAGGATGTAGGCGTTGCACATGGGGGCGCTCTCGCTAAGATTGTTATACCGATATGAGCGTCGTCACGAGTTGATCCTTATAACGTTATGCGTTATGGTCGTCCAACATGATCCGGAGCTTCGCTGACCGGGAGGCCGAACGCATCTGGTCGGGTGAGCGGTCGCGTCGCCTGCCGCTGAGCATCCAGGCGGCGGCGCTCAGGAAGCTGAGGTTGCTGCAGGCAGCGGTGGACCTGGGTGATCTTCGGGTCCCGCCGGGCAACCAGCTCGAGGCGCTGGTTGACGACCGAAGAGGCCAGCACTCGATCAGGATCAACAAGCAGTGGCGGATCTGTTTCCGCTGGTCGGACGGAGGCTGCGAAGATGTCGAGATCTGCGACTATCACTGACCTCGGCGACGCGACGGAACAGCTCCACAACCCGCATGCCGGGGACGTGCTGTTTGAGGAGTTCCTCAAGCCGCTCGAGATGAGCCAGAACGCGCTGGCGCGCGCCATCGGCGTTCCGCCGCGCCGCATCAACGAGATCGTTCTCGGCAAGCGCGCGGTGACGGCCGATACCGACCTGCGTCTTTGCCGCTATTGGGGTCTGAGCGAGGGCTACTTCCTGCGCCTGCAGATGGCCTACGACCTGCTGGAGCAGAAGCGGAAGATGGGGGCTGAGCTGTCGAAGATCACGCCGAGGGCGGCGTGATTTCAAACGAGTTCAGCTGATTTCACCCAACCCCGTCATCGTCGGACTTGTTCCGACGACCCATGAACGCCGCCGTTGCTGGAAGGACGCGGATCGCGCGGCGCCCTCCTCGCTTGCCTCACCAAGCATGGGTCGTCGGAACAAGTCCGACGATGACGGTAGGGGGAAGCGTGGAGACAACCGCCCCCTAAGCCACCTTCACCCGCGCCGCGCTCTCCGGCAAATCCTCCCCGAAGGCGCGCTGGTAGAACTCCGCCACGGTCGGGCGTTCGAGTTCGTCGCACTTGTTCAGGAAGGTCAGGCGGAAGGCCAGGGCCAGGTCGCCGTTGAAGATCTCGGCGTTCTGGGCCCAGGTGATCACCGTGCGCGGGCTCATGACCGTGGAGATGTCGCCGTTCATGAAGGCGTTGCGGGTCATGTCCGCCACCCGGACCATGGCGGCCAGGGTGCGGCGGCCTTCCGGCGTGGCGTAGGCCGGGTTCTTGGCCAGCACGATCTCGGCCTCGGCGTCATGGTCGAGGTAGTTCAGGGTGGTGACGATGGACCAGCGGTCCATCTGCGCCTGATTGATCTGCTGGGTGCCGTGGTAGAGGCCCGTGGTGTCGCCCAGACCGATGGTGTTGGTCGTCGAGAACAGGCGGAAGTACGGGTTGGCCCGGATCACGCGGTTCTGGTCGAGCAGCGTCAGCTTGCTGCCCGACTCCAGCACGCGCTGGATCACGAACATCACGTCCGGCCGGCCCGCGTCATATTCGTCGAACACCAGCGCCATCGGGCGCTGCAGGCACCAGGGCAGGATGCCTTCGCGGAATTCGGTGATTTGCTTGCCGTCCTTCAGGACGATGGCGTCCTTGCCGACCAGATCGATGCGGCTGACGTGGCTGTCGAGGTTGACCCGCACCATCGGCCAGTTCAGCCGGGCGCAGACCTGCTCGATGTGCGTCGACTTGCCGGTGCCGTGGTAGCCCTGGATCATCACTCGGCGGTCGAAGGCGAGGCCCGCGACGATCGCCAGCGTGGTCTGCGGATCGAACCGGTAGGACTCGTCGATGTCCGGCACATGGCTGTCCTTCGTCGAGAAGAACGGGACCTTCATGTCGGAGTCGATCCCGAAGGCGTCACGAATGGTGACCTGCTTGTCGGGGACAAGCATCAGCAACGGATCGGCGGGAGCGGTGGTGTCTGCGAAATCGGCCATGATGGTCTGATCGATTAGCGCCTAAACGCTGATCAGCAAACAGTCGTTTGATGAAAAAGCCGAGGAGATGGCGGGGAGGACCGCTCCGGCGGCCAGCTTCAGGCCAGGCCGGCCTTCTTCAGCGTCTTCCACGCCTTCAGCACGCGCTGCAGTTTGTGCTCGGCGCTGCGGTCGCCGCCGTTGCTGTCGGGGTGGCACTTCTTGACCAGCTCGGTGTAGCGGACGCGGATCGCGGCCTTGTCGGCGATGTCGGTCAGGTCGAGGTCGGCCAGGGCGTTGCGCTCCAGCTTGCCCAGCACCCGGCCGTCGGCGCGCTGGGCCGGGGCCTCGACGCCCGAGCGGTCGGCCCGGCCGAAGCCGAACAGGCTGAACGGGTCGTTCCAGCCCATCGGACCCTGGGCCTGGGCGGCGGCCTCGCGTGAGCGGTTGGACGCCTTGAAGCTCCAGGTCGGGCGCTCGCCGGTGATCCGCTCGGCCTGGGCCTGGGCGATGGCCTCCTCGGTCATGCCGGCGAAGAAGTTCCAGCTCTTGTTGTACTCGGCCGCGTGCGACTGGCAGAACCAGTAGAACTGGCCCGGCATGTTGCGGGCCTTGGGCGCGCGGGCGGTGGCCACCGACATGCAGTCGGAGTGCTCGCAGCGCTTCTCGCCGGGCTTGAGGCGCGTGACGTCGTGCTCCGCCGCCTCCTCCTCTTCAGGTTTGGGAGGGCGAACCCGGATGTCCACGAATCTGGGACGGTATTGAAAGGCGCCGGCCATGGGACGAAGTATGGGCCCCAACCTTTCTCATTCAAGAATTGACCTTTGCAAAATGGGCCCTGTCGCCGAACTGATCGCGCAAAAGCTGTCCGCTGCGTTTTCTCCGTCACGGCTCGAAGTGGTGGATGACTCTGACCGCCACGCTGGCCACGCCGGCCACCGCGAGGGCGGCGAGAGCCATTTCAACGTCCTGATCGAGTCGGCGGCCTTCGCCGGCGTGCCCCGCGTCGCGCGCCAGAGGCAGGTCTACGCCGCCCTGGCCGAGGAACTGGCCGGACCGGTGCACGCGCTGTCGCTGAAGGTCTTCGCGCCCGGAGAGGGATGAGGGAGCGATCAACGGCCTCACCCCTTCCCGTCATGGCCCGACGAGTTCGGGCCACCCATGAACACGGCCCGTCAAGAACAGTCGCCGCCAACGTGGCCACCCTTCGCGTCACCACGCATGGCTGGCCCGAACAGGTCGGGCCATGACGATACCCTGAAATTTCGGCGCTTTGCCTAACCCGCCACCAGACCGGTCAGGGCCCGTTCCAGGTCGATCTGGCGGAACGGCTTCTGAAGCACCGGGGCGCCCCGGTGGTCGCCCTCGACCCCGGCCGCGCCATAGCCGCTGGCGAAGGCGAACGGTACGCCCCGCGCCTTGAGCGCGTCAGCCACCGGGAAGATGGCCCGTCCCGCGACATTGACGTCCAGCAGGGCGGCGTCGATCTCGGCGCTGCTGGCCAGCGCCATGGCGGCGTCGAAGTCCGGGGCCGGGCCGACCACCGAGCAGCCGAAGTCGGCCAGCATGTCCTCGACCAGCATCGAGACGAGCATCTCGTCCTCGACGACCAGCACGCGCAGCCCCATCAGGCGTTCGTCCGTCACGCTCATTCCCTTCCTTCCAGCGCCGCCATCGGCAGATGCATGGCGCAGGTCAGCCCCTGCTCGCGGTACATCAGTTCAACGCTGCCGCCCAGCTCCGCGGCCAGACCCTTTTCCAGCAGCCGCGAGCCGAACCCGCGGCGTTGCGGCGTATCGACCCGCGGTCCGTCGGACTCGATCCAGTCCAGCTCGAGCATGCCGTCGCGCACGTCCCAGCGGACGGTCACCAGGCCGCGCGGCGCCGACAGGGCGCCGTACTTCATCGCATTGGTCGCCAGCTCGTGGATGCCCATGCCGACGGCGACCGCCGCCTTGGGGCTCAGATTCACTTCGGCGCCCGGGGTCACGATGGTGCGCCCGACGCCGCCCAGGGCGTCGAGTTCGCTGTCGACGATCGCGCGTAGCGAGGCGCCCTCCCAGTTCTCCCGGGTCAGCAGGTTATGGGTTTCCGACAGCGCCAGCAGGCGGGCTTCGAAGGCTTCCCGGAACTCGGCGGGTGTGCGCGCGGTGCGCAACGTCTGGAAGGCGATCGATTGCACCGTGGCCAGGGTGTTCTTCACCCGGTGATTCAGCTCGTTGAGCATCAGCTGCTGGCGCGCCTCGGCCCGGCGGCGCTCGGTGATGTCCAGCGAGATGCCGGCCATGCGCTTGGCCGAGCCGCCCGGCACGATGGCGTCGGCCCGGCCCCGGGCGTGCACCCAGCGCACCTGGCCGTCCGGCCAGATCACGCGGTACTCGATGTCGTAGTCGGAACCGTCCTGGATGGCGGCTTCCATGGCGCGGGTCATGCGCTCGCGATCAGCCTCGTCGATCGAGGCGACCAGGTCAGCGAACCCGAACGGCTCATCCGGACGCCGTCCATAGTTGGCCTTGCAGAGGTCGGACGCCTCGTAGTCGCGGCTGTCGACGTCCAGCGCCCAGGATCCCATGCGGCCGGCGTCCAGCGCGAAGGACAGGCGCTCGGCCAGCCTGGCCTCGACGCTCCGCTGGGCTTCCGAGGCGGCGAGGATCTCGTTGCGGCGATGCATGGCGTCGACCGCGGCTGCGCCCAGTCCGGCGATGCCGGCGACGACCCGCTCGTCCGCGGCGCTGAAACGGCCGGGATCCTTGTGGCCGAAGAACAGCCCGCCCAGCACTTCGCCCGACCGGGACACCACCGGCGCCGACAGATAGCTGCGCACCGGCAGGTGTCCGGGCGGCAAGCCGTACCAGGGCGCGGTCTGGCCGTACCGGGGATCGGCGAGGATGTCGTCGGAGCGGACGATCGCCTCGCCCGCGAAGGTCGGTGCAAACACAGCCGTCTTGCGAGGCATGGGATAGGTCTCGAACGCCGAGCGCGGGGCTCCCGACAGGGCGTAGAGCATGTAGCCTTCGCCCGCCTCGTCGACGACGTTGTAGAAGAACGCTCCGAACTCGGCGCGGGTCAGTTCGACCCCGCCGTCGATGACGGTCTGCACGATCGCGTCGATGTCGCGGCCGGCCCCGAGCGCTTCTCCGATGCGGATCAGGACCTCCGAGCGGCGTGTCTCATCGGCCAGCGCGGCGGCCAGCGCTCGTTCGCGCACGGTCGGCTCGGCGTCCGCCTCGATCATGTCCGGCAGTGAACTCACCCAACTCCCCCGGATGCGCCAACAGCCGCGCACCGTCGGTGCAACGCCTTCGCCGGGGAACGGTTCCCTGGTTAACCGGAGTGATCCTCCAGCCAGGCGCCCTCGGCGTCCAGGCGGGGGCTGATCCGCAAGCCCGTGATCTGGTTGCGGCGGCGCTTGAGAATCTGGAACCGGTGATGGTGGAAGATGAACGTCTGGCCTTCCTCGGGAATGGTCTGGGCCTCGTGAATCACCAGGCCGGCGATGGTCACCGCATGATCGTCGGGCAGGTCCCAGTCCAGCGCCCGGTTGAGGTCGCGCACCGTCACAGAGCCGTCGATCTCGTACCAGCCGTCGGGCTGCGCCTTCACGCCCTCGACGGCGGTGTCGTGCTCGTCGTCGATCTCGCCGACGATCTCCTCAAGGATGTCCTCCAGGGTGATCACGCCCTGGAGCACGCCGTATTCGTCGACAACCAGCGCGAAGTGGCTGCGCCGCTTCAGGAAGGCGTTCAGCTGGTCCTTCAGCTTGGTGGTGTCGGGAATGAACCACGGCTTGCGGATCAGGGCGCCGACATCGACCTGTTCCAGGCCCAGGTCATGATCCGACATCTCGCGGATCACGTCCTTGATGTGCAGGACGCCGATGACGTTGTCGGGATTTTCGCGCCACAGCGGCACCCGGCTGTGACCGGAGTAGAGCGCCTCCTTCAGCAGGTCCCTGGAGGGCTGGTCGGCGTCGAGCATGAACACCGACTTGCGGTGCACCATGACCTCGCTGACGTCCATTTCACTGAGATCGAGCACGCCGCCCAGCATGCGCCGGTCACCGCTTTCGACCACGCCTTCGGAGTGGTGGTATTCGACAGCGCCGCGGATTTCCTCGTGCGCCGCCAGGACGTCGGTCTCCATCGACAGGTTGATCCCGAACGGACGCAGGGTCTGGCGCACGATCCACTGCGCGCCATTGGCCAGCGGGCCGAAGATCTTCACCACCCAGTAGGTCGGGATCGACAGGCTGCGTCCGACGACCTCGGGGCGGGTGATGGCCAGGGTCTTGGGCAGGATTTCGCCGAACACCACGACCAGCACGGTCATGACGACGGTGGAGAGCACCACGCCGACAGGCCCGGGGAAGGCCACCGCCAGCACGCTGGTCGTCAGGGCCGAGGCCCCGATGTTGACGACGTTGTTGCTGAGCAGGATGGCCCCGATCATGGTCTCCTGGTTGCCCATGAGCTTGTTCACCCGGGCCGCCGCCCGGTCGCCCTCGCGTTCGAGCTGGTGCATCCGGCCGCGGCTGGCCGCGGTCATGGACGTCTCGGCGGCCGAGATCATCGCCCCGATCCCGAGCAGGATGACCAGGGCGGGCGCCAGGGTGGCGAGGATGGCCACGATCACGGCAGGGCTCCTTCGGTGATCAGGAAGTCGCGCAGAGGGGCGGGGTCCACGCCCTTGGCGACAAAGGCCTCGCCGATGCGGCGGGCGAGGATGAAGGTCAGGGCGCCGCCCAGCGCCTTCTTGTCCTGGCCCATGTGCTCGATCAGGCGATCGACCCGGAACGCGGCCCCCTGGGCCAGGTCGTCGAGGCGGGTGGGCAGCCCGACGGCCCTGAGGGCCTGCTCGACCCGCGCGGCGTCGATGTCGTGGCAGTGTCCCAGCATCGCCGAGAAGCGGAAGGCCATGGCGCAGCCGGCCGCGACCGCCTCGCCGTGCTTCAGCGCGTCGCCGAAGCCCAACTCGGCCTCCAGCGCATGGCCGAAGGTATGGCCGAGATTGAGCAGCGCCCGACGCCCCTGCTCCTTCTCGTCCTCGGCGACGATCTCGGCCTTCATCTCGACGGAGCGGGCCACGGCGTGGCTCAGCGCCTCGAGCTCGCGCTCCAGCACCTTCTGGCCGTTCCGCTCCAGCCAGCCGAAGAAGTCGGCGTCGCCGAGCATGCCGTACTTGATCACCTCGGCGTAGCCGCAGGCCATCTCGCGGGCGGGCAGGGTGGCCAGCACGTCGAGATCGGCCAGAACCAGCCGGGGCTGGTGGAAGGCGCCGATCAGGTTCTTTCCGCGGGGGGTGTCGATGGCGGTCTTGCCGCCGACCGAGCTGTCGACCTGGGCCAGCAGACTGGTCGGGACCTGCACGAAGTCGATGCCGCGCTTGTAGATGGACGCCGCGAAGCCGGCCAGGTCGCCGACCACGCCGCCGCCGAAGGCGACAATGACGTCGCCCCGGTCCAGTTCCAGCGCCAGCAGCCGGTCGGACAGGTCCGCCAGGCCGGCGAAGCTCTTGCTCTCCTCGCCGGCCGGCACGGTGATGACGTCGACGGCGATCCCGGCGCGCTCCAGGGCGGCGGACAGGCGTTCGCCGTGATGCTCGCCAACGTTGCTGTCGGTGACGAGCGCCGTGCGAGCATTCTTCAGCAGCGGCGCGATATGGTCGCCGGCGCGATCGATCAGGCCGGGTCCTACGACCACGTCATAGGCGCGCGCGCCCAGGCCCACGGGAAGGGTTCGGATCAAGCCTCGGCTCCGGCCAGGTGGGTCTTCAGGGCGTCCAGGATGGCCTCGACGGCCTCCTGGTGGGGCGTGTCGCCGGTCTCGACGACGATGTCGGCCTGGGCGTAGATCGGGTAGCGGACCTCGGCCAGCGCGGTCAGGACCTCGAGCGGATCCTTGCCGCGCACCAGCGGGCGGGTGTCCTTTCGCCCGATGCGGCGGGCCAGAAGCTCAAGGTCGGCCTTCAGCCAGACCGACAGCGCCCGGTCCTTGATGAGAGCCCGGGTCTCGTCGTTGACGAAGGCGCCGCCGCCGGTCGCCAGCACGAAGGGCCCCTCGTCCATAAGCCGGGCGATCACCTTGCGCTCACCCTCGCGGAAGGCCTGCTCGCCGTAGGTCTCGAAGATCTCGGTGATCGTGCGGCCGGCGGCGCTCTCGACCTCGGTGTCGGCGTCGCGGAACGGCAGGTCCAGCGCCAGCGCCAGGCGGCGGCCGATGCTGCTCTTGCCCACCCCCATGAGTCCGACGAGGGCGATGGTCTTGCGACGAAGTCGTGGGTCCGGGTTCATGGCGCAGTTCCGCTTACACGATCGGAAGCCTCGGGGCCAACAGCTACCGCCCGGGAGCGCCCCCCTCCCTTTTCGGGCGGTGGAGGTGCTAGGGTCCCGGTATGCGATCCCTTGTTCTCGCCGCCTTCGCCCTTTTGCTCGCCGCACCGGCCTCGGCCCAGGTCGAAGTCGCCCCGCTCGCCGCGCCGGACTACTTCTCGCTCGGCTCGCGCGATACCGGCCTGCCCGACGACGTGTGGCGGGACAGCTCCGGTCCCACGGCGGCGGCCCTCATTCCCGGTCTGGGCGCGCGACCGCTGACCCCGGCCGCGCGCGATCTTGCCTGGCGGCTGCTGGCGACGGCCGCGGTCGGACCGGACGGCGCGGGACGCGACCCCGCCGTCGCCGGGGCCCGGATCCAGTCGCTTCTGGCGCTCGGCCGCCCCGCCGAGGCCTGGGCCGCCGCCGAGCGCGCCGGTAATCTTGCGACACATCCGGCGCTGGCCGAGGCGGTCGCCGAGACGGCGCTGATCGTCGGCGACGATGAGCGCGCCTGCCGGATCGCTGACGGCCTCTCGGTCGGGCGCGGCGAGATCTACTGGCTGCGGCTGCGCGCCTACTGCGAGGCGCGGGCGGGCGAGGGCGTCGTGGCCCAGCTGACCCTGACGCTGGCCAGCGAGAAGCAGCGCGACCCGGTCATCTCCCGACTCATTGGCGCGGTGATCGCCGGCGTCGGTGATCCCGGCGCGGCCTCGGTGCGCAGCGGGCTGGAGTACTCGCTGTCGCGGAGACTGGCGCTCGACATTTCGGCCGCCAGGGACGCCTCCCCGGGCGTGGCGGCGATGATCGCCGGTCCCGCGCCCTCGCCGGTCCCGGCCGACAGCGGCCTTGCCGGGCGGTTCATCCGCCCCGAAGGCCGCGTCGCCGAGTTCGACGCCCTGCTGCGGCAGGCCCAGACCGCCGACGCCAGGGCGCGTCCGCGCTACGAAGCGGCCGTCCTGCTCGCCATTGCGCTGGGCGCGGTCCCCACCGCCGAGCAGCGCGCCATCCTCGCCGGCTTCACCGCGCCGCAGGGGACGGCGACCTCGGGCCGGCTGGCCGCGCTGGACCTGGCCGCCGCGGCGGGTCTCAAGGGCGAAACGGCGCTGCTGGCGCTGGCCATCGTCGCCGATGCGGAGGGCAAGCCGCGGCCCGCGGACTACGCGCCCATGGTCTCGGCGCTGCGCCGGGTCGGCCTCACGGACGCCGCCGTCGCCTTCGCCGGGGAAGCCTTTACAGCGCTGCGGATCGAATGAGCGAAGGCTGGGTCGACGCCTTCCTCGAGATGATGGCCGTCGAGCGCGCGGCGGCCCGCAACACCCTGACCGCCTACGGCAAGGACCTGGCCGACGCAGCCGCCTTCCTGAAGGGGCGGGGCAGGGACCTTTCCACGGCCTCGGCCGACGACATCGAGGCCTGGTTCGCCGGCCTCGGCGCCGCCGGCCTGTCCCCGGCCACCGCCGCCCGGCGACGATCCGCCATCCGCCAGTTCTACCGCTTCGTGCTTGGCGAGGGCTGGCGGCAGGACGATCCCTCGCGGCGCGTCGAGGCGCCGAAGAAGGGCCGTCCCCTGCCCAAGGTCCTGTCGCGCGACGAGGTCGAGCGGCTGATCGCGGCCGCCGCGGCGAAGGACGGCGGTCAGGGTCTGCGGCTGGCGGCGCTGGTCGAGCTGACCTACGCCTCGGGCATGCGGGTGTCGGAAGTGATGGGCCTGCCGCTGACCGCCCTGGCGCGCGATCCCGCCTATCTGATCGTCAAGGGCAAGGGCGGCAAGGAGCGGCTGGCCCCCCTGAACGACGCCGCCCGCACGGCGGTGAGGGCCTGGCTGGCCGTTCGCAAGGATTTCCTGCCCAAGGGAGACGCGGCCAATCCGTGGCTGTTTCCCTCGCGCGGCAAGGCCGGCCGCCTGACGCCCCGCCGCTTCTCCCAGCTGCTGGAGGAGGCCGCGATCGCCGCCGGCATCGACCCGGCGAAGGTCAGCCCCCACGTCCTGCGCCACGCCTTCGCCACCCACCTGCTGGAAGGCGGCGCCGACCTGCGCGTCGTCCAGACCCTGCTCGGCCACGCCGACATCGCCACCACCCAGATCTACACCCATGTCGCGGGTGATCGGCTGGCGGAGGTGGTAAGAAGCAAGCATCCCTTGAGTCGGAAGGACTGACGCCTTGGAAGACACCCGCGACAGCAACGGCGCCATCCTTGCCGACGGTGACAGCGTCACCCTGATCAAGGACCTCAAGGTCAAGGGCTCGGGCGGCGTGACGCTCAAGCGCGGGACGCTGGTGAAGAAGATCCGCCTGACCGGCGACCCCGACGAGATCGAGGCCAATGTCGACAAGGTGCGGGGGCTCGTGCTCCGCACCGAGTTCGTGAAGAAGGCCTAGGCCACGATGCAGCCCGAGATCGAACAGCTGGAGCGCCTTGAGGAGCTGGTGCTGTTCAGCATCGGCAAGACGCCGGTGACGGCCGGCGGGCTGATCGCGGCGGTGGTCACCATCGTCCTGGCCTTCATCGCCGCGCGCCTGATCGCCGCGGCGCTCAGCCGGGTGCGCGACCGCGCCAAGCGCGGCATGGCGGCGCTCTACATCGTCGAGAAGCTGACCACCTACGGCCTGATCGTGTTCGGGATCATCGCCGGGGTTTCCACCCTGGGGGTCGACCTGTCGTCCCTGGCGGTGTTCGGCGGCGCGCTCGGCGTCGGCGTGGGTCTCGGCCTGCAGGGCGTGGTCAAGGAGTTCGTCTCCGGCATCGTGCTGATCTTCGACGAGGAGTTGCGGGTCGGCGACTACATCGAGCTCGAGCGCGGCCAGCGCGGGGTGGTCCACG
>CAYTZY010000001.1:75341-173766 GCA_964442795.1 uncultured Caulobacter sp.
ATCGGCGCCCGCGCCACCCGCATCCGCAACAACGACAGCGTCGACATCCTGATCCCCAACAGCCAGCTGATCCAGGGCACGGTGACCAACTGGACCCTGCGCGGCCACACGCGCCGGATCCGCATCCCGTTCCGCGCGGCCTATCACGTCGACAAGGAAAAGGTCCGCGACGCGGTGCTGGAGGCGGCCAAGGCGGTGCCGTTCACCCTGCCGGACTCGGCCACCTACCGGACCCAGGTCTGGCTGGTCAGTTTCGGGGAGTCAGCGCTGAACTACGAGCTGGTGGTCTGGCCGCGCCTTGAGGCGGTCAAGCGGCCCAACGCCATCCAGGCGGCCTACACCTGGGCCATCGACGACGCCCTGCGCAACGCCGGCATCGAGGTGCCGATGCCGCAGCGTGACCTGCACGTCCGCTCGATCTTCGGCGAGGAGACCGACGAAGCCCGTCGCACGCTGAAGCTGGAAAGCGCCGGCGGAGGCGCGACCAAGGGGCGCCGCCGCCGCGCCTCGACCAACGACGCGATCGAGGACACCCTGGCCCCGGGCCATGATGATCCGGAGGCGCCGCGCAAGCCGTCTGCTTGACGAGTTCGCCGCGTCGCCGCAGAACCTCTCGCAATTGCGAAAGAAGACGACGGGGATGACGCCATGAAGACGCCGCGCGGGTTTTTCAAGCCGCTTGCCATCGGGGCGCCGCAGCCCCTGCGTGAACTGCCCGTCCGGGTCGAGCGGATGATCCACTTCGTGCCGGCGCACCTGGAGAAGGTGCGGGCCAAGGTTCCGGAGATCGCGCCCACCGTCGACGTCATCCTGGGCAACCTCGAGGACGCCATTCCGGCTGGCGCCAAGGACGCCGCCCGCGCCGGCTTCATCGAGATGGCCAACGCCACCGACTTCGCCGCCCTCGGCGTCGGCCTGTGGACCCGCATCAACTGCCTCAACTCGCCCTGGCACCTGCAGGACGTCACCGACATCGTCGCCGGCGTCGGCGACCGGCTCGACGTGATGATGGTCCCCAAGGTCGAGGGGCCGTGGGACATCCACTACATGGACCAGCTGCTGGCGCTGCTGGAGGCGAAGCATGGCCTGAAGAAGCCGATCCTGCTGCATGCCATCCTCGAGACGGCCGAGGGCGTGAATAACGTCGAGGCCATCGCCACGGCCAGCCCGCGCATGCAGGGCATCAGCCTGGGCCCGGCCGACCTGGCCGCCAGCCGGCGGATGAAGACCACCCGGGTCGGCGGCGGACATCCGTTCTACAAGGTCATCGAGGACCCGCGCGAGGACGGCGCCCCGCGCGCCGCCGCCCAGCAGGATATCTGGCACTACACCTTCGCCCGGATGGTCGACGCCTGCGCCGCCGCCGGCATCAACGCCTTCTATGGCCCGTTCGGCGACATCTCCGACGGCGAGGCCTGCGAGCAGCAGTTCCGCAACGCCTTCCTGCTGGGCTGCGTCGGGGCCTGGAGCCTGCATCCGAACCAGATCGCCATCGCCAAGAAGGTATTCAGCCCGGACCCCGACGAAGTGATCTTCGCCAAGCGTATCCTTGAGGCCATGCCCGACGGCACCGGCGTGGTCATGCTGGACGGCAAGATGCAGGACGACGCCACCTGGAAACAGGCCAAGGTCATGGTCGACTGCGCCCGGCAGATCGCCGCCAAGGATCCCGAGTACGCGGCCCTCTACGGCTTCTGAGGTCATCCCGGGCGGGTCTCGATTGGCGGACTTCGGACCGGGTCATCCCGTCCCGGGGTGATGGCGAACGCGCCATCGCCTACAGTTGGCTCGACGCCTGAAGGAGGTCCTGTCCATGGCCGAGCGCGAGCCGCCCTCGACCCTCGCCGATTTCGTGTTCACCACGCCCTTGCGGGTGCGATGGGCGGAAGTCGACATGCAGGGGATCGTCTTCAACCCGCACTATCTGACCTATGCCGACGTCGCGATGACCGAATACATGCGGGCGACGGGGTTCCCCTATCCCGACGCCCTGCTGCCGTTCGGCGCCGACATCTTCGCGGTCAACGCCAACGTCGACTTCCGGTCGTCGGCCCGGTTCGACGACGAGCTGACCCTGGCCGTTCGCACCCAGCGTTTCGGCCGCACCAGCATGTTGTTCCGCATCGCGATCTTCCGGGGCGAGGACCTGCTCTGCGACGTGCGCAACACCTACGTCTGCGCCACGCCGAAGGAGCAGACGCCCGTGCCCGTGCCCGCGGCGTTCGTGGACGTGGTCACGGCCTGGGAGCGGATCGCGCCGGCGCGGTAGCACGCGCCTCTCCCGCCGTCTGCTGACAACGGGAGTCACCAGCCGTCGTTCAAGAACCGGAATCGGCGAGACGCCGCCGGAGGGGAGCCATATCGTTCTCCCGGGCGTTTGACCGGGGAACCGGGAGGGGCGAGGGCGACTTCATGGCTTTGGACGTCAGTGACAGGGACCGCTGGGCCGCCGCGATCAGCGCCGTTCGGCGGCGGACGATCGACCTCGCCGCGCCTCTGTCGGCCGAGGATCTGCAGGCCCAGGCCATGCCCGACGCCAGCCCCGGCAAGTGGCACCTGGCCCATACGACCTGGTTCTTCGACGAATTCCTGCTCACGCCGGCCGGCTGCGCGCCCGAGCGCCCGGCCTCGTCCCGCTATCTGTTCAACAGCTACTACGAGGCCGTCGGCGAGCGTCATCCGCGACCCGAGCGCGGCCTGATCACCCGGCCGGCGCTGGAGGAAGTCCTGGCCTGGCGAGCCCGCATCGACGCGGCGCTGGAGCGGTTCGTGCGTGAGGCCGACACCGCGCAGTTCCGGGCCGCCGTCCCGCTCATCGAGCTGGGTCTGGCCCACGAGGAGCAGCACCAGGAGTTGTTCCTCATGGACACCCTGGCGCTGCTGGCCCGGCATCCGGACGCTCCGGCCTACCGGACCGACCTGCGCGCCGCCGCCGGACCGGCCCGGCGCCGCGCCGAGTGGATCGAGCACGCCGGCGGGCTGGTCGAGACCGGCGCGGCCGCCGGCGGCTTCGCCTTCGACAACGAACGCCCGCGTCACAAGTCCTGGCTCGAACCCTTCGCCCTGGCCGACCGGCTGGTGACCAACGGCGAGTGGGCCGAGTTCATCGCCGACGGCGGCTACGCCAACGCCGCGCTTTGGCTGGCCGACGGCTGGGACACGGTCCGCCGCGAAGGCTGGACCGCGCCGGAGTACTGGCGCGGCGACGCCCAGGCGACCCTGGCCGGGCTGGAGGCGCTCGACCCCGCCGCGCCCGTGCAGCACGTCAGCTTCTACGAGGCCGACGCCTACGCGACCTGGGCCGGCGCGCGGCTGCCGACCGAGGCGGAGTGGGAAGCCGTCGCCGCCGATCGCCCGACGACCGGCAACTTCATGGACGCCGACATCCTGCGCCCGACCCCGGCCGGCGGCCGCGACCAGCTGTTCGGCGACCTTTGGGAATGGACGGCCAGTTCCTATTCGCCCTACCCGGGCTTTCGGCCTGCCGCCGGGGCGCTGGGCGAATACAACGGCAAGTTCATGGCCCGGCAGTTCGTGCTGCGCGGCGGCTGTTGCGCGACCCCCGCGCCCCACATCAGGGCGAGCTATCGCAACTTCTTCCATCCCCACCAGCGGTGGATGTTCTCCGGCCTGCGACTGGCGAAGGATCTCTGATGAACAAGACCGTTCCGCTGGGCGCCGACCTGCAGCGCGCCCTGTTCGCCGCCGACATGATCGAAGGCCTGTCGGCCAGCCCGAAGGCCACGCCGCCCAAGTGGTTCTACGATGCCGAAGGCTCGCGCCTGTTCGGCGAGATCACCCGGCTGCCGGAATACTATCCGACCCGCACCGAGCGGGCGCTGCTGGCGCAGGTCCGCGGCGACATCGGCCGCGCCGTCGGGCCGGGCCGCACGGTCGTCGAATACGGCGCGGGCTCCGGCGACAAGGCGGTGACCCTGCTGCACGGCCTCGAGCGGCCCCGTGCATACGTGTGCATCGAGATCGACCCCGGCGCCGCCCGGGCCACCGCGCAGGAGGTGGCCGGCTGCTTCCCCGACCTGCCGACCAAGGGCGTGGCGGGCGACTTCACGGCCCTGGACGGCGCGACCCCGGCGGGACCGCCCGGGGCGCGGCTGGGGTTCTTCCCCGGCTCGACGATCGGCAACTTCGACCCGACGGACGCGGCCATGCTGCTGGCCGACATGCGCGAGCATCTGGGCCGGGGCGCTCAGCTGCTGTTGGGCGTGGATCTGGTCAAGGATCGCGACGTGCTGGTCGCCGCCTATGACGACGCGGCGGGCGTGACGGCGGCGTTCAACAAGAACCTTCTGGACCGCGCCAACCGCGAGCTGGTCGCCGACTTCGACCAGGACGCCTTCGCCCACGAAGCCCGCTGGAACCCCGCCGAGTCGCGGATCGAGATGCACCTGCGCGCCTTGCGTCCGACGACGGTGCGGCTGGACGGGCGGTCCTTCGCCTTCGCCGAGGGTGAAACGATCCACACCGAGAGCTCGTACAAGTACACGCGCGAGCGCCTGGCCGGCCTCGCCGAGGCCTCGGGCTGGTCGCTGGAGACGGTATGGACCGACCCGAGGGGCTGGTTCGCGCTGGCGCTGCTGGAGGCCTAACCTCGCGGCGTTGGGATCGGGGACAGGTTAAGGTGTCCCGAGGGACATCTTAACCTGTCCCCGACACTCAACGCGGCGGGGTATGGATCATGTGGCCGCCGCCGCTGGCGAGCAGGCGGCCGTCTTCGCTCCAGACCCGGCCGATCCCGTGGATCAGGCCGCTGTGCGACTCCTCGGACCGCGCGTCGCTGAGCAGCCAGTCGATGCCGCCCGGGGCCTGGTGGAACCAGACCGACAGGTCGAGGCTCGGGGCGATGTAGTTGGCCTCCGCCGGCTGGGCGCGTCGGTGCGCGGGCCAGAGCGGAGTGTCGATCAGCACCAGCATGCGGGCGCAGTCGGCGAAGATGTCGGTGGCCTCAAAGTCCTTGAAACGTTGCCACTGCAACAGCGGCTCGCCAGCCTCGATCTGCTGGCCCCAAGGAGTCCACTTCACCGGCCGGGTCTCGAAATTCTGCCAGAACCGGTGCTTCGGCGCGTCCGGCGGCAGATAGTGCTCCATCGGATGCAGGTCGGCGGGGGGAGGCGACCCCGGCATGACCGTCGCCGCCATGCTCGGACCGGCGTCCTTGTTGGTGGTCCAGACCTGGGCGGTCAGGAACGGCTTGCCGTCCTGTGACAACTCCACGGTCAGGCAGGCGGCCGAACGGCCGGCCTTGATCACTCGCACCACCGCCTGCGCCGGCGCGAACTTGCCGACCGACAGGTACTGGCAGGAAAAGCTGGCCGGGCGATGCCCCTCCGGCGCCCGCAGGCCGGCCGCCCGCAGCGCGATGGCGGCGACATAGCCGCCGTTCGGCCCCCAGATCTCCCAGTCCTTGGAGAGGGTGGCGGTCAGGACGCCGTCGGTTTCGACGACGGCGGTGTCTTCGTGAAATCGTCCCATGGTCCTTCCATGCGCCGATTCCCGTCGGTGAATGGAAGGGGTGGAGCGGTGGCGTTCGGCGGCAGTTTGCGAACAGCAAGACGGAGACGAGGCCGCGGCAATTCGCAAACTGTCGCGAGCTCTCCGCACGTCACCCTCGACAGCGCGCGTTCGTGGTCGCATGACGTGCGCATGTCCAAGCCCTTCTTCGACCTGCGCGGGTCGCACAATCCGCATCGCTGGCACATGCCGCTGACGCCGCCGATCTGCGTCGGGCCGCCCGAGCACCTCTTCATGTACGGCGGCATCGGCCTGGCCGCCTCGATCTCGGCGCTGGAGCAGACCTGCGGCCGCCCGGTGGTCTGGGCGACGGCGCAGTACCTGTCCTACGCCCGCCCGCCGTCGGTGGTCGACTTCGACGTCTGGATCGCCAACGCGGGCAAGTACACGACCCAGGCCAGCGTGAAGGTCCATGTCGGCGAGACCGAGGTCGTCACCGTCAGCGCCGCCCTCGGGGCGCGGCCTGATCCGCATGACCACCAATGGCCGCGCATGCCCGTCCTGCCGCCGCCGGAGGACTGCGACCCGATCATGCTGTGGCCGGACGACGGCGATAACCTGAACCGCCGCATCGAGCGGCGCGCGCCCGGCGGCATGTACGACCTCGCCAAACGCACCGGCCAGATCAGCCCCGACGGCCGCATGCAGATGTGGATGCGCACGGTCGAGGACGTGCCGGTCGACGCCGCCATGCTGGCGGTGTTCGCCGACTACGTGCCGTCGGGCTTCGGCCATTCACTGGGCGTCTGGGCCGGCGGCAACAGCCTCGACAACACCCTGCGCGTGCTGAAGATCGTGCCGACCCGCTGGGTGCTGGCCGAGATCACCATCGCCGGCGTCCACGCCGGCGTCGGCCATGGCTCGATGAACATCTTCGCCGAGACCGGCGAGCTGATGGCGGTCGCCAGCCAGACCGTGATCCTGCGGGTGAGGAGCTAGAGGCCCGCGATCACGGCCTTGAGCCGCGCCTTCAGGTCGCCCTCCAGCGGCAGGACCGGCAGCGGCGGCTGGGCCGAGGTCAGGCCGAGCGCGTTGGCCGCCGCGTACATGGCCCGCATGCCGCCGGTGAGCTTGAACACCTCCCACAGCGCCGCGAAGTCCGCGTCCAGGCGGTCGGCCTCGGCGCGGTCGCCGCGGCGGGCGGCGGCGGTGAGGGCGACGGCGCGCTGCGTGAACATTCCGCCCGCGACGCTGAACCAGGCGTCGGCGCCGGCCAGCAGCCCGTCCTTGCAGCCCCAGTCGCCGCTGTAGCCGATGGTCAGCCTTGGCGCGGCCTCGCGGTAGCTTTTCAGATCAGCGGCGATATCCCCCTTCGGCAGCGGCAGCTTGATCGCCGCGATGCTGGGGATCGCCTCGGCCAGCCGCGCGACCAGCGCCGGCCTGAAGGTGAAGTTGGTGGTCGAGGGGTTGTTGTAGATGACGATCGGCGTGTCGGTCGCCTCGGCCACCGCCGCGAAGTGGCGGAACACCTCCTCCTCGGTCAGCGGCGTGTAGCTGACCGGCGCCAGCAGCAGGCCCGCCGCGCCTTCCGCCGCCGCGTCCTTGGCCAGCCGCCGCGCCTCGTCGGTCCGCAACGCGCCGACGCCGACGATCACCGGCGTCGAACCCATGACCTCGACCGCGATGGCCGTCGCCCGTCGCCGCTCGTCGCGGTCGAGGAACATGTAGGTCCCGGTGCTGCCCAGCAGCCCCACGGTGTCGGCGCCGCCGTCGGCGATGCGCTGCAGGATCGCGCGCAGGTCGGCCTCGACGACCCGGCCGTCCGGCGTGGCGGGCGTGATGGGAAAGGCCGACAGGCCGGCGAAGCGGGTCATGACAGGTCCTCCGACAAGCGGCGCATACAGCCCCGCGCCGGGCGGTGGCTCAAGTCATCAATCGCTGCCGATTGTGTCATCTCCATCCGTCACCCTCGCGCCCGTCGCGAGGGTCCATGCGTGGTGCGGGTGAAGGTCCCTGCGTGCTTCGACACGCGCTCTTCGAGCGCTGCTCAGCATGACTGGCCATGAAGTGCTTCTGACTTGTCATCCTGAGCAGCCGCGAAGCGGCGTGTCGAAGGACTCACGGACGGTGTTCATGGGTCCTCGCGACGAGCGCGAGGATGACGGGATTTAGGTGAGCTCCGTCAGTCGGCGCCCTCGACGAGCACCAGCTTGCTGACGGTGGTCCGGTGGCGGATCGCGAACAGGTCCTGCGCCTCGGGGTCAGTCAGGAAGGCGCGGGCGTGGCCGCTGGAGGGGAACTCCAGGACCACCATCCGCTCCGGCGTCCAGTCGCCCTCCATGACCACCGCCTCGACGCCCCGGACGACGTAGCGGCCGCCGTGCTTCTCGATGAAGGCCGGGATCTGCTGCACATAGGGCATGAACCCCGGCAGGTCCGTCACCGAGAAGTCGAGGACGAGGTAGGCGGTCATGGCCGCGTCAGGCCATCTTCCCCGGCACCACCGGGTGCGAGCTCGACAGCCCGCCGTCGACCGCGATGGCCTGGCCGTTGACGTAGCTCGCGTCGTCCGAGGCCAGGAACAGCGCCACCTGGGCGATCTCCTCCGGCACGGCGCCGCGGCGCAGCGGGTTCAGCTGGCCGATCTTGCCCTCGGTGCCGCGTTCGCGGGCGCGGTCGTAGACGTACTGGGTCATGCCGGTCTCGGTCAGGCCCGGGCAGACGGCGTTGATGCGCACGCCGGTCCCGGCCAGCTGGTTGGCGGCGGTCTGGACGATGCTGATCACCCCGGCCTTGCTGGCGCTGTAGGGCATGCCGCCGGCGCCCGAGCGGATGCCGGCGACGCTGGCGGTGCAGATGATCGAGCCCTTGCCGTTGGCGACCATCAGCCGCGCGGCGGCCTGGACCGCCAGGAAGACGCCGACGGTGTTGATGCGCAGCACCTCGTTCCAGTGCTCGGCGGTCAGCTCGAACAGGCCGGGCAGGCCGCCGGACACGCCGGCGTTGGCGAACATCACGTCGACGCCGCCGAGCATCTCGGCCGCCTCGATGGCCTTGTTGATCACCTCGGGGGTGGCGACGTCGCCGACGATGGCCACGCCCCGGCCGCCGGCCGCGGTGACCATGTCCAGCGTCTCGTTCACCTTGTCGGACACGTCAGCCAGCACGACCGTCGCGCCCGCCGCGCTGAACAGTTTCGCCGCCGCCCGGCCGATGCCGCTGGCCGCGCCGGTGATGATCGCGGTCTTGCCTTCGAGACTGGCCATGGTCTGTTTCCCCTGCGTTATCATTCAAACAGACGTTTGACACAGCGGGCGGGGGCTTGGCTAGCCATGCTTGCTCCGCCAACGCCCGCGCTTTAGGTTCGCGACCTTTCAGGGGCGGCCCCGTCAGGCGATTCATGGTCCAGCATTATCTCGAGTTCGAACGGCCCATCGCCGAGCTGGAAGGCAAGATCGAGGAGCTTTCGCGGCTCTCGGAGAATGCCGGGGCCGGATCGTTCGACAGCGAGATCGACGCCCTGCGTTCGCGCCTGGCCCAGCTGCGCCGCGAGTCCTACGCCGCCCTGACGCCCTGGCAGAAGGCCCAGGTGGCCCGCCACCCCGAGCGACCGCACTTCGTCGACTACCTCGAAGGCCTGATCGACGAGTTCGTCGAGCTGCGCGGCGACCGCAAGTTCGCCGACGACCAGGCCATCATGGGCGGCCTTGGCCGCTTCCGGGGCACGCCGGTGATGGTGATCGGCCAGGAGAAGGGCCACGACACCACCACCCGCCTGAAGCACAACTTCGGCATGGCCCGGCCCGAGGGCTACCGCAAGGCCGTGCGCCTGATGGACATGGCCGAGCAGTTCAACCTGCCGGTCCTGACCTTCGTCGACACCGCCGGCGCCTATCCGGGCCTGGGCGCCGAGGAGCGCGGACAGGCGGAGGCCATCGCCCGCGGCACCGAGCGCTGCCTGACCCTCAAGGTGCCGATGATCGCCACCGTCACCGGCGAGGGGATGAGCGGCGGCGCCATCGGCATCGCCGCCGGCAACAAGGTGCTGATCCTCGAGCACGGCATCTATTCGGTGATCAGCCCGGAGGGTGCGGCCTCGATCCTCTGGCGCGACGGCGCCCGGGCCAAGGACGCCGCCGAGCAGATGCACATCACCGCCCAGGACCTGATCAAGACCGGCGTCGTCGACCGCATCATCGACGAGCCGCCCGGCGGCGCCCATTCCGACCCCGCCTCCACGGTTCGCGCCGTCGGCGACGCCATCGAGGAGGAGCTGAAGGCGCTGTCGGAGATGACCGCCGACCAGCTGCTGCGCCAGCGCGCCGACCGCTACTACGCGATCGGACGCCAGGGACTGTCCTGAGGTCCGAACTCCACCGAACGCCCGGCAAGCGATCAACCTTAACGATTGCTTCAACCGGCTCACAGATAGGCTTCCGGGGGCAGGAGCTTTGGCGTGCCGGATTCGATCGAGCTGGTTGAACGGAAGGGCGCGGGGGCGCCCAACCTCAACCCGAACACCGTGTTCAACCTGTCCAAGGCCACCGTCATGGTCGTGGATGACGAACCTTTTTCACTGCGGCTCACCGCCCAGACCCTGCTCGGGTTCGGGGTGGTCACCCGCCACCAGTGCGGCTCGGCCGACGAGGCCTCGGCCCTGCTCAAGACCCATCCGATCGACCTGCTGATCGTCGACGCCGAAATGCCCGGCAAGGATGGCTACGACCTGGTCAGCTGGTTGCGCCGGTCCGGCTTCGACAATGCCTGGACGCCGGTGTTGATGATCTCCGGTCACACGCCGGTCTCCAAGGTGGCCAAGGCCCGGGACTGCGGCGCCAACTTCATCGTCGCGCGCCCGCTGACCGCCGCCCTGCTGCTGGATCGCATCCTCTGGGTCGCGAAGGACCTGCGCGGCATGCTCGAGACCTCGACCTATGCCGGTCCCGACCGGCGGTTCCGCGAGCTCGGTCCGCCGGAGGGTGTGGCCGAGCGGCGGGGGGACCCGATGAGCCGGGGCAAGCTCAACCTGACGGGCGAGGGAGGATCCGCCGCATGAGCGTCACCTGGGTCATGCGGCGTTCGCGCCTGTCCAAACTGGTCAACCAGCCCGGCGGCGTCACCGTCGGCAAGGCGCTGGCCGAGGCCGCCGTCCAGACCGAGGCGTTCCGGGCCGAAGCCATGGCCGTGGTCGACGCCGCGCTGGACGAGCTCGACTCTGTCGTCTCCGCTCCGCCGGAGACAGGAGGGCTCCAGGCGTGGCTGGAGCGGATCTACTTCCTCGCCACCCGCATCTCCGACACGGCCGGTCCCTTCGGATACGAGGACCTGTGCGCCGCCGCGCTCAGTCTGTGCGAACTGGCCGATCGCCAGCAGCGCGGCCCGGGCCTGGACCTGCCGCCGTTGAAGGTCCATGCCGCCGCCCTGCGTCTGCTCCTGTCGGGCGACCAGCCGGCGGCGGCGCGAAAGGCTGTTCTGGCCGGGCTCGCCCAGGTCGTCGAACGGACCCGCGGACCCGGCGAATAGGGCCGCGAAAGCGGCGCTTGCCTGACGTCGGGTGACGTGGCTGAGTATCTTCCAAACAGACGTTCGGGAGAAACACCATGGCCATCAAGACCCGCTTCACGGAGATGTTCGGCGTCGAGCATCCCATCGCCCAGGGCGGCATGCAATGGGTCGGCAAGGCGGAGCTGGTCTCCGCCGTGGCCAACGCCGGGGCGCTGGGCTTCATCACCGCCCTGACGCAGCCGACGCCGGAAGACCTCGCCAAGGAAATCCAGCGCACCAAGGATCTGACCGACAAGCCGTTCGGCGTGAACCTGACCATCCTGCCGGCCATCAAGCCCCCGCCCTACGCCGAGTACCGCGCCGTGATCATCGAGTCGGGCGTCAAGGTCGTCGAGACCGCCGGCTACAAGCCGCAGGAGCATGTCGACGACTTCAAGAAGCACGGCATCAAGGTCATCCACAAATGCACCGCTGTCCGTCACGCCCTGTCGGCCGAGCGGATGGGCGTCGACGCCATCTCCATCGACGGCTTCGAATGCGCCGGCCACCCGGGCGAGGATGATATCCCCGGTCTGATCCTGATCGCCGCCGCCGCCGACAAGGTGAAGATCCCGATGCTGGCCTCCGGCGGCATCGCCGACGCGCGCGGCCTGGTCGCGGCGCTGGCGCTGGGCGCCGACGGCGTCAACATGGGCACGCGCTTCTGCGTGACGCAGGAGGCGCCGATCCCGATGTCCTTCAAGGAACAGATGGTCGCCAACGACGAGCGTCAGACCGACCTGATCTTCCGCACCCTGCACAACACCGCCCGCGTCATGCGCAACGAGGTCAGCCAGGCCGTCGTCGAGATCGAGCGCCGCGGCGGCGCCAAGTTCGAGGACGTCCAGCACCTGGTGGCCGGCACGCGCGGACGTGACGCCCTCGCCAACGGCGACACCCAGGGCGGCATCTGGTCGGCCGGCATGGTCCAGGGTCTGATCCACGACATTCCCACCGTGCAGGACCTGGTCGATCGGATCATCAGCGAGGCCGAGGGCCTGATCCGCGGTCGCCTGGCCGGCATGGTCAGCGGACCGGTGCGGGTCGCCGCCGAGTAGGGTGTCGCGGGACAGGGTGGCTCGCGGCCTCCGCGCCGGAGTATCCTGTCCCCATGACCCTCAAGATCGTGCGGCTCACAGCCGCCAACGCCAGCCTTCTGGACAACGTCGCCGAGGACGTCTTCGACACGGACGTCGTTCCGTCGCGGTTGCGCGCCTATCTGGCCGAGCCGGTCAACGTGATGATTGTCGCGGTCGATGGCGCGCTGGTGGTCGGCCAGGCTGCGGCCGTCATCCACAAGCATCCGGACAAGCCGGACGAGTTCTACATCGACGAGGTCGGCGTCTCGCCGGACTGGCGGCGCCGGGGCGTCGCCCGCCGCATGATGCAGGCGCTGTTCGCGACCGGCCGGGCGATGGGCTGCCAGGCGTCCTGGCTGGGGACCGAGGTCGACAACCTGCCTGCCCGCCGGCTCTACGAGTCGTTCGGCGAAGACGGGGTCGAGATCGTGATGTTCGACTTCGACCTGTAGGCGGGCCCGTCCGTCCTTAGGCTTCCTCGGTCTCGGCCGGGGCGCCTTCACCACCCTCGAAGCTGCGCGGGGCGCGGCGACGACGGGGCTTCTTGGCCTCGGCGGCCGGCGCCTCCTCGCTGCGGGGCTCGGCCTGTGCCGGACGGCCGAGGAAGGCCGGAAGCTCACTGACCGCGCCGTCCTGGCCGCGCAGGCGCGGAGAGTCCTCGGACGGAGACTCGGCGGTCAGGGGCGCGGCCTGCGGTTCGATGACGGCCATCGGGTCGCGCGGGGCCTCGGCGGCCCGTTCCTGGCGCTCGCGACGCTCGTCGCGCTCACGCCAGCGGTCCCGGCGGCCGCCTTCGGGGCGATCCTCACGCGGGCGATCGTCACGAGGACGCTCATCCCGGGGCGCGCGCTCTTCACGCGGCCGCTCGTCGCGCGGACGGTCTTCCCGGGGTCGGTCATCGCGGTCGCGCCGGTTCTCGAAGCGGTCGCGGCGGCCGTCCTGGCGTTGGCCGTCGCGGGCTTCGCGCTGGCCGTCGCTGTTGTCGGCGCCCTCGGTCGCTTCCGCCGCCTCGGGCTGCTCGGGGGCTTCCTCGGGCTCGGCCTCGAAATCGATATCGAAGCCGGAGGCGAACTGCTCGCGCCCGACGATGTCGGACACCGGCCGGTGCGGCTGCATGGCCCTGAGCGTCCGGAAGTAGTGTTCAGCGTGCTGCAGGTAGTTCTCCGCCAGCACGCGGTCGCCGGCCGACGAGGCGTCGCGCGCCAGCTGCTGGTACTTTTCGAAGACGCCCTGGGCCGCGCCGCGGACCTTGACGCCCTCGGGACCGTTGGAGTCGAACGCCCGGTTGGCGTTCTGCTGTTGGGGCTTGTTGCCGCCGCCGCCGCCGCGATTGCGGCCGCGCTGACGCTTCATACCCTTGAAATCTCTCATTTTTACCTTTGACCTGCACTGCGGCTGGTCCTGTTGCGGACCTTGCCGGCTGGTTCGGGAGACCTGTTCGGGCGCATTGGCCCGGTTTGTTGTTCTAGAAAGACGCTGTTCCTGGGTTCCCGCCCGGCTTTCCAGCGCTGCGAGTCGGCCCGCGAAGGCCCCGCGCGTCCGTCGTCGAGACTTTCGATCTACGGCGATCTGAGAGGGAACGAGTCGAGATGTAACCCCTCAGGCCTATGTTTCCAAGGGGTTTTTCACGCCTGTGACAACGCGGTCGCGCAGGGCCAGATCCTTGATTGTCCGCACCTGGGCGCCGCCGGCGTCGCGGAACAGGGCCTCGACGGCGCGCGCCTGGGTGTGGCCGATCTCCACGGCGAACAGGCCGCCGGGCTTGAGCACCCGCAGGATCTCGGGGGCCAGCACGCGGTAGGGATCGAGCCCGTCCGGCCCGCCGTCCAGCGCGACGCGGGGCTCGTGATCCTTCACCTCCGGATCGAGGGTCTCGATCTCTTCGGTGGCGATATAGGGCGGGTTGGAGACCACCAGATCGAAGCTCTCGTCGGCCAGGCCGGTGGTCCAGTCTCCATGCAGCAGCGCCGCCCGGTTGTTCAGGTCCAGGTTGGCGGCGTTCTCGCGCGCCACGGCCAGAGCCTCTTCGGAGATGTCGACGCCCAGCCCCTTTGCGGCCGGCCGCTCGGCCAGGATCGCCAGCAGGATGGCGCCGGAGCCGACGCCCAGGTCCAGCATGTTGAAGGCCATCGCCTCGGGGAAGGCCTTCAGGGCCTCGTCGACGATCACCTCGGTATCCGGGCGGGGCGTCAGCACATGCGGCGTGACGCTGAGCATGATCTTCCAGAAGCCCTTGCGGCCCAGGATGTGACTGACCGGCTCGCGGCGAAGGCGCCGCTCGATATAGCCCTCAAAGGTATCCATCTGCTCGCCGGTCAGCAGGCGATGCGGATCGGTGATGATTTCAACCCGCGTCACGCCCGCCGCCGCCTCCAGCAGCAGACGGGAGTCGATCACCGGCTGGTCGATGCCGCCGGTCTCCAGCCGCTCGCGGCCGGCCTTCCAGGTCTTCACCAGCGTGGTCATGATCGAAGCTCCAGCACGTCGCCCTCGGCCACGCGGCCGGCGGCGGTGGTCTGCACATAAAGACCGCACAGGGTGTGGCCGTAGTGGTCGAACAGGGCCTTCACGATGTCGATATCGCGCTCGGCCGTGACCGGATCGACGTGGGTGGCGACGCAGCGGACGATCGGCTTGAACACGGTGGTCGTCGCGCTCCCGATCCGCAGGGTCCGCCCCTGCCACTGGTTCTCGACCCAGGGCTCCCAGCCCTCGACATAGAGGTTGCCGCGGAAGCGCAGCGGATCGAGCGGCCGGCCGATCTTCTGTTCCAGGTCGCGCACGCTGGATGATCGAGACATGGCCCAGCGGGTGGTCCATGAACCGCCAGGTCCCCGGCGCGGCGATGACCTTCAGCGGCGCATCGGCCTCGTCGCCGAGCAGCGTCGTCAGCCAGGCGGCGAACGCCTCGCGGCCCGCTTCGCTGGTCAGGTCTGCGTCGATGTCGGGCAGGCCGTCGGCGCGGGCCGAGAAGACGCCGGTCGCGGCGTCGTAGGCGGTGCGCGCCTTCGCCACGTCGGCGATCCGCGCCAGCACCGCGAACTTCATCTTGGTGACCCAGGCCGGGTTGGCGGAGTCGAATCCGCTGGGCCCGACCTCGACGGCGTAGAGCCGGTCGCAAGGGAAGCCCTCGCCGACGGCCAGGTCAGCGGCGGCGAGCCGCTCGGGCGTGAAGCCCTTCACGGGGTGCCGGTAGAGGGCGGAGACGGTTGCGGTCATGGTGCGTCACTGCCTCAGGCGGTCGATCGCGGCAACCCCCGGGGAACGGGCGAGCCCCGCCCGGCATTCCTGTTGCGATGGATCAGCGGGTGGGCGAGACCTTGAGAGCAGCCTGGCGCTGGGGACGGACGCGTCCCTGGGGGCTGCTGCCGTGGATAGGTCTGGCCGCGACCGCGATCCTGTGGCCCGGCCGCCGGCTGCCGCCCCCCGGCATGAGCGAGGATCGCGTCCTGTCGCCCGAGGGCTACGACCAGGCCCAGCCCGGACGGGGCAGGGCGGCGGACTTCCCGCACGCCATCCCGCTGATCGGCTGGCGCGACATCCTGTGGCGCACCCTGCAGGAGATTTTGCGCGACAGACTGCCGAGCGCCGCCGGCGCGGTGACCTTCTACGTCCTGCTGGCGATCTTCCCGGCCATCGGCGCCTTCGTGTCCCTGTATGGGCTGCTCTGGGACGTGTCGGCGGTCCAGAAGCAGCTTCAAGGGCTCTCCAGCGTCTTCCCGGCCTCGGTGATCCAGATCGTCGGGGACCAGATGCTGCGGCTCGCCGGTCAGCACCCCGGACAACTGTCGGTGGCCTTCGTGGTCAGTCTGCTGGTGTCGGTCTGGTCGGCCAACGCCGGCATGCGGGCGCTCTTCGAGGGCCTGAACGTCGCCTATGACGAGGTCGAGAAGCGGCCGCTGCTGCGCCGGACTGTGTTCACCTACGGCTCCACCTTCGCGGCGCTGGTCTTCCTGGTGCTGGTGGCCGGCGTGCTGGTCGCCGCGCCGGTGGCGCTGGCCTGGCTGGGCCTGGCGCGGGCTGACAGCTGGTGGTTCGCGCTGCGCTGGTGCGTCGTGGCGGGGGTGACGGTGGCCGTCTTCAGCCTGGTCTACCGCTACGGCCCGAGCCGGGCCCGCGCACGATGGCGCTGGGTGACCTGGGGAGCGGCGCTGGCCTCGGCCGGCTGGCTGGGCGGCTCGCTGGGCTTTTCCTGGTACCTCGCCAATGTCGCCCACTTTGACGTCACCTACGGCTCCCTCGGCGCGGTGGTGGGCTTCATGCTGTGGGTGTGGGTGTCGGTGATCATCCTGCTGGTCGGGGCCGAGCTGAACGCCGAGATCGAGCACCAGACCGCGATCGACACCACGACCGGTCCGGAGCGGCCGATGGGCCAGCGCGGCGCGGTCATGGCCGACACGGTCGGTCAGCCCCTGCACCTGCGCAAGACCCTGCGGGCCGGGGCGGGCTACGCCCGCCGCCATGCCGGGGGCCTGTGGGCGCGGGTCTCGGCCCCGGGGCGTCGCGGAGCGGCCGCGCCGTCTACGCCGTCTGGCAAGCCAGGCCGTGAAAGGCCGTGATGGCGCCGTAGACGCCCAGGCCGACGCCCATGGCGGCCTTGTCGAAGTCGAGCGCGTTCTGGGCCAGGAAGATCATCACCGAACCGTCGGTGGGATCGGCCTGCCACCAGCCTCCGTAGGCGCCCGGCCAGGCCACTGTGCCCGGGCCGCCCTTGCCGCGCTGGACGTCCGCCCGCGCCGGGTCCGTCACCACCGCCACCCCCAGCCCGAAGCCCTGACCGGAGAACACCGGCAGACCCATCATTTCGGCCGCCTCCGCCTGCTCGGCCGTGAGATGGTCGGTCATCATCCGCCGGACGGTACCGATCTTGAGCAGGCGAACGCCGTCGACGGCGCCGTCGCCGACGAAGAGCCGCGCGAACTTCAGATAGTCGTCGACCGTCGACCACAGGCCCGCGCCGCCGGACTCGAAGGTCAGCGAGGCCGGGCGTTCGGCGAGGAAGGCGGGACCCTCGACCGGGTGGACCGGGCGGTGCTCGAGCCGGCCCGCGTCGTCGAAGCCGTACATCTTCGCCCGCCGCCCGTGCTTTTCCGGCGGCACGGTGAAGCCGGTGTCGGTCATGCCCAGCGGCCGGAAGATGCGCGTCGCCAGCAGCTCGCCCAGGCTCTGGCCGGCGATACGGGCGATGAGCAGGCCGAGCAGCTCGATGGAGGCGCCGTAGTGGAACCCGGCGCCCGGCTGGTCGATCAGCGGCAGGCTGGCCAGGGCGCTGATCCAGGCGTCCGGCGTCAGGTGACTGTCGATGTCCATGCCCAGCGCCTTGGCGTAGGCCGCGCCAATCGGCCCGGTGTGGAAGCCGCCATAGGTGAAGCCGGCCCGGTGGGTCAGCAGGTCGAGCATCGTGATCGGTCGCCCGGCGGGCGCGGTGTCGTCCAGCGCGCCGTCGGGCGAGCGCAGCACCCGCATGTCGGCGAACTCCGGCGCCCAGCGGCTGATCGGATCATCCAGCGCGAACAGGCCCTCGTCATACAGCATCAACGCCGCCGTGGCGGTGACCGGCTTGGTCATCGAGGCAATGCGGAAGATCGTGTCGCGCTCGACCGGCAGTCCTGCCTCGATGTCGCGCAGGCCGACGCCGGCCGCATGGACGACCCCGTCGCGCCAGACCAGCGTCGCGGCGCCTGCGATCAGGCCCTGCTGCACAAACGAGTTCGTGGCTTCCGTGATCGCGTCCATGTCCCACCCTTGCTGTAATGAGACTATAAAATAATCTTCCTATAAAATGAAAGCGGTTTAGAGTCCGGGCATGGCCAGCGATTCAATGCCGGACTCGCCGCGACGCCGTCCCAAGGGCGACAAGCGCCTGCGCACGCGCGCGCGGCTGCTCGATGCGGCGCTGGAACTGACCCGCCGCGACGGCTTCGAGCGCACGACGCTGCAGGCCATCGCCGAGCATGCCGGCATGACGACCGGCGCCATCTACGGAAACTTCCGCAACCGCGACGAGCTGTACATGGCCCTGGCCGAGCGGCAGTGGGCGCAGATCCGGCCCGTCTACCGGCCCGGCTGCAGCTTCGCCGAGATGATGCAGGCGGTGGCCGAGGCGGTGATCGCCGCCGTCCCCGAACGCCGGGACTCGGCGGTCGGCGCCCTGACCTTCCGCGCCTACGCCCTGACCCACGAGGATGTGCGGCAGCGGTTCCTCGACGCCATGGTCCCCGGCTACGAGGCCGGCGCCGCCTGGTTCCGCGCCAACTGGTCGGACGACGAGCTGCCGATGCCGGCCGAGATCCTGGTGCGGGTGATCAACAGCCTGATCGAGGGGCTGCTGTTCCAGCGCTTCCTGACGCCCGAGCTGACGCCCGACGAGGTCATCCACGCCGCTTTCGCCGCGCTGGCGGGGCGGCGTCAGCCAGATGCGGCCAATCCACCTTCGTCATCCTGAGGAGCGAGCCCCGGGGGCGAGCGTCGCGAAGGACGCAGTGAGGCCCTGCGTGGTTCGCGACGCGGCTCGCCGCTCCTCACCATGACGAACTCAGTGGAAGCGGGGCGGCGGCCTTAGTTGAACTCGTCTTCCAGCGCCGCCAGCCGCGCGGCCTGGTCCTCGGCGATCAGCGGCTTGATCACATCGTCCAGCGCCTCGCCCTCCATGACCTTGGCCAGGTTGTAGAGGGTCAGGTTGATGCGGTGGTCGGTCACCCGGCCCTGCGGGAAGTTGTAGGTGCGGATGCGCTCGGACCGGTCGCCGCTGCCGACCTGGCTCTTGCGGGCGTCGGAGCGGGCGTCGTCCAGGGCCTGGCGCTGCATGTCGTAGAGGCGGGCCTTGAGGTTGGCCATCGCCTTGCGGCGGTTCTCGTGCTGGCTCTTCTCCGAGCTGGTCACCACCACGCCGGTCGGCAGGTGGGTGATGCGGACGGCGGAGTCGGTCTTGTTGACGTGCTGGCCGCCGGCCCCGCTGGAGCGGTAGGTGTCGATGCGCAGGTCGGCGTCGTTGATGACGATGTCGACGTCTTCGGCCTCGGGCAGCACGGCGACGGTGGCGGCGGAGGTGTGGATGCGTCCTTGCGCCTCGGTCTCCGGCACCCGCTGCACGCGGTGTACGCCGCTCTCGAACTTCAGCCGGCCGAACACGCCGTCGCCGGTGATCGAGGCGATGATTTCCTTGTAGCCGCCCATCTCGCCCTCGGAGACGCTGTCGACCTCGACGCGCCAGCCCTGGCTGGCGGCGTAGCGCTGGTACATGCGGAACAGGTCGCCGGCGAACAGCGCCGCCTCGTCGCCGCCGGTGCCGGCGCGGACTTCGAGGATGGCGGAGGCGTTCTCGTCCTTGTCGCGCGGGGCCAGCAGCAGGGCGACCTCGCGCTCCATCTCCGGCAGGCGATCTTCAAGACGCTCAAGCTCGTCGCGGGCCAGTTCGGAGATGTCGGGATCCGGATCGGCGGCCATGGCCTCGAGCTCGGGCTTCTCGGCCAGCACCTTCTGGATCGCCTGCACCGCTTCGGCCACCGGCTTCAGCTCGGCATGTTCCTTGGACAGCTTGACGATCTCGGTCCCGTCCGTAGCCGCGCCCATGCGCGCCTCGATCTCGCGGAAGCGGTCGAGCACCTGATCGAGACGGGCCTGGGGAAGTCGCAAGGGGGAGAGTCCGGAAGCTGTGGCGTGCGGGCGGTCTCTCTAGCGCCCCGGGGCGGCGGCGTCACCCCATGGGCGGACCTGCGGCCGTGCGTCCTTCGACACGCCGCTTCGCGGCCGCTCAGGATGACTGATCAGGAAGGCTATCCACCATAGTCATGCTGAGCAGCGCCGCAGGCGCGTGTCGAAGCACGCAACGCGCCGGCAGCCTACCCCGCCCGCGGGCGCAGCGTCGGCGCGGCGCCCTTGAAGTCGGCCTTGGCCAGCTTCTTGCCGGCTTCGGGCTTGGCGGTCTCGGCCGGGACGGCGGGCGCCCCGATCTCGGCGCGGCGCGGGGCCAGCAGGGTGTCGAGGCGGGATTTGGCGGCCTTGAAGGCGGCGACGTCGCGAGGGTCCTGCGACACGCCGACGGCGATCTTGGCGCCGATCGGGTTCACGCGGACGCCGCGGCGCCAGATTTCATAGTGCAGGTGCGGGCCGGTCGAGGCGCCGGTCGAGCCGACGTAGCCGATGACCTGGCCCTGGCTGACCCGCTGGCCGGGCTTGAGGCCCTTGGCGTAGCGCGACAGGTGGGCGTAGCCGGTTTCCCAGCCGTCGGCGTGACGGATGCGGATCCAGTTGCCGTAGCCGCCCCAGCGCCGGGCCTCTACCACGACGCCGTCGCCGGCCGCGAGGACGGGCGTACCCATGCCGGCCCCGAAGTCGATGCCCTGGTGCATCTTGGTGTAGCCTAGGATCGGGTGGCGGCGGATGCCGAAGCGGCTGGTGATGCGGGCGCCGTCGACCGGCGTGCGCAGCAGCATGCTCTTGATGGTCTTGCCGACGCTGTCGAGGAAGGTCTTTTTCCCCTGCACGTTGGTGAAGCCGTAGAAGCGCTGGCCCTTGATCTCGGCGTACTGCAGGCCGCTGGCCTCGACGGTGCGGCCGCTCTCGCTGATCTTGCGGTCGAACACCAGGCAGAACGGGTCGCCGGCCTTGATGTCGCGCGAGAAGTCGATCTTGTGGGCGAACAGCTTGGACGCCTCGGCGACGATGGCCGAGTTGGCGCCGATGGCGGCCGCGCTTTCGTGGAACGAGCCGTCCATCTTGCCGCAGGCCACGGTCGTCTCGGCGCGGACCTTCTCTTCCAGCTCCCGCAGGCGCAGGGCGCCGTCGAAGCTGCGCGAGACGGTGATGGTCTTGACCGCGTCGGTGCGCAGGGACAGGCCGATCAGGCGGGCCGGGCCGCGACGGTCCAGCGGGCGGGCGACCGAGGCGACGAAGTCCATCCCGGCCTTGATATTGACGGTGTCCATGGCCTGGCTGAGCACGCCGACCACGTGGCGGGCCTCGGCGTCGCCCACGCCGCTGCGCGCGACGGCGGCGAGCGTCTCGCCGGGAAGGACTTCAACCTCGACGTTGTGCCCGCGGCCGAACCCGGGCTGGGCCTCGGCTTCGGCGAAGGCGGCATGCTGCAGGGCGACCATGGCGGCCGGGTCCAGCGTCTGACTGGCGGCGATCTCCGGACCGGCCGTCAGCTTCCAGCCGAGGCTCAGGGCGGCGAAGCCGGCGACGGCCACAAGGATCTTCGGCGCGAAGCGAAGCGTCGGGCGCCTGGGATCAAACTCCTGCATCGGTCCCCCTTGGTTGACGATGCCGCAAGCGTCAGAATGACACGGCTGGGTAGCCCCCCAGCAACTGTCGGGCCGGTTCATGCCGGAACCGTCACATCAGGCGCAAGCAATATTCGGTGGTTCGGCGCATTTGTCACGCCGGCTCACGCCTTGGGCGCATTTCCAGGCAGGACTCGCTCGCCATCCTCCTTGGTGAAGGCGGCCGGCACGTTGTCGAGGATCTCGAACACCCGCTCCGACGGCCGCGCTAGCACCGCGCCGCGGGGGCTGACCACGATGGGACGCTCGACCAGCACCGGGTTGGCGACCATGGCGTCCAGGATGGCGTCATCGCTCGCGGCCGGGTCGGTCAGCCCCAGATCGGCGGCCAGCGCCCCCTTGGTCCGGAGGACGTCGCGCGGCCCAAGGCCCAGCTTGCCGAGCAGGTCCTGAAGCTGCGCCTTCGTCCAGCCGGCCTTCAGGTACTCGACCACGACGGGCTCGACGCCGGTGTCGCGGATGGCGGCCAGGGTGTTGCGCGAGGTGCCGCAGGCGGGGTTGTGGAAGATGGTCACGGTCATCGGGTCAGGCCTCGTAGCGGGGGGCGAGGCGGCGTTCGTACCAGCCCTTCGAGCGATTCACGATGGCGACGATCATCAGCATGCCGGGGGCCTGTCCCTCAACGCAGGCTGACCGCGCCGGTGATCACCGTCGAGTCGGAGACATCGAAAGGCATCAGGGTCTTCGGCCGGGGCGGCAGGGGCGGGGACCCGGGCGGCCAGCCCTCCGCCACGATGGCGTAGCGGACCTCGACTGGTCCGGGCTCCGGGGCGGCGAGGCGGATGGGGCCGGGGTCGCCCTGCCAGCGCAGGCGGGTCCAGACCGTCGGTGCCGGTGTTGCGCTCTCCGGACCGGTCGAACGCTTCAGCGCGACGGTCCTGCCATTCACGACGACCGACGCCACCGGTCCGCTCTCGATGTCGATCATCACCAGCCGGCCGCGGGCGTCGCCCTCGACCAGGACGGACCCGTCCGGCGCGCGCGAGACGCTCAGCGGGGCCGGCGGAACGACGCCCTTCGCCGGCGCAGCCCAGACGTCGCGTCGCAGGAAGGGCTGGAAGTCCCGTCTGGCGACAGCCCCGCCTTCGGCCGTCAGGACGGCGCGCGACCAGGGATCCAGCTCGGGCGTGGTGGCGATGCGCCAGGCCTTGCCCGTCGCCGTGTCGCTGACATGGAACACGCTGGTGACCATCGGGCGGCGCTCGGTCCAGGGCTCCCGGAAGCGCACGACGCCGGTCAGGACGATGCCGATGGCCAGCACGGCCAGCGCCGGCCACAGCGCCCGGCGCCCGTCCCGCGCCGCCAGCGGCCAGGCGACCAGGGCGCCCAGCAGCACGAACAGGCCCAGGATGGCGGGCAGGTCGAGACCCTGCGCCACCCCGTGGAAGTAGACGGCCAGCCAGCCTCCGCTGAGGGCCGCCAGCAGGGCCAGCGGGATGATCCGCCCGAGTGACAGGGTCCTGCCGAGGTCGGTCGCCAGCGCCGCGACGGCGGCCAGCGCCAGCGGCCAGGCGACGATGACCGCCACGGTCGGCTGCAAGGCCTGCAGCGCCAGAGCCAGGACCAGCCCGAGGGCCAGCACGCCTGCCCAGGCCTGCTCGATCCTGACCGGCTTGCCGAACACGGCCCCGGCCAGACCGGCCGTTACCACCGCCAGCCCGCCGCCGACCAGGTCCCAGCCGCCGAACAGCTGGCACAGAATGCCGCCGGCCAGCGCCGAGACGACTGGCGGCCAGCGCCGCTCACCGCGACCCAGCATGGCCGGGATCAGCAACAGCATGCCGACGGCGATGATCGCCAGCGTCGTTTCCCACAGGCCCCACTGGGCCAGCAACGGCCGCTGCTCGAGGAAGCCGAACGCGACTCCCGTCACCCTTCTGGCCGTATGGAGCGCCAGCGCCGCGCCTGTCAGCAGCAGCACGGCGGCGCCCGCGCCGCGCGCCATCCCGGTCCAGGGCCAGGGCTCGCCCGGCGTCCGGACCCGCCTCACGCAGGCAGTGATCGCGGCGGCGGTCGCCAGCCACAGCAGCCAGCCGACCCAGGCGGGATAGGCCAGGATGTGGTCGCCGAAGGTCTGGCTGTAGACGGCGTCCGGCGCCTTGCCCGGCAGATCGACGCCGGAGAACCGCCGGGTCGCCGCCAGCGTCTGGTCCCCGATATGTTGCACCGAACCCTTGTCGAGGTTGGCCAGGGTCGCGGTGGCGGCATGATAGTCGAACTGCCGGCCGATGAAGGCGAAGTTCAGGCCCGACAGGCCGGCCGCCTTGGACACCGAGAAGTCGGTGTCGTTGGGCATGTTCTCGTACAGGAACACGGCCAGCGAGTTGCTGATCGGCGCGCTGGCGGACTTCGTGAAGGCGGCGACGATGGCGCCGTTGTCGGGGCCGGTCTGGAACATGTTGGCCCGGCCGCCGTTGCCGCGGGCCTCCAGGTTGATCATCAGGCCGATCCGCTTGCGCAGCGGGTGCTCGGCGAAGAAGGCGCGGGCCCCGAGCAGTCCGGCTTCCTCGCCATCGGTGATCAGCACGACGATGTCGCGCTCGGGGCCGCCGCCGGCCCTCATGGCGCGGACAGTCTCCAGCACGGCCGCCACACCGGTGGCGTCGTCGGCCGCGCCGGGCGAGCCCGGGACGCTGTCGTAGTGGGCCATCAGGGCGAGGGCGGGGAGGGCGCGGTCGCGACCGGGCAGGATCCCGATCAGGTTCTCGACCTGGCCGCCGATGACATAGGTGTCGCCGCCGAACGAGCGGGTCTCCGCCGCCTCGCTCGTCTGGACGGTCGGCGACAGGCCGAGCTGCGTCATGCGGCCCAGAACGTAGTCGCGGACCCGCGCGTGGTCGACGGACCCGACCGGGTGCGGCGCCTTTGAAATCTCGCCGATGTCCGCCAGCGCCCGGTCGGTGGAGAAGGCGGTCGCCGCCGCGTCCGCCCCGGCCGGCGCGGGCGTCCGGGTTCCCGCCCAGGCGAGGAGGAGGGCGCCGAGCAGCGCCGCGCCGAGCGCAATCTGCCGAGTCATGTCGCGTGTCCCCGTGGTCCGGGGAGGATGCATGCCGTTGATCGCAGGGCAACGGGAACCGGAATCGACGATCAAGGTTCTTTGTCGCAGGGTGACAATGGGCGATGGTGCCGCCGCAAGCGGTATCGCTACTGGGAAGCACGACCATGAAGAAGATGATCTGGGCGGCGTTGGCCGCGGTGGGCGCCGCGCTCGCCCTGGGTGGAGCGGTCGCCTGGGCGCAATCCCTGCCTCTTCCGCCGGGCGCCTGGCGCGCGACCTGCGGCGAAGCCCGCGCCTACGTCCAGGGCGGCGGCAAGGTGCTGTCGGCGCGATGCACGCGGCGCGGGGGCGGCACGGTCGCCTCCACCCTGCGGTACGACACCTGCCGCGGCCAGATCATCAACGACAACGGCCGCCTGGCCTGCTCCGGCGGCGGCGGCGGCGGGGGTGGTGGAAGCGGTCCGGCGATCCCGCGCGGCAGCTACCGCGACAGCTGCAACGGCGTCTACATGAGCGGCTGGAACCTGAACGCCTCCTGCCGCGACAGCAGCGGTCGCTGGAACCGCACCTCGCTCGACATCCGCACCTGTGGCGACCGCGACATCGCCAACCTCAACGGGCGGCTCAGCTGCACGGGCGGGATCGGCGGCGGCGGCCAGCTTCCCGCCGGCAGCTACCGCAGCAGCTGCAACAGCGCCTACATGACCGGCTGGACCCTCAACGCGACCTGCCGGGACAACCGCGGCCGCTATGTCCGGACCACCCTCGACATCCGGCCCTGCGACCGGCGCGACATCGCCAACGTGGACGGCCGGCTGGTCTGCAACGCGGGCGGCGGCGCCGGCGGCGCCAGCCGGATCACCCTCTGCACCCAGCCCGACTTCGGCGGCCGCTGCGAGACGATCGACCGCGCCGCCGCGAGCCTGGGCCGCTGGGAGATCGCCGACCGGGCCCGCTCGGCGCGGGTGCGCGGCCGCTGGCAGGTCTGCAGCGAGCCCGACTTCCGGGGCCAGTGCAGGACCCTGGACCGCGATGTGCGCAATCTGGAGCGCACGGGCCTCGGTCGCCGGATCTCCTCGGTGCGGCCGGTCCGCTGATCCTGGGGACGGGTCAATGAAAAACCCCCGCCGGCGGGGCCGGCGGGGGTTCTGTTCTGTCCGGAGGAGGGCTCCGGCCTGTCGTCAGGCCGCGCTGACGGCTTCCTGCGGGTCGCGCAGGACATAGCCGCGGCCCCAGACGGTCTCGATGTAGTGGTTGCCGCCCGAGGCGGTGGCCAGCTTCTTGCGCAGCTTGCAGATGAAGACGTCGATGATCTTCAGCTCGGGCTCGTCCATGCCGCCGTAGAGGTGGTTGAGGAACATTTCCTTGGTCAGGGTCGTACCCTTGCGGAGCGAGAGGAGCTCCAGCATCTGGTACTCCTTGCCGGTCAGGTGGACCCGCATGCCGTTCACCTCGACCGTCTTGGCGTCGAGATTCACGCCGATCTCGCCGGTCTGGATCACCGCCTGGGCGTGGCCCTTGGAGCGGCGCACCACGGCGTGGATGCGGGCGACCATCTCGTCCTTGTGGAACGGCTTGGTCATGTAGTCGTCGGCGCCGCCGCCCAGGGTCTTGACCTTGGTGTCGATTTCCGATGACCCGGACAGGATCATGATCGGCGTGTTGATCTTGCCGTTGCGCAGCGTGCGCAGCACGTCCATGCCGCTCATGTCCGGCAGGTTCAGGTCCAGCAGGATGAGGTCGTAGTCATAGATCTTGCCCAGATCCACGCCTTCCTCGCCGAGGTCCGTCGTATAGACGTTGAACCCCTCCGATTTAAGCATCAGCTCGATGGTCTGAGCCGTGGCGCTGTCATCTTCAATCAACAGTACGCGCATTGATCCCCTCCCCGCGGCCCTCCCGCGGTAACGTTTCAGGCAGGGCGGAATCCGCCCCCGGAGCTCAATTCCGACATTGGAATTAAGCTGCTTTAAGACTGGTTAATGGTGAACGGCCCTTCGAAAAGAATCGTTAAGCCGATTTGCGAATCGGCGGCAACCCGCCTTCTCGCGGCGGCGAGTCGCGGGGCGGATGACTCTTTCGTGATCGCTGAATCCCCAGTGAATCCCGTGGGATTCGCAAACCCGTTCAGGCGTTGGCGCAGCAGGGATCGGCGGCATCCCGCCGCGACCGCGCGACGCCTTTCCGGAGAACGCGGGTTTCGAAAAAACTTTGCGATACGGTAACGAAGGCGACCTGCGACGGTTTGTCCGGGGGGCGACGGCGGCGTCGGCTCAGACCGCCCGAACCGCCCGGTCGATGAACCCGCCGCCCAGCACCCGGCTCGGCGCTTCCGGCGCGTAGAGCACGCAGGCCTGGCCGGGGGCGACGCCTTCTTCCAGTGTGTCCAGCGCCACGCCGACCGCGCCGTCGATCAGGGTCAGGCGGCCGGGAACCGGTTCACGCGTCGAGCGGACGCGGGCCAGCACGGCGCGGCCGTTAGCGGCGGCGTCGGTGATCGTGGCCTCATCGCCCAGCCAGTTGTCTTCCTTCAGCGTCAGGGCGCGGGTCAGCAGCGCCTCGCGCGGGCCGACGATCACATGGCGCCGGTCGGCGTCGATGCGGGTGACGAACAGCGGCTCGCCCGTGCCGCCGCCGACGTTGAGACCCTTGCGCTGGCCGATCGTGTAGCGGGTGACGCCCTCGTGGCGGCCCAGCACCCGGCCGTCCATGTGCACGATGTCGCCGGCCACGGCGCCCTGCGGGCGCAGCCGGTCGATAACCGTGTGGTACTTGCCCTCGGGCACGAAGCAGATGTCCTGGCTGTCGGGCTTGTCGGCCACCGACAGGCCGATGTCGGCCGCTACGCCGCGCACCGCCGGCTTGGGCAGGCCGCCGAGCGGGAAGCGCAGGTAGTCGAGCTGCTCGCGCGTGGTGGCGAACAGGAAGTAGCTCTGGTCCCGGTTGGCGTCGGCGGCGCGATGCAGCTGCGGCCCGGCGGCCGTATCCTCGCGGCGCACGTAGTGGCCGGTGGCCATGGCGACGGCGCCCAGGTCGCGGGCGACGTCCAGCAGGTCGCGGAACTTGACGGTCTGGTTGCAGCGCACGCAGGGGATCGGCGTCTCGCCGCGCAGATAGGCGTCGGCGAACTCCTCGATGACCTGCTGCTTGAAGCGGCTTTCGTAGTCGAGGACGTAGTGCGGGATGCCGATGGCGTCGGCCGCCTGCCGGGCGTCGAGGATGTCCTGGCCCGCGCAGCAGGCGCCCTTCTTCTGGATCGCCGCGCCGTGATCGTAGAGCTGCAGCGTCACGCCGACCACGTCGTAGCCGGCCTTGGCCAGCAGGGCGGCCGTCACGGTGGAGTCCACGCCGCCCGACATGGCTGCGACCACGCGCGAGCCGGTCGGCAGACCGACGGCGGCGCGCACGACGTCGTCGGCGATGTCCAGGGTGGAGGGCAGGGCGCTCATGCGGCGCGATATAGAGCGTCGAGGCGGAAATTGCGACCGCCGCGGCGCTGGGTAGACGGGTGAGCGCCTCTTCGGGCAGGCGCAACTCCCCAGCTGCGTTCGGATTGCTACGTTCTCCGAACTCGTTAGTATCGCAGTCGGGGTTGGGTGGGGGCGTCCATGAAGTTCTGTTCGCAGTGCGGGTCTAAGCGCGCCGATGGCGCGGTGTTTTGCGAAAGCTGTGGTCACCCGTTCGGTGAAGGCGCAACCGAGGTCGCGGCGGCTCCGGTGGAAGGGCCCGAATCCGTTTCCGGACCTGAGACCAACGCAGCGGCCGAAGAGGCGCCTCACGCCCAGGAAGAGTCGATGTTCACCGCCGCTCCGTTCGAGCGGGCGGCGCGGCCGAAGAAGGGCGCGGACCGTCGCCTTCTGATCGGCGGGGCAGCGGCGCTTGTCGTGGTTATCGCCGGTTTCGGCGTCTGGAAGACCGGCCTGCTGGGTAGCGGCAGCGGCGGCGGCGGCGACGACGATAGCGCCATGGCAGTCTATGAGTGGGACCTGATCCCCGCCGCCTATGGTGGAAAGTGCGGGTACGTCGATGGCAAGGGTAAGATCGTCATCAATCCCCAGTTCGACGACGGGTTGCCGTTTGTCCGGTCGACTGGCCAGGCGCCGGTGGCGTTCGGCGGAAAGTGGGGATTGATCGACGCGAAGGGTGCGTACGTCGTCAATCCGCAGTTCGAGAGGTTGGAGCTTTCGGCGGACAGCAAGACCTACCGGGTTCGCCTGGGCGGCAAGTGGGGTGTTATCGACGCCAAGGGCGAGTTCGTGATCAATCCGCAATACGAGGGCTTGAGCGACTTCGACGAGCGCGGCCGCGCAGTCGTCGCCCTCGGCGGCAAGTGGGGGATCATCAATCGGAAGGGTGATTTTGTCGTCCCACCCCAGTTCGACCTGATCCAGGCTGCACCGACAGCGGATGGCTTTGCGATCTTCTCAGAGGGGATGGCCGTTGCGCGCTCCGGCGGCAAGTACGGCTACATCGACGAGTCCGGCGCCTGGAAGATCAATCCCCAGTTCTCCGAAGCAAACGGCTTCGGGGAAGAGGGATTGGCCTCGGTCACGGCGGTGACTTTCGAGGAGCAGGTGGATGAGAATGCCAAGGCGAGAAACGAGGCGCGTGCAACGGCCGCCGCGCAGTACGACGCCTATATCGCCCGGAACCAGTTCTATTTCCGACCGTCGCCTCCTCCGGGCTATGGCATGCCGCCGGAACCGACGATGGTGAAGGTCGAGAAGCGGCAGGACGGTTACATCGACAAGACCGGCGCCATTGTCATCAAGCCGCAGTTCGACACCGCGGGCTACTTCCGGCACGGACTTGCGCCGGTCCGAATGCAATCCGTCTGGGGGTTCATCGATCCAAAAGGGGCCTTCAAGATCAATCCCCAGTTCAGCAGACCGGGAATCTTTACCGATACGCCCGAAGGGCCGATGGCCGTAGTCGGCGTTCCGCGCGAGGGCGACACCGATGCCGTCGGCCTCATCGACACCAAGGGTGTCTACAAGATCAGGCCGCAGTTCGACTATATGACCATTATCGAGCGGCTGGGCCGGGGCATTGTGCGGTCGGACGCGAAGTACGGGCTGGTCGATCTGACCGGCCGGTTCCTGGCCCCGCCGATCTATGATCAACTCACCTACCTTGGCAACGGCCGCTTCCTTTACCGCCAGGCCGCCGGCGCGACCGCGGCAGGGCCTGAGTTCGGGTTCATGAGCAAGGATGGCAAGGTGCTTACCACCCTGCGTGCGGAGGAGTGCGGGAGGTAGGCGTCGCGCTTTTCAGGCCGCAGGCCTGCCGAGCACCAGCGGGTCGTCCTCCACCTTCAGCGCATCGGTCCTGTACTTGCCGGCCGCGAGCCGCTCGTCGAGGCGTTCGAAGCCCTCTTCGATCTCCATCTCGCTCATGGGTTCGAACAGCGAGACCGCCCGCATCGACAGCTTTCCCGCCGCCTCGGCCCTGTTGGCGGCGTAGACCTCAGTGACCGGCTCGACCGTCAACAGTTGAAGGCCGGCCGCCGCGACGTCGTCGGCGATGTCCAGGGTGGAGGGCGGGGCGCTCATGGGCGCGATATGGAGCGTCGAGGCGGAAATTGCGACCGCTCAGGCCGCGGCCCGGTAGGCCACGCGGCGGATGGCCAGGAAGCTCGCCGCCCCGACGACGGCTGGTATCAGGAGGGTCAGGGCCGTCTCGAGCGGCGGCGGCGCGTTGCCGGCGAATGTGGGGCCCGCGAGCGGCAGCAGTCCGACCAGTCCGCCGATCACGGCTCCGCAGAGCAGGAAGGCGCCGGCTCCCGCCTTCGCCCGATGAAGCACGACCCACGTCGGCGACACCAGGACGACCATGATCCCGAGGCTCAGGGGCAGGCCGATTATGGCCGCATAGATGAGCGCCTTGGCGACCTGGTCGAACGGCCCCTCGCCCGGGTGCGGGGCGATGACGCCGAACAGGATGCCGACGATGACCGCGATCGCCAGCGGCGGCAGCAGCCAGCCGGTCAGAAAGCCGCCCAGCAAGCGCGGAAAACTCGTCTTCATGTCTGTCCCCAGGATCGGATGCACACGACCACGCTACCGCGCGGATGCTGGAATGCCAGCCCTCCTTGCCGGGCGCCTCATCCAAGAACCAGCAGATCGCCCTCGATCGGCCGCGCCTCGGTCCGGGTGTCGGCGGTCGCCAGCCAGGCGTCGAGGCGCGCGAATCCGCGCGCGATCTCGGCCTCGCTCATGTGCTCGAAGACCGAGGTCGCCCGCAGCTTCAGCTTTTCCGCCGCTTCGGCTTCGCTGCCCCCATAGGCCTCGGCCACCCGCTCCAGCGTGAGCAGTCGCAGACCGGCCGAGGCGAAGTCGGCGGTGACCTGGCCGAGCGTCGGGAACATCGCCATTTCGATGTCGCGGGCCCGGTCGAAGAACTGGTGCCACCAGATCTCGCCCATCCGGTCGCTGAGCGCGGTGCGGATCAGGACCCGGCCGCCGGGCTTCAGGACCCGCGCGATCTCACGGGCGGCGGCGATGCGGTCCGGCACATGGTGCAGCGACAGGAACATCAGCACCGCGTCGGCGGACTGGTCGGGCAGCGGAATCCCGGCCGCTTCGCCCTCGAGGTACTGCACCGCCGGATGGGTTGCGCTTGCCTCGGCGATGGCCCGCATGGCCGCGGCAGGCTCGACGCCGAACACCGGCCCGCCAAAGGTGTCCGCCAGCGCCGGGGTCAGCCGGCCGACGCCCGACCCGAGATCGATGATCGTCAGCGGTCGCGCCGCCGGCAGATGGGCCGCGAACCGCGCCATCCACCGCGCCAGTGTTTCCGGCGGCATGCGCCGACCGTCGGCGTAGGTCTGGTGCTGAACCTGGTTGTAGTCGATCCGCCTTAGCGTCATCGCCGCCTCCCGCCGGGCGCCTTGATGACCGCAGCTTGCGGTCACAATGAGGTGGCGGCTACTTCAACAGCCCCAGAAGCGAGCTCTGCTGCAGCATGTTGAACACCTGCGCCGAGGCCTGCACCGCCACCTGGGCCTGTTCCAGCCGGGTGATCGCGGCCGGCATGTCGGCGTCGGTGATCGCGCCGACCATGCCTTCCAGCATGGCCTTGCGGTCTTCCTGGGCGGCGAGGGTCTTTTCGACGCGGTTCTGGATCAGACCGTTGCGGGCCGCGTAGTCGGTCACCGTCGAGCGGGCGGCGTCGAAGTCGTCGAGCATGCCCTGCAGGAAGGTCTCCTGGGCGGTGGTCAGCTTGCCGGTGAAGTCGCCGTTGGCCTCGACCCAGACCTGCATCTGGCGGAAGGCGTCGAAGGTGCTGGTCGCGACATCCGCGGCCAGGAATCCGGTCTCGATGGTGGTCGACTCGTCCAGCTGATTCACCGGCTTCAGGCCGTCGTTGTTGAACAGGTCGGCGACGGCCGGCGCGGCGGTCAGGTCGGTGATCTGGGTGGCGCTGGTGGCCGGGGTGTCGACCTGGCCGCCGGAGAACAGGTAGCGGCCGCCGAACTTGGCGTTCAGGGAATCGGTGGCGGCCGAGAACCAGGCCGAGACCTCGCCCATCAGGGCTTCGCCCCGGCCGGTGGCGAGGGCCTCGGCGATGGCCTGGCGAGCGCTCTGCACGGAGTCGGCGACCTGGGTCAGGGCCAGGTCCTGGGCTTCCAGCTTGGAGGTCAACATGTCGCCCTGGGCCAGGAACCCCTCCACCTTGTTGTGGATCGAGCGGGTGGCCAGCAGGGTCTCGGCCTGGCGGGCGTAGCCCTTGAGGTCGGTGGCGTTCTTCTGGCTGGAGACCTGGGTGTTGGCCTCGTGCTGCCGGACCTGGGCCTGCATCAGGTGGTTGAGGACGGAGCCGTAGCTGTTGGCGGTCGCGACACGGTTCATGGCGTTAGCCCACCATCTGGAGGAGGACGTCGTAGAGGTCCTTGCCGGCCTGGACGAGCCTGGCCGAAGCGCTGAACGCCTGCTGGTAGGTCGTCATGCTGATCAGTTCCTGGTCGAGGTTGACCCCCTCGGCCGAGCTGCGCCGGGTGTCGGCCTCGGCGGCGACGGCCAGGGCGATTTCCTGGCGCGAGATGGCGTTCTCGGCCTTGCGGCCGATCGAGCCGGCGAACTCCGCGGCGTAGCGGGTGACGGTCATGGAGCCCGCGGCCGAGCCGCCGACGGCGTCGAACCGGGTGATGGCCTCGCCCGCCGCGGCCAGCCGCTGGGCGCCGCGACCATCGCCGATGGCCAGGGCCGGGCGGCCGAGCGCGGCCTGGGCCGGATCGAAGGTCGCCAGCGCCAGCCGGGTCGGCGAGGCGGCGATGTCGCTGCGGACCTCGAAGCTGGTGACGCGCGCGGCCCGCTGGGCGTGGCCGACGCCGAACAGCTCCGACACCGACGGGCCGCCGGGGCCACGCGAGGTGTCGTCGTTGACGACCGAGACCGTCTGACCGGAGGTTCCGCCGAAGCTCAGGGCGCCGTCCGCGTCGAGCGTGAACTGTCCATACAGGCCGACGCCCCCGGCGCTGGCGTTCAGGGCGTTGAGCAGGTCCTGCATCGTGCCGCCGGCCGGCACGGCCACCGTGACGTCGCGGATCCTCGTTCCGTCCTTGCCCGCCACGCGCAGGGTCATGGTGTCGCCGGCCGTGAAGCCGTGCGGGTCCGTCGGGGTCAGGCCGGTCTCATAGTACGGATAGCCGCTGGACGCGACGAGGTCGTTCAGGCCGAAGAAGTGCGAGAAGCCCTTGCCGGCCCGTTCAGACGGCGTCGTCGCCGGATCGACCACGGCGACGCCGGCGCCTCCGTTCGCCGACAGGGTCAGGGCGCCGTTGGCGAAGCTGGCCGTGCCCTGTCCGCCCAGCTGGCCGTTCAGGGTGGCCATGAAGCTGGCCGGTGTGAAGCCGGTGGTGGTGACGCCGCCGTCGATGCTCATCGTGCCGGCGTCGAAGTCGATGTCCACCTGGCGGGAGACCACGCCGGCGGAGTCGACGATGACCACGCTGGTGCGACCACTGAAGCCGCCGATGGCGGTGGACAGGTCCATGCCGGTGTCGCGGCCGGTCAGGCTGGCCGGCGCCGGCACGGCCGAGGCGGCGTTGTGGGCGCGGTTCAGCTCGTCGACCGCGCGGGTGACGAATTCCGACAGCTGGTCGCCCAGCGCCGGCAGTTCGCTGTCGCGCAGATCGATCAGCCCGCGCAGCTCGCCGCTGGTGATGCGGGCGCGCAGCGACGGTTCACCGTTGGCGCCAGGCAGGGAGACGGTGATCTCGCCGGAGGCCCCGTCGGTGCGGACGTACTTCAGTTCCGCCGCGCCGCCGGCGCCGGCCAGGGCGTTGCCGTCCGAGGCCCGGATCACGAAGCCGCCATTGGCGCGCGGCGTGACGCTGACGTCCATCAGGCCGGACAGCTCGTTGATCAGCTGGCTCTGGATGTTCTCGGGACCGGTAGCGTCGCCGCCCTGGATCATCGCCCGGCTGATGTCGCCGTTGAGATCGTCGATCTGCTTGAGCAGCTGGTTGGTGCGGTCGATGACCGCCCCGATGCGGTTGTCCGCCTCCACCGCCATCGCCTGCAGCGAGGTGGAGATGCGCGAGGCCTCGCTAAGGAAGTCGGTGACCCCGTCGATGGCCTGGTCGCGGCGGATCGAGGAGGCGGCGTCGGACGAGGCGGCGCTGAAGGCGGCGTACACGTCGTCAAGTCGCGTGAAGAAGGAATTGCTCTCGCCGGGATTGCCGAACAGCGCCTGGGCCCGGTCCATGGCCGTGGCGATGACGCCGGACTCTGCCGCCGAGGCGGTGGCGGTCAGCGCGGCGCGCTGCAGGAACTGGTCAGCGGCGCGACGGACCTGGGTGATGCTGACCCCGGCGCCCATGCCGCCGGACACCAGCGGAGCCTGTTCAACGACCTTGCGGACGTATCCGGGGGTGTTGATGTTGGCGATGTTGTCCGAGACCGTCCGCAGACCGGTCTGCGCGGCCATCAGGCCGGAGTTGGCGGACGAGAGGATCGCGGCGAGGCTCATGATGTTCTCGCGGTCAGCCCGGCAAAGCCTGACGCGCGTACCGGCGCATTTTGCCGGGCCGATTCAGGCGCGGGCCTGCTGGTCGATGCTAAGCCATTGATAATCATAGACTTCGATTCCACGGGCCAGGTGACCCGCTGAACAACAGCGCAAGGACGGCGCCAGAGCCGGGCGGGCGGCACTTCGCGCCCTATCGACCCGCTTGGGCCCGGCAAAAAACGTACCGAGGGCGCGGGAGAGTGGGTCGTCCGGAATTCAGAATATTCGAGCAAAAACAGTGTGTTGAGGCTGTTTCATCGACTTGGCCCGGCCGTTGCTACCTGACTGACGAATAATCCGGGCGCAGCAGGCGCCGATCGTCCAGTCACCGCCCAGAGGCGCTTCAGCCTGTCATGACCGCGTTCGCGTCCAACATTCTCGCCGCCCTGCCGGGCTTCGGCGCCAGGTCCGGCGCCGACGGCGCCGTGACGGCTGACGGGAAGGGCGCCGGCGGCGCGTTCGAGGCGCTGATGGCGACGCTGAACTTCGGCGCGGCGACCGGGCCGGAGAGCCAGGATCCTGCCGCAACGCCGGCCTCGCCGACGCTCGCATTCGCATCGGGCGTCCGCGCCGTGACCGGCCTGGCCCGCGATCCGGCCGCGCAGGGGCTGCCGGTCGACGCCGCCGACGCCGCCGAGGCGGCGACCGAGGCTCCGGGCGCCGCCGACGGGCTGGCCGCGGCCGCCGCCGTGCTGGTCGCACCCACTCCCACGGCCTCCTTGAAGGTCGCCACGCCCGATAGCCGGCCGCAAGCCGCGCCGGCCGCCATTGTCGCCTCGCCCCGTCTGGCCGCGCAGACCGTCGTCGATCCCGCTGTCGGCGCCGAGATCGCGGATACCGGGCGCCCGGCGGTCGGCCAGCAGATCGCCCCGCCGCCTTCGCCCGCGCCGGACGCTGCCGCCAACGCCGCTGGATCGGACGCTTCCCCGTCGGCGGGGCGTGTCCTCGTCCTCCCTGAGGGCGAGCAGGCTCCGCAGGCGGTTGCTCCCGCCGCTGTCGCGTCGCCGCAATCCTTCTCGCCGGACGCCGTGGCCGAAGCCCCGCTCGCGCCGCCGCCGGCCCCGCCGATGGGCGCCGCGCCCCGCTCCGCGACCGAAGCGTTGACCAGCCTGATCGGCCGGGTCCTCGACGGCGCGCGCAGGCCCGAGAACGCCGCCGCCGTTCCCCCGACCGTGACCGAGGCCGCGCCGCCCGCCGACGCGCCGGTGGAGGTTGCCGTCGACGCGCCGGTCGAACTGACGCTCGAGGCCGCCCTTTCGCCCGAGACCCCGGTCGCGGCGGAGGCCGCGGTGGTCGAAACGCCCGCCGCGCCGGTCGCCGCCCCCGGCCGCCGCCCGACCCGCGCCGACGCCGCACGCGCCGAGGTCACCCGCGTCGAGGGCGCCGTTCCGGCCGTCGAGTCCGACACGCCCGAGGTGAAGATCGCCGCGCGCGCCGACGCCCGCGCCGTCGTTGACGTCGCGCCCGCGCCGACCGCCCGCCCTGAAGCGGCGCCCCTTCCGGCGCCGCTCGCCGACCTGGTCACCGAACCCGAACCGGCGACGCTCGACACGGCGGCGCCCGCGCCGACGCTGCAAGCCGCCGCCGAGCTTCCGGTCGAGGCCGCGTCGACGCGCGGCTCGCCCGAGACCGTCGCCCGCCTGGCGGCCGACATCGTCCGCAAGCTGGAGGGCCAGACCACCCGCTTTGACGTCCAGCTCGATCCGCTGGGCCTGGGCAAGGTCGACGTCAGCATCGAGATCAACGCCGACGGTCGCCTGAGCGCGTCCCTGTCGTTCGATTCCGCCCAGACCGCCGCCGACCTGCGCGGCCGGGCCGGCGAGCTGCGCCAGGCGCTGCAGAACGCCGGCTTTGACCTCGCCGACGGCGGCCTGTCCTTCGACATGAACAACCCGGGCGGCTCCGGCGGCCGGGAAGCGCGCGAAACGCTCGCCGCCTGGTCCAGCCGCGCCTTCGAGACCGCCCGGACCGGCCTTGAACAGGCCGAGGCCCTGGCCGCCCGCTCACCCTGGTCACGCACGCCGTCCGGCGGCGTCGACATCCGTATCTGAGGCTCCCATGGTTGACGCTGTCAGCACCGGCAATTCCGTTCTCGACAAGATGGCCGACTCCCGCGGCCGGCTGGCCGACAGCGAGGAGACCTTCCTGGCGCTGCTGACCACGCAGCTGAAGAACCAGGATCCGCTGTCGCCGCTCGATTCCAACGAGTTCACCGCTCAGATCGTCCAGATGACCGGGGTCGAGCAGCAGCTGCTGACCAACGACCTCCTGGCCATGCTGGTGGGCATGAACGACGGTGGCCTCGCCGGCTCGGTCAACCTGATCGGCAAGACCGTCACCGCCGCGACCGACGAGGCCACGCTGCAGGGCGGACAGTCCAGCTGGACCTATGACATCGACCGCGCCGCGACGAGCGTGAAGTACGAGGTGCTGAACTCGGCCGGCCAGACCGTGTTCTCCCGCACCGACACCGGCGTGGCCGCCGGCGAGGGCGCTTTCGAATGGGACGGCAAGACCACCCAGGGGACCCAGCTGCCCGACGGCGGGACCTACAGCCTGAAGATCACCGCCACCGGCTCCGGCGGCGAGACCATCAACTCCAGCATCTACACCACCGGCGTCGCGACGGCGGTTGAAACCCTCAACGGCGAGACGGTCGTCAGCATCGGCAAGCTCAAGATCCCGCTCAGCGCGATCTCGAGCGTGCAGCAGACCGTCTAGGCCACCAGAACCCCAGTGCAGGAAGGATAACCCTCCATGAGCATCAACAGCGCCATGCTGGCCGGTGTCACCGGTCTGATCTCGAACTCGCAGTCCCTGGCGGCGATCTCGGACAACATCGCCAACGTCAACACCGTTGGCTACAAGCGCTCGCAGGCCAACTTCCAGACCCTGGTCAGCGGCCGCAACAGCGGGTCGTCCTACGCCGCCGGCGGCGTCACCGCCACGACCCGCCGGTTCATCACCACCCAGGGCCTGCCGACCCAGTCCAGCCGCAACACCGACCTGTCGATCTCGGGCAACGGCTTCTTCGTCGTGACGGAGAAGGCGGAGGACCTGACCGCCGCCGACGCCCGGTCGTTCACCCGCGCCGGTTCGTTCCAGCTCGACAGCCAGGGCTACCTGCGCAACGACGCCGGCCTCTATCTCCAGGGTTGGCTGACCGACGCTGACGGCGTGATCGCCACCGATCCCTCGGACATCACCCGGCTTCAATCGATCAACGTCTCGGCGGTCGGCGGCGCAGCCGAGCAGACCACCCGCGTCACGGTCAACGCCAACCTCGACGCCAGCCAGGACCTGTCGGCCGAGGTCACCGGCGGCACCTACGACCCGGCCACGAACTCGATGGCGATGTACGATCCCGATCTCGGCGTCGGCGTGAAGCCCGACTTCTGGATCCAGGTGCCGGTTTCCGATTCCAAGGGCGGCAAGCGCACGGTCCAGATCGACTTCCTGCGCAGCACCACGCCCAACCAGTGGTACGCCGAAGTGCGCGCGGTTCCCGCCAGCGACATCGAGGCCGGCGCCGGTCTGAGCAACGGCCAGCTGGCCGTCGGCATGGTGGCCTTCACGGAGGATGGCCGCCTCGACACCAGCGCCACCTTCACGCCGCCGCTGGCGCCGCTGTTCGCCGACTGGGATGAGCCGGTGATCAGCTTCGGCGCTTCGTCCGACGCCGCGCCCGGCGCCGGCGCGGTCAAGTGGGCCACGGGCCTTGGCATCGGCGACCAGGACATTCGTCTGGAACTGGGCGGCGCCGCCGGCGGCATCACCAGCTTCGACAGCGAAAGCATCCTGCAGTCGGTCAACACCAACGGCACCGCCTTCGGCAACCTGACCGACATCGAGATCGACGATCAGGGCTTCGTGACGGCGGTGTTCGACAACGGCATCTCGCGCCAGATCGCCCAGGTGGCCATCGCCACCTTCCCCAACGCCGACGGCCTGATCCCGACCAACGGCAACGCCTATCGCGTCAGCAAGGACAGCGGCACCTACAACTTCAAGACCGCTGGCACCGGCGGGGCCGGCTATATCGCACCGTCCACGCTGGAGTCTTCGACCGTCGACCTGTCCAGCGAGTTTACCGGCCTGATCACCACGCAACGGGCCTACTCGGCGTCCTCGAAAATCATCACCACCGCAGATCAGATGCTTGAGGAGCTTCTGAACATCAAGCGATAGTCTTGATATTTAGGGGGCTTTAATTCAGATGTCTCACAATGAAACACCGACCTTAACTTGCGGTCGATGGTGGTTAAGCTACCTAAACCATCGCGCTTTACCGCATGTTATTTCCAGTGGTGCATCTTCCTCCCCAACAGACTTGGTGAGAGAGGCGTAGAAGGATGCTTCAGCAGCAGCGCGTGAACAGCAGAGGCGAGAAGTACGTGATCGGTCCGACCGGCGCGCCGCTGACGCTGGGCGACCTGCCGCCGGCCAATACCGAGCGTTGGGTGATCCGGCGCAAGGCAGAGGTGGTGGCGGCCGTGCGGGGAGGGCTTCTGACCCTGGACGAGGCATGCGATCGCTATCGCCTCACCAACGAAGAGTTCCTGACCTGGCAGAAGTCGATCGACCGTCACGGTCTGGCCGGCCTGCGGACGACGAGGTTGCAGCAATACCGCTGAGTCACCTGCTCCCCCCCGGGGCTCAGCACACTGCGCGGCCGCGTTCCGGAACGGGACGCGGCCGTTGCATTTGGATGACCACCCGGCGGCGCTCCTTAAGAGGGCGTTTACCCTGCACCCGGTAATTCCTGCCTAGCAGCGCGGGTCTCCTTGGCCCGTCGCGACCTTGTTTGGGTAGGGGCGGTCCCGCGTGGAAAGGTTCATGAACGGCGTACGCGCCTTCGGGGTCGCCCGGCTCGCCGCCATGCTCGGCATCGGCGCGGCGTTGATCGCCGGCCTCATCTGGCTCGGCGCCACCCTGGGCGCCCAGCCCAAGTCGCTGCTCTATTCCAACCTCGACATGAAGGAAGCGTCCACCGTCGTCCAGGCGCTGGACCAGGCCGGCATCAGCTATGAGCTGAAGGGCGACGGGACCACGATCATGGTGCCGCGCGACAAGGTGGCTTCCACCCGGCTGATGATCTCCGGCAAGGGTCTGGTGACCTCCGGGTCTGTCGGCTACGAAATCTTCGACCAGGGCGCCACGCTGGGCCAGACCGACTTTGTCCAGCAGCTGAACCGTCAGCGCGCGCTGGAAGGCGAACTGGCCCGCACCATCCGGTCCCTCGACGGCGTCACCTTCGCCCGCGTCCATCTGAACCTGCCGCGCCGCCAGCTGTTCGAGGAAGAGGCCGAGCCGCCCTCGGGCTCGGTGACCATCGGGGTGGGCGGCCGCAAGCCGACCGACGACCAGGTGCAGGCCGTCCAGAACCTGGTCGCCGGCGCCGTGCCGGGCCTGAAGGCCGAACAGGTCTCGATCATCGACCAGCACGGCAAGACGCTGTCGGTCGGCGGCTCCTCGATGACCAGCAAGCTGGCCGACGATCGCAAGACCGAGGTCGAACGCAAGCTCGCCGCGCGGATCAAGGAACTGGTCGAGGGCGTGGTCGGGGTCGGCCGCTCGCGCGTCGAGGTCAGCGCCGACATCGACATGGCCCGCGTGACCGAGCAGGAAACCACCTACGACCCCGACGGCCAGGTCATCCGTTCCGAGCAGACCGGCGAGGAGAGCGCCCGGGAGTCGGAGGCCGGCGGAGCCGCCGGCGTGTCCGCCGCCGGCAACATCCCGGGGGCTGCCGACATCGGCGGCGCCGGCGGAGTCGGTTCGGCCAGCGGCCGCAACGAGTCGACGACCAACTACGAGATCAGCAACAAGACCCGCACCGAGGTGCGCGAACCCGGCGCGATCAAGAAGATCTCCGTGGCGGTCGCCGTCGACGGCGTCACCGCCCCCGGCGCCGACGGAAAGCCCGGCGCCTACACGCCCCGCTCGGCCGAGGAGCTGGCGCGCCTGGACGAACTGGTGAAGGCCGCCGTCGGCTACGACACGACCCGGGGCGACACGGTGAAGGTCACCAACGTACGGTTCGCGCGGGAAGCGGTCGACACCACCGGCGGCGAGACCGGGTTGCTCGCCAGCTTCGACAAGAACGACATCATGCGGGCCGTCGAGCTGGCCGTGCTGGGCATCGTCGCGGTGCTGATCATGATCTTCGGCGTGCGACCGCTGCTCAAGAGCCTGGTGGCGGGCGGCGGCGGCCGCGGCGGACTGCCGGCCCTGGCGGGAGCCGGCGGCCAGGCCACGCGGCTGGTGACCACGCCTGAAGGCGCCCAGTACCAGATCCCGGTCGATCCCTCGACCGGCGAGCCGCTCGCGCTGCCCGGTCCCGATCTTGACCAGCGTATCGACATCGCCCGGATCGAGGGTCAGGTCCGCGCGTCCTCCGTCAAGCGCGTGGCCGACTTCGTCGACAAGCACCCTGACGAATCCGTCTCGATCCTCCGCACCTGGCTGCACGAAACGACATGAGCCGGAAAAGCAAAGCCATCGTCGATCCCAGCAAGCTGACCGGTCCCGAAAAGGCCGCGGTGGTGCTGCTGGCGCTCGGCGAGGATCACACCGCGATCTGGGAAGCGCTCGACGAGGAGGAGATCAAGGAGGTCTCCCAGGCCATGGCGTCGCTGGGCAGCGTCGCCTCGTCGGCCGTCGAGGAACTGCTCGTCGAGTTCGTCTCGGGCATGTCGGCCAGCGGCGCGATCATGGGCAGCTTCGAACAGACCCAGCGGCTGCTGCACAGCTTCCTGCCGCCCGAGAAGGTCGACGCCCTGATGGAGGAGATCCGCGGTCCGGCAGGTCGCACCATGTGGGACAAGCTGGGCAACGTGAACGAGGCGGTGCTCGCCAACTATCTGAAGAACGAATATCCCCAGACCGTCGCGGTGGTGCTCAGCAAGATCAAGGGCGACCACGCCTCGCGCGTGCTGGCGGCCCTGCCCGAGGACTTCGCGCTGGAGTGCGTGCAGCGGATGCTGCGCATGGAGCCGGTGCAACGCGAGATCCTCGACAAGATCGAGCAGACGCTGCGCACCGAGTTCATGTCCAACCTGGCGCGCACGTCCAAGCGCGACAGCCACGAGATGATGGCGGAGATCTTCAACAACTTCGACCGGCAGACCGAGGCCCGCTTCATCGCCGCCCTCGAGGAGCGCAACCGCGAAAGCGCCGAGCGCATCCGGGCGCTGATGTTCGTCTTCGAGGACCTCGGCAAGCTCGACCCCGGCGGCGTCCAGACGCTGCTGCGCGCCGTCGAGAAGGACCAGCTGGCTCTGGCGCTCAAGGGCTCGTCGGACGCGCTGCGCGAGATGTTCTTCTCCAACATGTCCGAACGGGCCTCGAAGATCATGCGCGAGGACATGGAGAGCATGGGCCCCGTGCGCCTGCGAGACGTTGACCAGGCCCAGATGGCCATGGTCCAGGCCGCCAAGGACCTGGCCGCCAAGGGCGAGATCATGCTGGCCGGGTCCGGCGGCGACGATGAGTTGATCTACTGATGAGCACCTCCGCCCCCCGCCCGTTCGCGTTCGACACCGTCTTCGACGACGCAGGCTCGATCGCCTACCAGCCGCCGGTCCGCCGCAAGCACTACTCGGCCGAGGAGGTCGAGGCCGCCCGCGCCGAAGGCTTCGCCCAGGGCGAGCGCTCTGCCGTCGCCGAAGCGGAGGCGAAGGCCGCCGACGCCCTGGCCGACATCGCCCGCGCCGCGCGCGCCGCCCTGGGGGCGCTGCAGGGCGTGGCCCATGGTCACCGCGTCGACTCCGCGAACCTGGCCCTGGCCGCGGCGCGCCGCATCGCCGACGCCGCGCTGGACCGCTTTCCCGAGGCGCCGCTGGCCGCCGCGCTGGAAGCCCTGGCGCGAGAGCTGGAAGCGCAGCCCCGCCTGCTCGTCCGCGTCGCGCCGGAACTGCAGGAGCGGGTGCAGCTGGTCCTCAATCACACCGCCGAGGCGGTCGGCTTCGAGGGGCAGATCCTGGCCCGCGCCGAGCCCGGCATGCTGCCCGCTGCCTTCGTCCTGGACTGGGGCGACGGCAAGGCCGCCTTCGATCCGCAGGACGCGGCCCTCCGCGTGGCGGCCGCTCTCGACGCGGCGCTCGCCGCCGAGGGCCTGCACGCCGAACCCCTTCTTTCCGCCAGCGAGACCGACGATGTCTGACGAGACCCATCTCACGCTCGACGAGTTCGCCCCCGACGAGGGCCTGGCCACCGAAATGATGGTCAACCTGGACGACAAGACCGCCGCCGACCTGGCGCCTGTGTTTGACGTGCCGGTCCATATCTCCGCCGTGCTCGGCCGGGCCAGCCTGTCGGTCGCCCAGCTGCTGCACCTGGGCCAGGGCAGCGTCCTGGAGCTGGACCGCAAGGTCGGCGAGGCCATCGACATCTACGTGAACAACCGCCTGGTCGCCCGGGGCGAGGTCGTCGTCGTCGACGACCGCCTCGGCGTGACCATGACCGAAATCATCAAGGACGGCGACACGAACGCCTGATCGGCGCTCGTGTAGCAGGGAGATTACCGATGCGGCTTCTGGTCGTCGGACGTTTGAACGGACAGCTGTCCCTCGCCGTGAAGATGGCGATGCAGGCCGGCGCCAAGGTCTCGCACGTGGAGACGGTCGAGGCCGCCACCCAGGCGCTGCGCGCCGGGCAGGGCGCGGACCTGCTGATGGTCGACTACGACCTGGACATCGCCGGGCTGATCGCCACCAACGAGGCCGAGCGCATCCGCGTGCCGGTGGTGGCCTGCGGCGTCGCGGCCGATCCCAAGCGGGCCGGGGACGCCATCCGGGCCGGGGCCAAGGAGTTCATCCCGCTGCCGCCGGAAGCGGACCTGATCGCCGCTGTGCTCGCGGCCATCGGCGACGACAACCGGCCGATGATCGCCCGCGACCCGATCATGGAGGTGGTCATCAAGCTGGCCGACCAGATCGCGCCGTCCGACGCCTCGATCCTGATCACCGGCGAAAGCGGCGTCGGCAAGGAGGTGATGGCCCGCTACGTCCACACCAAGTCGCGCCGCGCCAACAAGCCGTTCATCAGCGTCAACTGCGCCGCCATTCCCGAGAACCTGTTGGAAAGCGAGCTGTTCGGCCACGAGAAGGGCGCCTTCACCGGCGCCGTGGCCCGCCGCATCGGCAAGTTCGAGGAAGCCTCGGGCGGCACCCTGCTGCTGGACGAAATCAGCGAGATGGACGCCCGCCTGCAGGCCAAGCTGCTGCGCGCGCTGCAGGAACGCGAGATCGACCGCGTGGGCGGCGGCAAGCCGGTGAAGGTCGACATCCGCGTCATCGCCACCTCCAACCGCGACCTGGCCCAGGCGGTGAAGGACGGGGTGTTCCGCGAGGACCTGCTCTATCGCCTCAACGTCGTGAACCTGCGCCTGCCGTCCCTGCGCGAGCGGCCGGGCGACATCATCGCCCTGTCCGAGCACTTCGTGAAGAAGTACGCGACGGCCAACGGCATGCCCGACCGGCCGCTGTCGGCCGAGGCGCGCCGCCGGCTGGTCGCCCACCGCTGGCCGGGCAACGTCCGCGAGCTGGAAAATGCCATGCACCGGGCGGTGCTGCTGTCCTCCGGCTCGGAGATCGAGGAGTTCGCCATCCGGCTGCCGGACGGCGCTCCGATGTCGCCGGCGCCGGACGCCGCCGTGGCCCGCAACGCCTCGATGGCCGCCGAGGCCGCCAGCCGCTCGTTCGTCGGCCAGACGGTGGCCCAGGTGGAGCAGCAGCTGATCCTCGACACCCTGAGCCACTGCACGGGCAACCGGACGCATGCCGCCACCATCCTGGGCATCTCGATCCGCACCCTGCGCAACAAGCTGAAGGAATACTCCGAGGCCGGCGTCGCCGTGCCGGCCCCGCAGGCCGGCATCGGCAACGCGGCCTGACCTCCGGCGCACCGAGTAACCCATGGCTGACACCAGCGTAGCCGGCGTTTCCAACCGCCCCACCCCCAGGGAAGTCTGGGGCTGGCTGGCGCGTGGCGAGGTCGGCCTGGCGCTGGGCATCGTCGGCATCATCGTCCTGCTGATCCTGCCGATCCCGCCGTTCATGCTGGATCTGCTGCTGACCATCTCGATCGGCAGCTCGATCCTGATCCTGATGACGGCGCTGCTGATCAAGAAGCCGCTGGAATTCACCGCCTTCCCGACGGTGCTGCTGGTCGCCACCCTCTATCGGCTCGGCCTGAACCTGGCCTCCACCCGCCTGATCCTCAGCCACGGGCACGAGGGCGCCCACGGCGCCGGCGACGTCATCAAGGCGTTCGGCGACCTGATGATGGGCGGCAGCTTCATCATTGGTCTGATCATCTTCGCCATCCTGGTGCTGGTGAACTTCGTCGTGGTCACCAAGGGTTCGGGTCGCATCGCCGAGGTGGCGGCGCGCTTCACCCTGGACGCCATGCCGGGCAAGCAGATGGCCATCGACTCCGACCTGTCCTCGGGCCTGATCGACCAGGACCAGGCCAAGCTGCGCCGCAAGGAGCTGGAGCAGGAGTGGACCTTCTTCGGGGCCATGGACGGCGCCAGCAAGTTCGTGAAGGGCGACGCCATCGCCGGCCTGGTGATCGTCGGCATCAACATCATCGGCGGGATGCTGATCGGCATCCTGCAGCACGACATGCCGGCCGGCGACGCCGCCTCGACCTACACCCTGATGACCGTCGGCGACGGCCTGGTCAGCCAGATCCCGGCCCTGATCATCTCGATCGCCGCCGGCCTGCTGGTGTCCAAGGCCGGCGTCGAGGGCGCCGCCGACAAGGCCCTGGTCACCCAGCTGGCCATGAATCCGCTGAGCCTGGGCATGGTGTCGGCTACCTCCGGCGTCCTGGCCTTCATCCCGGGCATGCCGGTGATCCCCTTCCTCGCCGTGGCCGTCGGGGCCGGCGCGCTGGCCTGGCACAGATCGCACCCGGCGCCGGAGCTGGCGCCCGCCATCGACCTTTCGGCCCCTCCGGTCGAGCAGGAAGAGGAGCCGATCAGCGCCTCGCTGGCCATCGACGACATCAAGATCGAGCTGGGCTATGGCCTGCTGGCGCTGATCAACGATCTGGACGGCCGCAAGCTGACCGACCAGATCCGCGCCCTGCGCAAGACGCTGGCGGCCGACTACGGCTTCGTGATGCCGCCGGTGCGCATCCTCGACAACATGCGCCTGGCCACCCAAGGCTACGCCATCCGCATCAAGGAGATGGAGTGCGGCGCCGGCGAGGTCCGCATCGGCTCGCTGATGGCCATGGACCCGCGCGGCGGTCAGGTCGAGCTGCCCGGCGACCACGTCCGCGAGCCCGCCTTCGGCCTGCCGGCCACCTGGATCGACGACGGCCTGAAGGAGGAAGCGACCTTCCGCGGCTACACCATCGTCGACCCGGCGACGGTGCTGACCACGCACCTGACCGAGATCCTCAAGGACAACATGGCCGACCTGCTGTCCTTCGCCGAGGTGCAGAAGCTGCTCAAGGACCTGCAGCCGGACCAGAAGAAGCTGGCCGACGACGTCATCCCCGCCATCGTCACCGGCACCACCTTCCAGCGCGTGCTGCAGGCCCTGCTGCGCGAGCGGGTGTCGATCCGCGACCTGCAGGCCATCCTCGAGGGCGTCGCCGAGGCCGCGCCGCACACCACCTCGATCACCTCGCTGGTCGAGTCGGTCCGCGCCAAGCTGGGCCGCCAGCTGTGCTGGGCCAACCGGGGCGACGACGGCGCCCTGCCCATCGTCACCCTGTCGCCGGACTGGGAAGTGGCCTTCTCCGAGGCGCTGGTCGGGGCCGGCGAGGAAAAGCAGCTGGCCATGGCGCCCAGCAAGCTGCAGGAGTTCATCCGCGGCGTCCGCGAGGCCTTCGAGCGCGCGGCCCTGGCCGGCGACAGCCCCGTCCTGCTGACCAGCCCGCTGGCCCGCCCCTACGTCCGCCAGATCATCGAGCGCTTCCGCGGCCAGACCGTGGTCATGAGCCAGAACGAGGTGCACCCGAAGGCGCGGCTGAGGACGGTCGGGCAGGTCTAGGTTCTATCCTCTCCCTCTTGGGAGAGGGGGACCGCTCGGAGAGCGGTGGAGAGGGATGCTCCGTCATTCAGAAGGAGCTCGCCGGGTACAGGTGGTCCAACGCCGGCGACTCCCGCTCCACCATGCTCCGCATGGTCCCCCTCTCCCACAAGGGAGATGAACGGGACGCACTTGATCGCGTACTCAAGTTCTGCCAATCTCTTGATTGACTGATCAAGGAAGGCTCCACCCCGTGGAACCCACCCGCGAGCGCATTCTTTTCGCCGCCCTGAAGCTCTTCTCGGAGAAGGGCTATCTGTCGACCTCCGTCGCCGACATTCTGCGAGAGGCGGGGGCCAACTCCGGCAGCCTCTACCACTTCTATCCGACCAAGCAGGACGTCCTGCTGGCGGTGCTCGAGATGTACCGCGACGGCATCTATCCGATGCTGCTGGCCCCGGCCTGGGAGGGCGTCGACGATCCTATCGAGCGGGTGTTCGCGCTGCTGGGCGCCTATCGCGAGATGCTGCGGACGACGGACTGCCTGTACGGCTGCCCCATCGGCTCCATCGCCCTGGAACTCCATGAGCCCGACCCGCCGGTGCGCGAGCTGCTGTCGGTCAACTTCGACGGCTGGGTCAAACATGTGAAGGGCTGTCTGGACCAGGCGAGGCGCCGACTACCGCCGGGCACGGACACTAAGGCGCTGGCCGTCTTCGTGCTGACCACCATGGAGGGCGGCGTCATGCAGTCGCGCACCCACCGCACGCTGGACGCCTTCGACGCCTCGGTGGCCGGGCTGAGGTCCTACATCACCCTGCTGGAGGCGGCGGCCGGCGCCGCGACGACGGCGGCGAACATGGAGACGGGCACGTGAGACGCATCCTGTTGGCGGCCCTCGCCTCGGCCTTGCTCGCGACCGCGGCTTACGCCGCTGAACCCGCGAAGGCCCCCGACTGGCGCGACTTCCGCGCCGTGACCAACAGTTCCTTCGTCGAACCCGGCGGCGGCCGCGTGCTGCAGTTGTCCATCGTCGTGAAGGCCTCGCCGGCCCAGGTCTGGGACGCCTTCACCACGGCTGAAGGCTATCGCGCCTGGGTCGCCCCGGTCGCGGCCGTGGACCTGCGCATCGGCGGCGACATCGAGGCCAGCTATGACCCGGCCGCGAAGATCGGCGGGCCTGACAACATCAGGAACCGCATCGTCGCCTATGTGCCCCAGCGGCTGCTGTCGTTCCGCAACGTCCAGGCGCCCAAGGCCCTGCCGCACCGGGAGCTGTTCGGCGACATCGTCACCACGCTGGAAATCGAGGATCTCGGCGCCGGCCGCAGCCGGGTCAGCCTGACCAGCGTCGGCTACGGGACGGGAGAGGGCTTCGACACGCTCTATCGCCACTTCGAGTGGGGCAACGCCTACTCGCTCAACGAACTGAAGAAACGCTTCGAGGCCGGACCGGTCGACTGGGCCGCCGTGTTCGAACGTCAGAAAGCCGCGGCCGCTTCGGCCACGGTCACAGGGGGAACGACCAAATGAACATGAGAGCCTTGATCGTGGCGACCGTCATCGGGACGGCGCTGCAGGTGGCGATGGTCTTCGCCGGGCATTTCGTCCCGGCCGTGGCGAACCTGTTCGCTATCGTCGGCATCCTGATCTCGCTGGTGGCGGGCCTGCTCTACGCCCGCGCGGCGAAAGGCGGCTGGGCCGACAGCCTGCTCGGCGGCGCCGTCGCGGGCGGTCTCTGCGCGCTGATCGGCATCGCCATGTCCTGGGCGATGGGCGATGTCGAGACGATGATCCTGGCGCTCGGCACGCTCAGCTCCGCCGTCGGCGGCCTGATCGGCGGGGCGGTCGGGAAGGCTCTGGCGAAGTAGAAGCCTTGCGTCCTTCGACACGCCGCTTGGCGGCTGCTCAGGATGACGTGTTCAGAGGGTCTCCCACCGCCGTCATGCTGAGCAGCGCTCGAAGAGCGCGTGTCGAAGCACGCACTGAGCCTCAGTCCGCGAACACCGGCGCCCGCTTCTGCATGTTCGACATCACCGCCTCGATCTGGTTGGGCGAGCCGATCAGGGCCGTCTGTTCGACCGACTCGGCCAGCAGCACCGTCTTCTGGTCGGCGCCCGAGGCGGCCAGGTCCAGCAGGCGCTTGTCGGCGCGGATGGCGTGGGGATTCTTGCCGGCGATCTCGGCGGCGAGGGCCAGGGCGTCGGCGCGCGGGTCGGCGCAGACGCGGGTGGCGAAGCCGAGCTGGACGGCTTCCTCGCCGGTGAACTGCCGGCCGCTGTAGGTCAGCTCGCGCGCCACGTCGTCGCGGACCAGGTGGCGCATCAGCACCAGGCCGGCCATGTCGGGCACCAGGCCCCACTTGATCTCCATGACCGACATGCGCGCATCGGCGGTCACGTAGCGGATGTCGGCGCCGAGCGTCAGCTGGAAGCCGCCGCCGAAGGCCACGCCGTGGATGGCGGCGATCACCGGCACCGGGATCTCGCGCCAGACCATGACGGCGTGCTGGGCGCGGTTGCTGCCGCCCGGCGTTCGGTCGGCGGTGACCAGGGTCTCGCTGCCGCCCTTGCGCTCGCCCGAGGCCATCTTGCCGAAGTTGCCCATGTCGAGCCCGGCGCAGAAGGCGCGTCCTTCGCCCGACAGCACCACGGCGCGGACGCCGGGTTCGGTCTTCAGGCGTTCGCCGGTCTCGATCAGCGCCGAGAACATGGCGTCGTCCAGGGCGTTCATCTTGTCGGTGCGGATCATCCGGACGTCGGCGACGCCGTTCTCGATGGTCACGGAGATGCGGTCTTCGGCGCTCATGGCGGGCGTTTCCCTGTCGTGTTTGCGACAGCTAACGGCCCTGGCGGGGCCTTCGCAAGCCTGTCGCGAGGGAACCCGGGGCGCCGTGCGCCGCTTGTCACGGTTGCCCACGCCCCTTCGCGCCGATAGACATGCGACGAAAGAGGCGGCGTCCGCGCCGTCTGGGGAAAGAGTAACGATGGCGCCCAGATCCAGGACGAAAAAGGCGGCCGGCGGCATCCTCTGGGATCTGCTGACCTTCGACCGGCTGATGACCGGGCCGGTGGTCCACCTGATCTACTGGGCGGGCCTGGGCGTGATTCTGCTCGGCGCGTTCGGCGCCATCGGCGCGGCCGTGGGCGTGGCGCTCAACGACGACAACCTGATCGGCAAGATCCTGGCCCTGCCGGTGACGGTGGCCGGCCTGCTGGTCTGCGTGGCGCTGGCGCTGCTGTGGCGCTCGTTCTGCGAACTCTACGTCGCCGTCTTCCGCATCGCCGACGACCTGCGCGCCCTGCGCCAGGCCAGCGACGCCGATCACGTGCTGAAGCGCCCGGTCCCGCCGCAAAGCCAGTGATCAGGGGGCTTGGTCCCGGCCAACTTCAATCCGTCATGGCCCGGCTCGTTCGGGCCACCCATGCGTGGTGAGCCGGAAGGCCTTGCGTGCTTCGACACGCGCTCTTCGAGCGCTGCTCAGCATGACGTGGGTGGGTAGCTATCTTTCCCAGTCATCCTGAGCAGCCGCGTAGCGGCGTGTCGAAGGACGCACGGTGGACGCGGTGTTCATGGGTGGCCCGAACGAGCCGGGCCAAGACGGAACTGAGGGTTGATAGGAAGAGCTATCCCCTCAACGCCCTTACCACCGCGCCATAGGCCGGCTTCGGACGCCCCGCGCTGTCGAACATCAGCGGCGCGTCGCGCGCGTTCTCGCGGGTCAGCCAGCTGTCGCCGTCGCGCAGGCCCCAGACGGTGAAGGCGAACTGCTGGCGCTGCGGCAGGGCCGCGAACGCGTCCATCGCCTCGCCATACAGCGCGATCTGCCGACGCTCGGCGCCGGCGCGGTCGCCGCCCAGCAGACCGCCGCCGACGACCGAGACGTCCAGCTCCGACAGGTGGATGGGCAGGCCAAAGCCGGCCAGCGCCTTCAGTGTGCGGGTGATCGCTCCGGCCGGCAGGTCGGCGTCCAGGTGGGTCTGGCAGCCGATGCCGCCCAGCGGCACGCCGGCGGCCAGCAGTTGCTCGATCAGGCGCATGTAGCTGGCCAGCTTCGCCGGCTTGCTCTCCAGGTGGTAGTCGTTGGTGAACAGAACCGCCTGCGGGTCGGCGGCGCGGGCCGCCTCGAAGGCCACCTTGAAGTGCCCGACCTGGCCCAGCTTGCGGCTCCACAGGCTGTCGCGCGGGCCCGAGCCGTCGTCCCGGATCGGCTCGTTGACCACGTCCCAGCCCGAGGCCAGTCCGCGATAGCGGCCGACCATGGCCGTGACGTAGTTCGAGAGCGCCCCTTCGAAGCTCTGGCGGCTTTCATCCAGCCGGACGAAGGCCTCCGGCTCGTTGGCGTACCAGACCAGGGTATGGCCGAAGAGGCGCATGCCTCGCTCGCGGGCGAAGGCGGCGATGGCGTCGGCGCGGTCGAAGCGGAAGGAGCCATCGGCCTGGACCACGTACTCCATCTTCATCTCCCACTCGGCGGTGAGTTGGGTGAAGTGGGTGGCGGCCAGGGACGTCCAGGCGGGGTCGTTCAGCTGCGCGGCCTGGACGGCGACGCCGACGGGAAAGGGGGCGAGGGACTTGAGGGGTGTGGTGTCAACCGGCTGGGCGGCGACCGGCTCCCGCGAGCAGCCGGCGAGGGCGAGGCTGAGGCCCGAGGCCATGGCGGCCCGGCGGGAAAGCATCGGGGACAGGTTAAGGTGTCCCAAGGGACATCTTAACCTGTCCCCGATCGCGCGCGTCTTCACCGCCCCGACATCCGCCGCAGCCCCAGTTCGTCCAGCGCGGCGGTGTCGCGGCGGTCCTGGTCCTTGCGGGCGGCGGTGGCGTGGGCGTCGTTGACGTGCTCGTACTTCTTCAGGGCCTCGAAGGCCTCCGACAGCGCGTCGCGTGCCCCGGCTTCTTCATGGCCGATGGCGTCGATCTCGGCCTGGACGGCGGCCTTGCGTTGCTTCAGCCCTTCGCGAAAGCCGACCAGGTACCAGCCGGCCTCGGCGTCATTGCGGGCGCGCAGCAACTCGGCCTCGCCCTCGGCCTCCAGAACGACCAGGCGCAGTTCGGCGGTGGTGCGCCGGTCGACGATCTCGGCCAGCCGCTTCTGCAGCGTCTCGACCTCGTGCGTCGAGATACGGATCAGGGACTTCATCGCCTTCACTGAACGCTACCTGAGAGAATGCCGTCGAGGCGGTTGAAACAGGCGTCCAGCGTGGCGGTCTCGTCCTTGTCCTGCGACAGGAAGGCCTCCAGGTCGGGGTTCAGCTGGATGGCGCGGTCGATCTGCGGATCCGATCCGGCGCGATAGGCGCCGATGCGGATCAGCTCTTCCATGTTGCTGTAGGCCGACAAGGCCTGCCTTGCGGACTTCACGATCTCGCGCTCATGGGGCAGCTGGCAGCCGGGCATGGTCCGACTTATGGACTTGAGGACGTTAATGGCAGGGAAGCGTCCGCGCTCCGCGATGCCTCTTTCCATCACGATGTGGCCATCGAGGATGCCGCGCACCGCGTCGGCGATCGGCTCGTTGTGGTCGTCACCGTCGACCAGCACCGTGAACAGGCCGGTGATCGGCCCCGCCGTGGTGCCGTCGGGCCGCACGGGACCCGGTCCGGCCCGCTCCAGCAGCTTCGGCAACTCGGTGAAGACGGTGGGGGTATAGCCCTTGGTGGTCGGCGGCTCGCCGGCGGCCAGGCCGATCTCGCGCTGGGCCATGGCGAAGCGGGTCACGCTGTCCATCAGGCAGAGCACTTCCAGGTCCTGGTCGCGCAGCGCCTCGGCCACGGCCAGGGTCATGTAGGCGGCCTGACGACGTTTGAGGGCCGGCTCGTCCGAGGTGGCGACGATCACCACGGCGCGCTTGAGGCCCTCCTCGCCGAGGGTCTCCTCGATGAACTCACGCACCTCGCGGCCGCGTTCGCCGATCAGGCCGACGACCACGGCGTCGCAGTCGGCCTGGCGGGCCAGCATCGACAACAGCACCGACTTGCCGACGCCCGAGCCGGCGAAGATGCCCAGGCGCTGGCCGCGGCAGGTGGTGGTGAAGACGTTCATCGCCTTGACGCCCAGGTCCAGCCGCGCGCCGACCCGCCCGCGGGCATGGGCCGGCGGCGGCGCGGCGCGCAGCGGATAGGATGCCTGGCCCTGGGGCAGGGGGCCCTTGCCGTCGATGGGCTGGCCGAACGCGTCGACGATGCGGCCGAGCCAGGCCCTGGTGGGCCGGACCAGGCCGCCGTCGGGCTGGATGCGGATCTCCGCCCCGGGCGCGACGCCCTCGACCGGACCAAACGGCATCAGCAGGGCGCGGGTCTCGCGGAAGCCGACCACCTCGGCCGGGAGGGCAGGCGCCCCGCGCCGCTCGATCTCGGCCCGTGCCCCGATGGGCAGGTGCGACAGGCCGCCCCGCGCCTCGATCAGCAGGCCGTTGACGGCCGCGACCCTGCCCGAAACCGACAGGGGTTCGATACGCTCGACGGCGGCGATCAGACTGCGCAACGCGATGGCCCCGGATTACCCAGCGGCCATCATGGCAAGGTTGCTTTAACCATAAATGAAGCGGGGAGCGCCTTGGGTCCTCAGCACTGCGTCAGGCTGAGCACATTGCCGTCCGGATCGTTGAACCAGGCGACCTTCGCCTTGCCGTCCGGCGAGGTCCAGACGCCGAGGGCGTCCTGTCCGAAGCCCTCGTAGATGGTCATCGTCACGCCCCGTGAGACCAGGGTTCCGATCGCGGCGGCGATGTCGGGCACTTCCCATCCCAGCGCCGGGTGGGCGGAGGGCTCATAGCCGTCGATCTGGGTGATGCGCAGCAGGCTTCCGTTCAGGTCCAGCACGCTGGCGAAGCCGTCGTCCGCGACCGCCACCGGCAGGCCGAGGACATCCCTGTACCAGGCCGTCGAGGCGGCCCGATCACGGGTGAGGATGAAGGTGATCACCTTCGCTGAAGCCAGGCTGTCCATCCGCGTTGCTCCCCCGCCTTGGTCCGTCCCGGATGAGACTGTCACCCATTTTCAGGTCTTCGTCATGGCCCGACGTGTTCCGGCCGGCTGTGCGGGGTGGCTCAGCCGCTTTGCGTGCTTCGACACGCACCCTTCGGGTGCTGCTCAGCATGACGTGGGTGGGAAGCCCTCAAAAGACGTCATCCTGAGCAGGCCCGCAGGGCCGTGTCGAAGGACGCAGGGCGCCGGCCGTGTTCATGGGTGGTCGGAACAAGTCCGACCATGACGGAATGAGGGGGGCCTCAGTCTCAGTCCTTGTCGGGTCCCGCCAGGGCCTCGCCGACCGTGACGGCGTTCTCGTCCAGATGCACATGGCGCAGGTCGCCCGGGATCAGGCTTTCGCCGCATGCCTCGCAAATGATCTTCGGCGTGAAGGCCTTGCCGCAATGATCGTGGATGAACTGCACCGGCGCGTCGCCGCCATAGACGTGGCGGTTGCCCCAGTCGGCGAGGGTCAGCAGCACGCCGCGCAGGTCCTGGCCCTTGGCGGTCAGCACATACTCGTTGCGGGGCGGCCGCTCGGAATAGCGCCGCGTCTCCATCACGCCGTGGGCGACCAGAGTCTTGAGCCGCGCGGCCAGCACGTTGCGGGCCACACCCAGATGTTCCTGCCACTGCTCGAAGCGGCGCACGCCGCGGAACGCGTCCCGCAGGATCAGGATCGTCCAGGGATCGCCTACGATCTCCAGCGTCCCGGCGATGCCGCAGGTCTGCTGCGAATAGTCCGCTGTTCTGCCCATGACGACAGAATGTGGTTTCCGTAGAGGGAAAGCAACCGCGTTGTTATTCTGGACGAACCTGTCCAGCTTTCGCCGGACCCCGGAAAGCTACTGCACCTCCGTCGTTTCGGTGGCCGCGCCGCGCTCGCGGACAGGCCTGTCCGGCGCGCCCTTGGGATTGGGCCTCGCGGGTTTGGCCTTCGGCGGCGGAGCGACCGCGGGTTCCGCCGCGGGTGTTGCGGGAACAGGCGCCGGAGCCGGGGCTGGTGTCGGCGCGGGCGCAGGGGCTGGAGCCGGGGCAGGGCGGGGCCGCTCCGGACGTGGACGGGGCGCCGGAGCCGGCATCGGAGCCGGAGCGGGCGCTGGAGCCGCCGCCTCCGGCGGACGGGCAGGTCTGACCGGGCGCTCCGGACGGGGCCGGAAGACATCCGCCGGCGCAGGGGGCGGCTCGGCGACCGGCGCGGTCGGCGGCGGCATCGGACGAACCGGTCGCGGCCGTTCGGGACGCGGGCGGACAGCTTCGGGCCCGGGCGCCGGTTGCTCGACGACGGGCGGGCGCTCGGGGCGTTGAGGCCGCTCGGGACGCGGTCTCGCCGGCGGGACAGGGGTCGGCGCGGGCGGCGGGGTCTCGGCCACCGGCGGCCGTTCGGGGGCCGGGCGGTCCGGACGCCGGGGGCGGTCGGGGCGATCACCACGCTCCGGCCGCTCCGGCCGGTCGCGGTCTCGCACGACGGGCGGCGGGGGCGGCGCGACGACGGGCGGCGGCGCGGGCGGCGTCACCACGGGCGGGACCACCGGCGGCCGGTCGTCGGCGCGAGGCCGCTCGGGCCGGTCACGATCCCGGCCGCCGTCCCGGTCGCGGTCACGCCCACGGTCGCGACCCTCCTCGCGGCGACGCCAGGCGCGGTACTGTTCGTCGTCGAGCCGGCGGCGATCCTCGGCCTGGCTGCGGCGCGCGGCGCGGCGCAGTTCCTCGGCGCGCGCGGCGTAGCGTCCGGCCCACTCGGCGCGGCGGCGCATCTCGTCCCGGGCGAGGGCGCGGCGGGTGCGGGCGTCGTAGACCGTGACCAGCGCGCCGTCGTCGTAGCCGTACCAGTAGTCCGGATCCTGCACGAAGTAGGGCTCGTCCTCGCCGGGGCGGTAGTAGTACTGGCGCTCGCCGCCGCCGGCCAGGCGCTCGACCACGCGGCGCACGTTCTGGCCGTCCATCCAGACGGCCGGAGCCTGGTCGTCATAGTCGTAGACGTAGTCCGGCGGGGCATCGCCCCAGGAGTCGTCGTAGTCGCGCGCCTCGCGCCAGTAGTCGTCGGCCTGGGCGGGCGCGAGATCGGCCACGCGGGCGGCCGGCGCGGCGGGCAGGGCCTGCGGCGTGTCCGGCGCCATGGCCGTCGGCGCATCGTCGGACGGGGCCGGCGCCGTCGCGGGGGCAGGCGGCGCGGACGTGGGCGCAGGCGCGCGGTCACAGGCCGCGAGCAGGGTGGTCAAGGCCACGCCGGCCAACAAAACACGCAACTTCATCGTCGACGCTCCACTGTCCGGCGGCAGCCGGACTTGCCCGATCAAACTAGACGGCGCACATGACCCCTCGCTGAACAAGGAGCCCCGCCATGTCCCATGATCCTGTCGTGATTGCTTCGTACGCGCGTACCCCGATGGGGGGGTTCCAGGGGGCGCTGTCGGGCGTCAAGGCGACGGACCTGGGCGCCGCCGCCGTGCGCGCCGCGCTGGAGCGGGCCGGGGTGTCGGGCGAGGCGGTCGAGCAGATCTTCATGGGTTGCGTGCTGCCGGCTGGCCTGGGCCAGGCGCCGGCCCGCCAGGCGGCGCTGGCCGCCGGCCTGCCGCTGTCGGTCGAGGCGACGACGGTCAACAAGATGTGCGGCAGCGGCATGCAGGCCGCCATCATGGCCCATGACGCCCTGGCCGCCGGCAGCGCCGACATCATCGTGGCGGGCGGCATGGAGAGCATGACCAACGCGCCCTACCTGATGACGAAGCACCGCGGCGGCGCCCGCATCGGCCATGATACGATCAGCGACAGCATGTACCTGGACGGCCTCGAGGACGCCTATGAGCCCGGCCGCCTGATGGGCTCGTTCGCCGAGGACTCGGCCCGCGCCTACCAGTTCACCCGCGAGGACCAGGACGCCTACGCCATCGAGAGCCTGACCCGCGCCCGCGCCGCCATCGACAGCGGCGCCTTCGCCGGCGAGATCACGCCGGTGACGGTGAAGACCCGCAAGGGGGAGGAGGTCGTCAGCGTCGACGAACAGCCGGGCAAGGCCGACCCGGCGAAGATCCCGACCCTCAAGCCCGCCTTCGCCAGGGACGGGACCATCACCGCCGCCAACGCGTCCTCGATCAGCGACGGCGCCGCCGCCCTGGTCATGACCCGCGAGAGCGTGGCCAGGAAACTGGGCCTGCCGATCGTCGCTCGCGTGGCGGCCCACGCCGCCCACGCCCAAGAGCCGGGCCAGTTCACCACCGCGCCGGTTCCGGCGATGCGCAAGGCGCTGAGCAAGGCCGGCTGGAGCGTCGAGGACGTCGACCTGTTCGAGGTCAACGAGGCCTTCGCCGTGGTCGCCATGATCGCCCAGCGCGAGCTCGGCATCCCGCGCGACAAGCTCAACGTCAACGGCGGCGCCACCGCCCTGGGCCATCCGATCGGCGCGTCGGGCGCGCGGGTGCTGACCACCCTGCTGGCCGCCCTCAAGGCCCGCGGCGGCACGAAAGGCCTCGCCAGCCTGTGCATCGGCGGCGGCGAAGCCACCGCCATGGCCGTCGAACTGGTTTAGCCGGCGACGCCCGGTCGCTGCCAGCGACCGTCGACCAGCACCAGGACGTCTCCGGGCTTCACGTCCGCCGGACAGTCGCCCAGATGGCGGCCGGAGACGTCCTGCTTGGCGCCGCGGGTGACGCCGTCGAGGCTCATCACCGAGTCCGCCTTCATGACATAGGACTGGCTCAGGTCGCCGGTGAGCGTGCCGGAGCTGACGAACATGCGTCCGCCGCGCTCGCAGGCGATGTCGAAGGCGTGGCCCTCGGGCGTCTTGCGCCAGTCGCTGCGCGAGCAGTTGCGGCGGTCCATTCCCTGGGCGACGATCGCGCTCTGGCCCTGGATATCGGGGTCGAAACAGGTGCGGACCTTGCCTTCCATCCCCGGCGTGCGGCTGGTCAGCTCCCAGAGGCCGCCCTGGACGGTCGGGGCCGCGTCGACGCCCGGCGGGACGGGGCCCGTCGGCGCCGGGGACGCCGCGGCGGCCTGATCTGCCGCTGCCGCAGGCTTTTGCGCGGCCCGGTCGCAGGCGGCGAGGCTGAGCGCGACAAGGCAGACGCCGGCGAGAATGCGCATGGGGAGACTCCAGAATTCACGGGCTCGCGACGATATCCGGGATCGCCGGACCGCGCGAGACGCCTATAATGGGCCATGGCCCACGTAACAGACAACACCGACGCCGGACGCTTCGAACTGGTCGAGGCGGGCCAGACCGCCTACGCCGACTACCGGCTCGAGAACGGCCGCATGATCATCGACTATGTCTTCTCGCCGCCGGCTCTGCGCGGCGCCGGCACGGCCGGTCGGCTGATGGAAGGCGTGGTCGCCGACGCCCGCGCCCGGAACCTCAAGATTACCCCCCTTTGCGGTTATGCGGCGGCCTGGATCCGGCGCCATGGTGACGCTGCCGACCTACTGGCCTAACGACGCTCCGTGTGTATGCTGGTACCGGGTCGGTGCTTTCTCCTTGGGGGTATCTGATATGATGAAATCCATGGTGACCGCCGGCGCTCTGGCGATCGCCGTTTCGTTCGCCGGCGCCGCCCAGGCGCAATCCTACCTTTCCGACTGGGGCATCGCCGACATGCGCCAGGCGGTGGTCGCCTCCGGCGCGACGGTGACGCGGGAAGACAATACCAAGGATCCCTACATCGCCGCCAAGACGGCCGCCGGGCTGAAGTTCACGATCACCGGTCGTGTCTGCGACGGCGCTGACGGGGCCAAGCGCTGCAAGGGCGCCCTGTTCCAGACCAGCTTCACGATGGACAGCGACTCGGAAGTCGACATCGCGGTCAAGAAGTGGGCCCCGCAGTTCGCCGCCACGTCCGTTTCGAACGACGGATCCAAGGGCCTGCTGCTCTCGCGCTACATGATCTTCGACTACGGCATTCACCGCGACAACCTTCGGCTCAACCTCCAGGTCTTCACCGGCATCGCCGAAGACATCTGGGGTGAAATCTAGGACATATGGAAAAGATGATGATGAAATCTCTCGCCTTCGCCGGCGCGCTCATGATGGCCGCCGCCGCGACACCCGCCGCCGCCCAGGGCAATCTGCTGAATGACTGGGGCATCGACGACGTCAAGCAGGCGTTCGCCAACATCGGCGTGACCGTGACCGACTCGGGCACCGAAGAATCGGGCGCGCTCTACGTCTCCGGCAAGACGCCCGAAGGCATGAAGTTCCTCGCCTACGGTACGGTCTGCTCGGGAACGCCCAAGCGCTGCAAGGGTCTGAACCTCAGCGCCGGCTTCACCCTGGAGAGCAACGCCGAGGTGGATCGCCGGGTCAAGGAAATCGACCGTATGGCCATCGGCGCCCGCAACGGCGGCGACAACTCGCTCGACGTGAACCGCTACCTCATCTTCGATGACGGCATCACCCGCAAGAACCTCGAGATGAACATCTCGGTGTTCCTCGGCATCGCCGACGACATCTGGAACGGCGGCGGCACCTGATCACGTCCGTCTGACGTTGCCCTCCCGCGAGGCGTTGATATCGTCGTCATCCACGGCGGCGCTCAACGACCGCGCGGGAGGATTCCATGGCCGGCTCCAACAGCGTTGACCAGGACCTGCGCCGCCGCGCCGAGGCGGTGATCCCGGGCGGCATGTACGGTCACCAGTCCGTCGCCCTGTTGCCGGACGACTATCCCCAGTTCTTCGCCAGCGGCGACGGCGCCTGGATCACCGACGTCGACGGTCGCCGCTACCTCGACTTCATGTGCGCCTACGGCCCGAGCCTGTTCGGTTACGCGCATCCCGGGATCGACGCGGCCTATGTCCGCCGCCTGGGCCAGGGCGACGCCCTGACCGGCCCCTCCGCCCTTATGGTCGAGCTGGCCGAGGCCATGGTCGCCATGGTCAGCCACGCCGACTGGGCGATGTTCTGCAAGAACGGCACGGACGCCACGACGATGGCGATGATGGCTTCCCGCGCCCAGACCGGCCGCAAGACCATCGTGCTGGCCCGGGGCGCCTACCACGGGGCCGCGCCCTGGTGCACGCCCCGGCCCGGCGGCACGACCGCCGAGGACAAGGCCAACCAGGTGTTCTGCACCTACAACGACATCGCCAGCCTCGAGGCCGCCGTCGCCACGGCCGGCGACGACCTGGCGGCCATCTTCGCCGCCCCGTTCCGCCACGACGCCTTCGTCGACCAGGCCGCGCCCGATCCCGCCTACGCCCGCCGCGCGCGGGAGCTGGCCGACGCATGCGGCGCCATGCTGGTGGTCGACGACGTGCGGGCCGGCCTGCGCGTGCTCCGCGACTGCAGCTGGGAAGCCATCGGCGTGCGGCCGGACCTGTCCACCTGGGGCAAGTGCATCGCCAACGGCCACCCGATCTCTGCCCTGCTCGGCAATGATCGGGCGAGGCGCGGCGCCGCCTCGATCTACGTCACCGGCTCCTTCTGGTACGCCGGCGCGGCCATGGCGGCGGCGCTGGAGACGCTGCGGCTGGTGCGCGAGACCGACTATCTGGAGCGCATCCAGGGTCTGGGCGAACGCCTGCGCGCCGGGCTGGCCGAGCGGGCCTCCGCGGCGGGCTTCGGATTCCGCCAGACCGGGCCGGCGACCATGCCGCTGTTCCTGTTCGACGACGACCCCGACCTGCGCAAGGGCTTCTGCTGGTCCAGCGCCATGCTGGCGCGCGGCGTCTACGTCCACCCCTGGCACAACATGTTCCTGTGCGCGGCGATGACCGACGCCGATATCGACTTCGCCCTCGACGCGGCCGAACAGTCGTTTCAAACTCTGAAAATGCAGGCGCACGACCTGCCGCCGGTGGAGAAGCTCGCCTTCCTCGCCGCGCGATAACGATACGGGAGGACGGCGATGGGCTTCGCGAACTACGCGGAATACGACGGGCTGGGCCTCGCCGAGCTGGTGGGCAAGGGCGAGGTGACCCCTGCCGAGCTGGTCGAGGCTGCCATCGAGCGCATCGAGCGCCACAATCCCGCGCTCAACGCCGTCGTCCACAAGGCCTATGACGAGGCGCGCAAGACCGCCGCCGGCGCTCTCCCGGACGGGCCGTTCAAGGGCGTGCCGTTCCTGATCAAGGACCTGGGCGCCAAGGTCACCGGCTGGCCGCGCAGTTCCGGCTCCAACTACGCCCAGGTCGCCGCCGACACCGAAGACAGCGAGTTGATCCGCCGCTACCGCGCCGCCGGCGTCGTGCTGGTCGGCAAGTCCAACACCCCCGAGTTCGGCATTCCCGGCGTCACCCAGTCCGAGCGGCTGGGCCCCTGCGGCAATCCCTGGAACCCTGAGCACATCAGCGGCGGCTCATCCGGCGGCGCGGCCAGCGCCACGGCCTCAGGCATGGTCCCTCTGGCCCACGCGAGCGACGGCCTCGGCTCCATCCGCATCCCCGCCGCCAATTGCGGCCTGGTCGGGATGAAGGTCACCCGCGACCGCACCCCGATCTGCGAGGTCACCGACGGCGCGATGGGCTTCTCGGTCCACCATGTGGTCAGCCGCACGGTCCGCGACAGCGCCGCCATGCTGGACGCCACCGACGGCCCGCAGCCGGGCGATCCCTTCACGCATCCGACAAAGGAGCGGCCCTTCCTGGAGGAGGTCAGCCGCAGCCCCGGCAAGCTGAAGATCGCCTGGTCGGTCGAGACGCCCAGCGGCCGGCCGATGAGCGACGAGATGATCGCCGCGACGCACCGCACGGCCGAGACGCTCAAGGCCCTCGGCCACGACGTCTTCGAGATGGGCCTGGGCATCGACTACCGGCAGATGTACCGCGCCCAGGGTCTGGTCTCGGCCAGCAACTTCGCCGCTTCCATGCAGCGCTGGGTCGAGGCGCTCGGGCGGGAGCCGGAGCCGGGAGAGCTCGGTCCGCTGGCCCAGCGCGCCTGGGACGCCGGCCGTCGCGTCTCCGGCCAGCAGGCCCTGTGGGGCTGGCAGCAGCTGCGCCTCAGCAACATCCAGATCCTCGAGCGCTTCCAGAACTTCGACGTCTACCTGACCCCGACCATGAGCCGCACCTCGCCGCGCATCGACGAACTGGACCCGCTGGTCGGCGACCTGAAGGACTTCGACCGCAATCAGGCCAGCACCTACGGCACCACCCCCCCGTTCAACTTCACCGGCCAGCCGTCGCTGTCCCTGCCGCTCTGGCAGAGCGGCGACAACCTGCCGATGGGCATGATGTTCACCGGCCGCTTCGGCGACGAGGCGACGCTCTACCGGCTGGCGGGCCAGCTGGAAAAGGAACTGCCCTGGGCCGGCAGGAAGCCGCCGGTTTGGGGCTGACGGCATAGCCGCACTGCGTCCTTCGCGACGCTCGCTTGAGGCTCGCTCCTCAGGATGACGAGCGTGGTTTGGTCGCAACAGCCTTCGTCATGGTGAGGAGCCGGCTCTCGGGCCGGCGTCGCGAACCACGCAACGCATCGACGCTTCGGAGACATCCATGAAAGCCGCCGTCTACTACGAGAACGGAACCCCCGACGTCCTGAAGTACGAGGACGTGCCGGACCCCGTCTGCCATCCCAAGGGCGTCATCATCCGGGTGCTGGCAGTCAGCATCGAGGGCGGCGACACCCTGAACCGCTGGGGCGGGCCGCTGGTCACCACGCCGCACATTGTCGGCTACCAGGCGTCCGGCGAGATCATCGAGGTGGGGTCGGAGGTCACGCACCTGAAGGTCGGCCAGAAGGTCGCCACCGTCGACGGCTACGGCAGCCACGCCGAGCTGCGCCCCGTCCCGGCCCGCAACTGCTGGCCGATCCCCGACGGCCTCGACCCGCGACTGGCCGCCGTTATCCCGGTCGCCTTCGGCACCGCCCACGACTGCCTGTTCGAGTTCGGCCGCCTGAAGGCGGGCGAGACCGTGCTGGTCCAGGCGGGCGCCTCGGGCGTGGGCCTGGCCGCCATCCAGCTGGCCAAGGCGGCCGGCGCCACGGTGCTGGCCACCGCCTCCAGCGACGAGCGGCTGGACCGGCTGAAGGCCTACGGGTTGGACCACGGCATCAACTACAGGACCGACGACGTCGCCCGGGCGGTGATGAAGATCACCGACAAGAAGGGCGTCAACCTGGTCGTCGACAGCGTCGGCGGCGCCACCCTGGCCGGCTCGCTGGCCTCGCTCGCCTATCGCGGCCGCTGCTCGATGGTCGGCAACGCCGGCCGCGAGCCGATGACGGTGGACGTCTCCAGCCTGATGGGCGGCAACCGCTCGCTCAGCGGCGTCTTCCTCGGCGCCGAGATCATGACCGACCGCGCCCACGACATGATCCAGGGCCTGATCGAGGACGCCGCGAAGGGCGTGTTCAAGGTCGTCATCGACCGCGAGTTCCCGCTGTCGGAAGCGGCCGCGGCGCACGCGTACATCGAGAGCCGGCAGGCCGTCGGGCGGGTGCTGATGATCCCGTAGTGTGATGTTCCTCCCCCACTTGGGGGAGGGGGACCACCCGAAGGGTGGTGGAGAGGGAAGCGTCGGCATCAAAGGGCTTGGTTATGGCCTGGATGAAGACGAACGCTGCGCCCAGCCATCTGGCCGCCGACGCTTCCCGCTCCACCATGCTCCGCATGGTCCCCCTCTCCCAAAAGGGAGAGGATTGCGCGCCGCGACTTCAGCAACAGCCCCCAGACCCCATATGCCCTCCATGACCACGCTCTCCGTTCTCGACCTCGCCCCTGTCGTCCAGGGCTCCACCGTCAAGCAGGCGCTGCACAACAGCCGCGACCTGGCCCAGCACGCGGAGCGCTGGGGCTACAACCGGTTCTGGTTGGCCGAGCACCACAACATGCGCGGCATCGCCAGCGCGGCGACCAGCGTGCTCATCGCCCATGTGGCGGAAGGCACCTCGACCCTCCGGGTCGGGGCCGGCGGCATCATGCTGCCCAACCATGCGCCGCTGCAGATCGCCGAGCAGTTCGGGACGCTGGCGGAGCTCTACGGTCCGCGCATCGATCTGGGCCTGGGCCGCGCACCGGGGACCGACCAGCTGACCGCCCGCGCCCTGCGCCGGACCATGGTCGGCGACGTCGACCGCTTCCCGCAGGATGTCGTCGAGCTGCTCCATTTCCTGAAACCTGCCGTCCCCAACCAGGGCGTCGTCGCCACGCCGGGGGAGGGGACCAACGTGCCTGTCTGGATCCTGGGTTCCAGCCAGTTCGGGGCCCATCTGGCGGCGGCGCTCGGCCTGCCCTACGCCTTCGCCTCCCACTTCGCCCCGGCCGAGATGGAGGCGGCCATCGCCGCCTATCGCGCGAAGTTCGAGCCGTCAGAATACCTCGACAAGCCCCACGTGATGCTGGGCGTGAACATCATCGCCGCCGACACCGACGAGGAGGCGAAGCTGCTGTTCACCTCGCTGCAGCAGGCCTTCGTCAACATGGCCATGGGCACGCCCGGCCGCCTGCCGCCGCCGCTGGAGGGCTTCGGCGACCGGCTCGACGGCATGGCCTCTGCGCGACTGGTGCAGGCGTTGCGCTGCTCGATCGTCGGCGGGCCGGAGACGGTGCGCAAGGGCCTGGCCGACTTCGTGGCCTATACGGGCGCGGACGAGCTGATGGTCACCGCCTCGGTCCACGACCACGCCAAACGCCTGCGCTCGTTCGAGATCACGGCGGAGGCGAACCGGGCGAGGGCGGAGGCGGCTTAGGGGGATCGGGGACAGGTTAAGGTGTCCCTACAGGGACACCTTAACCTGTCCCCCACGCCATGCTCCGAAAGCGACGGGGGACACGCACTGAAGTGCATGTCCCCGTCGGCGTCAGACCGTCCGGCCCAGGGCCACGTACTGGTCCCGCAGTTCCCGCTTCAGCACCTTGCCGATGTGGCTGCGGGGCAGGACGTCGATCAGGACGACGTCGGCGAGGCGCTGGGTCTTGCCGACCTGGCCGTTGACGAAGGCCTTGAGGTCCTCGGGCGTCGCGGCGGCGCCGGCCTTCAGCGCCACATAGGCGACCGGCGTCTCGCCCCAGGCGTCGGACGGGGCGGCGATCACGGCGGCCTCGGCCACGGCCTCGTGCTTCATCAGCACCGCTTCCAGATCACTCGGATAGACGTTGAAGCCGCCGGTGATGATCATGTCCTTGCGGCGATCCATCAGGGTCAGGAAGCCGTCCTCGTCCAGCCGGCCGACATCGCCGGTCCGGATGTAGAGGTCGCCGGTCCTGGGGCAGACCCACTGGGCCTCCGACGTCTTGCCCGGCTGGTTGTGGTAGCCGCTCATCGTCGCCGGCGAGCGGCCGATGATCTCGCCGACCTCGCCGGGACCGACCTCATTGCCGTCCTCGTCGATCAGCTTGATGACCGCGCCGGGGCTGGGCAGCCCGACCGTGTGCAGCTTGTCCGGATAGAGGTGGGCCTGCAGCATGAAGCCGCCGCCGCCCTCGGTCATGCCGTAGTACTCGGTCAGCCCACCGGGCCAGCGGGTGATCGCCTGCCGCTTCAGCTCGGCCGGGAAAGGCGCGCTGGTGGCGAACTTCATCACGAAGCTCGACAGGTCATACTTGTCGAAGTCGGGGTGCTCGAGCAGGCGGCGGTACTGCACCGGCACCAGCATGGCGTGGGTGACGCGGTTGTCCTGCGCCGCCTGCAGCCACTTCAGCACGTCGAACTTGGGCAGCATGACCATGGTGCCGCCCCCGGCCAGGGTCGGGAAGAAGCAGACCAGGGTGGTGTTCGAATAGAGCGGCGTGGAGATGAAGCCGACCGCGTCGGGGCCATAGCCGATGCCGTCGGCGCGCGGCGCCAGGTGGCGCCAGCGCATGCCGTGGCTCTGCACGATGCCCTTGGGCGTGCCGGTCGTGCCCGAGCTGTAGATGATGTTGAACGGGTCCTTGCGGCCGATCTGCACCGGCGCGGGCGCGATGCCCTCGGCCGGCAGCCACTGCGCGAACGGCAGTCCGGCGGCCGAGCCGTCCAGCGCGATCTGCCGGGTGACCACCTCGCCCAGCTTGTCGCCCATCTCCGCCGCAACGGAGGCGTCGAGGAAGAACAGGCTGGCGCCGCTGTCGTTGACCATGGCCACGATCTGGTCGGGCGTCGACGAGGGGGCGATCGGCGCCACCGCAGCCCCGGCCCGAAGGCCGCCCAGGAACAGGGCCGCGTACTCGATGGAGGTCGTGGCGCAGACCGACAGGGCCTGGGTCTGCTTCACACCGTCCCGCTGCAGGCCGGCGGCGACGCGGTCCATCAGCGCGTCGAGCTCGGCGTAGCTCAGCGACCGGCCGTCCTGGACCAGCGCCGGATGCGTCGGCTTTTCGCGCGCATACATCCGGATGAGGTCCGGGACGGTCCCGAAGTCCTCGGCGATCATGGCTTCAAGGGTGGGGTTCACGCTACGTCACTCCGTTGGCGCCTTGCGTCCTTCGACACGCCCCTCCGGGGCTGCTCAGGATGACGTGGTCGGAAGGCTTCCATCCAACGTCATGGTGAGCAGCCGCGAAGCGGCGTGTCGAACGACGCAGTGACCGATTACAGGTCCTTGAAGCCCTTGCCTTCGGCGGCGAGCTTCTCGAGCAGGGCCGACGGCTTGAAGAAGTCGCCGTGCTTGTCCTGGTACTCCTTCAGCCGCGCCACGATGTGGGCCAGGCCCAGGCTGTCGCCGTAGTGCATCGGGCCGCCGCGGTAGACCGGCCAGCCGTAGCCGTTGATCCACACCGTATCGATGTCGCTGGCGCGGATCGCCTTGCCCTCTTCGAGGATCTTCGCGCCCTCGTTGATCATCGGCAGGATGGTGCGCTCGAGGATCTCCTCGTCGCCGATCGGGCGGGCGTTGGTGCCCGACTTCGCGGCGAAGTCCTTGATGATCTGCTCGGTGACCGGCGAGGGCTTGGCGTTGCGCTTCTCGTCATAGTCATAGTAGCCGGCGCCGGTCTTCTGGCCGCGGCGGTCCATTTCGCAGAGCACGTCGCGGATGGTCTCGCCCTTGGAGGTTTCCTTGCTCCAGCCGATGTCGAGGCCGGCCAGGTCGCTCATCGCGAACGGGCCCATCGGGAAGCCGAAGTCGTAGAGGACGCGATCGACGTCCCAGGGCATCGCACCCTCGGCGACCAGCGCCTGGGCTTGCCGCTGGCGCGAGGACAGCATGCGGTTGCCGACGAAGCCCGGGCAGACGCCGACCAGGACGCCGACCTTGCCGATGGTCTTGGCCAGTTTCATCGAGGTGGCGATCACCGGCTTGGACGTGGCGTCGCCGCGCACGATCTCCAGCAGGCGCATGACGTTGGCCGGCGAGAAGAAGTGCAGGCCGATCACGCTCTCGGGACGGCTCGTGGCCGAGGCGATCTCGTTGACGTCCAGGAAGCTGGTGTTGGAGGCCAGGATGGCGCCGGCCTTGGCGATCTTGTCCAGCTTGCCGAAGACGTCCTTCTTGATGTCCATGTTCTCGAACACGGCCTCGATGATCAGGTCGCAGTCGGCCAGGTCCTCGAGGTTCAGCGAGCCGGAGAGCAGGCCCATGCGGGTCTCGACGGCGTCCATGGTCAGCCGCCCCTTGGCGGCGGTGTTCTCGTAGTTCTTGCGGATGACGCCGAGGCCGCGGTCGAGGGCCTCCTGCTTCATCTCGACGACGGTCACCGGGATGCCGGCGTTGAGGAAGTTCATCGAGATGCCGCCGCCCATGGTGCCGGCGCCGATCACGCCGACCTTCTTGACGGGCAGGATTTCGGTGTCGTCCGGCACGTCGGGGATCTTGTTGGCGGCGCGCTCGGCGAAGAACACATAGCGCTGGGCGGCCGACTGCGGGCCGGTCATCAGCTCCATGAACAGGGTGCGCTCGACCTTCAGGCCTTCCTCGAAGGGCAGGTTGGCGGCCGCCTCGATGCACTGGATGTTCGATTCGGGAGCCTTGAAGCCGCGGAACTTGCGGGCGTTGGCCTTGCGGAACTCGGCGAAGACTTCCGGCGTGCCGCCGGCCACCTCGCGGTCGCGGACCTTCTTCAGCGGCCAGTTCTCGGCGACGACCTTCTTGGCGAAGGCGATGGCGCCGGCGCGGAGGTTACCCTCCTCGACCAGTTCGTCGACCAGGCCCATGGCGTTGGCGGCCTTGGCCGGCACGTGGCTGCCGCTGGTCATCATCTCCAGCGCCTTCTGGGCGCCGACAATGCGGGGCAGGCGCTGGGTGCCGCCGGCGCCGGGCAGCAGGCCCAGGTTCACTTCCGGCAGACCGACCTTGGCCGACGGAACCGCCACGCGGTAGTGGGCGGTCAGCGCCACTTCCAGGCCGCCGCCGAGCGCCGTGCCGTGGATTGCGGCCACGACGGCCTTGGGCGAGTTCTCCATCATGTTCTGGACGTCGAACAGGCTGGCGCCCTTGGACGCGCCGCCGAACTCGCTGATGTCGGCGCCGGCGATGAAGGTGCGGCCGTCGCAGATCAGGACGATCGACTTGACGCTGTCGTCGGCGATGGCGGCCTTGAAGCCTTCGTACAGGCCGTCGCGCACATTGGCCGACAGCGCGTTCACCGGCGGCGAGTTGAGGGTGATGACGGCGACGTCGCCCTCGTTGGTCAGATCGGTGACGGAATTGATTGCGGCCATGGCGCGTCGCCCCTTATGTTCGTTGAAACACTTGTTTGAGCGCAAACTGCCGAGCCAGACCGCCAGAGTCCAGTACGCAGCCATGGGAGATGCACGATGGACCTCGATTTTCTGCCTGAGCACGCCGAGTTCCGTAAGGAAGTCCGCGACTGGATCGAGGCCAACTTCCCGGCCGAGAACCGCCGGAAGATGGACGCCGGCGAGCATCTGACCAAGGAGGACATCCTCTCCTGGCACCGGATTCTCAACAACAAGGGCTGGCTGGTCCCGTCCTGGCCGGTCGAGTACGGCGGCACCGGCTGGGATTCGGTGCGCAAGTACATCTTCTCCGAGGAGCTGGCCCGGGCGCAGACCAGCCAGACCAGCTTCGGCATCGGGATGATCGGGCCGGTGCTCTACACCTTCGGCACGCCCGAGCAGAAGGCCAAGTTCCTGCCCGGGACCATGAACGGCGACATCTGGTGGTGCCAGGGCTACTCCGAGCCTGGCGCCGGTTCCGACCTCGCCGGCCTGTCGACCCGCGCCGAGCGCATCAAGGGCGATGATGGGAAGGAATACTACGTCGTCAACGGCCAGAAGACCTGGACCACCCAGGGCCACTTCGCCGACTGGGGCTTCTTCCTGGTCCGCACCGACCCGACGGCCAAGAAGCAGGAGGGCATCTCCTTCCTGCTGATCGACATGACGACGCCCGGCATCACCGTGCGCCCGATCATCACCATCGAGGGCGGCCACGAGGTCAACGACGTCTTCCTCGACAATGTGAAGGTCCCCGTCGAGAACCTGATCGGCCAGGAGAACAAGGGCTGGACGGTCGCCAAGTACCTGCTCGGCCACGAGCGCACCGGCATCGCCGGCGTCGCCCGCTCCAAGCGCGGCATCGAGAAGCTGCGCGAGATCGCGGCGTCCGAGCCCGGCGACGACGCCCAGGCGCTGATGAAGGACGCCGACTTCCGCCGCAAGATCGCCGAGCTGGAGATCGACCTGGCCGCGCTCGAGTACACCGAGCTGCGCACCCTGGCCGGCGAGGCGTCTGGCAAGGGCCCCGGCCCGGAAGCGTCGCTGCTCAAGGTGAAGGGCACCGAGGTCGGCCAGCGTCTGACCGAACTGACCCTGGAGGCCGCCGCCCACTACGGCGCGCCCCACGCCAAGGGCCTGTCCGGCGACAACAGCCTGTCGATCCCCAGCTGGGCCGCCAAGTCGGCGCCGACCTACTTCAACATGCGCAAGACCTCGATCTTCGGCGGCTCCAACGAGATCCAGCGCAACATCATGGCCAAGGCCGTCCTGGGGCTGTGAGGCGCCCAGCCGGGGGACATGCACTTCAGTGCGTGTCCCCTGCAGCTTTCGAAGCTGACGGGGACACGTACCGAAGGCGGTACATGTCCCCGGCATACGCCCCTTCCTTCCACGTCATCCTGATCGGCGCCGCAGGCGCGTGTCGAAGGACGCAGTGAGGCCGCGCGTCCTTCGACACGTCCACTTCGTGGACTGCTCAGGATGACGTGAAAGGGGTCAGTCGTGGAGTCGGGAGTCGGGGACAGGTTAAGGTGTCCCAAGGGACATCTTAACCTGTCCCCGATGCCGATGCTGCCTCAGCCCAACAGGCCCTTGAACCAGGCGCCGATCGCCGCGAAGACTCCGCCCAACCACGCGAGGAAACCGCCGCCCGTCTTCGCCGGCGCCTCCGGCACGAACCAGCTCGGCGCGGCGGGCGGGGCGCAGTTCTTCTGCATGCCGGCGCCCTTCAGATAGGCGCGGCGCAGCTTGCCGGCGGTGATGGCGGCGGCCACCCGCTTGTCGCGGCGCTCGGCGCCCGACAGCTTGCGCACCCAGCCCCGGAAGGGAATGACGCTGCGGGTCTCGTCCTCCACCGCGCCGACCACGGCGTCGCCGGCCGCCTGCTTGAGCTTCTGGCCCCGGGTCCGCGAGTCGGGCGGCGGCGGCTCGTCGAGGTCCGGTCCCAGCGCCGCGTCCAGCCGGCCGACCTCGGCGGCGATCGGCTCGCAGCGCGTCAGGCCGTCCATGGCGTAGGGGCTGGAGACCGCGCGCTTCAACACGTCGGGAATGTCGACGTGCTTGAGGTTCAGGTCGTCGAGCGGGGCGGTGACGGCGTCGCGCAGGTTCGGCCGCGTCTGGGTCGAACCCCGGTCCTGCGCCAGGGCGGGCCCGGCGGCGAGGAGGCTGAGAACGGCGACGGTCAGGCTCAGGCGGTGCATGGGCCTCCATAGACGATCCAGCCTGTCGGCGGAATTGTGACCCGCGCTGACGGGGACATGCACTTCAGTGCGTGTCCCCCGCCGCTCGAAGCTGCTGGGGACACGTACCGAAGACGGTACATGTCCCCGGTCGTTGCGCCTTCCCCTTCCGCTACGGAACCGCCTACAGTCCGGCCCACAGACCGGGACCACCCGGCATCGGAGGCACAGTGACCACAACAACCCGCCGCTGGGTGCTCGCGCGCCATGTCGAGGGCGCGCCGTCGCCGGAGGATTTCCGGCTCGAGACGCTGCCGCTTCCCGCGCTCGACGACGGCAAGTTCATCGCCCGGGTGATTCTCAGCTCCGTCGACCCGGGCACCCGCTCGCGCCTGTCGGGCGGCGACAGCTATGCCGGCGCCATGAAGATCGGCGAGGGCATCGACGGCTTCTGCGTGGCGCAGGTGGTCGAGAGCAAAAACCCCAACTACGCCGCCGGCGACCTGATCGCGGCCGGCGGCGGCTGGCGCGAGCACTTCGTCTCCGACGGCCGGGGCTTCATCCAGAAGATCACCGACCGCCGCGTACCGCTGGGCTGCTGGATCGGCATCCTCGGCGTGCCCGGCCTCACCGCCTGGTTCGGCATGCACCGGGTGGGACAGGCGAAGGAAGGCGAGACCCTGCTGGTCACCTCCGCCGCCGGTCCGGTCGGGGCCACGGCCGGACAGATCGGCAAGAAGCTGGGCATGCGCGTCGTCGGCATCGCCGGCGGGCCGAAGAAGTGCGCCTGGCTGAGGGATGAGGCCGGGTTCGACGCGGTCATCGACTACAAGGCCGAGCCCGACCTCACCGCCGCGATCAGGGCGGCTTGCCCCGAGGGCGTCGACGTCCTGTTCGACAATGTCGGCAACGCGATGGTCGACCGCGTCCTGCCGCTGATGAAGCTGCGCGGCCGGGTCGTCGTGTCGGGCCAGGTGGCCGACTACAATCTGCCGGTCGAGCAGCGCCATGGCCTGAAGCACACCGACGTCTTCATCACCCACCGCGTCCGCATGGAGGGGCTGGTGGTGTTCGACGACATCCGCCAGTTCGCCGCCGCCCAGAGTCAAATGGCCGACTGGATCGCCGACGGCTCGCTGAAGTTCGCCATCGAGGAGTTCGACGGCCTCGAGTCCGCCGCTTCAGCCTTCTGCGGCCTGTTCCGTGGCGAGAACTTCGGCCGCCGGCTGGTCCGCGTCAGCGAGGATCCGTCTTGGGAGGATCCCGCCTGATGAAGTTCGAGGACTACCAGCGCTTCACCTTCCGCCGCGACGGCCGGATCCTCGTCTGCAGCTTCAGCGGCAACGCGGTGAACGCCGTCGACGCCCGCATGCACGACGAGCTGGCCGAGCTCTTCGTCGATCTGCAGCATGACGAGGACAGCGACCTGATCGTGCTGACCGGCGAGAACCGCGCCTTCTGCGCCGGCGGCGACTTCGACTGGTTCGACGAGCAGATCAACGATCCGCGGAAGTTCCGCGCCATCGCCTATGACGCCAAGCGGATCGTCAGCGGCCTGCTGGACCTGGAAAAGCCGATCATCGCCCGGCTGAACGGCGCGGCGGCGGGGCTTGGCGCCACCATCGCCCTGCTCTGCGACGTCATCATCGCCGACGAAGGCGCGAAGATCGGCGATCCGCATGTGAAGGTCGGGCTGGTGGCCGGCGACGGCGGGGCGATCATCTGGCCGCAGCTGATCGGCTTCGCCCGGGCCAAGGAACTCTTGATGACCGGCGATCTGCTCTCGGCGACGGAGGCGGCCGGCAGGGGGCTGATCAACTACGCGGTGCCCACCGACCAGCTCGACGCCAAGGTCGCCGAGATCGCCGGCAAGATCCTCGGCAACCCGCGCTGGGCGGTGCGCTGGACCAAGATGACGGCCAACATCACCCTCAAGCAGATCATGGTCAGCACCAGCGACGCGGCCGTGGCCTATGAGAGCCTCAGCAACATGACCGCCGACCGCAAGGAGGCCGTCGCGGCCTTCCGCGAGCGCCGGCCGATGAACCTGACGGGGGAGTGATGCACGCCCGCGCCAGTGTCGGGGACAGGTTAAGATGTCCCTTGGGACACCTTAACCTGTCCCCCCGGAAGGGCCCCGCATGAGCCTCCCCGCCGAACCCGACCACGTCACCGAGCTCCGCTCGATCCTGCAGCGGTTCATCGCCGAGAAGGCGCCGCGCGAGAAGCGGCGGGAGTGGGATCGCACCCACACCTTCCCGCGTGACCTGTTCAAACAGCTGGCGGACCTCGGTCTCTGCGGCCTCACCGTGCCGGAGGAGTACGGCGGCACCGGCCCCGACATCCTGGGCGCCGTGGCCGCCATCGAGGAGCTGTGCCGGGCCGGATCGTTCCTGGCCGGACCCTTCATCCAGTGCGCCTTCTACGGCGGCATGAACATCCTCGAGAACGGCTCGGCCGAGCAGAAGGCGGAGCTCCTTCCGAGGCTGGCGAAGGGCGAGCTGATCTTCGCCTACGGCCTCTCCGAACCTGACGTCGGCGGCGACCTGTCGCAGGTCACGACCCGCGCCCGGAGGGAGGGCGACGAGATCGTCGTCACCGGCGCCAAGCGCTGGTGCACCGGCGCGGACTTCGCCGACTACATCTACTGCCTCGTCCGCTCGGACCCCGAGGCCCCGGCCCGCAGCGGCCTCAGCTTCCTGCTGATCCCGACCAAGGCCCCGGGGGTGACCATCACGCCCATCGACCATGTGAACCTGCGCTACACCCTGTCATCCGACGTCCATTTCGACGAGGTCCGCCTGCCGCTGTCGGCCATCGTCGGCGGGCCGGAGAAGTGGAACAACGGCTGGAAGATGCTGGCCGGCCGGGCGCTGGACATCGAGAAGCTGGAGATCAGCGCCTGCGCCTTCGGCATCGCCCAGGCGGCGATGGAGGAGGCCTGGGCCTACAGCCAGGAGCGGGTGCAGTTCGGCAAGCCGATCGCCGCCCACCAGGCGGTGCGCCACGCGCTGGTCGACGCCCGCACGAAGCTGGAGGCCTGCCGGCTGATGCTGTGGAACGCCGCCCGCCTGGCGCACGAGGGCCAGCCCTGCGCGGTCGAGACCAGCATGGCCAAGCTGTTCATCGCCGAGGCCGGGGTCGAGATCGCCCTGACCTGCCAGCGGGTCATGGGCGCCTACGCCATGTCCGCCGACTACGACATCGAGCGCAACGTGCGCGACCTGCTGGGCATGCCGATCGTCGGCGGCTCGTCCAACATGCAGCGCAACAATCTCGCCGCCCTCTGGAAGTTACCCGGATGACCTACAACGCCGTCGCCGCCGCCACCTCGCTGGCCCTGGAGGTCGCCCGCCGCGCCAACGAGATCGAGGCCGGCCGTCGCCTGCCGGCCGACCTGGCGCGCAAGTTCGCCGACGCAGGGCTGTTCCGCATGCTGCTGCCGGCCAGCCTGGACGGCCATGAGACCATCCCGACCGACGTCGCCCAGGCCATCGAGATCATCGCCCAGAACGACGCCTCGGCCGGCTGGTGCCTGATGATCGGCGCCACCACGGCCTCGATGGCCAACCGCCTCGAGCCCGAGATGGCGCGCGAGGTGTTCGGCGCGCCGGAGGTCATCACCGCCGGCGTCTTCGCCCCGATGGGCAAGGCGATCGACGATGTCGACCACTGGCGGGTCACCGGCCGCTGGCAGTGGGGCAGCGGGTCGCAGAACGCCAACTGGATCGCCGGCGGCGCCATGATCATGGGTCCGAATGGCCCGATGCTCGACGCCGAGGGCCAGCCGATCCACCGGATGATGATCTTCCGCGCCGACGAGGTAGAGCTGATCGACACCTGGCGCACCTCGGGCCTCTGCGGCACCGGCAGCCTCGACTTCGCGGTCAAGGACGTCCGCGTGCCCAAGGACCGCTCGGTCGCCCTGCACAGCGACCGCACGCGGGTCGAGACGCCGCTGGCGAAGTACCCGGTGTTCGGCATGCTGGCGCTGGGCGTCACGGCGGTGGCGCTCGGCAACGCCCGCGGCGCCCTGCTGACGGCGGGAAACATGGCGCTGCAGAAGAAGCAGCAGGGCTCGCAGCGCACCCTGGCCGAGCGCGGCGTGACCCAGCAGGACTACGCCCGCGCCGTCGCCGCCCTGTCGGCCGCCCGCGCCCACTACTACGAATGCATCGCGGTGATCTGGACGACGCTGCAGGCCGGGCAGGATCCGACGCTGGAGCAGCGCGCCCGCCTGCGCCTTGCCTGCGCCCATGCCACCCATGTCTCGGCCGACGCCTGCAAGGTGGCCTACGACATGCTGGGCGGGTCGGCGGTCTATCTGGACAACGACCTGCAGCGCCGGTTCCGCGACGCCAACGTCATCACCCACCATGTCATGGTCGCCGCCCCGATCTTCGAACTGGCCGGCCGCGTGCTGCTCGGCCAGCCCACGAGAGATGCGCTGATCTGAGGGGGATCGGGGACAGTTTAAGATGTCCCTTGGGACACCTTAACCTGTCCCCGAAGCCGCCACATAGGCGTCCACCGCCGCGATGTGCCGCGCCTTGTCCGCGTCGCTCAGGAACGACCCACTGAAGCTGTTCTTCGCCAGCGTCACCAGGTCCGTCCGCGTCAGGCCCACCGCCTCCGCCGTGCGGAGATAGTTCTCGGCCAGATAGCCGCCGAAGTAGGCCGGGTCGTCGCTGTTGCAGGTGGCCTTGAGGCCCAGGTCCAGCATCCGCTTCATCGGATGGTCCTTCAGGTCCTTGACCACGCACAGGCTGAGGTTCGACAGCGGGCAGACCGTCAGGGTGATGCCCATGTCGACCAGCCGCCGGGTCAGCGCCGCGTCCTCCAGCGCCCGGTTTCCGTGGTCGATGCGGTCGACGTCGAGGATGTCGAGCGCCTCGTACACATACTCCGGCGGACCTTCCTCACCGGCATGGGCGTTGATCAGCAGGCCGCGCTCCCGGCTGGCCTTCATGACGCGCGCGAACTTCTGCGGCGGATGGCCGACCTCGCCACTGTCGAGGCCAACGCCGACGAAGCGGTCGAGGTAGGGCTCCGCCTGCTTGAGCGTCTCGAACGCCGCCTCTTCGCTGAGGTGGCGCAGGAAGCTCATGATCAGCTTGCTGCTGATTCCCAACTCGTCCTGCGCCTGCTGCATCCCGGCCAGGATGCCGTCGGCGGCGACGCTGAAGGGGATGCCCCGGTCGGTGTGCGTCTGCGGGTCGTAGAAGATCTCCGCATGGACCCCGCCGTCGGCGTGCAGCCGGCGGAAGTAGGCCATGGTCAGGTCCTGGAAGTCCTCCTCCGTCTGCAGCACGCCTGCGCCCTGGTAGTAGATGTCCAGGAAGTCCTGCAGGTTCGAGAAGGCGTAGGCCGCGCGGATCGCCTCGACGCTGTCGAAGGGCAGGGCGATGCGGTTGCGCCTGGCCAGCGCGAACATGAGTTCGGGCTCGAGGCTGCCCTCGATGTGCAGGTGCAGTTCGGCCTTGGGCAGGCCGCGGATGAAGGTCGCCAGATCGGTGCTCATGAGCCCCATCTCACGGCCCTATCGCCGTTCGGTCAAGCGCCCGCGAAGGCGCGGTCACAGCGCGGGCCGACAGTTCAGGTATAGACAAGACAAGGTTCGGCTACTGCACGGTAACGTCGGAAACCCGACGCTGTACGAATATTTGAACTCCCGCGACAGTATTAGCCGTGTCCCCGGCCGCCTTGACGTGCGACAAGGACGTATTGCCGATGCGTGATTGCGGACTGCGGCGACCGGGAGGCTGTCATGGCTCCTGCGCAACCCGAGAACCGGAACCAGGCCTTGCGGACATTCTCCTTCTACATCCACGACAATCGGTACTCGGTGCCGACGCTGCAGATCGTCACCGTGCGGGACGAGGATCGCGCCCGCGAGCTGGCGCAGCAGCGGCTGGACGAGGGCGAGCACCACCTTGCCGTCGAGGTCGTCGAAGGCCAGACCGAGCTCTTCCGGCTGGAGCGCCAGCACGCCTGACGCCCCACTTGCCAGCTGAAAAACCCGAGCGCACTATCCTCGCTCAAAGGCTCCTTGCCGGCGAACCCGGCACAGGGGCCTTTTCATTTGGAGGCGCCCCCAAGAGCGCGCAGGGAAGAATGTCCGTCAACAAGCAAGGCCATATCCGCCTGACCTCGCACCCGCAGGCAGGCTCCGCCAGCCGTTTCCCCATCGCCTGGGGCGCCCCGACCGCCGCCGAGCGCGGCCCCGTCATCGCCAGCCCGACCGCCGGCGCCGACCGCAACGCCATCGGCGCCCACGGCGGCGCCTACTCCGTCTACCGCTCGCTGGCCATCGCCTCGGGTGCGCTCAATCCGCTGGTTCGCCCCGACCTGACCGACACCGCGCCGGTCGTCGACATCGGACCGTTCGGTCAGTGGGCGGACGAGAAGAAGATCGTCTCCCTCGACCCCTGGGGCCACCGGGTGCAGATCGACTTCGCCAGGGAGATCGCCGAGGGCGTCGACATCCGGCCCAGCATCGCGGTGACCAAGGCGCGCCTGACCCTGCCCGAGATCGGCCAGGCCATCGACGCCGGCCGGCTGAAGGTCGACGGGGCCGTGGTTCACGAAAGCCGCGACGTGGCGGTGACCAAGGCCGCCCTCGACCCGGTCTGGTATCTGCCGGGTATCGCCGAGCGGTTCGAGGTCGACGAGACCACCCTGCGCCGCACCCTGTTCGAGCAGACCGGCGGCATGTACCCCGAGCTGGTCACCCGGCCGGACATCAAGGTCTTCCTGCCCCCGATCGGCGGCATCACCCTCTATATCTTCGGCGATCCGGCCGCGATCGCAGACCCGGCGCGGCGGCTGACCTGCCGGGTGCACGACGAGTGCAACGGCTCCGACGTCTTCGGCTCCGACATCTGCACCTGCCGGCCCTACCTGACCCACGGTATCGAGGAGGCCATCCTCGAGGCCCAGAACGGCGGCGCCGGCCTCATCGTCTACAACCGCAAGGAAGGCCGGGCGCTCGGCGAGGTGACCAAGTTCCTCGTCTACAATGCCCGCAAGCGCCAGCCCGGCGGCGACCAGGCGGCGACCTACTTCGAGCGCACCGAATGCGTCGCCGGCGTCCAGGACGCGCGGTTCCAGCAGCTGATGCCCGACGTCCTGCACTGGCTGGGGATCAAGCGCATCGACCGCTTCGTCTCGATGTCCAACATGAAGCACGACGCCCTGGTCGAGGGCGGCATCGAGATCGGCGAGCGGGTGCCCATCCCCGCCTGGCTGGTCCCCGACGACGCCAGCGTGGAGATGGAGGCCAAGAAGGCCGCCGGCTACTTCACGCCCGACGGCGCTCCGACGCAGGAAGACCTGAAGAAGGTGGTGGGGCGCGACCTTGGCGAGTTCTGATTGCTCGGCCGGGGACTGGTTCCGGCGCAGCCGGTACCTGTCCCTCAACAGCCTTCGAACGGTGTCGAGGGACAGCTACGCTTCGCGAAGCAGTCCCCGGATGAAGGCTCGATGACCCCCGCCCACGCCCTCCTCTCCGCCTCCGCCGTCCGGGAGCGCGCCCACGAGATGCTGGCCATCGCGCTGGCGGACGGCCTCGCCGACTGGCGGGTGAACCTCGACCGGCTGCCGCACACGGCCGACGTCGTGGCGCGTGTGATCCGCGACCAGTATCCGTCGCTCAACGTGCCCTTCCACGCCCGATGGCGGCACTTCCATGTCCGCGGCCGCCACCTGTGGCAGGAGCTGGGCGAGGCGGCCTTCTGGCCGGACCGCGCCGCGCGGGCCCGGGCCGCCTTCGACCTCTGCATCACCTCGGTGCTGCTCGATGCCGGATCGGGGCCGGGCTGGCGCTATCTGGATGGCCCGACCGGCTCGACCACGGCCCGCTCGGAGGGGCTGGGCGTCGCCTCGCTGCGGCTGTTCCAGTCGGGCGCCCTGTCGTCCCGGGCCGATGACCCTTTCCGCGCCGACGCCCTGGCGACCTTCGAGGCCGCGACCCTGGCCAAGGCTTTCCAGGTCACCGACGACAACCCGCTGGTCGGGCTCGACGGCCGCGCCGCCCTGCTGCGCCGGCTGGGCCAGACGGTCGGCCGACCGGGCGACCTCTATGACGTCATGGCCTCGCGCGCGGTGGACGGCCGCCTGCCGGCGCCGGTGATCCTGGAGGTTCTGCTCGAGCGCCTGGGTTCGATCTGGCAGGACCGGCTGACGCTGGACGGCGTGCCCCTCGGCGACGTCTGGCGCCACCCGGCCATCCGGCGCGACGACGCCACCGACGGCCTGGTCCCCATCCACAAGCTCTCGCAATGGCTGGCCTACAGCCTGATCGAACCGCTGATCGAGGCGGGCATCGAGGTGGTCGACATCGACGGCCTGACGGGCCTGGCCGAATACCGCAACGGCGGCCTGTTCATCGATGACGGCGTGCTGGTCCTCAAGGACCCCGCCGACCTGGACCGCACCCACGCGGTCGGCGACCCGCTGGTCGTCGGCTGGCGCGCGCTGACCGTGGCCCTGCTCGACGCCATCGCGCCGCTGGTGCGGGAGCGGCTGGGCGTCACGGCCGAGGCCTTCCCGCTGGCCCGGGTGCTGGAGGGCGGCACCTGGGCGGCCGGCCGGCGGCTGGCGGCCGAGCGGCGCGAGGGCGGCGGCCCGCCCCTGAAGATCACCAGCGACGGGACGGTATTCTGATGCGCAGTTTCACCGGCGTCACGGTCGTCGACCACCCGCTCGTCCAGCACAAGCTGACCCGGCTGCGCGACCGCGAGACTTCGACCAAGACCTTCCGCGAGCTGATGCGGGAGATCTCGACCCTGCTCTGCTACGAGGTCACCCGCGACCTGGCCCTGACCGACCGCGCGGTCGAGACGCCGCTGGAGGCCACCACCGCCCCGGAGATCGCCGGCAAGAAACTGGTCTTCGCCCCGATCCTGCGGGCGGGGGAGGGCATGCTGGAGGGCATGCTCACGCTCGCGCCCTCGGCCCGCGTGGCCCACATCGGCCTCTACCGCGACCCCGGCACCAAGGCGGCGGTCGAGTACTACCTCAAGGTCCCCGAGACCCTGGCCGAGCGGCAGGTCATCGTCATGAACCCGCTGCTGGCCACCGGCGTCACCGCCCGCGCCGCCATCGACCGCCTGAAGGAGGAGGGCGCGCGCGACATGCGCTTCGTCTGCGTCCTGACCTGTCCGCAGGGCATCGAGGCCCTGCGCGGCGAACACCCGGACGTGGCCATCTGGACGGCCGGCATCGACCGCGGGCTGGACGAGCGGGGGTACATCCTCCCCGGGCTGGGGGATGCCGGGGACAGGCTGTACGGGACAAGATAATTCTCTTCCTCTTGGGAGGATTGAGGTGGGGCGGCCTCGTCGTTATCCCTTTCCCATGACCACGCCTTACGAAACTCTCCTCACCGCCACGCCCGCCGAAGGCGTCCTGCTCGTCACGCTCAATCGCCCCGACGCCGGCAATTCGCTGTCGACGCGGATGGCGGAGGAGCTGCTGGCCCTGCTGACGGACCTGGCCGCCGATCCCGGCGTCCTGCGGGCGGTGGTCCTTACCGGCGCCGGCAACAAGATCTTCTGCGCCGGGGCGGACCTGAAGGAACGCGACGGCATGACGGACGACCAGTGGGTCGCCCAGCACCGCCTGTTCGAGGCCATGCGCGACGCGCTGGTCGCCCTGCCGGTCCCGGTGATCTGCGCGGTCAACGGCGCGGCCTATGGCGGCGGCTGCGAGATCGCGCTGAACTGTGACTTCATCTACGCCGCCGACGGCGCGCGGCTGGCGCTGCCGGAGGTCAAGCTGGGCATCATGCCGGGGCTGGGCGGGGCGCCGAACCTGGTCCGCGCCGCCGGCGAGCGCCGGGCCCGCGAGGTGCTGATGACCGGCGATCCCTTCACCGCCGCCGAGGGCCTGGCCTGGGGCGTGGTCAACCGCGTCTGCGCCGCCGACGAGCTGGTCGCCGCCGCCGTCGAGACCGCCCGCAAGATCGCCGCCAACGCCCCGCTGTCGGTGCGCAACATCCGCCGCGTGGTCCGCGACACCGCGGTGCTGACCGGCGCCGAAGCCATCGCCGTCGAACTGGCCGCCTACGACGAACTCACCCCCACCGACGACCGCCGCGAAGGCGTCGCCGCCTGGGGCGAGAAGCGCAAGGCGGAGTGGAAGGGGCGGTAGCAGTCCGTCCTGACTTCCGAGGCGCGCCACTTCTATCCTCTCCCTGTTGGGATAGGGGGACCCTGCGGAGCAGGGTGGAGAGGGACACGCCGCTGGTTGGTGACTAGCCTCGGCGTTCGGCCTTCATCCCTGTCCGCGCAAGGATCTCAGACGCAGGCGCTTCCCGCTCCACCAGCCTCCGGCTGGTCCCCCTCTCCCAAACGGGAGAGGAAGAAATAGGGGGATAGATTGAAGTTATCCCCCACCCCTCGGGCCGCCCCCATACTCACCGCGTTCCCGTTGCACGGGGAGGGCGCTCGGCCAGCACCCTTGCGGCGACGGGAATGAGGTTCGAACGGGGACAGGGTCGAGGGGGTTACTCGGCCGGTCCGGGGATGGAGCAGATGCGGCTCCACCCGCCCGTCGAGGAGGATCCCGGCTAAGCCCCAATACGGCTGCCTACCGGACTTCTCGGAAGACGGACTTCGCGGAGCGTCACGGTCTTCCCATTCTTGCAAAGCCTACCCAAACAGACACCCGGGCAAGACCGGGGCGCTTCGCAACACCTCCCCAACCTTCACCGGCGCCAGCCCTTGAGGCGGCACAGCCGTGAAGCCGTCGTGCGGGGTTCCCCCGGATCAGGTCCGGGGTCGCCCAAGAGCTCGCTCCTCACCCTGACGAGCTTTGTTGGGCCGCCCACCATCCTTCGTCATCCTGAGGAGCGCCCGCAGGGCGCGTCGCGAAGGACGCACGGGCTCACGGCGGGGACATGTACTGCATCTCCGCCGCCGACTCCCCTATATTCCCGAACGTGACCGACGCCCCCGAAGCCCCCGCCCTGACCGGCGCCGCCCTGATCGCCGACCATGCCCGCCGGCTGCCGGACGCGCCGGGCGTGTACCGGATGATCGGCGAGGGCGGGGAGGTGCTCTATGTCGGCAAGGCCCGCAGCCTGAAGAAGCGGGTGATCCAGTACGCCCAGGGCCGCTTCCACACCAACCGCATCGCCCACATGGTCGACCTGACCCGGGCGATGGAGTTCGTCTCGGTGCGGACCGAGACCGACGCCCTGCTGCTCGAGATCAACCTGATCAAGCAGATGAAGCCGCGCTTCAACGTGCTGCTGCGCGACGACAAGAGCTTCCCCGAGATCGTCATCCGCCGCGAGCATCCGGCCGCCCAGCTGCGCAAGCATCGCGGGGCGCACACCATCAAGGGCGACTATTTCGGGCCGTTCGCCTCGGCCGGGGCGGTGAACCGCACGCTGAACACCCTGCAGAAGGCCTTCCTGCTGCGCTCCTGTTCCGACAGCGTCTACGAGAGCCGCACCCGGCCCTGCATGCTGCACCAGATCCGCCGCTGCGCCGCGCCCTGCACCGGCCTGATCGCGCTGGACGACTACGCCAGGCTGGTCGAGGAGGCCGAGGCCTTCCTGCGCGGCAAGAGCCGGGCGGTGATGGCCCGGATGTCGGCCGAGATGCAGGCCGCGTCGGACGACCTGGAGTTCGAGCGCGCCGCCCGGCTGCGCGACCGCATCCGCGCCCTGTCGGCCGTCTCCGCCGAGACCCAGGTCAATCCCGAGACGGTCGACGAGGCCGATGTCTTCGCGCTGTTCGCCGAGGGCGGTCAGGCCTGCGTGCAGGTGTTCTTCTTCCGGGCCGGCCAGAACTGGGGCAACCGCGCCTACTTCCCGCGGGTCGACAAGAGCGACTCCGACGCCGAGGTGATGAGCGCCTTCCTGGGTCAGTTCTACGACGACCGGCCGCTGCCGCGCTCGATCCTGGTCAACGTCCAGCCGCACGAGCATGAACTGCTGGGCGAGGCCTTCAGCATGAAGGCCGGCCGCCGGGTCGAGATCGCCCGGCCGCAGCGCGGCGAGAAGAAGGGGCTTGTCGAACAGGCGACGCTGAACGCCCGCGAGGCGCTGGGCCGGCGCATGGCCGAGGGCTCGGCCCAGGGCAAGCTGCTGGCCGGCGTGGCCGAAGCCTTTGGGCTGGAGTCGCCGCCGGAGCGCATCGAGGTCTACGACAACAGCCACATCATGGGGACCAACGCCGTCGGCGGCATGGTCGTGGCCGGGCCCGAGGGCTTCCAGAAGAACCAGTACCGCAAGTTCAACATCAAGGGGACCGAGCTCACCCCCGGCGACGACTACGGCATGATGAAGGAGGTGCTGCGGCGCCGCTTCGCCCGCCTGGTCAAGGACGAAGAGGCCGGCGACGACAGCGCCCGGCCCGACCTGGTGCTGATCGACGGCGGCAAGGGCCAGCTGGACGCGGTGCTGGAGGTGATGGCCGACCTCGGCGTCGACGACATCGCCGTGGTCGGCGTGGCCAAGGGGCCGGACCGCGACGCCGGACTGGAGCGGTTCTTCATGCCCGGCAAGACGCCCTTCATGCTCGAGCCCAAGAGCCCGGTGCTCTACTATCTGCAGCGGCTGCGCGACGAGGCGCACCGCTTCGCCATCGGCACCCACCGGGCCAGGCGGTCGGCGGAAATGAAGCGCAATCCGCTCGACGAGATCGACGGCGTCGGGCCCGGCCGCAAGAAGGCGCTGTTGCACGCCTTTGGCTCGGCCCGCGAGGTCGGCAAGGCCTCGGTCGACGATCTGATGAAGGTCGACGGCGTCAGCGGCCCGCTGGCGCAGCGCATCCACGACTTTTTCCGCCGCTGACGCGTTCAGACGTTATGGTGCGCTCATGAAATCCTTGCCCAACATCCTGACCGGCGCGCGGCTGGTGCTGACGCTCTTCGTGTTCCTGGCCCTGATCGGGCTGATGCCGGTGTCGCCGGTCTACCGCTGGGCGATGGTCTCGGCCCAGGAGCCGGCGGCGGTGCAGCAGGCGCTGTACTTCTTCGCCTTCTGGGGCTTCCTCGTGGCGGCGGTGACCGACTTCCTCGACGGCTGGATGGCGCGCCGCTTCGACGCGACCAGCACGCTGGGCGCCATCCTCGATCCGATCGCCGACAAGGTGCTGGTCGCCGGGATGGTCGTGGGCATCGCCGCGCTCGGCAACTGGATCGTCGCCCTGGCCGGCGGCCTGATCCTGTTCCGCGAGTTCTCGGTCAGCGCCCTGCGCGAGACCCTGGCGCCCAGGGGGCTGAGGCTGCCGGTGACCACGCTGGCCAAGTGGAAGACCACGCTGCAGCTGGTGGCTCTGGCCGCGGAGCTGTTCGTGTTCGGCTGGCGGGCCTGGAGCCTGCCGGAGGACGCGGAGCTGATCGGCCGGGCCTTCCTGACCGCCCACGGCGTGCTGGCGCTGGCCACGGTGGTCACCGTCTGGACCGGCGTCGAGTACGCGCTGGCCGCCCGCAAGGCCCTGAAGGCCTGACTTTGGCCGCAGAACGCGGGTCAGGGTTACGCGCTTGCGGTGATCGTGCCATGATCGGCCGCGTAAACCTTGGTGAATACGGTGCTGACTTCCCTCGCCATGACCCTGGCGCTGCTCGCGCAGGATAGCCCGGCCGTCCTGCAGTCCTGCGTGTTCGAGGACACCGGCTGGGTCTGTCGCTATCGCACCGAGGAAAGCGCGGTCGAGCTGGTCCCGCCGGCCGCCGTCGCGACGCGACTGCCGGATCCCAAGCCCAGGCCCGAGAGCGCGCTGACCAAGGAAGAGCTGCGCCAGTCCAGGCTGATCCGGCGCTGCGCCGACGCCTCCTGGATGTCGCTGTGCACGCCCGGTGATCGCAAGGAGGCCAAGGCCCTGAAGGAGGCTGCCGAGGCGCGCGCGACCCTGCGGCTGAAGGTGACGACCCTTGTCGCCGACGGCCGCTGTCCCGACGCGGTCGGCGCGGCCCTGCAGGGCGGTGATCTGGCGCTGGCCCGGGAGATCCGTGAGTTCTGCGCCGTGGACAAGGCGGCGGACAAGCCGGACGAGAAGCCGGCCGCGGACAAGCCGCCGGCCGCCGCTGCGGAAAAGCCGTAGGCGCGGAGACCTTCATACAGGCCTCGCCGCCTGCCCCTCGCCGGAAACGACAAGGCCCGCACCGGGGAACCGGTGCGGGCCTGTTTCGTCTGGTCCTTCGACCGCGGCTGGCCTAGTCGGCCGGGCCGCAGGCGGCGCCGTCGGGGCAGCCTTCGAAGTGGACCTGCGGCGGCTCGACCGTCACGCGCGACGGCTTCACGCGAACGTCAGGCGCCCGGATGTAGATCTGGACGGGCTCGACGCGGATGGGCGGAGCTTCGACGTAGATCGGCGGACCCTTGACGTCGATCCGGCCGGAGGGAACCGAGACCGGCGGCGAGGTGATGTAGATGCCAGGACCGCCCGAGGCGCTCACGCTCCAGGCCGGGCCCGGGGTGTAGAACTGACGGTGAACCCGGCAGGGGCACTCTCCGCCGTCGGGGTGCGGGTCCTCGGTGCAGCCGTGCCAGGGCGCGGGCGGTCCGGGCAGCGGTCCCGGGGGCGGTCCGCCCGCCATCGCGCCACTCGCGCCGGCGCTGGCCAGCAAGGCGGTCGAAACCGCCACCATCAACTTGCGCATATCCCGCCTCCGATTGGTCCGCGAAGAAACCTGAACAGTGCCCCCAGAGCACTCGTCGAACATGGTTAGTCGAGGGTGGCAAGACTGGCAAGCCTTCGTTAACCCTAAGAGTTCGCCGTTCGCGCGTCAGGCGAATTCTGTCCGCCTCGCGTGTATTCGGCATCTCTCCGGAGCTTGCAGCGGCCCCTATTCGGCCGCCATCAGGGTGATCTCCAGCCCGGCCGGATCCTCGGCCTCCACCACTTCCGGGTCGGTCGGGCCGTGCAGAAGCCAGTCCGACGCGGGCGCGTCTTCCCGCTCACCCCGCATCAGGATCGCGATGAGCAGGGGACCAACGCTGCGCAGAACCATGCTCGCCTCCGGGACTCGATGTCGAAGATGAGAATGACTCGCAATTTTGGCGGATGCAAGGCGAGACCCTGCCGTCCGCCTTTCAGCCCATCGGATTGGCCGGCGGCGGATCTCCGGGCAGCGGGATGAACTCGTCATGGTCGAGGTCCGGCAGCTTCATCCGGCCGGCGCGCCAGTCGGCCTTGGCCTGCTCGATGCGGTCCTTGCTGGACGAGACGAAGTTCCACTCGATGATGCGCGGGCCGATCGGCTCGCCGCCCAGCAGCATGACCGTCGACGGCTCCAGCGCGGTGAAGGTGATCGTCTCGCCCGGCGCGAAGACGGCCATCTGGCCGGTGTGCAGCGTCTGGCCATCGGCCTCGACGCTGCCCCTGGCCACATAGGCGGCGCGTTCCGGATACTCGGCGGGCAGGGCGGCCTTCGCTCCGGCGGCCAGCTCCCAGTGGACATAGAAGCAGGGCGAGAAGACCGGCACCTTCGCCTCCGCCCCAAACGCCTTGCCGGCGATCAGCCGCGCGGCCATGCCGCCGCCCTCGTAGAACGGCAGATCGTCAGGGCCTTCGTGGTGCGAGAAGGCCGGCGCGGCCTCCTCATGCTCGACCGGCAGCGCCAGCCAGGTCTGGATGCCGTCCAGCCGGCCGCCGTCGCGGCGCAGGTCCTCGAAGCGCTCGGAGTGGGTGATGCCGCTGCCGGCGGTCATCCAGTTCACCTCGCCGGGACGGATGACGATGTCGGAGCCGACGCTGTCGCGATGGGTCATCGCCCCCTCGAACAGGTAGCTGAGCGTCGACAGGCCGATGTGCGGATGGGGCCGGACGTCCACCTCGCGGCCGAAGCCGGGCTGGAAGCTGGCCGGGCCCATGTGGTCGAAGAAGATGAAGGGGCCCACGGTCCGCCGCGCATGCCAGGGCAGCACCCGGCCGACTTCGAACCCGCCCAGATCCTTGCGTCGCTGGTCGATGACGAGGTCGATCATGGCGGGGGCTCCACGGCTGGCGTACGTGCAACATGGCCCGTCGCCGGCAGCTGCGAAAGGGGCGGCGGGGCTAGTAGGACGTCCTCGGCAGGGTCGCCCTGAACACCCGGATCGGCGGTGGCGCGGGACGGGCCAGCGTGCCGTCCGGGCCGCGGTCGGCCCAGCGGGCGTGGCCGACGAACACGACCTCGCTCCCGTCGACCGCGGCCAGGGTGACATCGTCGAGGCCCGGCACATTGGCGGCCACCAACTCGGCGCCTTCAACCTCGTCGCAGTCGGCGCTGATGCGCAGCAGCATGACCCGCTGGGGCAGGACGCCGTTCTGGGTCGCGATCACGGCCATGGGAAGGGGCGAGGCGTTGCGCAGGCCGTAGTCCACGTCCGGCGCCACGACGAGGCCGTCGGTTCCGGCGAGGCCTGTCCGCAGGCCCGACAGCGGCGCGGTCTGGCCGGTCTCAAGATCGACGCGGTGCAGGCCGGTGGAATAGTCGGCGACCAGCATCGCCTTCTCCCCGGGGCAGATCGCCATCCCCTGCGGCGAGATGAAGGCGCCGGGCGGGACGATCTGCTCGAGCGCCACGCCGCCGGCCTTCAGGCGCCAGAGGCCTCCGCCGAGCGAGTCGGTTGCGTAGACCGCGCCGTCGGCGGCCAGCGCGACGTCCCCGAACTGGTGCTTGCCGCCATCCCCGGGAAGATGGAAGCGCGCCAGGATGCGGCCTGTGGCCAGCGAGACCTTGAGCAGGCCGGTCTTCGACGCGCCGGAGCCGCCGGGCACATCGGCTCCCCAGGCCTCGGCGGCCCAGAGCACCCCGCGCTTGCTGTCCGCCGCCATGCCGAAGATCGCGCCGGTCGCGGCGTCCGCCTCGAGGAAGGGTGTCGCCTCCTGCGCGTCGAGCCGCACGATGGTGCGGCCGGAGACCGTGCTCAGCAGCCAGCCCTCGCCGTCATGGGCCAGGCCCTCGCCGATGAACTCGGGGTCGCCGGCGATCGAGCCGACCGGGGTGAGTTCGCCAAAGGCCGTCCTGTTGCGGTCGAACAGCGCCGCGACCTCCGCCCAGCCGGGCAGGGCAGTCAGGTCCTTGAGGGCAGGGTCGCCCGATGCGTCATACAGCTGGCCCATCCGGGCGTAGGTCTCGACGTTGGCCAGGGCGGCTTCGCGCTTGCCGGCCGCCGCCTGGACGCGCGCCAGCCGGATGTAGGAGCCGGGAACGTCGGGATACAGCGTCAGCGCCTGTTCCAGCGCGGCTTCCGCCCTGACGAGATCGCCGCCCTGGACCGCGGCGGCCGCCTCGCGGCGCAGCCGTTGGTATTGTTCGGTCCGGGTTTCCGGCGCCTCGGCCGCGATCAGGAAGAGCGCCGCCAGCGTCGTGAGGACAGCCTTAGCCGTGCGGGCTGACATAGGGGCTGACCATGCCGAGGGGGACGGCGGTGGTGTTCTTGACGCCCCGGATGACGATCCGGCTCTCGATGTTGGAGACCAGGCCCAGCGACAGGATCTTGTCGCGCAGGAAGTCGTCGAAGGCGTGCATGTCGCGGGTGACGATGCGCAGCTCGTAATCGGCCGCCCCGGTCACCGTGGCGCATTGGGTGACCTCGGCCCATTTCACGACGTTGGACTCGAACAGTTCGAGGTTTTCCTTGGTCGGCAGCGACAGCTTGACGGTGCAGTAGACCTCGAAGCGCAGGCCCAGCTGCTCGCGGTCGAGGATCGTCACCCGGCGCTGGATGATGCCCGCGTCCTCGAGCCGCTTGATCCGGCGCCAGCAGGGGCTGGACGACAGGCCGACCCGCTCGGCGATTTCGGCGACCGACAGGCTGGCGTCATGCTGGATGAGGTCGAGAATCTTTGCGTCAACCGCGTCGAGCTGCTCGGACAAACCTTTTTCCCCCAAACGCGCGATCCGCGCCCCGATCTTGCCGTTGCGTACCCCTAAGGGGGCACGGCTTTGGCAAGCAATTTCGCCGTGCTTATATGATCTTGCAAGCGGGGAAGCACGCGCCAGAGGAAAGATTTTTCAATGCGGCACCACGAAGTGACGCTCGACGACAAATATCTTCTCGAAGATGGCCGTGCGTTCATAACCGGCGTGCAGGCCCTGATCCGGGTCATGCTCGACCGTCGTCGCCTCGATGAGCGCGACGGCCTGAACACGGCCGGCTATATTTCAGGCTACCGCGGCTCGCCGCTGGGCGGGCTCGACCAGCAGGCGGCGCGCGCCGGGAAACTGCTGAAAGCGCACCAGGTGGTCTTCCAGGAAGGCCTCAACGAGGACCTCGCCGCCACGGCCGTGTGGGGCAGCCAGCAGGCCAACCTGTTCCCGGGCGCGAAGTACGACGGCGTCAGCGCCATGTGGTACGGCAAGGCGCCCGGCGTCGACCGCACCGGCGACGTCTTCAAACACGCCAACTTCGCGGGCGTCATGCCGAAGGGCGGCGTGCTGGCCGTGGCCGGCGACGACCACAACTGCAAGTCCTCGACCCTGCCCAGCCAGTCGGAGTTCGCCTTCCAGGACTTCGAGATGCCGGTCCTGTCGCCCGCCGACGTCCAGGAGGTGCTGGACTACGGCATTCTCGGCCTCTCCATGTCGCGCTTCAGCGGCCTGTGGGTCGGGCTGATCGCCCTGGCCGACACCATGGACAGCGGCGTGACCATCGACGTGTCGCTGGATCGCCACAAGGTCGTGGTCCCCGAGAACTTCCCGATGCCGCCCGGCGGCCTGCACATCCGCACCAAGGACCAGCCGCTGGAGAAGGAGACCCGTCTCCGCAACCACAAGATTCCGGCCGCCCTCGCCTTCGCCCGCGCCAACAATATCGACCGGGTGGTGCTGGCCTCGCCGCGCCCGCGCCTGGGCATCGTCTGCCAGGGCCAGGCCTACAAGGACGTGCTGGAAGCCTTCCAGGCCATGGGCATCACCCTGGACGAGGCCGCCGCCCTCGGCGTTTCGATCTACAAGGTCGGCATGCCCTGGCCGCTGGAGCCGCAAGGGCTGCGCGCCTTCGCCGCCGGTCTCGAGACCCTGATGGTCATCGAGCACAAACGCGCCCTGATCGAGCCGCAGGCCCGCGCCGCCCTCTACGACCTGCCCGCCCATGCCCGCCCGACCGTGATCGGCAAGAAGGACGAGCACGGTCAGCACCTGATGGAGGACACCGGCTCGCTGTCGGTCGCCGCCATCGCGCTGGACCTCTACGACCGCCTGCCGGCCGGGCCGCACAAGGAACGGGCGCAGGGCTACATCGACCGCGTGTCCGCCTCGGGCGTCGCCGCCGTCAGCCTGGCCGCCGACCAGCAGCGCAAGCCGTTCTTCTGCTCGGGCTGCCCGCACAACACCTCGACCCGCGTACCGGAGGGCTCCCGCGCCCTGGCCGGCATCGGCTGCCACTACATGGCCAGCTTCAACGACCCGTCGACCGACCTGAACACCCATATGGGCGGCGAGGGCCTGACCTGGGTCGGCGCGGCGCCGTTCACCAGCGAAAAGCACGTCTTCCAGAACCTAGGCGACGGCACCTACAACCACTCCGGCTCGCTGGCGATCCGGGGCGCGATCGCGGCCGGGGCCAACATCACCTACAAGCTGCTGTTCAACGACGCCGTCGCCATGACCGGCGGCCAGGCGGCCGAGAGCGGCTTCACCCCCGCCCAGATCACCCGCCAGCTGGCCGCCGAGGGCGTGAAGAAGACCGTCATCGTCGTCGACGACGTCACCCGGTACGAAGCGGTCAGGGATCTGGCCCCGGGCGTGGAGGTCCATCCCCGCGGCGACCTGATGAAGGTCCAGCGGGCGCTGCGCGAGACCGAGGGCGTCACCGTCCTGCTCTACGACCAGACCTGCGCCACAGAGAAGCGCCGGCGCCGCAAGCGTGGCCTGATGGCCAAGGCGCCGCAGCGCGTGTTCATCAACCCGCTGGTCTGCGAGGGCTGCGGCGACTGCAGCAAGAAGTCCAACTGCGTCTCGGTCGAGCCGCTGAACACCGACTTCGGCCGCAAGCGGAAGATCAACCAGTCGACCTGCAACCAGGACTACAGCTGCGTCGACGGCTTCTGCCCGTCCTTCATCACCCTGGAGGGGGCGGAGAACGCCACCACCGAGAAGATGGCGGCCCTGACCGCCGACGCCACGCCGCTGCCGGAGTTCGAGCCGCTCGAGGGGGTGCGCCGCATCGTCTTCACCGGCATCGGCGGGACCGGCGTGACCACGGTCGCCTCGATCCTGGCCATGGCCGCCCACGTCGACGGCCGCGCCGCCAGCGTGGTGGACATGACCGGCCTGGCGCAGAAGGGCGGCTCGGTGTTCAGCCATGTGAAGATCGGCGAGCGCGAGGACACCGTGGTCGGGGGCCGGGTGCCGGCGGCGACGACCGACGTGCTGATCGCCTGCGACCTGCTGGTCGCCGCCAGCCCCGACGGCTTGGCGCTGTTCTCCAAGAAGGTGACGCGGGCCTACGGCAACGCCGACTTCTCGCCCACCGCCGACTTCGTCACCAACCGCGACGTGCGCTTCGACACGGCTCTGATGGCCCGCCGGATCACGGCGGCGACGAAGTCGTATGAGGCCTGCCCCTCGCAGGCCCTGGCCGAGCACAAGCTGGGCGACGGCATCTACGCCAATATGATCATGCTTGGCTTCGTCTGGCAGAAGGGCGTGATCCCGGTCTCCAGCCGCGCGCTCTACCGGGCCATCAAGCTGAACGGCGTCGACTACGAGTCCAATCTGCAGGCCTTCGAGGTCGGCCGGAAGGCGGCGATGGATCCGGAGTTCCGGGGTCTGCCGGAGGACTCGGTCCCGACGCCGGAGACCATGCCGCTCGACGACCTGATCGAGAAACGCACCGCCGAGCTGACCGCCTACCAGGACGCCGCATACGCCGCCCGCTACCGCAAGCGGGTGGACCAGGTCCGGGCGGCGGAAGCGGCCCTCGGCGGCGACGCCCTGACCCGCGCCGTGGCGATCAACCTCTACAAGCTGATGGCCTACAAGGACGAGTACGAGGTCGCGCGCCTCTACACCGACGGCCGGTTCGCGGCCGAGCTGGCCGGTACGTTCAAGGGCGGCAAGGCCAAGGTGTGGATGTCTCCGCCGCTGATCGCGCCCAAGGACCCGGACGGCAAGCCGAAGAAGATCGCGCTCGGCGGCTGGATGATCGACCTGGTCTTCCCTGTGCTGACCCGGATGAAGGGTCTGCGCGGCGGTCCGCTGGACATCTTCGGCATGACCGATGAGCGGAAGATGGAGCGTGGCCTCATCCGGTCGTACGAGGACCAGCTGGACCGCATCCTTGCCGGCCTGACGCCCGATCGCCTGCCGCTGGCCGCGCGCATCGCGGCGGTCCCGCAGCAGATCCGCGGCTTTGGCCACATCAAGGACGCCTCGGTGAAGGTCGCCAGGGCGGACGAGGCGGCGCTTTGGGCGGAGTGGGGCCAGTAGTCGCCGGTTGCGCGCCGAGGGGTTGACGGCGATACTTCCCCAGGATTGAGGGAGTGTCATGCGTAGCCTTTTAGTTGTCCTGGCGCTGGCCGCCGTCGGGTCGCCGGCTTTTGGCCAGACGCCGCAATCGATGCCGTCTTCCGGGCAGACGGCGCGCTCGGCCCCGCAGAGCGTCTGGCTGGAGACCGAAAGCGGCGGCCTGGAGCATCAGCAGTCAGGAATGCTCTGTCCCCAGACGCTGGACGCCTTCCAGCGCAAGGCGGCGCGGGTCTATGACGGCGTGGGCCTCGACGTCGGCTGCGAGTATTCCGCGCCGGGCTCGGCATTCCAGGTCTACTTGACCCGCCGGGGCGCGCAGGGCGTCTCCGGGGCGCTGGAGGAGGCCAGGCAGGACCTGGTCCGGGATGGGGCCAACCGCCATCCAGTCCACCTTGGCGACGAGCAGCTGACGCTGGACGGCCTGACCTGGAGCGTGGCCCGCTACTCCGAAGACGGCGGCCTGCTGTCAGACATCCGGGTGGCGGAGCTGAGTGGATGGCTCGTCCAGTACCGCATCACCTCGACGACCGCAGGCGCAGCGACCGGCGCCCAGGGCGTCAGCGCGATGACCGAAAGTCTGATGGCCAGCGCCGCGCCGCGACTGGCGCTCTGCGACAAGGCGCCCGCCCCGGTGCGCGACGGCCGGCGGGTTACGGATACGAAGCAGATGAAGGACGACGCCCTGATGTCGGCCATCCTCGGGGGCGCCCTGATGGGGGCGGCCGAGGAGAAGCCGGCCCGTGGCCGCAAGGCGAAGAAGGGGGACGAGGACCTCTTCCAGCCGATCATCTGGTGCCCTGAGCAGGTCGTGACGCGCGAGGTGTTCCGCATGCTGCTCTGGCGGGGCCTCTTCGCGGGCGGCGGCGACGCCAACCGAGACCGGCTGACCCTGGTCAGCAAGACCCGTCCGCCGACGCTCGAGATCGGCGTCGAGGGCCTGGCGGGCCTTCTCCGCGAGAAGGAGAAGGGGCCGCCCCAGTGGACGGCCACGGTCAGCCGCGGCGCCCAGATCATGATCTACGGCTACTTCGAAGGGCGTCCGTCCGCCGAAGACGCCACGGCCCTGTTCGCGGATATTCTCGCGGGAAGGACCGAGGCGATCGGCGGCTACGGAGCCGATGGCGGGAACATCACCATCATCATGCCGCCCGACTAGGTCAGGCGACCTTGTCGAGCGTCGCGGCCTTGGGGCCCAGCGGCCGGGCGGCGTCACGCTCGGCGATCAGGGCGTTGTACAGGGCGGTGTCTCCGCCGCGGCGCGCCGCCTCGATCAGGGTCAGGTCGATGATGTCACGCTGGGCGTGGCTGCCCCCGAAGCGGCCGGCCCGATTGCGCACCGGACGCAGCGCCTCGACCGCGCCCTTCCAGTCACCCTCGGCGAAGGCGGCGATGCCGTTGACCACCGGCGCGCCGACCTCGCCCACGAAGCCTGCATTGTCGCCGGGGCCGGCGATGGCGCGCGCCTGGGCGTCCTTCAGCGCGGCCAGCGCCGCCCGGTCGCCGACGCCGGCGTAGGCCATGGCCGCGTGGGCGTCGTTGAAGGCGTACGTGCTCTGGCCGCCCGACGCCGCCTGCCAGCTCTCCGCCAGCGGCCGCCAGCGGTCGCCGACGTCGACGCCCAGCAGATGCAGCCGCCACAGCAGCGCCGAGGCGTCGACCATGTCGAAGGCCAGGGTCGAACGCGCGCCCCAGATCGGACCGTCATAGAGGTCGAGCACTTCGGCGGTGTCGCCCAGTCCCAGGTGGAAGAGGGCCAGGTGCCACCAGTTGTGGACGGCGAAGAAGCTCTCGTGCGTCCAGCGCTTGATGTCCTGGCGCATCCAGTCGACGCCGTCCTCGCGACGGTCCTGCATTTCCATGACGTGGGCGACGGCGTGCTGGGCCCAGCCGTTGCGCGGCTGCAGCTCGATGGCAAGCCGGCCGGCGGCTTCGGCGCGGTCATAGAGGCCGGTCTCCTCCAGCCCGAAGGCCAGCATGCCCTGGATGGCATGGTAGCCGGGCATGGACCGGTCCCAGGCAGGCAGCGCGCGGCCGATCCGGTCGCGCAGCATGCGGGAGTCGCCGAGCAGGAAGTCGGTCAGCTGACCGGCCTGCAGGGCCAGCGCGTCGCGCGGCCAGGCGATGGCGACGTCCTCGAGGATGCGGGCCGCGCCGCGCAGGTCGCCCTGAAGCATGGCGCCGACGGCGGCCACGTGGCCGGCCTCGCGATCGGTCATCGGCGCGCCGACGACGGCGGCATGGGCGGCGGCGGCGATGGGGACGGCTTCGGCGTCGGTGCCGCTGAGCATCAGGTAGGCGTTGAGCATATGCGCCATGACGAAGCGCGGGCTGTCCTGCGTGGCCTGGGCGAGGGTGGTCACGGGGTCGCCGATGAAGCACTGGAAGCCGGCGAGAGCGTCGCTGTAGAGGGCGGCGGCGGCGGGACTGGCGCCGCTCAGGGGCGCGGTGGTGGCGATGTCGAAGGACATGGGGAGGGTCTCCTTGGGGGGAGCGATCTTCTAGGGCGACGCCCGGACGCGCTCTAGAAGACCCATGGTCGGGGAGGCTCGGCAAGGGGAAATGCACAATGTTTCCGGCGGTTTGGAGCGCCGAGGACGGGTTTGCTCCCGGCTCCCGCCCCTACGGTCAGGGCGAAAACCGTACCGTCGGTGCGGTTCGGCGCCTTGGCGAGGGCCGCCGTCGTGATAGGGCAGGGTCATGAGCGAGTTCGATTTCGACGCCGTCGTGGTCGGGGCCGGGGCCGTGGGCCTGGCGACCGGCTATGCGCTGTCGCGGCGCGGCCTGACCGTCGCGGTGCTGGAGAAGGAGCCGGCCTTCGGGCAGGGGGTCTCGTCGCGCAACTCCGAGGTCATCCACGCCGGGCTCTACTATCCGACGGGATCGCTGAAGGCGCGGCTCTGCGTGCAGGGCCGGCGGATGCTCTACGCCTTCCTCGACAGCCACCATGTCGACTACCGCAAGTGCGGCAAGCTGGTGGTGGCCACGGCGCCCGAAGAGGTCGCCCGGCTGGACGTCATTCTTGAGCAGGCGCGCACCAACGACGTCGAGGGCATGGAGGTCCTGACCGCCGCCCAGGCCATGGCGCTGGAGCCGGGCCTGGCCTGCCACGGGGCGCTGCTGTCGCCCGAGAGCGGGGTGTTCGACAGCCACGGCTACATGCTGGCCCTGGTCGGCGAGATCGAGGCGGCCGGCGGGGCGGTCGTCACCGCCACTCCGTTCGAGGGCGCGTCCCGGCTGCCCGGCGGCGGCTTCCGCGTCCGGGCCGGCGGCGAGACGCCGACCGACCTGACCTGCCGCCTGCTGGTCACCGCGCCGGGCCTCTCGGCCCAAGCGGTGGCGGCGGACATCGAGGGCTACCCGGCCGCCGCAATCCCGGCCGGTCACTACGGCAAGGGCGTCTATTTCCGGCTGCAGGCAAAGGCGCCGTTCGAGCGGCTGGTCTATCCGCCGCCCATCCACGGCGCGCTCGGCACCCACTACCGCAAGGACCTCGGCGGCCAGGCCGTGTTCGGCCCGGACCTGCAGTTCGTGGCGACGGAGGACTATTCCGTCGACCCGGCCCGCCGCGCCGAGTTCGCCGCCTACATCCGCCGCTTCTGGCCGGCGCTCGACGAGACCCTGCTGTCGCCCGACTACGCCGGCATCCGCCCAAAGCTGCACGGCCCCGACGAACCGCAGCCCGACTTCCGCATCGACGGCCCGGACGTGCACGGCGTCGAGGATCTGGTCGCCCTGTTCGGCATCGAAAGCCCGGGCCTGACCTCGTCGCTTGCGGTAGGAGAAGTGGTGGCAGAGCGGCTGGGGCTTTGAGGCCCTGCGTCCTTCGACACGCCGCTTCGCGGCTGCTCAGGATGACGTATCTGGAATGCTATCTTTCCACGTCATGCTGAGCAGCGCCGAAGGCGCGTGTCGAAGCACGCACGAAGCCCGCTACCCCTTCGGAACCAGCTTCAGCACTCGCCCCTCGGCGTTGTCGGTCACCACATAGACCGCGCCGTCGGGCCCGACCCGCACGTCGCGGATGCGTTCGCCGAGGTCCTGCAGCAGCCACTCCTCACCGACGACCTTGTCGCCGTCGAGGGTCAGGCGGACCAGCTTCTTGCCGTTCAGACCGCCGATGAAGACACTGCCCTTCCAGGCGGGGAACAGGGCGGCGTCATAGAAGGCCATGCCCGAGGGCGCGATCACCGGGTCCCAGTAGTAGACCGGCTGTTCAAGCCCAGCCCTGGCGGTCAGGCCCTCGCCGATCGGCTTGCCGCTGTACTCGACGCCATAGGTGATGGTCGGCCAGCCGTAGTCCTTGCCGGCCTGCGGGATGTTCAGCTCGTCGCCGCCCTTGGCCCCGTGCTCGACCGTCCACAGTTGGCCGGTCGCCGGGTTGAAGGCCGCCGACTGGATGTTGCGGTGGCCGGTCGACCAGATGCCCTTGTTGGCCTCCCCCACCGCCGCGAAGGGGTTGTCCTTGGGGATCGCGCCGTCCGGATAGATGCGGATGACCTTGCCGAACGCCGAGCCGAGGTCCTGGGCCTGGACGCGGCCGGGCAGGATCGAGCGTTCGCCGGTGGTGATGAACAGGAAGCCGTCGGGCGAGAAGGCCAGGCGGCTGCCGTAGTGCATGCCGGACTCGATGGTCGGGGTCATGCGCCAGACGACCTTGACGTCCTCCATGCGCGGCGCAGCGCCGGGAACCAGCCGGCCGCGGGCCACGGCCGTGCCGTCGCCGCCGTCGCGCTTCTCGGCATAGCTCCAGTAGATCAGGCCGTCGGGGCCGACGACCACGTCCAACAGGCCGCCCTGCCGGGCCGGATAGACCTCGGGCAGACCCGTCACCGGCGCCGACAGCTTGCCGTCCTGGCCGACGATCCGCAGGCGGCCGGCCTTTTCGGTGACCAGCATCTCGCCGCCGGGCAGGAAGGCCAGGCCCCAGGGCTTCTCCAGCCCCTCGGCGACCGTGACGACGTCGAAGGCGACATTGGCGGTGGCGTAGGGGGCGCGGGTCTGGCCGGGGAAGGCGGGCGTCTGGCCGGCGCCGTCGGCGGGCCGGGTCTCCAGCGGCTGGCCGGGAGTCTGGGCGACGGTGGCCTCGCCACCGCAGGCGGCGAGCACGAAGGCGGCGGCGATCACGGGCAGGGGACGCATGGAAGACTCCTTCATCGAGCGGGGCTCGACCTTTGACGACTCTACATAGTCCGTCTTCCCGGCGGAGGCCGGGATCCATCTTCGGGATCGCGTCCGGCGGACCGGATTGCGAACGCCGGGGATGGACAGATGGGTCCCGGCCTTCGCCGGGAACACGGAAAAGGATGGGCGACAGCTACAGAGCTAGATGGCGCTCAGGCCTCGCCAAGCAAGGACCGGAGCGCGGCGTTCGGCTCGGCGCCTTCGAGATGGATCAGCGACCACAGGGCGAAGAACAGCAGCGGCCAGCGGTTGTGGGCCTGCTTCTCGTCGGTGAAGACGGCGCGGACCGCCTCGACGTCGCAGACCTCGGCTACCGCTTTGGTCGCGGCGATCCGGGGGCCGAGGTCGCCGGCGCGCGGCGCGATCCAGGCGGCGACGGGGACGGTGAAGCCCTTCTTCTTCGCCCACGGCTCGGCCGCCGGGCAGTGCCGCTCCAGCCACTTGCGCAGGATGTATTTGCCGTACTTGCCGCGCACCTTCATGCGGTCCGGCAGGTTGAACGCGAAGGCCGCGACCTCCCTGTCCAGGAACGGCGTCCGCCCCTCCAGCCCGTGCGCCATCAACATCCGGTCGAGCTTGAGCAGCAGGTCGTTGGGCAGCCAGGTGACGATGTCGGCGTACTGGGCCTGTTGGAGGGGGGTGAGGCCGGGTGCGCTTAGTAACGCCCCACTGACAGTTTCCTGCCAGTTCAGCAGAGCCTCTGGCCCCTTGAACCAGGCCTTGCCGCCGTCCTGCATGACGATTGTCGGTAGGAATGGCGCATCGACCTGCGGCTCCGCAGGTCGGCCGCCGAGCCAAGTCGGCCGCATCGCGCGCCGGTAGCGGCCGTAACCGCCGAACAGCTCGTCTCCGCCTTCGCCAGTCAGGATCACCGTCAGCGTGCCTTTGGCCGCTTCCGCCAGCTTGTAGGTCGGCAGCGTGGCGTAGTCGGCGGTGGGGTCGTCGAGTGCCCAAGCCACCTGGGGCGCGATCCGCCAGAAATCTTCCTCGCAGAAGGTCGTCTCGCGCCAGTCGAGGTTCAGCGCCTTGGCTATGCGTTCGGCCTGCCGGCGTTCGTCGCGAGCCTCTGGGACGTCGAAGCCGCAGGTATAGGCAGTGACCGGTCGCCTGTTCAGCCGCGACATCAGCGTCGCGACGGTCGCGCTGTCCACGCCGCCCGACAGAAACAGGCCGTAAGGCACGTCGGAGCGCTGGTGGACCTTCACGCTGTCTTCCAGCACGGCGTCGAGCTTCTCGAGCGCTTCTTCTTCCCCGCTCATCCCCGCGGAGGCGGGGACCCAGGCATTTTTCTCAATCCCCGAGCCAATCCGAGCCGCCCCAAAAACACCTGGGTCCCCGCCTTCGCGGGGATGAGCGGATGGGGGGGCGAGCTGCATCACCATGCCCGGTGGCGTGCGCAGCGCGCCCAAGCCGGATGTCGCCTCACCATCATCGACAAGATAGTTCAGCGCCAGCAACTCGCCGTTGGACTGCTTCGGCCAATGATCGTTCGTCGGGAAAGCGCGAGGCTCGGAGGCGAAGGCCACCTGCCGCCCGTTCTCCCGATAATACAGCGGCTTGATCCCGAACCCGTCCCTGACCAGCCAGGTCCGCCCGTCCCCGCCGATCAGGCAGAAGGCATACATCCCCCGCAGGCGCTCGAACGCCTTCTCGCCCTCCTGCGCATAGATATGCAGCAACGGCTCGAAGTCCGAGCCGGTGGCCAGCTTGTCGCCAAGCCCGAACTCCTCGATCAGCTCGACGTAGTTGTAGATCTCGCCGTTGCCGATGATCGT
>CAYTZY010000002.1:0-15835 GCA_964442795.1 uncultured Caulobacter sp.
CGGAAGTAGTTCTGGATCGTCACCGAGGCCAGGGTCTGGTTCTCGGGCTGGATCTCGGCGCCTTCCTTGGCCTCGATGGCCTGGTGGAGACCTTCAGACAGGCGGCGGCCGGTCATCATGCGGCCGGTGAACTCGTCGATCAGGATCACCTCGCCGGCCTTGACGATGTAGTCCTTGTCCCGGGTGTAGAGGACGTTGGCGCGCAGGGCCTGGTTGATGTGGTGCACCACCGAGACGTTGGCCGCGTCGTAGAGCCCGATCGAGTCTTCGGCCAGATGGCCGCCGGCCATCAGGATCTCCTCGATCCGCTCGGTGCCCGCTTCGGTCAGCAGCACCTGGCGCTGCTTCTCGTCGTGGTCGTAGATGCCCTCTTCCTTGATCAGGTCCTTCACCACCGCGTCGATGATCCGGTAGAACTCGGAGCGGTCCTCGGTCGGGCCGGAGATGATCAGCGGCGTGCGGGCCTCGTCGATCAGGATCGAGTCCACTTCGTCGACGATGACGAAGTTGTGGCCGCGCTGGACCATCTCGCTGACGTCGTAGACCAGGTTGTCGCGCAGGTAGTCGAAGCCGAACTCGTTGTTGGTGCCGTAGGTGATGTCGCTGCGGTACGCCTCCTGGCGCTGGCCCTGCGACAGGCCGTTGACGATCACCCCGACCGACAGCCCGAGGAACCGGTAGACGTTGCCCATCCACTCGGCGTCGCGGCGGGCGAGGTAGTCGTTGACGGTGATGACGTGGACGCCCTTGCCCTCGAGGGCGTTCAGGTAGGTCGGCAGCGTGCCGACCAGCGTCTTGCCTTCACCAGTGCGCATCTCGGCGATGCCGCCCTTGTGCAGCACCATGCCGCCGATCATCTGGACGTCGTAGTGACGCTGGCCCAGCGTGCGCCTGGACGCCTCCCGGACCACCGCGAAGGCCTCGTTCATCAGGTCGTCGAGCGTTTCGCCCTTCTCGAGGCGCGCCTTGAACTCGTCGGTCTTGGCCCGCAGCTGGTCGTCGGACAGGGCCGACATCTGCGGCTCCAGCGCGTTGATCTTCGCGACCCGGGCCTGCATGGCCTTGACCTTGCGGTCGTTGGAGGAGCCGAAGAGGTTTTTGGCGAAGCCGAGCATCAGGTCAGATATCCAGTGAAAGCAGCGCGCGGAGGCGGCGTCGGGGTTCGCTAAGGGCCTCTCGGCCCCTTGAAAATCCGCCCGTTTCGGCGCGCCGGAGACTTAAGCAGCGCCCACCCGGGTGTCAACGCGACGCCCCGTCGGAGCGATCCCTTGTGGCGGCGAGGACACTGCCCCCTACACCCTCTCCCCCGGCCTCAGGCCGCACTCCAGCAGGCGCGCCCAGAGCCCCTCGGCGTCCTCGGCGAAGCGCAGCAGCGACATGTCGTCCGCCGCGATCATGCCGTGCTCGATCAGCTTGTCGAAGCCGATCACCGAGCGCCAGTAGGCCTCGTCGAACAGCACGATGGGGATCGGCGGCGACTTGTCGGTCTGGCGCAGCGTCAGGATCTCGAACAGCTCGTCCAGCGTCCCGAAGCCGCCCGGAAAGGCCACCAGGGCGTTAGCGCGCATGGCCAGGTGCATCTTGCGCATGGCGAAGTAGTGGAAGCGGAAGGTCAGCTCCGGCGTCGAGTACGGATTGGGCTCCTGCTCGTGCGGCAGGGTGATGTTGAAGCCGACGGACGGCGCGCCGACGTCCGCCGCGCCGCGGTTGGCGGCTTCCATCAGGCCGGGGCCGCCCCCGGTGGCGATGACATTGTCGCGCGGTCCCTGCCCTTCACGCAGGGCGCCGCCGCGCTCCGAGACGATCCGGCCGAAGGCGCGGGCCTCGTCGTACCAGCGCGCATGACCGTTGCCGCCGCCGTCCCGCACGCGGGCGCTGCCGAACACCACGATCGTCGAGCGCACGCCCCAGGCCTTCAGCGCTTCGTCGGCCTTGGCGAACTCCAGCAGGAAGCGAACGCCGCGCATCGACTCACCGAGCAGAAAGTCCTGGTCGAGCGCGGCGAGCCGATAGGAAGGCGAGGCCATGTGGGCGGCGTTGGGGACGGGATCGCTTGGCAGGGTCATGGATCGCCTGTGATTGTCACGGAAGCGCCGACCATAGCGGTTCGCGTGCGGCGCGCGACGTCATTCCGTTCGCGGGGAAACCGCGCTACGGAGCCTGACTGACCTTCTGCGGAGAGATGCCCGTCATGAAGACCGCCCGACACGGCGCCCGGAACGCGATGCTGGCCATCGGCCTGGTCCTGGCGCTGGCCGCCTGCGGACAGCCCAAGGGGTCGGAAAAGCCGCCCGAGCCCGGCGACACCGCCGTGGCCCGCGTCGACGCCGACACGGTCTGGTCCTCGGACGTGAAGCGCGAGGCCGTGGCCCAGGGCCTGATCGGCGAAGGCGAGCCGCTGGACATCTCCTCCGACCTGTTCCGCCGCGTGCTGGACGAGGTCATCGACCAGCGCCTGCTGGCCGCAGAAGCCGTGCGCATGAAGCTCGACAAGAACCCGGTCGCCCAGCAGCGCCTCGAGGCCGCCCGCCAGCGGATCCTGGCCGACATGGTCGTCGAAGGCGTGGTCGAGAAGAAGGTCACCGAGAACGCCATCCGCGAGCTCTACCAGGAACAGCTGCGCCTCTCCCGCCAGTCTGAGGAGGTCAAGGCGCGTCAGATCGTCGTCGGCACCCAGGCCCAGGCCGAGGAGGTCAAGAAGCTGCTGGCCGCCGGCGCCTCGTTCGAGGCCCTGGCCATGGAACGCTCCATCGACGCGGCCACCCGCTTCAGCGGCGGCGATTTCGGCGGCTACTTCACGCTCGATGTCATGCCCGAGGGCTATGTCGCGGCGCTCAAGGAAGCCAAGGCCGGCGAGCTGATCGGCCCCTTCCCCGTCGAGGGCGGCTTCGCGCTGGTCCGGGTGGAGGACAAGCGCCAGGAGGCGCCGATCACCCTGGAAGCCGCCCGGCCGCAGATCGTCCGGTTCCTGACCTACGACGAGGTGCGCGAGCTGCTGGAGACCCTGCGCGGCAAGGCCCGGATCGAGCCGCTGCTGGGCAAGCCGCAGGACGTGCCCGGCGCCCCGCGCGAGCCGGACTCCGCGCCGCCGCAAGCGCCGCCGCCGGCGACGCCCACCCCGTCCTCGCCCGCCGACAAGGCCCCGTCCGCTCCAGCGACTCCCGCCAAGAAATGACCAAGACACCGACGAAGTCCTCGGCCTCCCGCGCGCTGGAAGCGGCCGCCAAGCCCGTCGAGGCCGCCGCCCATGCCGTTCTCGACCCGCTGGCCACGGCCCTCAAGCGCGGTCTGCGTCGGCCCGGCAAGGATCCTGCCGCGACGGCGGCTGAACCCGAGGCGCCGACGCCGGGCAAGCCGGGCCTGAAGGTCTCGCCGCTGGCTGTGTCGATGCCGAAGATGGCGCCGATCGCGGGCGTCCAGATGGCGATCGGCCGGGCCGGCTTCTACAAGCACGAGCGGCCGGACCTGCTGGTCATGCGGTTCGCGCCGGGGACCAGCTGCGCCGGGGTCTTCACCCGCCACGGCGTCGGCTCGGCCCCCGTCGACTGGTGCAAGAAGCAGCTCGAAAGCTCCGGCGGCGAGGGCGTCCAGGCGCTGGTCGTCAACGCTGGCTGCGCCAACAGCTTCACCGGCAAGCCCGGGGCCGACGCGGTGCGCCGCGTGGCCGGAGCGGTGGCCAAGCGCTTCGACTGCCGCCAGCGCGACGTGATGATGGCCTCGACCGGCGTCATCGGCGTGCTGCTGGACGACGGCAAGATCACCCAGAAGCTGCCGGCCATCGAAGGCCGGCTGACCGAGGACGCCTGGCAGGACGCCGCCCGAGCGATCATGACCACCGACACCTTCCCCAAGGCCGCCACGGCCACGGCGAAGATCGACGGCCAGAGCGTGCGCATCAACGGCATCGCCAAGGGCTCGGGCATGATCGCGCCGGACATGGCGACCATGCTGGCCTTCGTGGCCACCGACGCCGACATCGCGCCCAAGGCGTTGCAGACTCTGGTCAGCCTCTACACCCGCACGACCTTCAACTGCGTGACCGTCGACGGCGACCGCTCGACCAACGACACCCTGCTTCTGTTCGCCACCGGCCAGTCGAAGGCCCCGCGCATCAGCCGGGCCGGCGACCACCGGCTGGCCGACTTCCGCGACAAGCTGGAGAAGGTGCTGCTGGATCTCGCCCTGCAGCTGGTCCGCGACGGCGAGGGCGCGACCAAGTTCGTCAAGATCAACGTCACCGGCGCCCAGAACGCGGCGTCGGCCCGCAAGATCGCCCGCACGGTGGCCGAGAGCCCGCTGGTCAAGACCGCCTTCGCCGGCGAGGACGCCAACTGGGGCCGCATCGCCATGGCCGTCGGGCGCGCCGACGAGCCCATCAACCGCGAGCGGGTGAAGATCATGTTCGGCAAGCTGGTCGCCGCCCAGGACGGCCTGGTCTCCCCGACCTACTCCGAGGCGAGGATGAGCGCCTACATGAAGAAGCAGGAGCTCGAGGTCAGCGTCGACGTCGGCGTCGGCCGGGGCTCGGCGAGCGTGTGGACGTGTGACCTGACCAAGGAATACGTGGCGATCAACGGGGATTATCGCAGCTAGGCAGCCTCAGTGCAGCGGATGCGCCGGCTCCGCCTCGTCCAGCCAGTCGCCCCGGTCGACGCGGCGCTTGAGAGCGTCCCGCTCGGTCTTGAGCCGTGACAGCGTCTTGTAGTCCGGGTCGCGCGCCGAGTCGTTGACCGCGGCGGCGACCGCGCGCTCCAGGGCTTCGAGGTCCATGAGCAGCTCGTAGGCGCGGGTCCAGAGCCGATGGGCCTGCTCAGGCGTCACGTCGCGCTCCAGGAAGGCGGCGCGGGCCTTCCGGGCGGCGCTGGCGATCTGGTCGAACACCGAGTCGTCGTAGCCTCGGGCGTGGAGGCGGTGGCGCACGGCGGCGGGATCGAGTGTATCGGCCTCGAAGCGCAGGGCGACGAGTTCGCTGGCGATGCCGCTCAGCCGGTCGTCGCCGAAGCCCTTGGACGCCAGCTGCTCGACCTTGTCCTCGAGCAGCTTCGGGTTCTGCATCGCCGCCAGGGCCAGCGCGGCGGGCAGCGGGCGGGGCTCGGCTCGCATGCGGGTGATGGCGGCCTTGGTCTCGTCGAGCGCGCGGGCGGTGAACACCGGGCGGGCGTTGTCCCAGCGCCGCCGCGACATCTCTCGCGCCGCCGCGCCGACGGTGAACACCGGCTTGGTGGTCGGCCACAGCGCCTCGTAGCGGCCGAGCAGGTCCTCGCGGTAGGCGGCGCCCAGGTCCGGGTCGGCGATGGTCGCGGCCAGCTTCCGCAGATTGGCCTTCAGGCCGGCCCGGCGCTCGGGCGTATCGAGCGGCGCGGCGGCGGCCTGTTCGCGCTCGAACAGCACCTCGACGAAGGGCCTGGTCTCCGACAGCTGCTTGCGCAGCACATTGGGGCCCTGCTCCCGCAGCACGTCGTCGGGGTCCTTGCCGCCCGACACGATGCTGAAGCGGAAGCTGCGGCTGGGCTTGAGCAGCGGCAGCGCCCGGTCGAGCGACCGGAAGGCCGCCCGCTGGCCCGCCGCATCGCCGTCGAAGCAGAGCGTCGGCTCGGGATGCAGGCGCCAGAGGACCTCCATCTGGTCTTCGGTCAGGGCGGTGCCCAGCGGGGCGACGGCGGCGATGTTGGCCCGCTGGCAGGCGATGGCGTCCATGTAGCCTTCGACCACGACCAGGGCCGCGTCCTCGCCGCCGGCGTGCAGCAGCTTGCGCGCCTCGGGCAGGCCGTAGAGCAGCCGCCCCTTGGAGAACAGACTGGTCTCGGGACCATTCAGGTACTTGGCCCGCGCCTCCGGATCCATGGCCCGGCCGCCGAAGCTGACGACGCGCCCCCGGGCGTCGGCGATCGGGAAGATGATGCGGTCGCGGAAGCGGTCGTAGGGGGCGGACCCGCCCTCCTCCGGCGCGATCAGCAGGCCGGCGTCGATCAGCTCGCCCGGCTTGGCGCCCTTGGCGATCAGGTAGTCCTTCAACGCCGTGCGGCTGTTCGGCGAGAAGCCGATGCGGAAGCGCTTCCACTCCGTCTCCGGCAGACCCCGGCGCAGCAGGTAGTCGCGCGCCGCCTTGCCGGACGGCCGGTGCAGCTCGCCCTCGAACCATTGCGCGGCCAGCTCGACCCAGTCGGCGAGGCCCTGGCGCTTCTTTTCCTGCTCGGCGGCCTGGGGATCGGGGGCCGGCAGCGGCACGCCCGCCTCGGCCGCCAGCCGCTCGACCGCCTCCATGAAGGTCAGCCGCTCGGTCTCCTGCAGGAAGCTGATCAGGTCGCCGTGCTTGCCGCTGGAGAAGTCGTGGAAAAAGCCCTTGTCGTCGTTGACGAAGAAGCTGGGCGACCGCTCCTTGGTGAACGGCGACAGGCCGACGAACTCCCGGCCCTGGCGCTTCAGCTTCACGGTCTTGCCGATCACGTCCGACAGCCGGACGCGCGACTTGATCTCCTCCAGGAAGCGGTCGTCGAAGCGCATGACTTGTCATAGCGCGCGAGCGCTTCCGGGGACATGCACTTCAGTGCGTGTCCCCAACCGCTTCAGGCTGCGAGGGACACGCACTGAAGTGCATGTCCCTGTCTCACCCCCTCACATGCCGCAGCTTGTCCGGATTGCGCATGATGTAGATGGCGCTGAGCAGTCCGTCGGCGTCGGCCTCGAAAGCGATGGTCTGCAGGCCGTCGGAGAGGTCCATGACCACGCCGGGGGCGCCGTTGATCAGCGCCGGGCGCATGGCCATGGCCTTTGCGAATCCGCCGCGCGAGGACAGCCCCTTGAGCAGCAGCATGACGTCGTCGCGGCCGATCATCGGGCGCAGAGCGGCCGGCCGCTTGCCGCCGCCGTCGGAAATCAGCACGGCGTCCTCGGCCAGGAGGCTGGACAGGGTCTCCATGTCCTGGGCGGCGGCGGCGCTCATGAAGGCGGCAGCCAGCTGCAGCGTCCGCTCCGGAGACACCGCGAAACGCGGCCGGGCGTCGCGGACGTGGGCGCGGGCCCGGCTGGCCAGCTGGCGCACCGCCGCCTCGCCCCGGCCGAGCGCGGCGCCGATGGCGGCGTAGTCCTGGTCGAAGACGTCGTGCAGCAGGAACACCGCCCGCTCCAGCGGCGACAGCCGCTCCAGCGCCAGCAGGAAGGCGACCGACACGTCCTCGGCCCGTTCGACCGGATCGTCGGTGATCTCCTCGACCAGCGGCTCGGGCAGCCAGGGACCGACGTAGGTCTCGCGTCGGGCGCGGGCCGACTTCAGCCGGTCGAGGCACAGGCGGGTGACGGTCTGGACCAGCCAGGCCTGGGGATTGTCCGCCGCCGCGCCGGCCTTGTCCCAGCGCAGCCAGGCGTCCTGCACCGCGTCCTCGGCCTCGGCCACCGAGCCCAGCATGCGATAGGCCAGCCGCTTGAGGCGCGGGCGTTCACGCTCGAAGGTCAGGGTGGCGGTGTTCATACCGCGACAGGCTCCGACAGGCGGAAGGGCGCCGAGACGCCGGCGACCACCACTTTGGTGCAGGCGCGACCGTGACCCAGGGCGTACTTCACCGTGGGATACATCTGGCCGGTCGTCAGGGCGAGGGCCAGATCGACGACGGCCGCCTCGCCCCAGCGGCGGGCGATCTCCGCCCGGCACTCGTCGGCGTCCAGCAGGTTGCGATCCAGCACCGCGCGGGCGAAGTCGTAGGCCAGCGCCGCCGCCTCGCCCATGGCCAGTCGGTCGCCGGCCAGGATGCCGCGCAGGACCTCGGGCCGCACGCCGCCGGCCGTGGCCATGTCGACGCTGATCTGGGTGCAGGGCCCGCAGTCGCCCGCCAAGGTCCCGACGATGCCCGCCGCCGCCCGCGCCTCGGCCGGCGCGGCCTTGCCGTGGCCCAGCGAGGCGACCAGGCCAAAGCGGATGAAGGTCCAGGGCCCGCCATTGTCGAGCAGGTCCCGCATATAGCCGGCGGCGTAGTTCCAGGTCTTCTCGAAGCCGTCGATCTGGCGGCGGAGCAGGGCTTTCAACATGTCAGGCCTCCTTGGCCGTGATGGGGGCGGGACGGGCGGCCCAGGCGATCCAGGCCGTGATCAGGGCGGGCAGGAAGACGCCCGGGACGTCGCGGAGCAGGTCGCGCCAGACGCTGCCGCCGCAGCTGGCGTCGCCGACGTGGATGGAAGCGTGCAGGCCCAGGAAGGCGGCGGCGCAGACCAGCGCCGGCCAACCCTGCCGGGGCCGGGCGGCGAACCAGACCAGCCCAGGACCACGACCAGGTAGGCCATGCCGATGTCGCGCACGAAGTGGGGGTTGAACGGCCCGGTCAGCGGCACGCCGGGCACGGCGTCGTACCAGGCCAGCGGCAACGCCAGCTGGATGAGCGCATTGACCGCCAACCCTCCGCCCAGCAACGCCGCGATCCAGCGATAGATCATGGTGTGTCTCCCTGTCTGATGTGGAGACGAGGGCCGGGGCGGCGGTGTGACATCATCCAACGCGACAATCCTCTCGCAGTGGGAGGATCGGGCGGAGATGGGATTGACGGCGCGACGACCCTCCCTCCAACTCCCGCCCATGCAGCTCACCCTCCCCGCCGCCCTCTACCGGGATCCGGCCGCCTTCCAGCGCGAGCGCCAGAGCGTCTTCGCGGCCGGCTGGCAGTTCCTCGGTCATGAGGCCGAGGCGGCGGGCGAAGGCGACTACCTGGCGGGTGTTGTCGCCGGCTGGCCGGTGCTGGCGGTGCGGGGCAAGGACGGGCAGCTGCGCGGCTTCCACAACGTCTGCCGCCACCGGGCCGGGCCGCTGGTCACTGAGAGAAAGGGAAGCTGCGGCGGCGAGCTGACCTGCCGCTATCACGGCTGGCGCTACGCGCTGGACGGCCGGCTGCGCAGCGCGATCGACTTCGGCGCGGCCGAGGGCTTCGACCCGCGCGATTTCGGCCTCCACCCGGTGAAGCTGCAGATCTGGCGCGGCTTCGTGTTCGTCAACATCGACGGCAAGGCCGAGCCGCTGGAGGATCTGGTCGCGCCGCTGGGCCGGCTGATGGACGAACGCGGCGTGACCGCCGGTCCGGCGACGCTGCGCCGCAGCCACGACCTGGCCTGCAACTGGAAGACCTATGTCGAGAACTACCTGGAAGGCTACCACATCGACGTGGTGCATCCGGGCCTGGCCGCCGAGGTCGATACGGCTTCGTATAATGTGCGGATGGACGGCGCGGTCGCGGTGCACGAGGTCGCCACGACCAGCGGCGTCAACGACGGCCTGTGGGCCTGGCTGTGGCCGAACCTGGCCTTCAACGTCTACCGCTACGGCCTGATGGTCGAGCATATGCAACCGGTCGGCCATGACCGCACCCGGCTCGACTATCTCTACTTCTACGACCCGGCGACCGCCGACATGGACGCCGTGCTGGCCGCCTCCGACGCCCTGACCCTCGAGGACAAGGTGATCTGCGAGGCGGTGCAGAAGAACCTCGACGCCGGCGTCTATGACACCGGCGTGCTGTCGCCCCGGCACGAGGTCGCGGTGGGCTGGTTCCAGAACCGGGTGGCGGCGTGCCTGGGGTAAACTCTCCAATCTTCGTCATGGCCCGACCTGCTCGGGCCACCCATGCGTGGTGAGCGCGAGGACGGTCACGCGACCCATCAGCCGTGAGCTCTCTTGATCGACCGTGTTCATAGGTGGCCCGAACAAGTCGGGCCATGACGGATGAGGGAGTGACAGAAGCAGTCCGCGCGTTGACTCCACCCCCAAATTCGCCGCCCACTGTTATCCGAACGCGGGGGCGGGCGGTTGAGCAACGAACGGGGCGTGGGCCCGCTGGCGGCGACAGTGCTGGTGGCCGGCAACATGATCGGGTCAGGGGTCTTCATGCTCCCGGCCTCGCTGGCGGCGACAGGCTCCTCGACGGTGCTGTCCTGGCTGATCACCTCGGCGGGCGCCCTGGCGCTGGCCGGAGTCTTCGCGGCGCTGGCGACGATCCGGCCGACGCCGGACGCCATCGTCGATTACCCGGCCAGGGGGCTGCACCCCTTCTTCGGGTTCGCCAACTGGTGGCTCTATCTCCTCGCCTGCTGGATCGGCGTGCCGGCGGTGGCCCTGGCGGCGACCGGCTACCTCGCCTACTTCCTGCCGGCGGTGGCAGGGCCCCTGCCCGGCGCCTGGACCACGATCGGCATCATCTGGCTGCTGACCGTCGCCAACATCTTCGGGGCGAAGCTGGTGACCCGCCTGAGCGGACTGACGCTGCTCATCGGGCTCGCGCCGATCGTGGTGGCGACGGTTCTGGGGCTGCTGGCCTTCGACAGTGAGATCTTCGCGGCAGGCTGGAACGTCAGCGGCAAGCCGCTGTCCGTCGCGGTGGGGCAGTCTCTGGCGCCGGTCTTCTGGGCCTTCCTGGGCATCGAGAGCGCCAGCTTCGCGGCGGCCGTGGTCCGCGATCCCGAGAGGAACGTGGCGCGGGCCTCGCTGGGCGGCGTCGCCCTGGCGGCGGTGATCTACATCGGCGCCTCGGTGGCGCTGCTGGGGTCGATCCCGACCGAGACGCTGGCGAAATCCACCGCGCCCTTCGCCGACGCCATCCGCATCCTGTGGGGTCCGGCCGCCGCCAGCGTGATCGCGGTCTGCGCCCTGCTCAAGACCCTGGGCACCGTCGGAGGCTGGATGCTGGTCACCGCCGAGGGCTCGCGCAGCGGCGCGGCGGCGGGCTACCTGCCCCGGATCCTGTCGCAGGGCGACGCGACCCGCGCGCCGGTGCGCGACCTGATGCTGGCCGCCGTCCTGATGTCAGGCGTGCTGCTGGCCAGCGTGTCGCCGACGCTGGGCAAGCAGTTCGGGGTGCTGATCAACATCACGGTCAACTTCTCGATGGTCGCCTACACCCTCTGCTCGCTCGCCCTGATCCGCATCGCCCGGGACATCTCCGACCCTGGCCGACGCCGCCTGCTGCAGCTCCTGGGCCTCGCCGGCGCGACCTTCGCCGTGACCGTCCTTGCCCTGTCGGACCCGTCGATGCTGCCGCCGACCCTGTGGGCCGTCGCCGCGACCGTGCCGCTCTACGGGCTGGTGCTGCTCGCGCGGCGGGGGGCAGGTCGGGGACAGGTTAAGGTGTCCCAAGGGACATCTTAACCTGTCCCCTCAAGCCGCCTACCAGCCCCAATCCTTCGCGCTCGCCCGGCAACCGCCGTCAGGCCAGCCCTTCCAGGCCCGACCGCGGACGACGCGACCGGTCGCCTGGCCGGTCGGCTCGCCGTGTTTCAGGGCCACGCCGCCGTTGACCAGCACCCAGCTGACGCCGGTCGCGAACTGTTTGGGGCTCTGGTAGGTGGCCGGGTCGCTGACCGTAGCCGGGTCGAAGATGACCACGTCGGCGTAGTAGCCGGGTTTCAGCGTCCCGCGCTCGCGCAGGCCCAGGTTATGGGCCGGCAGGCTGGTCATCCGCCGGATGGCCTCCTGCAGGGTGACGACCTTCTCCTCGCGCACATACTTGCCCAGCAGCCGGGCGAAGTTGCCGTAGGCGCGCGGGTGGGTGCTGGACTGCAGGAAGACGCCCTCGGGCGCCTGGGCGCCGGCGTCGGAGCCGAAACTCATCCAGGGCAGGGCGACCTGCCTGCGGACGTTGTCCTCGCTCATCAGGAAATAGACCACCTGCACCCGGCTGCCGTCCTCGATGACCAGGTCGATGGCCGCATCCTCCGGGCTGACCTTCCGCTCGGCGGCGACCTGGGCCAGCGTCTTGCCGGTCAGCGGCTTGAGCTTCGGGTTCTGGAAGCCGACCAGCAGCGTCCCCTCAGGCCCGGCGAAGCGGTAGAGGTTTTCGAACACCGGACTGTCGGTGCGCATCTCGGCGATGACCTCGCGGCGGATCTGCGGATCCTTCAGCCGCTTGATCCAGGCCTCGCGGCCGCCGGCCTGCACCCAGGGCGGCATGGCTGCGTCCAGGCCCGTGGAGCCGGCGGTGTAGGTGTACATGTTGGCTGTGATACGCTGGCCGCCGGCCCGGGCCGCCTCGATCCTGGCGATCGCCGCGTCGAGCTTGCCCCAGTTCTGCCTGCCGGCCGCCTTCAGGTGCCAGATCTCGGCCGGGGCGCCGGACTGCCGCGAGATGTCGATCAGCTCGTCGATGGCCTCCAGCAGCCGGTTGCCCTCGCTGCGCATGTGGCTGATGTAGATGCCGCCGCAGCGACCGGCCTCGGTCGCCAGCGCGGTCAGCTCGCGGGTCTCGGCGTAGCTGCCCGGCGCGTAGATCAGCGAGGAGCCGACGCCCAGCGCCCCCTCCTCCATGGCCTGGACGACCAGCCCCCGCATGCGCTGCAGCTGGGCCTCGCCGGGCTGGTCATCGCCCTCGCCCAGCACGTTGGTGCGGACGGTCTCGGCGCCGACGAACGAGGCGACGTTGGGGCTGATCCCTTCCTTCTCGAGGTAGGCCAGGTATTCGCCCAGCGTCGTCCAGGCGATGTCGTACTTGATGTCGCCCTGCCGCTGGCGCTCCAGCCGCTTCATCTCGGCGTTCCACGGCCCCATCGAGGAGCCCTCGCCCATCACCTCCAGCGTCACCCCCTGCTTGAGGTCTGACAGGCCGCGACCATCGGCGATCAGGCTGTCGGTGGCCCAGCTCAGCATATTGATGAAGCCTGGCGCGACAGCCTGACCATTCGCGTCGATCTCGGTGAGGCGCGGGCCCCTTATCCGCGGCCCCATGGCGACGATGCGGTCGCCGCGAATGGCCACCTCGCCCCGCCAGGGCGCGCCGCCGGAGCCGTCATGGATCAGGCCGTTGCGAATGACGATGTCGAACGGCGCCCCCTTGCCGCCCTGGCCGGGCAGGGTCGGCAACTCCGGCATCGCCGAACAGGAGAGGAGCAGGACGCTGGCGGCGAGGGCGAGAAGAGGACGAAGGTTCAAGCTGTGGCTCCCTGCGTGGTTCGCGAAGCTTAGTGCAGGCGGACGCGCCGCGTCACACCAACATCCGTCATCCTCGCGCTCGTCGCGAGGACCCATGAACGCCGCTGTCAAAGGCTGAACTGTGACGATCGACTGGACGCGGCCCACATTGTCCAACTCATCACGCATGGGTCCTCGCGACGAGCGCGAGGATGACGAGGGAAGGTTAGCTCGAGAGCGAATCCACCCACCCCGGCAGTTCGGCGATGCTCGCCAGTTCCACGTACCGCTCGTGCGCGTCCGGCGCCTCGGCCGCCTCGTGGGCCCAGACCAGCGGATAGGGGATCAGCGCGCCCCAGGCGCCGGCCTCCAGCGCCGGCAGGATGTCGGAGCGCATGGAGTTGCCGGCCATCACCGCCTGCTGCGGTCCCGTGCCGTGGCGGGCGAACACCCGGCGATAGGTGTCGGCGTCCTTCTCGCTGACGATCTCCACCGCCGCGAACAGGTCGCCCAGGCCGCTGGCGGCCAGCTTGGTCTCCTGGTGCAGGAGGTCGCCCTTGGTAATCAGCACCAGCCGGTAGCGTTCCGACAGGGCATGCAGCGCGCTCTCCACGCCAGGCAAGGGCTCGACCGGCTCGTTCAGCATCTCGCGGCCGGCGGCGAGGATCTGCTTGATGACGCCTATGGAGACCTTGTCCTGCGTCAGCTCCATCGCCGTCTCGATCATCGACAGGGTGAAGCCCTTCACCCCGTAGCCGTAGAGCCGCAGGTTGCGCTTTTCCGTCTCGGCCAGCGTCGCCTCAAGCCGCGCATGATCGTCGCAGTAGGGGTCGAGCAGTTCCACGAACCGCTTGTGGGTCAGGCGGAAGATGGTCTCGTTGTGCCAGAGGGTGTCATCGGCATCGAGGCCGACCGTGGTGATGGTCATGGGGCGGATGTAGCGGCGACAGCCGTATTGCGAAAGGCGCCGCAACCAACCACTGTCGGGTCGAGGGAACCGCCATGAAGCCATCCGTCCGTTCCGCGGCGATCACACTCGCGTTGCTCGGCGTCGCCGCCTGCACGACGCTCTACGCCGACCCGATCGGGCCCAACACGGTCACCCTGACGGTGCGAAACGTCTCGGGCAGCGTGCTGGACTTCGCCTTTTACGAAGGCGGCGAACGCTGCACCGACCGCCGAATCGTCAAGGACGGCATCGCGCCGTTCGAGACCCGCACGTTCAGGGTCCTCGCCGGAAAGGAGGCGGCGTTCACCGCTTCGCAGGACCTCGGCATGCACCCGAGCGTCGGCGGGGTCACGTTTGTCGGCTGCAATCCCACCATCAGCTTCACGCCCGACATGGGGCAGCAGTACATCGCGGTCGTCGGCCAGGAGCACGGTTGCTCGATCTCGTTGCTGCGGGCCCCCGCCGATGCGACCGACCTGCGGGCCGCCACGCCCGCTCCTGCCCTCAAGCGGCAGTGGCGCACACCCTGGGACGAGTCCGGGCCGTTTTGCGAGCCGAAGACCTAACGCTGTCCGGCGCACGCCTGATGCGCCTTCAACACCCGCTCGCTGCTCCCCGGGAACTTCGCCAGCAGCGCTGTCGGCCGGGCCGGCCGCGCCGCGAGCCGGCCGCCGCAGTTAGGACAGGTCCCGGCGAAACGCCCCTCGGCGCAGGCCGCGCAGAAGGTGCATTCGAAGGTGCAGATCATCGCGCCGGAGGCGTCCGGGTCGAGGTCCTTGTCGCAGCATTCGCAGTTCGGGCGCAGCGCGAGCATGATCGTGATCCCTTCCGGTCCGATAAACGTTTGACCCTGAGGGACCGAGTCACTACCAACGCGCCCGTTTGTCCAGCAGGTCAGGAGCACATCAATGGCGAGCAAGGTTCTTCCTGGCGCCACGGGCGTTCTCGCGCTCGCCGACGGCACGGTGCTGCAGGGCATCGGGGTCGGGGCGGTCGGCGAGGCGGTCGGCGAGGTGTGCTTCAACACCGCCATGACCGGGTATCAGGAGATCCTGACCGACCCGTCCTACATGGCCCAGATCGTCGCCTTCACCTTCCCCCATGTCGGCAATGTCGGCACGAACGTAGAGGACATCGAGCAGATCAGCGGCGGGTCGGAGACCTCCGCGCGCGGCGCCATCTTCCGCGACGCCCCGACCGATCCGGCCAACTATCGCTCCGACAGCCCGCTGAACGCCTGGATGGAGCGCCGCGGGGTCATCGGCCTGGCCGGCGTCGACACTCGGGCCCTGACCCGGTTGATCCGCGAGAAGGGCATGCCGCACGCGGTGATCGCCCACAGCCCGACCGGCGACTTCGACCTCGACGCCCTGGTGGCGAAAGCGAAGGGCTGGGCCGGCCTGGTCGGCCTCGACCTGGCCAGGGAGGCCACCACCCGCCAGAGCTTAACCTGGGACGAGCAGCTGTGGGCCTGGAACGAGGGCTACGGCAAGCTTGAGACGCCGAAGTACGAGGTCGTGGTCATCGACTACGGCGTCAAGCGCAACATCCTGCGCTCGCTGGCCTCGATCGGCGCGAAGGTCACGGTCGTTCCGGCGGACACGAAGGCCGAGGACATCCTGGCCCGCAACCCGGACGGCGTGGTCCTGTCCAACGGACCGGGCGACCCGGCCGCGACGGGCGAATACGCGGTGCCCGAGATCCGCAAGCTGGTCGACAGCGGCAAGCCGGTGTTCGGCATCTGCCTGGGCCACCAGATGCTGGCCCTGGCGCTGGGCGCCGGCACTGTGAAGATGGACCAGGGCCACCACGGCGCGAACCATCCGGTGAAGGACCTCGACACCGGCAAGGTCGAGATCGTGTCGATGAACCACGGCTTCACCGTCGACCGCGACAGCCTGCCCGCGCCGGTCCGCGAGACCCACGTCAGCCTGTTCGACGGCACCAACGCCGGCCTGGAGCTCACCGGCAAGCCGGTGTTCAGCGTCCAGCACCACCCGGAAGCCTCACCC
>CAYTZY010000002.1:15848-24767 GCA_964442795.1 uncultured Caulobacter sp.
GGCCCGACGGACAGCCTTTACGTCTTCGACCGCTTCGCCACGCTGATGGACAAGGCGAAGGGCTAAATCACCCGTGTTCCCGGCGAAGGCCGGGACCCACGATGCAGCCTCCGCGCCTGATCAATAGACCCCGGCCTTCGCCGGGGACACGGGGCGAATGCAGCCTACTGCCGGCCTTCCAGCAGCTGGACCGTGAACGGACCGCTGGTCCAGCTGTCGCCCACGGCCTTGGCCGAGATCGGCGTGCAGATCGTCGCCGGATATCCGGGCGGCGGCGCGCTGGAGAAGGTCAGGCAGACCTGCGAGCCCTTCAGCGCCCAGGTTCCCGCCAGCTCCTGGTCGTTGGCCATGCCGGTGAAGGTATGGTCGGCCTCGTAGTAGATCTTCGAGCTCATGCCGCTGGCGTCGGTGGTCACCGTGGTGTTGCCGAACCGCGAGGTCATGACCTCTTCGCCTGCGAAAGCCGCCGTCGCCGAAAGCAGAAGCGCCGCCGCGGCGGCCAGAACGATACGCATGACACCCTCCCCTGTGTGTTGTGGAGCGAGTCGTAGACCCGCGTTCTCCGCGCGGCAACGACGGAGCGAGGACATAGCCGCGCGACGGCGCGGAATGGGGTTGCCCCCACCCGACTCCGTCTCTAAACGGGCGCCTTAACCTGATGTTTGTCCGACCCCCGGCGCGCAGCGATGCGCGGCGGCCCTTGCGCGCGAAAAGACCATGCCCAAACGCACCGATATCGCCTCGATCCTGATCATCGGCGCCGGGCCCATCGTCATCGGCCAGGCCTGCGAGTTCGACTACTCCGGCGTCCAGGCCTGCAAGGCGCTGCGGGCCGAGGGCTACCGGATCATCCTGGTCAACTCGAACCCCGCCACCATCATGACCGACCCGGACGTGGCGGACGCGACCTACATCGAGCCGATCACGCCGGAGATGGTCGCCAAGATCATCGCCAAGGAGCGGCCCGACGCCCTGCTGCCGACCATGGGCGGCCAGACGGCGCTGAACACCGCCCTGGCGCTGGAAGCCAACGGTACGCTGGCCAAGTACGGCGTCGAGATGATCGGGGCCAAGGCCGAGGTCATCGACAAGGCCGAGGACCGCCAGAAGTTCCGCGACGCCATGGACAAGCTGGGCCTCGAAAGCCCCCGGTCCAAGGCCGCCCACAGCCTCGAGGAGGCGCTCGAAGGCCTGGCGTTTGTCGGCCTGCCGGCCATCATCCGCCCCAGCTTCACGCTTGCCGGGACCGGCGGCGGCATCGCCTACAACCGCGAGGAGTTCGAGGAGATCGTCCTGCGCGGCCTCGACCTGTCGCCCACCACCGAGGTTCTGATCGAGGAAAGCGTCCTGGGCTGGAAGGAGTTCGAGATGGAGGTGGTCCGCGACACGGCGGACAACTGCATCATCGTCTGCTCCATCGAGAACATCGACCCGATGGGCGTCCACACCGGCGACTCCATCACCGTCGCCCCGGCCCTGACGCTGACCGACAAGGAATACCAGCGCATGCGCAAGGGCAGCATCGATGTGCTGCGCGAGATCGGCGTCGAGACCGGCGGGTCGAACGTCCAGTGGGCGATCAATCCGGCCGACGGCCGCATGGTGGTCATCGAGATGAACCCGCGCGTGTCGCGGTCCTCGGCCTTGGCGTCCAAGGCCACCGGCTTCCCGATCGCCAAGGTCGCCGCCCGGCTGGCCGTCGGCTACACCCTGGACGAGCTGGCCAACGACATCACCGGCGGCGCCATGCCGGCCTCGTTCGAGCCGAGCATCGACTATGTCGTCACCAAGATCCCGCGCTTCGCCTTCGAGAAGTATCCGGGCAGCGAGCCGCACCTGACGACGTCGATGAAGTCGGTCGGCGAGGTCATGGCCATCGGCCGCACCTTCGCCGAGAGCCTGCAGAAGGCCCTGCGCGGGCTGGAGACCGGCCTGACGGGTCTGGACGAGATCGAGATCGAGGGCGCCGGCGACCCCGACACCGCCCACGCCGCCGTGCTGCGCGCCCTGGCCATGCCGACCCCGGACCGGCTGCGGGTCATCGCCCAGGCCTTCCGCCACGGCCTGACGGTGGAAGAGATCAACGGCGCCTGCTCCTACGAGCCCTGGTTCCTGCGCCAGATCGCCGAGATCGTGCGCGAGGAGGGTCGCGTCCGCGTCGCCGGCCTGCCCGCCGACGCCGCCGGCATGCGCCGGCTGAAGGCCATGGGCTTCTCCGACGCCCGGCTGGCGAAGCTGGTCGGCGACAGCGAGACCGCTGTGCGTGCGGCCCGTCAGGCCATGGATGTCCGCCCGGTGTTCAAGCGCATCGACACCTGCGCCGGCGAGTTCGCGGCCACCACGCCCTACATGTACTCGACCTACGAGACCGGCGCCCTGGGTCAGGCCCCGGACTGCGAGTCCGAGCCGAGCAATCGCCGCAAGGCGATCATCCTGGGCGGCGGCCCCAACCGGATCGGCCAGGGCATCGAGTTCGACTACTGCTGCTGCCACGCGGCCTTCGCGCTGGACGCCATCGGCATCGAGTCGATCATGGTCAACTGCAACCCCGAGACCGTCTCGACCGACTACGACACCTCCGACCGCCTCTACTTCGAGCCGCTGACGGCCGAGGACGTGCTCGAGCTGATCCATGTCGAGCAGAAGAACGGGACCCTGGCCGGCGTCATCGTCCAGTTCGGCGGCCAGACGCCCCTGAAGCTGGCCCATCCTTTGGAACAGGCCGGCATTCCGATCCTGGGCACCAGCGTCGACAGCATCGACCTGGCCGAGGACCGCGAACGCTTCCAGCAGCTGCTGCACCGCCTGGACATCGCCCAGCCGGTCAACGCCCTGGCGCGCAGCAGCGAGGAATGCTTCACCGCGGCGCACGAGGTCGGCTATCCGATCGTCATCCGCCCCTCCTACGTGCTGGGCGGCCGCGGCATGGAGATCATCCGCGACGACGAGCAGCTGGAGCGCTATGTGCGCACTGCCGTCGAGGTCAGCGGCGACGCCCCGATCCTGATCGACCAGTACCTGAGCCGCGCCACCGAGGTGGACATCGACGCCCTGTGCGATGGCAAGGACGTCTTCGTGGCCGGGGTGCTGGAGCATATCGAGGAAGCCGGCGTGCACAGCGGCGACAGCGCCTGCTCGATGCCGCCCTTCTCGCTGCGCGAGGACATCATCGCCGAGCTGAAGCGCCAGACGGTCGCCATGGCCCTGGCCCTGAACGTCCGCGGCCTGATGAACGTCCAGTTCGCGATCGAGGAGCCGCACTCCGAAGCCCCGCGCATCTACGTGCTGGAAGTGAACCCGCGCGCCTCGCGCACGGCGCCGTTCGTGGCCAAGACCATCGGCCAGCCGATCGCAGCCATCGCCGCCAAGGTCATGGCCGGTGAGTCGCTGGCCAGCTTCGGCCTGGTCGACAAGCCCTACGACCACATCGCGGTGAAGGAGGCGGTCTTCCCGTTCGCCCGCTTCGCCGGCGTCGACACCGTGCTGGGACCGGAGATGCGCTCGACCGGCGAGGTCATGGGCCTGGACTGGAAGCGCGAGAGCGAAACCAGCATGGCGCCCGCCTTCGCCCGGGCCTTCGCCAAGAGCCAGCTGGGCGGCGGCGTCATCCTGCCCACGAGCGGCACGGCCTTCGTGTCCGTGAAGGACAGCGACAAGGTCTGGATCCTGGAGCCGGTGAAGCTGCTGAAGGCGGCCGGCTTCCGCGTACTGACCACCTCCGGCACCGGCGCCTGGCTGCGTGAGCAGGGCGTCGAGACCGAGAACATCCGCAAGGTGCTGGAAGGCCGGCCCCACATCGTCGACGCCATGAAGAACGGCGAGGTCCAGCTGGTCTTCAACACCACCGAGGGCAAGCAGTCGCTGAGCGACAGCTTCGAGATCCGCCGCACGGCGCTGATGATGAAGATCCCCTACTACACCACCAGCGCCGGCGCCCTTGCGGCGGCCCAGGCGATCAGCGCCGCGCCGCTCGAGGCGCTCGAGGTAAGGGCGCTGCAGAGCTACTAGCGCGCGGCAGGCGGGAGTATGCTGTTCCGCCGCCGCTGAAGGCCGGACCCCTGGCCGCTCACCGCTTGACCAGCAACCGCGACAACCTGTCCTGCTCTTCCGGGGCGTGGTTTATCAATCGTTTAAGCCTTGTATCGGCATGACAAGTTCATGCGACTCCTCGCGCCGATACTGATACTCGTTTTGAGTACAACTATAGTCGTCACCCTCGGCGCCGGACCACGTCCGGGCGAGCGCCTGCTGGCGGCCGTCTATCCGCCCTGGTGGTCCGACGCGCGGATCGCCGGCGCGGCCGCTTCGGCGGGCGACATCGCGGCCGCGGGCGGCGTGCGGAACGTCCTTGTCATTCACGGCGACCCGACCGGGTTCGCCACGCGGGTGCGCCGTTCCGGCGCCCTGCTGGTGCTGGGCGGCGACGCCGCCCGCCTGTGCGCCGACCCCCAAGCCCTGGAGGCCTGATCGTGTTCCTGGATCTCGAGCAACAACGCAAGACCGGCACCAGCCTTCTGGTCGGCGCCCTGTGGGCCTTCGCGGTGATCGCCGCGCTGGCCAGCTTCATTGTCGGCGGCAACTGGCCGGCGATCGGGGGCGGCGCCGCCGTCCTGGCCGGGGGCGCGACCCTCGCCTGGCGGATCCTGCCCCAGGGACCGCAGCTGCGCATCGCCGTGGCCATGATGCTGATGGCCCAGGTGTCGATCCTGGTGGCGGCGCTCGCCGGACACCCCTGGCAGATCGACATGCACATGGCCTACTTCGCGGCCCTCGCCCTGCTGGCCGTCTACTGCGACTGGAAGGCGATCGTGGCCGCCGCGGCGACGGTGGCCGTGCACCACCTGCTGCTCAGCTACGTCCTGCCGGCGGCGGTGTTCCCGGGCGCGGCCAGCCTGGGCCGGGTCATCGTCCATGCCGTGATCCTGGTGCTGGAAGCGGGCGTGTTGATCGGCATCGCGGTCAACCTGGACCGCATGTTCCACACGCTCGACAATCGCAACGCCGCCACCCAGAAGGCCCTGGCGGAGGCCGAGGCCGCCACCCGCTCGGTGGAGGAAAGCCATCGCGCCCAGATCGAGACCCGCCAGGCCCATGACGAGGAGCGCCGCACGGTCGAGGCCGAGCAGGCGCGCGTGGTCGACAGCCTGGCCACTGCGCTGGAGCGCCTGGCGGCCGGCGACCTGACCTCCCGCATCGAGGAGGAGTTCACCGGTCGCTACGCCAAGCTGCGCGTGGACTTCAACGAGGCCGTCGGCCGGCTGCGCGACGCCATGTCGACCATCTCCTCGACCACAGACGGCATCGACAATGGCGCCGACGAGATCAGCCACGCGGCCAGCAACCTGTCGCGGCGCACCGAACACCAGGCCGCCAGCCTGGAGGAGACCGCCGCCGCCCTCGACGAGATTACCGCCACCGTTCGCAAGACGGCCGGCGTCGCCCGCGAGGCCAGCGAGGTGGTCACCCGGACCCGGTCGCAGGCCGAGACCTCCGGCACGGTCGTCCAGGACGCTGTGCGCGCCATGAGCGCCATCGAGACCTCGGCCGGCGAGATCGGCCAGATCATCGGCGTGATCGACGAGATCGCCTTCCAGACCAACCTGCTGGCCCTGAACGCCGGTGTGGAAGCGGCCCGGGCCGGCGACGCCGGCAAGGGCTTCGCGGTCGTCGCCTCCGAAGTGCGGGCCCTGGCCCAGCGCTCGGCCGACGCCGCCAAGGAGATCAAGGCCCTGATCGCCGCCTCCGCCACCAGCGTCGGCCAGGGCGTCGACCTGGTCGGTCGCACCGGAAAGGCCCTGAGCAGCATCGTCGAGCAGGTGGTCCGCATCGACCAGCTGGTCACCGAGATCGCCTCCTCGGCCCAGGAGCAGGCGCTAGGCCTGTCCGAGGTCAACACCGCCGTCAACGAGATGGACCAGGTCGTTCAGCAGAACGCCGCCATGGTCGAGGAGTCGACGGCCGCCACCATGGCTCTGAAGAACGAGGCCTCCGAGTTGGCCCGCATGGTCGGCCGCTTCCGCATCACCGGCGGCGACGACCGGCCCGAGGTGCTGCGCGAGCGCGACCGGCTGCGGTCGCTGGCAGGCTGAGTCGGCGCGGCGACGCCTTGCCCCAAAAAGGGTGGTGTCGTGCTCCGGGAGTCTTGCGAGGACGCGGCCGATACGGTTTCACCGGGGCGCTTCCTGTCCTTCGCGAGTCGCTTCGTCATGCCGTCCAACCGTCGCTCCGCCGCCGTCGCCGCCCTGCTGGCCGCCGGCCTGTTCGCGTCTCACGCCTCCGCCGCCATGCTCACCAAGCCGGAAGCGGCAGCGACCTGGGTGGCGCGCAATCGCGCCTTCCTCGCCGTGTCCCAGGATCTGGCCCGCAACGGCGCGAACCTCCTGCCGGCGCAGCAGGCGGCCTGCCGGGGCCTGCTCGGCGAGCACCTGCGCATCGGCGGCATCACGCCGCACTGGGCCACCGGCGCCCAGCGCGACTTCTGCCGGGCGATGGACGGTTTCAACGGCAAGACGGCGGTGAAGAACCCGTGCGGCGATCTAAGGTCAGCCGCCAAACAGTACGGCAAGGCCGTTCCGTTCGGTGACTCCGAAGCGGTGACGGAGACCTCGCGGCAGATGGTTGAGCTGATCGAGATCATTCTGCGCGCCGCCAAGCAAACCCATAAGTGCTGACCCGAGGCAAGGGCCGACCGCTGGACAGTCCGACCACGCGGGCTAGCTTCCGGACCTGACCCGGAGCCCGCCATGCTGACCGTCCACCACCTGAACAACTCCCGCTCGCAGCGCGTGCTCTGGCTGCTGGAGGAGCTGGGACTGCCCTACGAGATCCGGCGCTACGAGCGGGACGGCAAGAGCATGCTGGCCCCGCCCGAGCTGAAGGCGGTGCATCCGCTGGGCAAGTCACCGGTGATCACGGACGGCGCCGCGACCCTGGCCGAGACCGGGGCCATCGTCGAGACGATCTGCGAGGCTTACGGCGGCGGCCGCCTCAAGCCGCCGGCGGGCACGGAAGAGCGCCTGCGCTGGCTCTACTGGATGCACTACGCCGAGGGCTCGGCCATGCCGCCGCTGCTGATGAAGCTGGTGTTCACCGCCTTGCCGCAGCGCGCGCCGGGACTGATCCGCGGTCTGGTGAAGGCGGTTTCCAACTCGGCGCTGAAGGGCTTCGTCGACCCGCAACTGACGAGCCACTTCGACTACTGGGAAGCGGAACTGGGCAAGTCGGCCTGGTTCGCGGGCGAGGCCTTCAGCGCCGCCGACATCATGATGAGCTTCCCCATCGAGGCCGCCGCCGATCGCGCCGCCGCCCTGGACGGCCGCCCCCGGCTGGCGGCGTTCCTGAAGACGATCCACGCCCGGCCGGCCTACCAGGCCGCGCTGGCGAAGGGCGGGCCCTACGCCTACGCCTGACGGTCAGGACTGGCTGGCGCGCTCGCCGTGCTCGGCCAGGTCGAGGCCGTCCTCGATGGCGATATCGCTGGCGCGCAGGCCGACCAGGCGGTTGATGACCCAGAGCAGGCCGAGACTGACCAGGCCCGACCAGACGACGACGGCCGCCAGGCCCAGCAGCTGGACGCCCAGCTGCGCGCCAAGGCCGTGCCCCGCCGGGAAGCCCGCGCCGCCGAGCGCCGGACTGGCCAGCACCGACACCAGCAGGATGCCGAGGATGCCGCCCACGCCGTGAACGGCGAAGACGTCCAGCGAGTCGTCGATCCTGAGCCGCCCCTTCACGAGATGAACCGCGTAGAAGCAGATCAGGCTGCCGGCCGCGCCGAGTACCAGCCCGCCGCCGGGTCCGACGAACCCCGAAGCCGGCGTCACTGTGGCGAGGCCGGCCACCACGCCGGTGACCACGCCGATCATGCTGGGACGGCCGAAGCGGATCCACTCGAGGGCGCCCCAGACCATGCCGGCGACGCAGGCCGAGATGTGGGTGGCGACGATGGCCATGCCGGCGTCAGCGCCGGCCGACAGGGCGCTGCCGCCGTTGAAGCCGAACCAGCCGACCCACAGCAGGCCGGCGCCGATCATGGTCATGCCGGGATTGTGCGGCGGCGCCTGGTCGCGCGGGAAGCCCTCGCGCGGACCGACCCGCATCGCGAAGACCAGCGCCGAGACACCCGCCGTGGCGTGCACCACCAGGCCCCCGGCGTAGTCCATGATCCCCAGCCTGGCGAGCCAGCCGCCGCCCCAGATCCAGTGGGCCACCGGCGCATAGACCGCCAGCAGCCAGAGCCCGGAGAACAGCAGCACGGCGGCGAACCGCGCCCGCTCGACCACCGCCCCGATGATCAGCGCCGGCGTGATCACCGCGAACGTGGTCTGGAACAGGAAGAACACCGGCTCCGGCAGGACCCCGACCAGGGCGGCGCGCGGGTCGGCGCCGAGGAAGACCCTGTTCAGGTCGCCGATGAAGCCCGCGGTTCCGGAGAAGGCCAGGCTGTAGCCGACCATGAGCCACAGCACGCTGCACACGCAGGCGATGGCGACGCACTGCATGAGCACCGACAGCACGTTCTTCTCGCGCACCAGGCCGCCGTAGAACAGGGCCAGGCCCGGCAGGGTCATCAGCAGCACAAGCGCCGAGGCCGAGAGAATCCAGGCCGTGGCCGCCGGGTCGACCGCGCCCGGCGTCGCCGCCAGGGCCGTGGCCGGCGCCATGGCCAGCGCCCCCAGTCCGAGCGCACAGATGCGCGCCCCGCTGCTCGCGAACCGCTTCATGGCCGTTTCCCCCTTTGCCCCGGAGCCTTCGCCCTCGATGTTGCGAACAGCGTTAGCAGAACCGTGTCCACTCCGGCCAGTCCGGGGAGACGGGACGATTTCGCAGCGCGCGGTGGACAGCCGGGTCAGCACGGTCCAACTTATCGACGATAACAAACAAGCCACGGGAGAGGCGCATGTCGGGACGCGTAGCGGGCAA
>CAYTZY010000002.1:24785-129411 GCA_964442795.1 uncultured Caulobacter sp.
TGACCGACATCCAGGACGACAAGGGCCGCGAGGTCGCCGCCGCCATCGGCGCCAGTGCGATCTACATCCCGCATGACGTGACCAGCGAGGACGCATGGATCGCCGTGGTCGAACAGGTCCGCGCCGCGTTCGGCCGGCTGGACATCCTGGTCAACAACGCCGGCATCGGCATCGGCGGCCCGGTCACCGAGTTCAGCCTGGCCGACTGGCGCAGGCAGCAGGCGATCAACGTCGACGGCGTCTTCCTGGGCGTGAAGCACAGCCTGCCGCTGATGCGCCAGAGCGGCGGCGGCAGCATCATCAACGTCTCCTCGATCGCCGGCCTGACGGGCGCGGCCAACATGACCGGCTACTGCGCCACCAAGGGCGCGGTGCGGCTGTTCACCAAGGCCGCCGCCATGGAATGCGCCGCCGCCCGCGACGGCGTGCGGGTCAACTCCATCCACCCCGGCATCATCGAGACGCCGATCTGGGACACCATCTCCAGCACCGTTGCCGACGGCGGCAACGCCGGGCCCCAGCGGACCATGGACCTGGACGACATGACCGCCGTCGCCACCCCGCTGGGCCACAAGGGCTGGCCCGTCGACATCGCCCAGGGCGTCCTGTTCCTGGCATCGGATGAGTCCCGCTACATGACCGGGTCGGAGCTGGTCATCGACGGGGGCATGACGGCGCGGTAGCGCCCTACAGCGCCTTGGCCAGCACGTAGTCGTCGTAGCCGTTGTCGCCGACGTGGAAGACACGCGTGCCGACCTGCTTGAAGCCGTTGCGGCCGTAGAAGGCCAGCGCCCGGCCGTTGCGGCTGTAGACGGCCAGCAGCAGGCGATTGGCGCCCGCCTCCTTCGCCGTCTGCGTCGCGCGGTCCATCAGGGCCTGGCCCAGCCCTTCGCCGTGGAAGCGGTGCAGGGCGTAGATGCGCGTCAGTTCGATGTCGGCCGGACCCGGCTCGACCGGCAGGTCGGGCGGGCCCATCAGCATGAAGCCGATCGGCGCCTTGCCCTCGTCGATCTCGGCGAGGAACAGCCGCTTCGTCGGGTCGGCGAGCAGACGCACATAGGAGGCCGGCGCATGCGTCGTGCCGCAATGGAAGAGGATGTCGGGCCCGTCGACGATCCCGGCGTAGGTCTCCAGGAAGGTTGCCGCGGCCACGGTCGACAGGGCGACGGCGTCCTCGGCGGTGCAGGGGCGGATCGAGAAGGTCATGCCCTCTCTTTGCATGCCGCTCAGCCGGCGGCCAAGAGCAGGGCGGCCCCCGCGGCGATCGCGACGGTCCCGGCGATACGCCCGCCCGTCATCCGCTCGCGCAGGAAGATCACCGCGATGCCCACCGCGAACAGGATCGAGGTCTCTCTCAGCGCCGCCAGCCGGGGCGTGTCGCCGATGCGGTAGGCGCCCAGCGCCAGGCCGTAGGTGACGATCGACAGCGCCCCGGCCGCAAGCCCGGCCTTCCACTCGCTCCGCGCCGCCAGCAGGAACCTGGGCCCCCGCCACAGCGCGAACAGCAGGCCGATGCCGCCGCCCAGGGTCAGGTAGATCCAGGCGATGTAGCTGAGCGCGCTGGGCGCCGCCCGCACGCCCTGGGCGTCGATGACGGTGTAGCCGGCGATGCTGACCCCCGTCGCCACCGCCCAACCGAGCGCCCGGCGATCGACCTGGCGTCCCAGGCCCACCACCATCACGCCCAGAGACACACAGCCGATCCCGGCCGCGGTGATCCAGCTGACCGGTTCGGAGAAAATCAGCACCGCGACAACGGCCGCCAGCGCTGGCGCGACCCCGCGCGCGATCGGATAGGCCACCGTCATGTCGGCCCACTCGAACGCCTTGATCAGGCAGACGAGGTAGACCAGGTGGGTGGCCCAGCTTGCCGCCAGCCAGCCCCATGCCCCGTGCGGCAAGGGCAGGAAGACCACGAACGGCAGCACGATCAGCGCCGAGAAGCCGTCGATCAGCGCCCGGCTGGACATCTTGTCCCGGCCGGCCTTGAGGATGGCGTTGACCACCGCATGGGCCGCGCCCGACGCGATCATCATCAGGCCTGCGGTCTGGGCCAGGGTCATGGCCCAGTGGTGACAGGCCTGCCCGGCGGAGAGCAAGCCCGCCCCCGACTCCTGAACCGCGAGTGGACGATCACCCGCTGGGTGAAGGCGCATGCCCTCCGTCCACGGCGCGTCTAGCGTCAGCCTCGGAGGGACCGCCATGGACGCCCTGGTCGTCTGTATCGCCGCCGCAGTCTCGGCTCTGCTCTTCCTGGGCGTGGCCTGGCTGACCCGCGCCGGGTACTGGCGCGTCGCCGCCGCCCTGATGAGCGGGCTGGTCGCGGCGGCCTTCGCCTTCGCGCTCGACAGGGCGGCGTTCGAGTTCGGCTGGTGGTCCTACGGCAAGATGGACACCCACGCCCCGGTGGTCGCCTACGCCTCCACCGCGCTGTGGTTCGGCGGGGGACTGGGCCTGGTCGGCTGGCGGATGATCCGCAACTGGAGCGGCGCCGGAGAGGCGCTGTACTTCATCGGGTTCGTGCTGCTGGGCCTTGGTCGCGACTATGCGCTGTCGGCGACCGGCATCGGCTTCACCTGGAGCGAAGGCTACCTGCCCGTGGCGATCAGCGCGGCCGGCTGGCTCGTCATGGCCTTCCTCGTCCAGCTGGGCATGCAGCTGCTGGTCGGCGCCGTCGACAGCGACCCGCTGGCCCCCGAGCGCCTGCCCTCGCTGGAGCCGACAGCCTGGCCATTCGACGTCGAAACGCCGCGGGCCAGCTTCGTCGCGAGAGACTGACCGGCCTGCCGCAACGGCAGTCGGGACAGGCTGCGCCCGCTGCATCGCAGCATCACCCTTGCTATCTCGCGCCCCCACGACTAGTCTTGACGCCCCCGGACGTCTGCGCCCGCGGCCGGACCAACCACCTCCCCAGGGCGAACCCGAGCTAATCTCCGATATGGAAAAAGTGCCGATGACCGCCGGGGGCTATACCTCCCTCGACGAAGAACTGAAGCGTTTGAAGACGATTGAGCGGCCGAGTGTCATCGCCGCGATTTCGGAAGCGCGCGCGCATGGCGATCTCAGCGAGAACGCCGAGTACCATGCCGCCAAGGAGCGCCAGGGCTGGATCGAAGGCCGGATCGCGGAGATCGAGGACAAGATCGCGCGCGCCCAGATCATCGACGTGTCCAAGCTCTCGGGCTCGCAGGTGAAGTTCGGCGCCACGGTCACCGTGGTCGACGAGGATACCGAGGACGAGGGCCGCTACCAGATCGTCGGCGAACACGAAGCCGACGTGAAGGGGGGCCGCATCTCGCTGTCCTCGCCGCTGTCGCGGGCGATGATCGGCAAGGAAGTGGGCGACGTGGTCGAGGTCAACACCCCCGGCGGCGTGAAGGCCTACGAGATCCTCAAGGTCGAGTGGCTCTAGGGGCTGTTCGCCCCCTCGGGCCATCTTTCCACCGTCATCCTCGGGCTTGTTCCGAGGACCCAAGCACACTCACGCCGGACGGTGCTCATGGGTGGTCGGGACGAGCCCGACCATGACGGATGTTTGGATCGACGTGGCTGACAAGGCTCCTCCCCTGACCCTCTGGGCGATGTCCGACGGACGCGCGGGCATCGAGGCGCAGGCCGTGGGCCTGGCGGAAGCGGTGGCGCGCCGCCGCGACTGCAGGATCGTCATCAAGCGCATCGGCTGGAAGGGAAGCCTCGGCCGGCTGCCCTGGTGGCTGACGCCGTTCCCCCGACGCTGGCTGACGCCGGAGAGCGACGTGGCCGCGCCCTGGCCGGATATCCTGATCGCCGCCGGCCGCGCCACCCTGCCGCTGGCCATCCGCATGAGGAAGTGGTCGGGCGGCAAGACCTTCGTGGTCCAGATCCAGGATCCCCGCGTGCCGGCCAAGTTCTTCGACCTGGTCATCCCGCCGAACCATGACCGGCTGAAGGGCGACAACATCGTCTCGATCATCGGCGCCCCCCACCGGGTGACGGCCGACAAGCTGGCGCGCGAATATCCGCGCTTCGCCCCGGCCATCGATCCCCTGCCCCATCCCCGGGCGGCGGTGCTGATCGGCGGCAAGTCGAAGGCGTTCGACCTCACGCCCGAACGCGCGGCGAAGATCGCCAACGACATCCAGCAGGCCGTGGAGGCCGAGGGCGGCTCACTGCTGATGACCTTCTCGCGGCGCACGCCTGCCCAGGCCAGGGCGTTGCTGACCGCGCGCCTCAAGCATCTGCCGGGCGTCATCTGGGACGGCGAGGGGGACAATCCCTACTTCGCCTTCCTGGCCGGCGCCGACTACGTGCTGGTCACCGAGGACTCGGCCAACATGGCCACCGAGGCGGCCGGCACCGGCAAGCCGGTCTTCATCCTGAAGATGGACGGCCAGAGCCTGAAGTTCCGGCTCTTCCATGAGGAACTCGAGCGCCACGGCGCCACGCGCCCCTTCGCCGGCGCCTTCCAGACGTGGACCTATGAGCCGCTGACGGAGACCGACCGCGCGGCGGCCGAGGTCCTGGCCCGCCGCGACGCGGCGATGGCGGACAGATCCGCCCGCTGACGCTAGCCACCCCGCCGCCAGCGGGTATGATCAAGACCTCAGTCGGGGAGTCCCATGCGTAACCTGTTCCTCAGCGCCGCCGTCGCGGTCTGCGTCCTGGCAGGCTCGCCAGCCGCCATGGCCTTCCAGGCCGCGCCCGCCGCCGTCGCCGGCGACGAACTGGGCGTGACCGAAGGGGAGCGGGCGGCGTTTCGCTCCGGCATGGTCGCCAGCGGCGGCGCCATGGTTTCTGCGATCATCCAGCGCTACCCGGCGGAGTACCGGGCCTTCGAGACCTCGATCATCGCCGACTACAAAGCCAATCGCGTCGATACAGCCACCGCCCAGACGCGGGCCGGAGAGTTCTTCGGCCTGCTGGGCGACCGGATGATGGCGGACGTGCAGCGCGCGCCGGACGCCGATCTCCGCGCGCTGATCACGGCCCAGGTCGCAACGCTGAAACGATTCAGCACGGTGAATGCGCGGGCCTGCCAGGAGTTCGGCGAGAACGGCCAGATCAGCACGGCCACCGCCGTCGCCTCCAGGGGCAGCATCATGGCGGCGATGAACGACTACGTCGCCGTCCAGCTGGCGACAGCCGACGCCGGGGCCCGGGCGAAGGTCCGCCGGGACAAGCTGGCCGACGCCGAGATGGATCTGATCCTGCAGGAGTACCTGCGGCGGGGCGGCTCCCAGGCCTGGCTGGACGGCGCGGGGACCGGCGACTTCGGGGAGCTGACTCTCGCCGATCGCTGCCAGGCCAGCATCGTCCTGCTCGAATCCGTCCTCGCCCAACCGGCGGCCACGGTCGGCCGCTTCATGGGTCCCGAGTAGTCCGCAACCCCGGAGCGCCCATGCGCCGTTGCCTTACCCTTCTCGCCCTGGTCGCCGGCCTAGCCGCGCCCGGCATCGCCCTGGCGGACTGGCACTGGACCCGCTGGTCCATGTCCTCGAGCCAGGTCATCGCCGGATCGGGCGGCGCCCTGCAGCCGGTTGTCGGCCGCGACGGGCAGAAGGTCCACGGCTGGCATCTGCGCGCGGTCGGCCCGATCACCTTCGAGGGCTTTCAGTTCGACGGCGAGTTCTTCTTCGACAGCGAGGGTCAGGCGCTGAAGGTCGTGCGGCTGACCCTCAAGGATCCTTCGCAGTGTGTGGCCCTCGAGCAGCGGATGACCCGGCTGCACGGGACGCCGGCCGACACCAGCCGCGACCTGGGCGTGCTCAAGACACGGATCCTGACCTGGGCCGACGACGGCGCCGGCAACTTCCTGGGCCTGACCGGGCTGAGCGCCATCGGCGACCAGCTGCCCCTCTGCTTCATCCGCTATCGCCCGATCAATCCCGTCAGCGGCGACTGACGGCGGCCGAGGGGCGGGGCATGATGTTGGCTGACGAACGCATCCTCTTCATCGCCGACGCGGGTCCGACCATCGGCGGCGGCCACGTCATGCGGTCGCTGACCCTGGCCCGGGCCCTGGAAGCGCGCGGCGCGGAGTGCGCGTTCCGCAGCCATCCGGACGGCGACGCGGTGCTGGACGTCTTCGCCCCCGACCTGTTCCGGTTCGATGACGACGATGGGTTCGACGCCCTGGTTTTCGATCACTACGCCCTGTCGGCGCCGGACCATGCCGCCATCGCCAGGGGGCGACCGACGCTGGTCATCGACGATCTCGCCGACCGGCCGCTGGGCGCCGACATGGTGCTGGATTCCGGCATGGGTCGCCGGGCCAGCGACTATCGCGGCCTGATCCCGGAGGGCTGCACGCTGCTGCTGGGCCCTGACCATGCGCCGATGCGGCCCGACTTCGTCGCCCTGCGCGCCGAGACCCTGGCTCGCCGCGCCGAGGGCGGGCCCGTCCGGCGGATCCTCGTGTCGCTGGGCCTGACCGACGTCGGCGGCTTCACCCTGCCGGCCGTGCAGCGGCTCAGCGGCGCGGCGACCATCGACGTCGTGGTCGGCTCCGGCGCGCCCAGCCTTCCGGCCCTCACAGCGCTGGCGGACGCCGACCCGTCCGTCACCCTGCATGTCGACACCCGCGAGATGGCGCGCCTGACCGCGCTGGCCGACATCGCGATCGGCGGCGGCGGATCGTCGAGCTGGGAGCGCTGCGTGCTGGGTCTGCCGACCCTGCTGCTCGTGCTGGCCGAGAACCAGACCGAAGCGGCCGTGGCCCTGGCCGAGGCCGGAGCCGTCATCGCCCTGGACGCCGCCGCCGAGTTCGAAGCCGGCTTCGACGCCGCCGCCGCCCGGTTGATCGCCGAGGATGCGCTGCGTCGGCGCCTGTCGCGCGCCGCGGCCGCGGTCTGCGACGGCCTGGGCGCCGACCGTGTGGCGGAGGCCTTCCTGGCCCTGGTGCGAGCGCGCGCCGTGGCGCCCACTGGATAACCCTGTCGCCAGACCCCATGTCGACGGGACAAGGGAGGGGCCCATGAACAACCAGCACAAGTCCGTCGTCGTGACCGGCGTCTCAACCGGGATCGGCTGGGGAACGGTCAAGGTCCTGACCGGCAGAGGCTTCCACGTCTTCGGCAGCGTCCGAAAGGCCGCCGACGGCGAGCGCCTGAAGGCCGAGTTCGGCGACGCCTTCACGCCCCTGCTGTTCGATGTCACCGATGAGGCCGCCGTCCACGCCGGTGCGCGCCAGGTCGAGGCGGCGTTGGGCGGCGCGACCCTGGCCGGGCTGGTCAACAACGCCGGCATCGCGGTGGCCGGTCCGCTTCTGCACCTGCCGGTCGAGGACTTCCGCCGTCAGCTGGAGGTCAACCTGACCGGCGTGGTCATCGCCACCCAGGCCTTCGCCCCCCTGCTGGGCGCGGAGGGCGCGGGCCGCAAGGACCCGGGCCGGATCGTCAACATCTCCTCTGTCGGCGGCCGCACGGCCAACCCGTTCCTCGGCCCCTACAACACCAGCAAGTTCGGGCTCGAGGGCCTGTCGGGGTCGCTGCGCCGCGAGCTGCTGCCGTTCGGCGTCGATGTGATCGTGATTGCGCCCGGCGCCGTGTCGACGCCCATCTGGGACAAGGCCGACGAGATCGACCAGGCGGCCTATGCGAACACCCGCTACGCCGCCCCCCTGGCGAAGGTGGCCGCCTACATGCTGGAGATGGGCCGCGCCGGCCTGCCGCCGGAGCGCATCGGCGAGGCGATTCACACGGCCCTCACCGCGCCGCGTCCGAAGGTTCGCTACACCGTCTCGCCGTCGCCGTTCCAGACCTTCATGTCCGAAAAGGTGCTGTCGCCGCGGGCGCTCGACAGGATCGTCGGCAAGCGGCTGGGACTGTTGCCGGAGTAGGCGGACGGGCCTTGCGTGCTTCGACACGCGCCTGCGGCGCTGCTCAGCATGACGTGCATCTTGAGGCGCTTCTGGCGACGTCATCCTGAGCAGCCGCGCAGCGGCGTGTCGGGGCCTGCCCTCGGGCCGGCGCGCGCCGGTCCCGGGGGGACGCACTTACCGCACCATCGACCAGTCCAGCGGCTCGCCGAACGTCAGGTCGCGAGCGGCCACCTTGCCCAGAACCCTGTCCAGCTCGACCGGCGGCAGGCCGTTGCCCGGGCGCACGGACCGCACGTTCGCCCTCGTCAGCACCTCGCCGGCCTTCACATCGGCGACGACGTACAGCGAGCGGCGGAACTGGACGTTGCCGCGCTCGCTGCCCAGCAGGTCATAGTTGACCTTGCCCAGCGCGGCCCAGGCGTCCCGGGTGTCGCGCACAAGCGCCGAGAACTCGGCCGGCTCGAGGCTGAACTCGGAGTCGGGTCCGCCGTCGGCGCGCGCCAGGGTGAAGTGCTTCTCGATGGCGCAGGCGCCAAGGGCCACCGCCGCCACCGAGGCGGCCGTGCCGGGCGTATGGTCCGACAGGCCGATGGGACAGCCAAAGCGCGCCGCCATGTCTGCCACCGTGCGGACGTTGGCGTCCTCGAAGGTGGCCGGATAGCTGGACACGCAGTGCAGCAGCAGCACCCCCGCTGCGCCGCCCGCCAGCGCGGCGTCCCGCGCCGCCGCGATCTCGGCCAGATTGGCCATGCCGGTGGAGATGATGAGCGGCTTTCCCTTCGCCGCCGCATAGCGGATCAGCGGCAGGTCGACGGCCTCGAACGAAGCGATCTTGTAGGCCGGGGCGCCCAGCCCGGCGAGCAGGTCCACCGCCGTTTCGTCGAACGGGCTGGAGAACAAGGTCACGCCACGCTTCGCCGCCCGCTCGAACAGCGCCGCGTGCCACGCGTAGGGGGTCTGGGCCTCGCGGTAGAGCTCGTGCAGGCTGCGGCCGTCCCACAGCCCGCCGGTTATGCGGAACTCGGGCCGGTCGACGTCGAGGGTGATGGTGTCGGCGGTGTAGGTCTGGATCTTGATGGCGTCGCAGCCGGTGTCGGCCGCCGCGTCGATCATGATCAGCGCCCGGTCCAGGCTGCCGTTGTGGTTCCCCGACAGCTCGCAGATCACATAGGGCGGGTGCTCCGGCCCGATCTTCCGGCCGGCGATGGTGATTTCGGGGGCTGTGGTCATCGGCGCGGCCCGTCAGGGTGAGTCGCCTCAGCATAGACCGGTTCGGGCAGACTAGTCGCCGCCGCCGCCGCCATCGCCGCCGCTGTCGGCCCCGGAGTCGCCATCGTCATGGCGGTCAAGGCCGCCGGCGTAGGCGCCGCCGTCTCCGCCGCCGTCCTTGCCCCCGTTCCTCTTCGCCGATGATGCGCTCATCGCCACGCCCAGTCCCGCGCCGATCGCGACGCCCAGGCCGAGCCACAGGGCCAGATTGTCCAGCGCCACGCCAAGCGCCGTCCCGATGGCCAGCCCCAGGCCGATGCCGATCGGAAGTCCCGCCTTGGTGGCCATTTCATCACCCCCGTCCGGCGCCCATCGCGCCCGAGCGGAATCATCCCTAAATTAGGCCCCATGTCGACCTCCGCTCCCCGCACCACCCGCTGCCTGATCATCGGTTCCGGCCCCGCCGGCTGGACCGCCGCCATCTACGCCGCCCGCGCCCTGCTCAAGCCCGTGCTGATCCAGGGCATCCAGCCCGGCGGCCAGCTGACCATCACAACCGACGTCGAGAACTATCCCGGCTTCGCCGAGGCCATCCAGGGCCCCTGGCTGATGGAGCAGATGGAGGCCCAGGCGCGCCACGTCGGGACCGAGGTGATCAACGACATCGTGCTGGAGGCCGACCTCTCGCAGCGGCCGTTCCGCATCCGCACCGACAGCGGCCAGGACTGGCTGGCGGAGACTGTTATCATCGCCACCGGCGCCCAGGCCAAATGGCTGGGCCTCGACAGCGAGGCGAAGTTCCAGGGCTTCGGCGTCAGCGCCTGCGCCACCTGCGACGGCTTCTTCTATCGCGGCAAGGAGGTCATCGTGGTCGGCGGCGGCAACACCGCCGTCGAGGAGGCGCTGTTCCTGACCAGCTTCGCCAGCAAGGTCACCGTGGTCCACCGCAAGGACGAGTTCCGGGCCGAAAGGATCCTGCAGGAGCGGCTGTTCGCCAACCCGAAGATCGAGGTGATCTGGGATCACGCCGTCGACGAGGTGCTGGGCGAGACCGACCCCATGGGCGTCACCGGCGCCCGGCTGAAGAACGTCAAGACGGGCGAAACGCGCGAAGTGAAGGCCGACGGCGTGTTCATCGCCATCGGCCACGCCCCGTCCTCGGACCTGTTCAAGGACCAGCTGGAAACCCACGCCGGCGGCTATCTGTCGGTGAAGCCGGGCACGGCCTCCACGGCCATCCCGGGCGTCTACGCGGCCGGCGACGTCACCGACGACGTCTATCGCCAGGCAGTCACCGCCGCCGGCATGGGCTGCATGGCCGCGCTGGAGGCGGTCCGCTTCCTGGCCGAAAAGGACCATGAGGCCGAGCAGCAGCCGATCGCCCACGACCAGACTCAGAAGATCGGCGCGTGGTGATCCGCCCGGCCGCGCCGGACGACCACGCCGCCATCCGCGCCGTGGTGACGGCGGCCTTCACCGCCGAGTTCGGCAAGGCCGATGAAGCCGACCTCGTCGACGCCCTGCGCGCCGACGGCGATGCGCTGCTCGAACTGGTCGCCGAGGAGGACGGCGCGGTCGTCGGCCACATCCTGTTCAGTCCGCTGGCGACCGACACCGGCGCCCGCTTCGCCGCCCTCGCCCCGTTGTCGGTGATGCCCGGCCGCCAGAAGGACGGCCTCGGGACCTGGCTGATGGAGACGGGCCACGAACTGTTGCGGGCCTCGGGCGTCGAGGCGGTCATCGTGCTGGGCCACCCCGACTACTACCCGCGGGTCGGATATTCCGCCGAGGCAGCGAAGATGGTGAAGGCGCCGTTCGCAGGGCCGCACTTCATGGCGCTCGCGCTGAAGCCGGGCGCGCTGGATGAGCCTGTGGCGGTGACATACGCCAGAGCGTTCGGGATTGCGGCGGGGTAAACACTTCCAAACCTCGTCAGCCTCGCCCCTGTGGCGAGGATGACGGGGGATTGGAGATCAGTACCGGCGCGTCGCGATCGGCAGATCGCCGCTGTCGACGGGCGGGGCTGAGGGCGCGGTGCTGATCGGGGCGTCCGGGTCTTCCAACGCCTTGAGGCGAGCGTTGATGTCGGAGACCTCCTGCGCGGTCGGCAGGCGGCGGGTCGGCGCCAGGGCGCCCTCGACGCGCGGCGGCTCCTGGCCCGACGGCAGGGCGACCAGGTCCTGCACCGTGTAGGTTCGCTCCATCCCGTCAACCGCCAGGGTCAGGGTTCGCGTCGCGACGCCATTCGGCGTCAGGGTCTCGCCGACCAGCTGCGCGCCCTGGGTCCGGGAGTCGAGGCCTTCGAGCACCGCCAGGGACAGGTTGTTCTCGCCGCCCGCGTAACGGCCGGTGAAGGCCGGCGGCAGGCCCCAGGGGCCGGTCCAGCGGTAGAAGATGTGCCGGCCGATGGTGTGGATCTTGTAGAGGGTCGGCGCCCAGTAGGGCGCGACATAGTCGGCGTGATAGTGGGTCGCGGTGCCGACCGACTTCAGGACGAAGCCCTTCAGCGCCTTCTGCGCCACGCCGCGGGCGCGCTCCCACAACACCTCATTGGGCACACGGGCCAGCGAACCGTCGCAGGTGAAGCTGAACTGGCAGCCGGTGATCCGCTGCGAGCCCTGGTAGACCACGCCGCAGACCGACTTGGGGTACTCCGGATGCCGCAGGCGGTTGAGCACCGTCTGGGCGACGGCCTGCATCCCCTCGAGAGGCTCGGTCGCGGCTTCGTAGTAGATGGCCTGGGTCAGGCACTCCTCGGCGCGCAGGCGATCCTCTTCCGAGCCCTTGAACACGAAAGGCTTGGCCGGCGGCGGCGGGAACAGGCTGCCCGGCCGCAGGGCGTTGATCATCTGGGCGTCGCCGGCGGTGAAGTTGAAGTCGCCCAGCGTTGGCAGGCTGGCGAGGTCGTAGGTCGTCCAGCCGGTGACCCGGCCCCAGTAGTCGGCGCGCGGGGCTGGATCATGCCGCCGCGCCAGCGCCAGCATCGCCGGGTCCATGTCGGCGGTGACCCGCTCCAGGGCGATGTCGGAGAACCCGCGCGCCACCGCCGCCTGCCCGTTGATCCGGCCGGAGCCAGCGGGCCTGCGGTAGTCGGTCACGCAGGCGACCTGCACGATCGCCAGGATGGCGATCAGCGCGAGCGCCCGGGTTCTGTGGAGGGTCGACAGCAAACCGCCTACTTCACCCCGAGCATGGCGCGGCCGCTGACGGCGGCTCCGGCGTCGATCCTGGCGGACATGGTCGTCTCCTTGTAGCGCCCTGTAGGTAAGCTCGCCGGCTCCCGGGACAAGGCGAGAGACGGGCCTGAACGCACAGGTACGCTCATAGCACGGTTGCGCCGGGATGAACGCGGGTCTATATGTCCCTTGCGGGTTTTGCTCAGATGTAGCATAAGTTCCGCAGCGCCGGGGTGGATGGTTCCGCTGCCGGCGTTTTACAGGCCCTTAAAATGCTCAGTTTGAGCATAAGGAGGAACCAGATGGCTGACGGGTTCACCCCCCTGACCTTCACCGCCGAGGTTGAAGCGGAAACCGCGCCGCTGTGGGAGAGGGTCAAGTCTCATGTCACGCCCCTGGAATGGCAGCTTCACGCGCCGCTGATCGCGCGGATCAACCGCCTCAAGCGCGAGAAGAACGCCGTCATCCTGGCCCACAACTACATGACGCCGGAGATCTTCCACGGCGTGGGCGACTACGTCGGCGACAGCCTGGGCCTGGCCCGCGAGGCGGCCCGTTCGGACGCGCAGATCATCGTCCAGGCCGGCGTGCACTTCATGGCCGAGACCAGCAAGGTGCTGTGCCCGGACAAGACGGTGCTGATCCCCGACCTGCGCGCCGGTTGCAGTCTGGCCAGCTCGATCACCGGCGCCGACGTGCGGCTGATCAAGCAGCGCTACCCCGGCCTGCCGGTGGTCACCTACGTCAACACCACCGCCGACGTGAAGGCCGAGACCGATATCTGCTGCACCAGCGCCAACGCCGTCCAGGTGGTGGAGTGGGCGGCGAAGGAATGGGGCGTCGATCGCGTCATCCTGATCCCCGACGAGTTCCTGGCTCGCAACGTCGCCGCACAGACGGACGTGAAGATCATCGCCTGGCAGGGCCGCTGCGAGGTGCACGAGCGCTTCAACGCCCAGGATGTCGCCGACATGCGCGCCGCCTGGCCGGACGCCCAGATCCTCGCCCACCCGGAATGCCCGGAAGAGGTTCTGGCCGCCGCCGACTTCGCCGGTTCGACCGCCGCCATGAACGACTGGGTGGTGCAGAGGAAGCCGCGCCAGGTGGTGCTGATCACCGAATGCTCGATGGCCAGCAACGTCCAGGCCCAGGCTCCGGACACGCAGTTCATCGGCCCCTGCATGATGTGTCCGCACATGAAGCAGATCAGCCTGCAGAACATCCACGACGCCCTGGTCAAGGGACAGTTCGAGGTCACGGTCGATCCGGTGCTCGCCGAACGCGCCCGCCTCGCCGTCCAGCGGATGATCGACCTGCCCCCGCCGGCCGTCCCCGCCCGCTACGACCTGTTCAAGGCCAGGCATCACGTGGCGGTCGAGCTGATCTGAGGAGGATCGCCATGATCCGCATAGCCAAATTCCCGCTCGGGGGCGGCTACATGGTCAGGGCCACCCCGCCGGAGGTGTGGAAGCCGTACGGCAACCTGCTGCCGCTCAGCCCGAGCAACATCGTCGAGGAATTGATCCGTCACGGAGCCAACCTGCGCGACGCCTTCGACGCCGTCCTCGTCGCCGCCCCCGAGGCGGCCGGAGAGTTCCGATGACACACCGCACCCACCATGACGGCGTCCTGATCGTCGGCGCGGGTCTGGCCGGCCTGTCGGCCGCCTTGGCCGCCGCGCCCCGCAAGGCGCTGGTGCTGTCGCCGACGCCGCTGAACCAGGGCTGCTCCTCGGCCTGGGCCCAGGGCGGCATGGCCGCGGCGCTGGGCGAGGACGACGCCCCGGCGCTGCACGCCGCCGACACCCTGGCGGCGGGCGCGGGCCTGTGCGACCCGGCCATGGTCGAGATCCTGACCCGCGAAGGCCCCGACGCCGTGCGCCATCTGGCCGCCCTCGGCGCGCCGTTCGACCGGACCGGCGACGGCGGCTTCGCCGTCAGCCTGGAAGCCGCTCACAGCCGGGCCCGCGTGGCCCGCGTCGGGGGCGACCAGGCCGGCCGCGAGATCATGCGCGCCGTGGTCGCCGCCGCCTTCGCCTCGCCGACCGTCGAAAGCCGGGCCGGCGTCCATGTGCGCGCCCTGCTGCAGGACGCCGGCGGCGCGGTGCGGGGCGTCGTCGCACGTCACAAGGGCCGCACGATCGAGATCACCGCGCAGGCCGTGATCCTGGCGGGCGGCGGACTGGGCGGCCTCTACGCGGTCACCACGACCCCGGCCGAGGTGCGCGGCGAGGCCATGGGTCTGGCCGCGATGGCCGGCGCCCTGATCGCCGACCCGGAGTTCGTACAGTTCCACCCCACGGCCATCGACATCGGCCGCGATCCCGCCCCGCTGGCCACCGAGGCCCTGCGCGGCGAAGGGGCGGTGCTGGTCAACGCCCTGGGCGAGGCCTTCATGGCCGGCTACCATCCGGCCGCCGAGCTGGCCCCGCGCGACGTGGTGGCCCGGGCCATCCATGCCGAGATCACGGCCGGCCGCGGCGCCTTCCTCGACGCCCGCAAGGCGGTGGGGGAGCACTTCCCGAGCGAGTTCCCGGCTGTCTTCGCCGCCTGCATGAGCGCGGCCATCGACCCGCGCGTCCAGCTGATCCCGGTCGCCCCGGCCTGCCACTATCACATGGGCGGCGTGGTCACCGACGCCGACGGCAGGACCAACCTGGAGCGTCTCTACGCCGCCGGCGAGTGCGCCTCGACGGGCGTCCACGGCGCCAACCGCCTGGCCAGCAATTCATTGCTCGAGGCCGCCGTGTTCGGGACCCGCGCCGGGGCCGCCGCCCGCGACGCCGCGCCCGCCGCTGGCCGCATCGACTCCGCCCCGCCGCTGCCGACCCTGAAGGGCGCCGCACTCATGACCCTGCGTCGCGAGATGACCCGCCATGCGGGCGTCGTTCGGGACGCCGAGGGCCTGACCCGGCTGCTCGACACCGTGGAGGGGCTGAAGGCCGCCCATGGCGAGGGCCCGGTGCTGGCCACGGCCGGCCTGGTCGCCCGCTGCGCGCTGGACCGACGCGAGAGCCGCGGCGCCCACTTCCGCGCCGACTTCCCCCAGGCGGTCGACCCGGCCGCCCACACCCTCGTCACCCTGCCTGCCCAGCAGGCGCTGAAGGTCGCCGCCGAATGATCGCCCCCCTGCCCGATCTGCTGATCGACCCCGTCGTCCGCACCGCCCTGGCCGAGGACCTCGGCCGGGCCGGCGACATCACCGCGCTCGCCTGCATCGACGCCGACGCCACGCTGACCGCGACGTTCGGGGCCCGCAAGGCGGGGACCATCGCAGGCCTCGACTGCGCGCGTCTCGCCGTGCTGGCCATGGACCCGGCCGCGAAGTTCAAGGCCCGCGCGGCCGATGGCGACGCCGTGGCGGCCGGAACGGTCCTTGCCAAGGTCACCGGCAACGCCCGCGCCCTGTTGTCGGCCGAGCGGACGGCGCTGAACCTGCTCGGCCGCCTGTCCGGCGTCGCCACCCTGACGGCGCAGTATGTCGCCGCGGTCGAGGGCACGAAGGCCCGCATCACCGACACCCGCAAGACCACGCCCGGCCTGCGGGCGCTGGAGAAGTACGCCGTCCGCTGCGGCGGAGCGCTGAACCACCGCTTCGGCCTGGATGACGCCATCCTGATCAAGGACAACCATGTCGCGGCCTGCGGCGGGGTCGGCGAGGCCATCCGCCGGGCCCGAGCCTTCGCCGGCCATCTGGTCAAGGTCGAGTGCGAGGTCGACAGCCTCAAGCAGCTGGCCGAGGCGCTCGACGCCGGCCCGGACGTGGTCATGCTCGACAACTTCAGCCTCAAGAACCTGCGCGTCGCCGTCGGCATGGCGGCCGGCCGCGTGGTGCTGGAAGCCTCGGGCGGCGTGAACCTCGAGACCGTCCGCGACATCGCCGAGACCGGCGTGGACGTGATCAGCGTCGGCGCCCTGACCCACTCGGCCAGCGTGCTGGACATCGGGCTGGACGCGGGGTGAAGGCCCTGCATCCCGATGTGAAGGCTCTGGCGGAAGCGATGCGTCTGCTGGAAATGCATTTGCGTCAGCACGATGCGCCGTTCTGGGCCGATCACATTGCTCAATGCCTCGGATGGATAGAGAACTCTGACGCGTACGGCCTGTCCCGCTTCCTGGCCCTCTTCGGAGGAATGGGATCGCTGAACGATCTGGTCCTTCAGCGCGGGGACGACTTCCTGTCAGCCGAAAACGACCAGCTGCAAGAAATGCTGGGTCGAACCTATGAGATGGCCGATCAGCTGAGGCGCGAAGCATCGCGCTAGCCGAGAGTTGGAAGGGGAGCTTTGCTCCCTCTTGGTCATGGCTGGACGTGTTCGTTTGGCCCCAGCGAGGGCCCTCGGGGTGAGACTCCCCCATTAACTTTCCGCAATCCGCATCCGTTTGCGTCAGCCGTCGCCTCTCCCCTTCAAGACTTCGGGGAGACATTACATGACCACGCATCGCAGAGGGCTGCTGGCCGGCCTTGGCCTCACCGCGCTGGCAGGCGCCGCACCGGCCGCCGCGCAGACGCCGCCCGTCGCGCCCAGGCCGCCGCTGGCCGAACGGCTCGCCACGGAGGCGGCGAAACACCGGCTGGCGGTGAGCTTCACCGGCGACGCCGTCACCGGCCCGGGCCTCGACCGCATCCTTGAAGAGGCCCGCGCGGCGCGCTTCTTCCTGCTCGGCGAAGAGCACGGCGTGGCGCAGGTTCCGATCCTGGCCAGGACGCTTTTCCAGGCTCTGGCGCCGTCCGGCTACAGCCGGCTGGCGATCGAGATTTCGCCACCAGCCGCCCGCGCCGTCGATGAGGCTGCGGCCGGCGGCGTGGCGGGTCTGAAGCGCTTCGTCGCCGACCATCCGCCGGGTCCGGCCTTCTACACAATGGCCGAGGAGGCCGAGTTGCTCGTCGCGGCCCGCGCCGCCGTCGCCGGACCAGAGCCGGTGCTGCTCGGCCTCGACTACGAGGTGGTGCTGGATCGCCTGCTCATCGCGCAGCTCGAAGCGGCCGCCCCGGCTTCGGCCCGCGCCCCTCTGGCGGCGCTGAAGGCTGCGGCGGACAAGGCCTGGGCCGCCTACGAGGCCAGCCGTGACATCAGCGTCATCCTGACCTTCGCCGGTGACCCGGCGCTGGTGCGGGCGGTGCGGGCCGCCTGGCCCTCTCCGGACGCCGCCAGCTGGGAGATCCTGGAGACCCTCGAGCAGACGCTCGTCATCAACCAGCATCAGACGGCGCGCCGCTACTTCCAGTCCAACGACGTCCGGGCGCAGTTCAACCGCGCCAACTGGGCGCGCTTCTGGCGCGCCGAGGGGGCGAAGACCGAGCCGGCCCGGGTGATGCTGAAGTTCGGGGCCGGCCACATGGTGCGCGGCCGCAGCCCGACGGAGGTCTATGACCTGGGCAGCCTGGTCTCCGAGACGGCGACCCTGCGCGGCGAGCACAGCTTCCACCTGCTGGTCATCCCGGCCGACGGCGGGCAGCAGGCGGGACTGAACCCGCAGGCGCTGCGCTACGATCCCTCGCCGGTCAGCACGATCGAGGAGATGGCGCTGCAACCGCTGCAGGCCGCCGCACTGACCGGAAGCTCGACGCTGTTCGACCTGCGACCGCTGCGCCTGCTGATGCCGGGCTCGGTGACCCAGGGCGCCGACGCGCGACTGTCGCGGATCATCCACGGCTTCGACGCGATGCTGCTGGTGGCCGGGTCCACGGCGTCGGGGAATTTGTAGGGGCGACCGCCCTGCGTCCTTCGCCGCCGACCGGACAGCCTGACGCTAGGCCCCTACCGCCGCGCCCTCGGCCGCCCGCGCCCGGCCCTTGAGCAGACCGTTCAGCCACTTCTGGATCGGGTCGTCGATCAGGCGGTGGAACAGCGCCGCCGTGATCAGCGCGGCCGGGACCGCGGCGGCCCAGATCGTCCAGTCGAGCCAGAGCGGCAGGCCGATACGCTCGCGTAGAACGCCCAGCGCGCCGAACCAGACCAGGCCGGTCAGCGAATGGGTGATGAACAGGGCGAAGGACAGCTTGGCGCCGGTCTCGATCATCGCCGAGGGCCTGGCCACCGGCAGGCGGCCGAAGGACAGCACGATGGCGGCGATGGCCACGATGCTGGGCAGGTCGAATCGGCCGGCGACCTGCAGCAGCGCCACGGCGGCCAGCGACAGCACCGCCATGACCCGCGCCAGCCTCACCGGCGGCCGGCCCTGCTCGACCACCCGGGCGATGCAGACGCCGAGCAGGAACAGCGGCGCGGCCCGCACCACGCCGAGGTGGAAGTTGAGGTCGTAGATGTGGTGGTCCAGCAGCGCCACGCAGAGCAGGTCGCCGATGATGACGCTGAGCAGGCCCAGCGACAGCAGGGCCGAGGTGCTCTTCAGCCGGCTGATCCACACCCAGGCCAGCGGGAAGGCGGCGTAGCAGACCAGCAGCGCCGACAGCGACCAGCTCTGGTGGTTCCAGCCGCCGCCGCCCTCGAAGCCCCAGGCCTGGACCATCAGCACCTGCATGAGCATGGACGAGGCGGTGAAGTTCTCCGGATTGTCGGGCGAGAACCCGGCCGCCGTGGCGGCGGCGACGACCATCGCCAGCCCGGCCAGCACGACCAGCTGCCCCGGCCAGATCCGCGCCAGCCGCTTCTTCAGGAAGCTGAACAGCCCGATCCGGCCGCCCAGGACCTGGGCGCCGTAGGCGCGGCCGAGCACGAAGCCCGACAGGATCAGGAAGAAGTCCGTGGCCAGGTAGCCCCGCGCGAAGACCGGGTGCAGGCGCTCCAGCGCGACCGGCGCCTCGGTCCCGAAATGGTAGAGCACGATCAGCATGGCCGCCATGAATCGCAGCGCGTCGAGCGCGCCGCCGCGTCCCGCCGGGCCGGCGGGCGTCATGGATTGGGACAGGTCTCGCGTCACGGGCGACTCTCCGGGGCTTCTCGGAGGACCGATTGCAATCGCCGGGCCGTCGCCTATCTGTAACCGTGAATGTTTCGGAAAGGATGTTGACCGCCCATGACCGCCGCCCGCATGCCCGTCCTGTTCCTCGGCCACGGCTCGCCGATGAACGCCATCGAGGACAACGCCTGGCGCCGCGGCTGGGCGGAGGCGGCCCGGCGGCTGCCGCGTCCGAAGGCCATCCTCTGCGTCTCGGCCCACTGGGAGACGCGCGGCGCGAGCGCGGTGACCGCCTCGGCCGCGCCGGAGACCATCCACGACTTCGGCGGCTTTCCGCAGGCGCTGTTCGACGTCCGTTACCCGGCGCCGGGCGATCCGGCCCTGGCCGCGCGGGTGGCCGACCTGCTGGCCCCCGACCCGGTCATCCAGCACCCGACGCGCGGCCTGGACCATGGCGCCTGGAGCGTCCTCTACCCGATGTACCCGGACGCCGACGTGCCGGTGGTGCAGCTGAGCCTCGACCGCGCACGGCCGAACGCCTGGCACCATGAGGCTGGCCGCCGCCTCGCCCCGCTGCGCGACGAGGGCGTGCTGATCGTCGGCAGCGGCGACATCGTGCACAATCTGCGCGACGTCGACTGGCGCGGCGGCGAAACGCCGGACTGGGCGCCACGCTTCAACGACAGGGCCAAGGCGCTGATCGAGGCGCGTGACCACGAGCCGCTGGTCGACGTCGAGGCCCTGGGCCCGGACGCGGCGATGGCGATCAACAGCGCCGAACACTATCTGCCGCTGCTCTACGTCCTGGGCGCCGCGACAGCCGATGACCCCCTCGACTGGTTCAACGACGACGTCTTCGCCGGCATCTCGATGACCTCGCTCCGCGCGGGGTAGCGTCCGGCCTTCGTCCACAGCCGTTTCGCCGATGAAGTACAGTCCCGGTTGACGCAAGGGCTGGATTCCCGCTTGCTGTTGGAAAGCGCGGTACGGCGGATCGCAAGTCCCTCGGAAACAAGCGCCATCGGGAGGACATCGGTCTTGAGTACATCGCCCACGGCGGCGCCAGAGCGCCTGCGCCTGGACACCAAGTTCTTCTTCGGCATCGGCTCGGCGGCCGAGGCGATCGCGCTCTACTCGGTCAGCGCGTTTGCGATGTTCTACTACAATCAGGTGCTGGGGCTGCCGGCCGAGCTGGCCGGGCTGGCCATCTCCGCCAGCCTGGTGCTGGACGGGATTTCCGACCCGCTGGTCGGCTCGCTGTCGGACCGCACCCGCTCGCGGCTGGGCCGGCGCCACCCCTGGATGCTGGCCGCGCCGATCCCGATCGGCCTCTCGCTGGTCGCCATCTTCAACCCGCCGGAGGGCCTGGGCCAGTGGGCGCTGTTCGCCTGGTTCGCCCTCTCGGTGACGATGATGCGGCAGTTCATGACCTTCTTCACCACGCCGCACCTGGCGCTGGGCGGCGAGCTGTCGAGCGACTACCTGGAGCGCTCCAGGGTGATGAGCTGGAACAACTTCTTCTCCTGGGCCGGGGCGGCGGGCACCGCCTTCTTCGCCCTCAGCTACGTGTTCAAGGCGACGCCGGAGTTCCCGCGCGGCCTGCTCAACCCCGAGCCCTACGGCCCCTTCGCCTGGGGCCTGGCGGCGGTGGCCATCACCGTCCTGTTCGCCTCGGCCTGGTTCACCCGCGACCAGATCCCCCGCCTGCCCAGGCCGGCCGAGAACCTGCCGAAGTTCAGCCCGTTCGAGTTCTTCGCCGACATCGTCAAGGTGATGCGCAACCTCAACTACGTCTGGCTGCTGGTCGCCTATTTCTTCCTGTCGATGATGATCGGCATGCGCGCCGGCCTGAACCTCTACATGGGCACCTTCTACTGGCAGCTGACGTCGGAGGAGCTGCGCTGGTTCATCCTCGGCAGCGCCAGCGGCTACATCGCCGGCTTCGTGTTCGCCGCCCGCCTGCACCGCCGCTTCGACAAGCGGATGACGATGATCATCTGGGCGGCGGTCTATTCGATCGCGCCGGCCCTGCCCAACATCCTCGGCCAGCTGGGCGTGCTCGAGGCCCAGACCCCGAACCTGCTGGCCATCCTGGTCGTCTTCTCCATCGTCAGCTACGCTTCGGCCAGCGTGCTGAGCATCACGGTGATGTCGGCCCTGGCGGACATCGCCGACGAGAACGAGCTGCGCTTCGGCCTGCGCCAGGAGGGCGTGCTCTACGCCACCCGCTCGCTGGCCGCCAAGGTCGACCAGGCCATCGGCGCCCTGGTGGCCGGGATGGTGCTGCTGTGGATCGCCTTCCCGGCCAGGGCCGTGCCGGGCGAGGTGCCCGCCGGTGTGATCTACAACCTCGCCCTGTGGGACGGCGTTCTGGCCGCCATCCCCGGCCTGATCGCGGCGGGCTTCTACGCCCGCTACGGCATCACCCGGGAGAAGTACGAGGCGACCCGGGCCGCCATCGCCGAACGCCGCGCCGCCGCCGGCCAGCCGGCGACCCCGCCGCCGCCGCTGGTCGTCCAGATCGAGGGCGTGGTCGACATCGACGCCGCCCCGGGAGGGGCGCCGGAGCCGGGCAAGGCGTAGGCCCGACAGCTCAGCGCCCGCTTCACCGTTGGCGCGATGCTTCAGCGACCACTTCACCGTCCCGGCGGTCGCGAGAGTCTCCAGCGTGGTGAGTCGGGCCGCTGCGGCGGCCCGGCGGAGGCCGCGATGGGGGGACAGATCGCCGCCCGCGACGCCCGATGCACCCGCGCGGGCGCTCGCCGGCGCAAGCGGGCGCGGACGCCCCGCCCCTTGCGGGACAAGGCGGGGCGCGCGCGACGGGGCTGGGAGACGAGACGACATCCGCCCAGTGTGCGCCCGGCGCTGCAGGGGGTGGACAGGGCGCCGGCGCGGCGGGGGCATGATTGTCCCGGGAAGGGGCCGAATGTCCCGCTTTGTCTCCAGAGTATAGGTCTCGGGAGTCTCGCTTTTTGGGGAGGCTGGTCCTCTCCCCTCGCGGACCGGTGGCCCCGCGATCCTTCCCCCTGGAGGGGGGAAGGTGGCCTGCGAAGGAGGCCGGATGGGGGTGGGGCGGGGCGAGCTGGCGCTCCGGCAAGCTGACGCGCCGCCGGAAAAATGGGACCCTAGGCCTTTCGCGCCTTGACCGGAGTGGCTTTGCGGGCAGAGGCCTCGTCGCCCGCCGTCGGCCTGGCGGCGATGAACCGGCCCGACTGCTCGTCGCGGTCGCCATATATCGCCTTCAGCGCGGCCTGCCGCATGGCCCTGGCGATGCTGTCGTGGTCGACGCGAAGCGTCATCGGTCGCTCCTCAATCAGCGTGGGTTCGCGACATCATGATCCTTCCCCCTGGAGGGGGGAAGGTGGCCGCGAAGCGGCTGGATGGGGGTGGGGCGAGCTGAACCGATGCTCCGGCCAGCGGTCCGAGGCACAGTCCGTCCCCTCGCACGCCACCTCCATCCTCGGCCCTTCCTCCATCGACGAGGAAGGGAGAGGCGCTTCGATCTCATGGATGCAAGCGTGCCGCCCGTCCCAGGTCAGTCAAGGACGACGCTCCGCGTCGCCGCCCCGCGGCGGGCCGCAGGCCCGTCCTTGAGTGTCCTGGGACGGGCGGCGATCATCTCGGCATAAGATGGAGGGAAATATCTAGGTGCCACTAGAGCATGGAGACCGGCTTCCCCACGGGCTTCCCCCCGCAACGCACAATGAGCTGCTCCGTAAACGGCTGCGTGCGCACATTGTCTCTGTGGAGGTTCCCGTTCGCAACGTCGTCAACGGCCGACGCGGCCTTCTTAAACAGCTCCTCGGCCTTCTTCGGATCCGAGAGCAGGTCGGCAAACGCCAAGCTTCGCTTTGCAGCATCGTTGGAGTTCGGTGGCGAGTTCGGCTTGCCATCCGCCATCAATCGAGCGGCCATCAGCAAATGGAAGCGCGCAGGCTTATACTTTGCATCAAGGCGCTGTGTGCGAAATAGGTACTCCAACTTATAAAGCGCGAACGCTGATGCGTAATATAATTCAAGCTTATGCTCCGCGCTGAAGATGTCTTTACCCACGCGATCCAAGAGCGATTTGAAGTTCCTCGTAGTCCGATGAGGCTCGGAAAGGAAGGTCGCAGCATAAGCACGGATCAAATTCGGCGGCGTCACAACCCTTGTTTTCTCGATATCGAGACGGCTGTACTGATTTGACCGGCGTTCATAGTAGAGCTTTTGATTTACCGGAAACGCCGTGAAAAAATTTTCAAGCTTACGAGAAAAATCCATCAACGCGATGAACTGCTCTTCCTTTAGCTGCGTCTGCCTGTTCGTAGCGCGAATGATATCTTCGATGACCTCGTCATCTTGCGTTACAATCAATCGGACAGGAACACAGACGCTAGGAGCGATTTCGCTGCGTTGGTCAAACAGTACATGGCTCGTTTGGCATCCGTTTACGATCTGAAAGTCATCTATGCTGAACTTGGCCCCAACCCTCTGCAGATCTCTCGCGATAACGGTGATTCCGTTATTCATAAGTACAAATCGAACGCTATGTTCCGAAACAAGAGATTGCCTCATTTCATCGTTAACTTTATTGTATTCCTGCCAATCGCGAACGTTGTCGTAGAATATCGTTTTATGCCTATCCGGTTAGGACAGGTAAATCACGATACGCTCTTGGTCAGAAGTTTGAAGTTTTCGACGTAGTGTTTGCCATGCGGGATGACGACTTTCTCTCCGCAGGTTGGGCAGGCGGTATTTTTGACGGTGATTGAACCGTTACAGATCACGCTCTCTGGCCAGTTCATCGTAATGGTGAACTTCGCGCCGCAATCGCACAAATGATCCCTGGTGCATTGGACGTATGAGACGGCGGATACCTTGCCGTCCTTGATGGTGATTTCGGGCAAGGCTGTTCTCGCTTTCAGAACCTGAATGTGATGGGCTTGGGCGGTTGGAATGGTTTGAGGGCGGCGGCTTTGTAGACTTCTGAGATGCGCTTTCCTTTTGCGTCGTAGCGGGTGGCGGTCACGTTATCCCCCTCAACCGACTCGATGGTCATGGGGATGCCATAGCCGATAAGGGAAACGCGCTGGCCGGGCTGAAAGTCCATATCCGGTATCCTTGGTTGGGATGGAACGGACTGGGAACACTGGCCTGATTCAGGCGGATTATAAATAAAGGATGCGTTACGCCGAGATCATGGGCGCGAAGAAGCCGCGCCCGGCGAAATCGAAGCCGGGCAAGCTGGACCGTGCAGCCTTGACGGCGGTTGGGCTTGATCCTGATGAGGTCGTGGAGGGTGTCGGAACGCCGGTGATGCCGTGTGGCCCGATAGTGAAGCACCCGTTAAGCACGGTCGATTGGAATAGAACGCCTCCCGCCAAGTCGATAAGTCACCTTGGCGAAACGCTCTAATTCTCGCTGCATAAATATGCGTATGTTTGAGAAAGATTGGTTCTTGGTGATGGTTTATCTAGGGATCACGACCGTCCAAGACTGGATTCATATTCGGCCAGAGCTTCAAGGCTTAGGGTGCTTCGACGAAGAGCCATCCATTCTGTTTGGGCTCGCGCGTTATACGCATTCGTAAGCTCCATTTTTCGGGCCACAGACTTTAGCATCTCGTTCCCCTGAGCGTCTGCATACGCCGCGAGGGCTGGTGGGCTTAGCGGTTGGGCTCGATCCGAAGGATGTGCCCGCCAGCGAAGCTAAATAGCTTTCATGGAAAGCACGAAAAATTCTGGCCGAGCGGCTGACGCTGGCTACATTCCCGAGATCGTTCTGTCGGATGTCTTCTTCCCTACGGGATCAAACGAGCAAGAAGATCGGCAAGCTGCTCCTGGACCCGATCTACCTCGTTCGGATCACCTGAAGTCACGGTAACGATCACCTCTTCATCGCCGTCTTCGTGTTCTTCAAGCACCTCTACGGCGTGGACGTTCACTCCCGCTCGCTTGCCGGTGCTCCGGCGAATGTGGAAGCCCTTGGCCATGTTCCCTCCCCTAAGCGGTGAGGGCACCGTAAGTGATGCCGGGTTGAGTGGCCATACGGCGGAGAGTCCAAGCGGCGACATCGCCATGGCGCCGATTGAAGCGATAGCTCCATTCGCGCAGATAGCGCGCGAGGTGCTTCTTGCTCACGCCGTGGAAGGTGCCATTCAGCCACGCCTTGATGTTCGAGAACATGAGGTGGGAGAGAGGCAGGTTCTCGCCAGCAGCTTCGCCCGGCGAAACCATGCCGATATGGCGGAAGCCAGAGTCCTTGAGACCGTTGTAGCCGCGCCAGCCGTCAGTCAGAACGGTCGCGCCGGGCTTCACACTCCGCTTCATGAAATCGGTCAGGGTCGGCATGTCGCTGTTGGCGATGACTTCGATCCGAGCCGAACCGGCAACCCAAACAGTCTTGCCGCCACGCTTCATCGACTTCTTCTCGATGGCCAGGACGATCATGGACTTCTTGTCGTTCATGGAGCGGCCACGGCCACCCTTCTCACGATAGCCGCCATAGAAGGCTTCATCGGCCTCCACGAAGCTCTCAAGCTCGAAGCCGTCACGTTCAAACAGCGCGGCGCGCAGCTTGTGGCACATCAGCCAAGCGGTGTCGTAGCGAAGGTCGAGTTCACGGCTCAGGTAGAGAGCCGAAACGCCGCGCTTGTCGCTGGCCATCATGTAGGCGGCCAGGAACCACTTACTCAGATCGGTGCGGGTCTTGTGGAAGACGGTTCCAGCGGTGACGGAGTTCTGGAAGCCGCACTTGGCGCACTCAAAAATGCGAGGACGGGTCTTGAGATGGTGAGCCTTGCCGCCCTTGCACTTCGCGCAAGAAAAGCCACCCGGCCATTTCAGGCTCTCCAAGGCGGCAATGCACTTACCTTCGTCCGAATACCGCTTTACGAAGCCAATCAGGCCAACTGAGTCCAAGTTCATGTCGCCTACAATATGGCATTTCTCCATATTGTCAAGCAACAATTCAACAATACTATACGTCTATCCTATCGGGAAGCTGATCTACCACATCCGAAAACAGTTCTTTCGGGTCCAGTTCCATCGCTCTTGCCAGCGCATAGAACTCCAGAACGTCAACCCGACGCTGCGATCCCTCAATGATTGAAATGAAGCTCTGGTCCTTGCCGATCCTGGCCGCCAACTGCGCTTGGGTAAGGCCGGACTTCTTGCGTGCCGCTATCAGTGTCTCAACTAGATAGGTATGCGCCCCGCTGAATACCGATTTCGCCATAACGGGGTCGCCAAATTGAACGCGACCCTTGAGCTATATGGGAAAGTTCCATATTCAGATTTTCCATATGGAATAAGTCCATGGGGGAGCGTCGTGGACCGCTTTGCACCGTGCCCGTTCTGCCGGTTCCAAATCCCGGAGTTCTCCGAAGTCTGCGGCAACTGTCACAACGAAGTCGGGTGGCATGGCGGCTGGCCATATGACCCCGAAGTGGCCGAACAGAAATGGGCCTACACCGGCCTGATCTGGCGAGGATGGCCGTGGAAAACCCACATCCTCCTCATCGCTGGCTTGCTCGCCTACATGGAGTTCGCAAACCGCGACAATCCCAACTAGGGTCTCGCCATTCTCGCGATTCTGGGCGTTTTCATCGCCCTCATCACGGGCGCCATCATCTACGCAATCCGATGGCTATACGTGCGCGCCAGATACTAAACCCAGCAGGATGCCCCGGCGACACCAGCCTGGGATCGCAGCATCACGCTTTCTGGGCTCGCGCGACTCATGATGGAATTCCCAGGTCGCAAAAATGGGGCTCGCCGTGTTCTTTCAAGCCAAAGATGGTTGCTTCTACCCCATCTCCCGGATCGTCCGAATCCGCCCCGTAAAGGACTACATCGCTACCATCGAACTGACCGGCGGGCAGGAAGTCGAGGTCGATGATTTCCACCTCGATCAGATGATCGGGCAGACCGTGAGTTCGTTCGCCGCTCAGCCCGAGACTTACGTCATATCGCCAATGACGGATGACCCAGATGAACTCTATAAGAGCCCGGTAATTGGCTGGGTTATTACCGCCAATGGATCGGTTCGTCCCGTAACAGCCTTAGGCATCAATGACGGTGATACTGATACCGTCGCCGTCCTCGCACCCAACGGCACGATAACCGAATATGGCATCGCCGACAGTCTCGAAGACTGGAAACAATCCAAGATCAACCTGTCCTAACCGGATAGGCATATATCGTTTTTATGATCGCGCCATCATCAGCTTTTACGAGTTCTACAAATTCTGAGATCGGCAGGTATCCGAGAAACGCCTCCTTCACACCCGGTATTTCCGGCAGTTCGACGCGGTTCTGAAACTGGACCGTTCGCGAGATCGCGTTCTTTGTCGCCGCGTAGAGATTGGCCACACCATCCGCACCTACGCAGTCGAAGCTCACCTCTCCGAACAGTCCGGTAGCTTGCAAATCGGAGATAACTGCCTGCCGACGCGCCTCAAGATTCTGATCGCCGACCCAAGAGCCCGAAGTCACATAATAAAGGTGACAGTTCGGTCGAGATTTCTTGAATTTACTACTGTGCTCATAGATAGCCGACATGATCTCCGCCGCCAGTTGCACATCTTCGCTTCTTGGCAGTGAGGGTTCTGTCTTGAAGAAATCGAGCACGCCGAAGCCAAACGATCCAATTTTGGCAGCCTCGAAGGAACTGCCGCGATCCGCTTGGACGAAGATGAAGCTGACGTCGAGATTGGACGTGCCAGTGGCCAAGTCGTGAAATGCGTCAATGTCCGAGACCATAGCGCCGTTGACGATGGTCGCGATGGCATCGATGCCCGTGTCAGACCCGCCACCGAGCACCACATCCATCGTGTCGAAGGTTTCGTTGTGCTCCCTTCGGACGGTTATGTATGTCGCGAAGTGCTCAAACCGTTTGTCCTCAGCGATGTCTTCGAGGTCGAACGTTGTAGAAAATTCGCTTAGCAGCGACTGCGTAATCCGATCCAAGCCCGCCTCCCCTGATACGGGTATAGAGGGCCAACACTGCGCTGAAGTCGAGCCCCTAAACCTTCACCTCGATCTCCCCGCCCAGTTCCCTGAACCTGGCGCTCATCTCCGCCATGCCCGCCTCCGGGTCCACGGCCTCGGCGGCGTCCACCGCCCCCAGCGCCGCGTTCGGGCTCACGCCCGCCGCGAACTCCCGCACCTCCTGGCTGATCTTCATGCTGCAGAACTTCGGGCCGCACATGCTGCAGAAGTGGGCCGTCTTGTGGGCCTCCTTCGGCAGGGTGGCGTCGTGGAACTTGCGCGCCGTTTCCGGGTCGAGGCCGAGGTTGAACTGGTCTTCCCAGCGGAACTCGAACCGCGCGCGGCTCACCGCGTCGTCCCGCAGGGCCGCCGCCGGGTGGCCCTTGGCGAGGTCGGCGGCGTGGGCGGCGAGCTTGTAGGTGATGACGCCGGTCTTCACGTCGTCGCGGTCGGGCAGGCCCAGGTGCTCCTTGGGCGTGACGTAGCAGAGCATGGCCGTGCCGAACCAGCCGATCATCGCCGCGCCGATGGCGCTGGTGATGTGGTCGTAGCCGGGGGCGATGTCGGTGGTCAGCGGGCCGAGGGTGTAGAACGGCGCCTCGTGACAGTGCTTGAGCTGCTCATCCATGTTGGCCTTGATCTTGTGCATGGCCACGTGGCCGGGCCCCTCGATCATCACCTGGCAGCCGTGCTCCCAGGCGACCTTCGTGAGCTCGCCCAGGGTGCGCAGCTCGGCGAACTGGGCCTCGTCGTTGGCGTCGCGCGTCGAGCCGGGGCGCAGGCCGTCGCCGAGGCTGAAGGAGACGTCATAGGCGCGCATGATCTCGCAGATCTCGTCGAAGCGCTCGTAGAGGAAGCTCTCGCGGTGGTGGGCCAGGCACCACTTGGCCATGATCGAGCCGCCCCGGCTGACGATGCCGGTCACGCGCTTCGCCGTCATGGGGATAAACGGCAGGCGGACGCCGGCGTGGATGGTGAAGTAGTCCACGCCCTGCTCGGCCTGTTCGATCAGGGTGTCGCGGAAGACCTCCCAGTTGAGGTCCTCGGCCACGCCGCCGACCTTCTCCAGCGCCTGGTAGATCGGCACGGTGCCGATGGGCACGGGGCTGTTGCGGATCACCCAGTCGCGGATGTTGTGGATGTTGCGGCCGGTCGACAGGTCCATGACCGTGTCGGCGCCCCAGCGGGTCGCCCAGACCATCTTGTCGACCTCGTCGGCGACGGTGGAGAGCACCGCCGAGTTGCCGATGTTGGCGTTGATCTTGACCAGGAAGTTGCGGCCGATGGCCATCGGCTCCAGCTCGCCGTGGTTGATGTTGGCCGGGATGATGGCCCGGCCGCGGGCCACTTCCTGGCGCACGAATTCGGGGGTGACGAAGTCCGGGATGCTGGCGCCGAAGTCCTCGCCGTCGCGGACGCAGGGGCCGTTCTGCTCGCGGCGCAGGTTCTCGCGGATGGCGACGTATTCCATCTCCGCCGTGATCTTGCCGGCCCGGGCGTATTCCAGCTGGGTGACCGGCGCCCCGGCGCGGGCCCTGAAGATCGGCCGTCTGGCCGTGAACCGCGGGGCCAGGTGCGCGCCTTTCGCGAAGCCGTTGTCCTCGGGCTTCACCTCGCGCGGCGCGGCCACCTCCTCCACATCGCCCCGGGCGGTGATCCACGGCTCGCGGATGCGGGGCAGGCCCTGCTCGATGTCGATGACCGCGTCCGGGTCGGTGTAGGGGCCCGAGGGGTCGTAGACGGTCAGCGGCGGCTCACCCGCCGTCGGGTGCAGCTCGACCTCGCGGAACGGCACGCGGATGTCCGGGAACAGCTCGCCCGACGCATAGACCTTGCGGCTGCCCAGACGCGGGCCGACCGCGACGTCGTCGGTCCTGGGGGAAACGGGGGCGTGGATGTTCATCGGGCGGCTCCAGAGGCTTGGGCCGCCGACTCCGGGATGGCTTTCCCTCCTCCGTCTCCCCGGCGGAGGCCGGGGCCCATGACGCGCCCGCACGCGGCGGGTTCGCTTCTGGATCCCGGCCTTCGCCGGGAATACGGACCAGGTAGCTCCTCTCCCTTCGCCGGCATGACCCGGATCAGGTTCGGCGCGTCACGGCATCAGCCGAATCTCAGTGGCTTGAGCGCCACCCCGCGGAGAACGGCGCAAGACTAGGCCGGGGCCGTTCCGGGAGCAAGGCGGCTAGAGGGAAACCCCCGCCGACTTCAGCGCCGCCAGCATCGGCGCCAGCCCCTCGCCGTAGCGCGTCCAGCGGCCAACGGAGCCCGCGTGGATCGGGCTGCGGACCTGGACGGCGCTGGCGGTGGCGACCGGGGCGGCGTTCTCGTGGAAGGCCAGGCAGGCGGGGTCCCAGTCGAGGCCGCAGTGGGCCAGCAGGCGGCGGGTCTGGCCCTCCTGGTCGGCGACCAGGTCCTCATAGCGAAAGTTGAGGTAGCGGTCGGCGGGGAGGCTGGCGGCCCAGTGGTCGGCCAGGGCCTCGAACCCGGCGACATACCGGCCCGTATTTTCCAGATCGAGGGCGTAGTCGTAGTAGGGGAACCGCGTGGCGAACAGCTGGCGGTAGTTGCTCAACCCCGCGTCCATCGGATGGCGGCGCAGGCAGATGATCCGCGCGTTCGGCAGCGCCCTGTGGATCAGCCCGGCGTAGAGGACGTTGAGCGGCATCTTGTCCAGGCTGCGCGCCGCCCCGGCCAGCGGGGCGATGGCCGCCAGGTAGCGGCGGCCCGCCTCGGCGAGGTCGACGCCGCCGCCGCTCGCCGCCGCCAGGGTCGCCTCGTCCAGCACCAGCGGCGAGGGGGTGGCGGCCATCCGCTTGAGGATCAGGGCGAAGTCGGTGCGCTCGCCGACCGAGACCACGTCCGGGTGGCTCGACAGGATGCGGTCGACCAGGGTCGTGCCGGTGCGCGGCAGGCCGACGACGAAGATCGGGGCGGCGTCGGACGCGCCGGTCGCCGCCGGGCCGACGGTGGCGGCCGCCGCTTCCAGCAGGCGGGCGTCGCGGGCCGGGTCATAGGCGACTTCGCGCAGGCGGGCGGCCTTGGCCCGGGCCAGCCAGGCCAGGGCGCGCGGCGGATCGCCCGCATCCTCGGCCAGCCGGGCCAGCGCGTGGCCCACGTGCAGGGCGCGATCCGGGTCGGCGTCCGGATCGGCCGGGAACAGCGCCTCCAGCCGGGCCTCCGCATCGTCCTCCGCCCGCAGGGCCGACATCTGGGCCAGCGCCCACCAGACGCGATAGAGGTCCGGCTGCAGCGTGACCGCCGCCCGCAGCGCCTGCTCGGCCCCGGCGAAGTCGCCCGCGAACTGCCGCGCCGTGCCGAGGTTCTGCTGCAACGAGGCGTTGGCCGGCTCCAGCGTCGTGGCCCGCTCGAACAGCAGCAGCGCCCGCTCGTGCAGGCCCGAGCGGCTGTAGACGACGCCGATGGTGTCGAGGGTCAGCGCATCGGCCGGGTCCAGCGCCAGGGCCCGGTCGGCGGCGGCGCGGGCCTCGTCTTGGCGGTTGAAGGCGATCAGGCAGCGGCCCAGGTGCGCATGGTGGCGCGCGACGCCGGGCTCCAGCCGCGCGGCCTCGCCGAACAGTTCGGCCGCCTTGGCCAGGTTGCCATGCTCGGCGGCGATCACCCCCAGCAGGAACAGCGGCCGCCCCGTCGCGCCGCCCGCTTCAAGGACTTGCAGGCACAGGGCGTGCGCCTCGCGCCAGGCGCGGCGGGCCATCAGGCGTTCGGCCTCGTCCAGACTGTTCGCTGTGGCGCCCATGCCTCCCTCTCGTCCGGATCGTCCGGACACAGTGCAATAGATACTTGGACAGATTGCCGTCGCGGCACATGTTGCACAGACAAGCGCCCGCGGTCGCCCCGCGCCGCCGTGTTTTACGTCAGTTGCGTAGAGTTTCGGCCGCGTTGGCCGCGCCCGGTACCCACAGGCGCGCTTCCGGCCCCAGTGTCACATCAGACCTGTCATCACCTGGGGGATTTCCATGTCGTTCACCCGCGCCCGCGCTCGCGCAGGAAACCACCGTCGATGAAGTCATCATCACCGCCACCCGTCGCGACACGACGGTGCAGGACGCACCGATCAACATCGCCGCGCTGGGCGGGGACGCCATCGAGGCCCAGGGCTTCTCCGACCTCGCCGACATCGCCGCCTACGTTCCCGGCATCCACCTGGTCGACCAGGGCGGCCGCGACGGCAACCGCATCATCGTGCGCGGCCTCAACGCTGACCCGATCGGCGGCTCCGAGGGCGTCGGCAACGGCACCGGCGGCATGGTGGCCACCTATCTGGGCGAAGTGCCCATCGTTCTGGACCTGAAGCTCAACGACCTCGAGCGGGTCGAAGTCCTGCTCGGGCCGCAGGGCACCCTCTACGGCGCGGGCACCATGGCCGGCGCGGTTCGCTACATCCCCCGCCGCCCGTCCTTCGCCGCGCCCGAACTGATCCTGCGCGGCGCGGCCTACGGCTACAAGGAAGCCGATTCCGCCAGCTACGACGTCGGCATGACCTTCAACATGCCGCTCAGCGACAGCTTCGCTGTGCGCGCCTCCATCGACTATCTCGATGACAGCGGCTTCATCGACTACGCCTACGTCGTGCGCGAGGTGGGGGTCTCCAACCCTGACGCCCTGGGAACCCCGGCCGACATCGCCGCCAACACCAGGCGGGTCGCCGACGCCAACACCGAGCAAACCCTGTCCGGCCGACTGGCCTTCCGCTGGCAGCCCATCGAGGCCGTCGACGCCAACCTGACCTGGTACTACCAGAACCAGGAGGTCGGCGCCCGCCAGGTCAGCAGCGCCCGGGTCAAGACCCTGCCGGTCGCGATCGGCGAGTACGAGAGCGCCCTGCGGGTGCTCGAGCCCAATGATCGCGAGAACAACCTGGTGGCGCTGGAGGTCACCGCCGACCTCGGCTTTGCGACCCTGACCTCGGCCACGGGGCTTTCGCGGTACGAGGAGACCGGCCAGCGTGACCAGACCGACCTGCTGATCGGCCTGGAATACAGCTACGAGCTGTTCCCCGCCTTCACGGCGTTCACGCGGGAGGATGTCGAGCAGGAGAGCCTGAACCAGGAGATCCGCCTCGTTTCCAGCGGCGACGGCCCGCTCAGCTGGATCGTGGGCGGCTTCTACAACAAGTTCGAATCCACCGCCGAGAGCAAGGAGTTCACGCCCGGCTACGCCGCCTTCAACGGCGGGGTGCGGCCCGACAGTCTCGAGTACTATTCGGTCGACCTGCGCGAGCTGACCGAGACCGCGATCTTCGGCGAGATCAGCTATCGTTTCACCGACGCCTGGCAGGTCACCCTGGGCGCCCGCCGGTACGCCTACGAGCTGGAGACCTCCAGCGCGGTCGACTTCCCGCTGTTCAACTCGGTGTTCGGCGGCGCGGGCCCCAACGACATCACCCTGAACTTCGAGGACGGCGGCCAGGAGGACGACGGCTGGCTGTTCAAGTTCAACACGTCCTACGACCTGACCGACGACGTGATGGTCTACGCGACGATCAGTGAAGGCTACCGGATCGGCAATTCGAACGGCGTGGCGCCCTGCCCCAATCCGCTGCCGATCAACCAGATCGCCTGCGGCCTGCCCAACGAGATGGCCTTCTTCCCGGACAAGACCAAGAACTACGAGCTGGGCATCCACAGCCAGTGGCTGGACCGCAGACTGACGGTCAACGGGGCGATCTTCCTGGTCGAATGGACCGATCCGCAGGTGGCCTCGGCCACCGAGAACGGCCTGATCCCGATCACCAAGAACGGCGAGGCCGCCGAAAGCGTCGGCCTGGAGCTGGACCTCAACTTCAAGGTGACGCCCGACCTGACGATCCGCGGCAACTACTCCTACGCCAGGGCCGAGCTGACAGAGACGACGCTCAACCTCGTTCCCTCGATCAGCCCGCCCGGCTTCCAGAGCACGATCAGCTACGAGAACGGCGAGCCAGGCGACCGCCTGCCGGGCGCGCCGGAGAACGAGGGCAGCCTGTTCATCGAGTACAGCGCCCCGCCGATCGCCGGCCTCAACGTCGACTTCTCGTACGGCGTCAGCGCCATCGGCGACATCCTGACCCGCACCGGCGGCAAGGGCGGCGGCCTGACCCTGGACGGCTTCACGATCGCCGACCTGTCGGTGAAGGTGTCCAACGACAGCTGGGACGCCACGGCCTACATCAGCAACCTGTGGAACACCTACGCCGAAACCGGCGCCCGCAGCACGCCCCGGCACAATCAGATCGTGTCGGACATCAACGGCGACCCGGTCTATGCGCGCAGCTTCTACACCTCGGTGCTGCCGCCGCGCACCATCGGCATCCGCTTCACCCGGCGGTTCGGGGGGTAGGCGTGAGGGGACATGTACCGTCTTCGGTGCGTGTCCCCAGCAGCTTCCTTGATTCGTCATGGCCCGGCTTGTCCGGGCCACCCACGAACACCGACAAGGAGGATGGGGCGCGGCCGATCGGTCGCGCTCCTTTCTGTTGGATCACCGCGCACAGGTGGCCCGGACAAGCCGGGCCATGACGGCGGGGAGGCTGCAGGACCGCTCTACAGCGACCGCGCGTTGAACGTGTCGCACTGGCCGGGGTCGCCGGTCTCGTAGCCGCGGCGGAACCAGCGCATGCGCTGCTCGGCGCTGCCGTGGGTGAAGGCGTCGGGGACCACGCGGCCCTGGGTGCGGCGCTGGATGGTGTCATCTCCGACGGCGGCGGCGGCGCCCAGGCCGTCCTCCAGGTCGCCCGGCTCCAGCGCCACCTGCCCGCCGGACAGCGCCGAGGCGCGCGCCGCCCAGACGCCCGCGTAGCAGTCGGCCTGCAGCTCGACGCGGACCTGGCCGCCGTCGGCGCCCTGCGCGCCGGCCCGGGCCTGGCCCAGCGCGCCGGTCAGGTTCTGGACGTGGTGGCCGATCTCGTGGGCGATGACATAGGCGCGGGCGAACTCGCCCCTGGCCCCGAAGCGGCTCTCCAGTTCGTTCCAGAAGGCGAGGTCAAGATACACCTTCTTGTCGCCCGGGCAGTAGAACGGCCCCATGGCGGCCTGGCCCTGGCCGCAGGCGGTCGGCGTGGCCTGGTCGTAGAGCACCACGTCCTCGGGCGGGCGGTACCCCTCGCCCGATTTGGAGAACAGGTCGGTCCAGACCTGGGTCGTCGAGGTCTCGATCACATCGACGAAGGCCCCGGCCTCGTCCTCGGGGCTGCCGGCCTTGCCGGCGACCTGCTCCTGTCCCGCCCCGCCCTGGCCGACGATGCTGAGCATCTGGCCCGGGTCGATGTCGAACACGAAGATGCCGACCAGGGCGATGACGACGCCCACCAGACTGATGCCGCCCACGGCGCCGGTCGGCCCGAGGCCCCGCCGGTCGTCAATGTTCCCTGACCGCTGTCCGCCGCGCCAACGCATGGTCGTAGCCTCGTCTGAAGGAGTATCGGCCCGTACGCTGGCCCGGAAACGGGGCGGCGTCTAGCGGGGTCGCTCGCCGGTCAGGGCCCGGACCCGGGCCGTCGAGCGGGCCATGGCCCGCGCCATCAACGCATCCATGCGGGCCGCGTCGTCGGTCAGTTCAGGCGCGGGCGCGGGTTCGGCGGAGCGCGGCGGCAGCGGCGCGATGACGACCGGCGGCCGCCAGGTCATGCCGGTGGCGGACGGGCCGCCCGCCAGCTCGCCGGCCTGGATGGCGCGGATCGTCGCCTCCGTGCGGGCCCGCTGCGCGCGGGCGAACGCCTCCCGCTCGAGCGCGGCGGCGCGGGCGCGCTCCGCCTCGCGCTCCATGGCCTCGACGTTCTCGCGGCGCTGCCAGGCGGGATCGTGCGGATGAGCCAAGGCCGGCGCGGCAAGGCCGGCGATCAGGAAGGCGAGAACTGCGGCGCGCATGCGGAACCCCGACATCGAAGATGGTCGGGACGTTGAACGCGCGAGACGGCCTAAGGCTTCGAAACCGTGAACCGGGCCAGCTGGCGGCGTGGCGCTTCCCACTCCGGGGCCAGCTCCTGAGCCTTGCGGTAGTCCAGCCAGGCGGCCTTGGCGTCGTCCAGCGACTCGTGGACGAGCGCGCGGTTGTAGTAGGCCTTGGCCGGCTCATCGACGCCCAGCGCCAGGCCGCGTTCGATCTCGGCCAGCGCCTGGGCGTAGTCGCGGTCGGCCATCATCACCACGCCGCGGTTGACGAAGGCCTCGCCCAGGGTCGGCTCCAGCTCCACGGCCCTGTCCAGGTCCGCGCGGGCGGCGGCGTAGTCCCGGGCCCGGGTCAGCATGACGCCGCGGTTGACCAGCGTGCCGGCGCGGTCGCGGCGGTCCAGCCGGTCCTCGAGCAGCGCGCGGGTGCAGATCTCGATCGACTTGCGGTCATAGCGGCCGGCGAAGGCGGCTTTCGAGCAGTCGACGGCGATGTCGTTGCCGACCACCATGACCGAGGCGGCGGCCGGCGTCGCGGCGGCCAGCGCCAGTCCGGCGGCGGCGAGAAGGGCGGCGGAAAAGCGCATGGCGGCGTCTCCTACTGCCGGGTGACGGTGAAGCGGGCCAGTTCGCGGCGCGGGGCGTCCCAGTCGGGCCGGATCTCCAGCGCCTTCTGGTAGTCGAGCCAGGCGGCCTTCATGTCGTCCAGGCCCTCCCAGGCCAGGGCGCGGTTGAAGTAGGCCTTCTCCGGCTCGTCGGCGCCCAGGGCCAGGCCGCGATCGATCTCGACGACGCCCTCCTTGAAGCGGCGCTCGGCGACCAGGGCGGCGCCCCGGTTGACGAAGGCCTCGCCCATGGAGGGGTCGAGCTTCACGGCGAGGTCGAAATCCTGGCGCGCCTCGGCGTAGTCCTTGCGGCGCAGCTGGATGACCCCCCGGTTCACGAAGGTCGCGGCGCGGTCCCGCTTGAGCAGCGGCTGGCTCTCGATCGCCATGCTGCAGATGTCGAGCGACTCGCGGTCATCCCGCCCCTCGACCGCGGCCTTCGAGCAGGCGTCGGCCATGCCCCCGCCGAGCACGAAGGCGGCCGCCGAGGCGGACCCCGCGGAGAAGGCGATGGCGGTTGAAACGGCAGCGAACGCGAACACGGTCTTGGGGGACATGTGAGTCTCCTCCCCAGCGCGATGGTATGCTTTCAAGATAGTACCACGACTCTGCCCGACAAGGACGCCCCAATGAACCTCGCCAGGTTTGCCCGCGCTCGCTTCGCCCACCTGCCGACGCCGCTGGAGCCCGCCCCGAGGCTGAGCGCGGAGCTCGGCGTCGACCTGTGGATCAAGCGGGACGACTGCACGGGCCTGGCCGGCGGCGGCAACAAGACGCGCAAGCTGGAGTTCCTGCTCGGCGAGGCGCTGGAACAGGGGGCCGACACCCTGATCACCCAGGGGGCGGTGCAGTCCAACCATGTGCGCCAGACGGCGGCGGCGGCGGCCAGCTTCGGCATGGCCTGCCGGGTCGTGCTGGAAAACCGCACCGGCAACCAGGCCGAGGACTACCTCTGGTCCGGCAACGTGCTGCTCGACCGGCTGCTGGGCGCCCGCATCCGCACCGTGGAGGCCGGCTCGGACATGACGGCCGAGATGGCGCGCGACGCCGAGGAGGTCCGCGCCGCCGGGGGGACGCCCTACGTGATCCCGGGCGGCGGCTCCAACCCGGTCGGGGCGCTCGGCTATGTCGACTGCGCGCTGGAGCTGGCGGGCCAGGCCAACGACGAGGGCCTCGTCATCGACCGTATCGTCACGGCCACCGGCAGCGCCGGAACCCAGGCCGGCCTCGTCGCCGGGCTGGCGGTCAGCGGCGCCGACATCCCCGTGCTCGGCGTCGGCGTGCGCGCGGCGAAGGCGAAGGCGAAGCAGGAGGAGACCGTCTTCAACCTGGCCGTCGAGACCGCCGCCCTGCTGGGCCACCGCGAGCGGGTCAGTCGCGAGATGGTCGTCGCCGACTGCGACTACGTCGGCGCGGGCTACGGCCTGATCGACCAGGGGGTGGCCGACGCGCTTGCGCTGGCGGCCCGCACCGAGGGGCTGCTGCTCGACCCGGTCTATACCGGCAAGGCGATGAAGGGCCTGATCGCGCTGGCCCGGCAGGGGGCGTTCGAAGGCCAGACCGTGGTCTTCCTGCACACCGGCGGCGCCCAGGGCCTGTTCGGCTACCAGGGCGAACTGGGCTCGATGCTGTGATGCCTTGCGTCCTTCGACACGCCGCTGCGCGGCTGCTCAGGATGACTGGGTCAGCAGGCTTCCACCAAAGTCATGGTGAGCAGCGCCCCAGGCGCGTGTCGAACCACGCAATGATGCAACCGTCATGAAAACCCTCGGCGTTCTGGGCGGGATGGGGCCGGCGGCCACGCTGGACTTCCTGACGAAACTGCAGGCGGCGACGCCGGCGACGCGGGACCAGGACCACATCCGGGTGCTGGTCGACATCAACCCCCGCATCCCCGACCGCAACAGCGACAGCGCGGCGGCGGGCCCGGTGCTGGGCGCGATGGCGAAGGGGTTGGCCGGCGCCGGGGCCGAGGTGCTGGCCATCGCCTGCAACACCGCCCACGCCTATGCCGACATCATTCGTGAGGCGTCCGGCCTGCCGCTGATCGACATGATCGACATCGCCTGCGAGGCGGCCCGCGACGCCGGCGCTCGACGGGTCGGGGTGCTGGGCACGCAGACGGCCCTGGATCTCTACTGCGACCGTCTCGACAGGATGGGACTGGAGCCGGTCCTGCTGTCGAAGGCCAAACAAGACTGGTTCATGGACCTGATCTACCGGATCAAGGCCGGCGAGACCGGCCGGGAAGAGCGGCGTGAGATGCTGGTCCTGGCCCGCTATCTGCGCGACGCCGGCGCCCATGCCCTGATCGCGGGTTGCACCGAGGTCCCGCTGGTGCTCGACCCGGAGACGCCGGGCGTCCCCTTCCTCGACGCCGGCGCTCTGCTGGCGGACCGCTGCGTGGCCGTGTGTTCCGCCTGACCGTCCGCAGCCCCCTCTTTGAGGCATGCCCCGGCCGTTCGGCGGGTCCAATGCAGCCCTCCATTCGATACCAGACCCTTGGAGGACTACCTTGAACGCCATTCGCACCGCGGCCGTCGCCATCGCCATCGCCGCCATCGCCGCTCCGGCCCTCGCCGCGCCCTACGCCGCCGGCGGCGTGACGCCGAAGGAGGCCGCCGCCGCGCTCAAGGCCGAAGGCCTGCCCGCCGAGATCGTCAAGGATGGCGACACCACCTCGATCAAGAGCAGCTCGAACGGGATCAACTGGCGCATCTACCTGTACGGCTGCAAGAACGAGCGCTGCTCCAGCATCCAGTTCTCCGCCGGCTTCGACCTGGACAACGGCCTGTCGCTCGAGAAGGCGAACGAGTGGAACTACACCAAGCGCTTCGCCCGCGCCGCGCTCGATGAGGACATGGACCCCTACGTCCGCTACGACATCGACACCGAGAGCGGCTTCAACACCGAGGCCATGGCCCTCAGCATCCAGACCTGGCAGCTGATCGCCCCGACCTTCGCCGCCTTCATCGGCTACGGCGAGTAGGCCGCAATGGACGGCGGTCGGCGCGGGTCGCCGGCCGCCGCCGTCGTTCAGAGCGCGGACGGCGGCTCGTGGTCCATGTCTCTCAGCGCCAGCCGCCGACGGATCTCGGCATGGGTGTCGGCGTCGAGCTTGTGACCCCAGATGATGGCGGCGGCGATCACGCCCAGCGCGGCGGGGATCAGCGCGAAGGTCATCTCCAGCGCCGTCAGCGCCGACTGCGCGTTCTGGGGCCCGAGGTCCGACTGGAATCCGGCCCAGGTCAGCATGACGCCGGCCAGGGCGACGGCGGACGCCGACCCGATCTTCACCGTGCCGCTGAGCAGGCCGAACAGCAGACCCGAGCGGTCGACGCCGCTCTCTAGGCGCTCCTGGTCGGCGACATCGGCCATCATGGCCCGCAGCAGGATGGAGCCGGCCGTGAACGGAATGCCGGCGAGGGTCATGGTGACCACGCCCCACCAGATGCCGTGCGGCGCGATGACGACGGAGGCCTGGGCGACCGCGTACGCCAGGGCGGCGATGACCAGGGCCTTGTGCTTGCTCATCCGGTGCGAGAGCCACGACCAGAACGGCGCCGCCAGCAGGCCGCCCACGAAGTAGAGCAGCAGCAGCTTGCCGGCGTCCGCCCGCTCATAGCCGCGAAGCGCGAAGAAGTAGTCGAAGAACAGGGTGCCGGCCAGGACCGGACCGGTGCCCAGCACGATGTCGGTGGCGATGATCCGCAGCACCGATCCGCGCCTGAGCAGCGACAGGTATTGCCGCCAGTGCGGCGGGCTGTGGTTCACCTGGGGCGGCGGCTCGCGCACCACCAGCAGCGCGATCGTGACCGTCACCGGCAGCAGGAGCATCACCAGCCAGCCGATGGCCTGGACGGTCCGCGGCCAGCGGCGGCAGGCCCAGCGCCAGCAGGATGCCGATGACGTTGAAGGCCTGGAGCCAGGCATAGACCCGGGATCGCTCCCGGTAGTCGGGCGTGATCTTCGAGGCCCAGGCCACATGGGCCATCGAGGCCATGGACTGGCCGACGAACCCGACGACCAGCCACAGCAGGATCTGTCCGCCGGTGACACCCTCGCCGGCCATGAACAGCATCCAGACGGCCAGGACCGCCATCGGCAGACCGGCGACGAGCCAGGGCCGGTAGCGGCCGAACCGCGAGTTGGTCTTGTCGATCAGGAAGCCGAGCGTCGGATCGAGCCACAGATCGAACAGGCGCACCGCGGAGAAGGCGAAGGCGATGGCCGCCCAGCTCAGACCCAGGTCCCGGGCGTAGTAGTTGGGCAGATAGACCGTGACCGGCATCAGCATCGCCGCGACCGGGATCGAGGGCGCCGCAAAGGCCGCCAGTCGCCAGGCGCTCATTCGTCCGCCCGAGGCGCGGCTCACCGGCGTCGCCTCCGGCGCGGGCGCCGGTCCCGCCTGCACTTCAACTGTCACTCGGTCCCGCCTCCCCGCGGTGTCCCCCCGTTTTCGGGGTGGTCGATCTATGTGCGGGCGTCAAACATGGTTCGACAAGGGGGCGCGGCCATGATCGCCTACGCCAAGCGCGAAAATGTCTTCGAGAAGGGTGAGCGGCGCTGGGTCGTCGAGACAGGCAGCCTGCGCCAGTCATGGCCGCAGGGCGGCGACCTGCTGCTGCGCTGGGCCGATGTCCGCGAGATCCGCCTGACCTACGCGCCCACCCGGTTCAAGCCCTGGCGGCACAAGCTGACCCTGCGCGGACCGGCCGGCGCCTGGGTGATCGACAACGGCCACTACGCCGGCGTCGGCGACTTCCAGGACCGGTCCGACAGCTTCGGCCCCTTCGTGCTGGCCTGCGTCGAGCGGGTGGCCGCCCACGCGCCGGGCGCCGTCGCGCGCCTGGGGTCGGCGCCGCTGGCCTACTGGGCGCAGCTGCTGTTTGTCGGCGCCGCCTTCTCGCTGCTGGCCCTGGTGGTCGTCGCGTTTCCGGTGAACTTCAGCGGCCTGATCTGGCTGAAGCTTCTGCTGGTGGCGGCGATGCTGCCGGTGTTCCTCGCCTTCGTCGTCCGCTCGCGCCCGCGACGCATCGCGCTGGATATCGAGGCCTTCCGGGCGGCGCTGCCGAAGGGCGCCGGCGGCTAGCCCGCGACCTTGTCCATGAAGCTCGCCAGCTCGACGTCGAGGTCTGTGACGCCGTCGGCGTCATGGGTGGCGAGCAGGACCTCGACCCGGTTGTAGACGTTGAACCACTCGGGATGATGATCCAGCTGGTCCGCCTTGAGGGCCACGCGGGTCATGAAACCGAAGGCGGCGTTGAAGTCGTCGAAGGTGAAGGTCCTGGTGATCGCGTCGCGCTCGCCCGGCCCGACCGACCAGCCCTTGAGCCTCGCCGTCGCCGCCGCCGCTCCGATCTTCTCGCGCGCCATCGCCTGGTCCTCCATCATTCCCGCCGGGCTATAGCACGCCCCGGCTCGCACAAAAGTTCGCACCCGACCTGTCGGACCGCGCCATACTGGATCGTCTTCCAGTGGTTCAGGGACCCGCGCCGATGCTTTACGCCATCCTTTGCTACAACGCCGAAGACGTCGTCATGTCCTGGTCGCAGGCCGAGGACGACGCGGTGATGGACAGGCTCAACGTCGTCCACCAGCGGCTGGAGCGCGAGGGCAAGCTGGGCCCGTCGCTGCGCCTGATGCCGACCACGGCGGCGACCACCCTGCACAAGCAGAAGGACCTGGTCATCGACGGCCCCTACGCCGAGACCAAGGAGCAGCTGCTGGGTCTCTACATCGTCGACATCGCCGGCCTGGACGAGGGCCTGGCCATCGCCCGGGAGCTTGGCAAGGCCAATCCGGGCGGCGCCTATGAGCTGCGCCCGCTGCGACTCTACCTGCCCGGTGGCGACCTGCCGGCCACGGAGAGCGCGTGACCGATCTGGCCTGGATCGACGGCGCCATCACCGCCGCCCGTCCGCAGGCGGTGGGGGCGCTGCTGCGCTACTTCCGGGATCTCGACACGGCCGAGGAAGCATTCCAGGACGCCTGCCTGCGCGCCTTGAAGGCCTGGCCGAAGAACGGGCCGCCGCGCGACCCCGCCGCCTGGCTGATCATGGTCGGGCGCAACGCCGCCATCGACGGGTTGCGCAAGCGCAGCCGCCAGACCGCCCTGCCCGACGACGAGGCGGCGCTGTCGGACCTCGAGGACGCCGAGACGCCGCTGGCCGAGCGGCTGGACGGGGCCGACTATCGCGACGACGTGCTGCGGCTGATGTTCATCTGCTGCCATCCGGAGCTGCCGCAGACCCAGCAGATCGCGCTGGCCTTGCGGATCGTGTCCGGCCTGTCGGTCCGCCAGATCGCCCGCGCCTTCCTGGTCGGCGAAAGCGCCATGGAGCAGCGGATCACCCGGGCCAAGTCCAGGATCGCCGGCGCCGGCGTGGCCTTCGAGACGCCGGGGCCCGCCGAGCGGGCCGAGCGGCTCGCGGCGGTGGCGGCCATGGTCTACCTGATCTTCAACGAGGGGTATTCGGCCAGCGGGCCCGAGCGGGACGAGCGGTCGCCGCTGGCCGCCGAGGCCATCCGGCTGGGCCGGCTGCTGCTGCGCCTCTACCAGACCGAGCCGGAGATCATGGGCCTGATGGCGCTGATGCTGCTGCAGCAGTCGCGCAGCGCCGCACGGTTCGACGCCGACGGCGGCATCATCCTGATGGACGACCAGGACCGCTCGCGCTGGAACGGCGCGATGATCGCCGAGGGGCTGGCCCTGATCGACAAGGCCATGCGCCATCGCCGGACCGGGCCTTACCTCGTCCAGGCCGCCATCGCCGCCCTGCACGCCCGCGCCGCCACGCCGGCCGATACCGACTGGCCGCAGATCGACGCCCTCTACGCGACGCTGGAGCAGCTGCAGCCGTCGCCGGTGGTGACGCTCAACCGCGCCGTGGCGACCGCCAGGGCGGATGGCCCGGAGGCGGCGCTGGCCATGATCGCGCCGCTGGAGACACGGCTGTCGGGCTATTTCAACTACTTCGGGGTCAAGGGCGCCCTGCTGCTGCAACTCGACCGCCGCGACGAGGCCCGCGAGGCCTTCGACCGCGCCATCGGCCTGGCCAACAGCGCGGCGGAGGCGGCGCACATCCGCCAGCATCTGGACCGGCTGACGGCCGACGCGCAGGCGGTCGGGATCAGGGAAGCTCCCCGAAGCGTCCCTCGGCCCGCTTCGCCATCGCCTTGACGTCCCCGCAGACCTTCTCGAGCGGCGCGATAGCCGCCGCGGCGCCCGTCTCCGGGACCGTGATGCTGAAGGGGCCCGAGCTCACCGTGATCGGCTTCTTCGCCGCGCGCATCGCCTCGATGCTGTAGAGGGCGCGCGGCTGGTCGCCGGTCGTGCCGCGCAGGCCGCCCTGCACCGTCAGAACCGCGAGGCCGCCGGGCGCGAGTTCGACGCGGTCGAACCGCACCTTGATCGACGACTTGCCCTGCACCCGGCCGACCACGCCGCGCCCCGGCTTGAGCCCGCGCGCCGGGCCCTTGACCACCAGCACATAGCGCGGCGAGGGCCGGGCGTAGCAGGTCACGGTGATGCTGGTCCCCCCGCCGACGCCGATCGCGGCGACCGGGTTACCGTTGGACGACTGCGGGATCCAGGTCGGCGCCCGGGCCTGGGTCGGGAGCGCGGCCGCCAGCAGCGTCGCGGCGACGCTGACCGGCAGGAGACGCTTCACAGCCCGCCCTCGGCGATGCGGAAGACCATGCTGGTCAGGAATTTGGCCTTCGCGGCGGTCGGCGCATCGCACGCGAGCGAAAGCAGTCCGACCGGCAGTTCGACCAAGGCCATGGTCATGTAGCGGCCATTGGCCTGCGTGCCGGTCCAGGCCGCGAGCTTCACGGGGATCCTGCCGTCGTCACGAAGGTCGAGCACGCCGCTTTCGGTGACGTTCAGTTCGCCGCGCGCCATGCGGTCGTACTGTCCGCCGGGCGTCAGCAGCGCGCCGACGCGGAGTTGCAGCTGCTCGAACCGCTCGGGCCGACGCCGCGCCTCCGGATAGGCGACGGCGATGCAGATCGCCTCCTGCCCTCCGGACGTCATCTGGAAGCTCACGATGTCGGGCTTGGCCGAGCTCATGGTCGCGCCCCTCGGAAGCGTGGCCGCAAACCAGCCTCGTGGAGACAGATAGCTGTAGCCGTACGCCGCATCGCCCGCGATCGGCCTGAAGACGCCTCGCTCCGCCGCCGGGGCGGGCACGATGAGATAGCCATCCGGAACCTGGGCGAGGGCGGGCCCGGAGATCCAGAGCGACGCCGCGACCGCGAACGCCCGGACCGTCCCCCCGGGAGCGTACCTGAACGACATGACCGACCTCCACTTCGGCTGACGTGATCTGGTCAGCATCGCATGAAGGCCATGTCGGGAACCCCACATAAAGGGGGCCTCAGCCGACGACGGCCGCCGGGGCCGGATGGGTCGCGATGACCAGCCGCGCCACGTCGGCGATCAGGGCGCTGCGCTCGTTGAAGGACCGCCGTGTCGAGCCGATCAGCACGGCCACGGCATAGACCGTCCCGTCCGGCGCGGTCAGCAGGCCGACATCGTTGTAGCCGGTGGCGAGGCGCCCGTTGACCTGGCCCGTGCCGGTCTTGTGGCGCAGCGTCCAGCCGGGCGCGAGGCCGGCCCGCAGGCGACTGGACCCGGTCACCGTCTGGCCCATCAGGGTCAGCAGATAGTCCGTCGACTCCGGCGACAGCAGCTCGCCCTGCTTCAGCCGGCCCAGGGTCTCGGCGATGTCCAGCGCGCTGGCCCCGTCCGGCGGATCGGCGAGATAGTCGTCCAGCGCCTTGGTCCGCTGGTCCGGCGGAAGCGCCTCGCGATCCTCCCAGAAGGCGCGCTTGAAGCTGTACTCGGGCTTCCAGGTCAGGCCGGCGGCGCGGGTCTGCATCTCGCGCTCGCCCGGCCCGAAGCGGATCTCGCCCATGTTCTTGCCGACCACCGCGACCTGCACCGCGAAGGGACCGCCGACCGTCCGCACCAGCGCGTCGTTGGCGGCGTTGTCGCTCTGGGCGATCGCCCCCTTGAGCAGGGCGGCGACGGTGGTGGTGTAGCTGCCCTCCCCCACCCGGTCGCGGATCGGCTGGTGGAAGAGGCTGAGGTCCTCCTTGCGGATGGTCACCGGCGTCTCGAGCGACAGCGCGCCGCGATCGACCGCGTCGAGCACGGTCAGCGCCACCCACAGCTTGCTGACGCTCTGCTGCGGCTGGATCTGCGCGCCGTTGAAATCGACCGCCCAGCCCTCGTCGACGTTGTAGACGGCGATGCCGACGTTGCCGCCGAACGCCCCGCCCAGGGTTTGCAGGCCCTCATCGAGGATGTGGCGCTGGGTGCGCGGCGCCACGACGAGCGAGGGCGGCGGGCTGAGGTCGCTGTCCCAGACGACCGGCGCATGCACGGCCGCGCCGGCCGTCAGCGCCAGGGCGCCGGCGGCCAGACGTCGAGCGATCGCGCGGGTCGGGGCCATGGCGGCATTTCACCACCGCTCGCGGCGGCGCGCCACAGGCCTCGTGTCGTGGCCTATTCGCCGGCGTCGTTGCGGAAGTAGGGCTCGACGGTTCCCTGCAGCTTGACGGTCATCGGATTGCCGTGCCGGTCGAGGGTCTTGCCGACGGCCAGGCGCACCCAGCCCTCGCTGACGCAGTACTCGTCGACGTTGGTCTTTTCCTCGCCCTTGAACCGGATGCCCACGCCGCGGTTCAGCACCGCCTCGTCATAGAAGGGGCTCTTGGGATTGCTCGCGAGGCGGTCGGGAGGCGTGTCGCTCATGGTGGTGTTCAGACCCTGGACTGTGGCGCGCCTCTTACCCGAGGATCAGGCGTTGATCCAGTCGCTGAGGTCTTCGCGGACGTGAACCTCGCGCAGGGCGGTCCGGGCGCGCAAGGGGCCGAGCCAGGCGGCGACATTGGGCCAGGCCGTCGCGGGCCTCGGCATGTTGCGCGACCACCGGGCCAGCATCGCCAGCTGCAGGTCTACGGTGGACAGCGCATCGCCGACCATGAACCGCCGCCCGGCCAGGTGCGCGTCGACCCGCGCCCAGTAGCCCTCGATCCTGGCCTGCAGCGCCGCCCGGTCGATCCCGGGCAGGTCAGTCTCGTAGAACCACAACCGGAAGCTCGCCATCGGGCCGTTGGCCAGCCAGATCATCCACTGCAGCCACTCGCCCCGCTCGGGCGACCCCGGCGCCGGCGCGAAGCCGGCTTCCGGGTGGCGCTCGGCCAGCAGCATCAGGATGGCGCCCGTCTCGGTCACCGCGCGGCCCTCGACGATCAGGGTCGGCACGACGCCGTTCGGGTTGAGCCGCAGGTAGTCGTCGGACTTCTGGGCCTTGCTGTCGAAGTCCAGCCATTCGACCTCGAACGGGACGCCGAGCTCCAGCAGCATCCAGTGGACGACAAGGCTGGCCGTCGAGCGCGATCCGTAGAGCCGGTACATGCGATACCCCCTCGCCCGGGATGGACGAGGCGTGATTTCCGCCAGTTCGCGCCGGGTGTCGAGTTCGTGCTCCCGCGCCGCCGCCGGGGCGCCGCGGGAGCACCGTCCGTCTCCCGCCGGGTTGCGCCGATAGCGATGTTCTGCTTATGTTCGCGCGGACGTTGCGGAGGTCGCCATGCTCACCCTGTTCCACGCGCCGCGGTCCCGCTCGACCCGGATGATCTGGCTGCTCGAGGAGCTCGGCGCGGACTACGAGATCCGCAAGGTCGATGTCGTCCGGCAGGGCGGTCTCGGCGCGCGGGATCCGGCCAACCCGCACCCGCACGGGCAGGTTCCGGCCCTGGTGGACGACGGCGTCCTGATCACCGAGTCGGCGGCCATCGCCCTCTACCTGACCGACAGGTTTCGCGACCATCCGGCGGGGCCGGCCGTGGGCGATCCGCTGCGAGGACCTTACCTGACCTGGCTGGCCTATTACGCCGGCGTGCTGGAACCGGTGATCGGCGCGTTCTTCCGTGATGCGATGACCGAGGCCGACAAGGCCGCCTACGCCACGATGGACGCCCAGCTCTCCGGGGCGCTGGAACGCGGCCCCTGGCTTCTCGGCGACGGCTTCTCGGCGGCCGATATCCTGTTTATCAGTCTGCTTCAGTTCGCCCGGCAGGCCCTGCCGCCGCACACGGTCTATGATCGCTGGCTGGAGCGCGCCCAAGCCCGTCCCGCCTTCGTGCGGGCCATGCAGAAGGACGACGCATGAGACCCCTCCTCGCCGCCGCGCTGATCGCCGTCGCCGCCCTGCTGGGCCCGGCCCAGGCGCTCGCCCGCCCGGGCCTGCTGGACGCGGTCATCGGCCCGGACGGGGTGACGGTGACCGACGACGACAAGCCGGTGCTGTTCTACCGCACCAGACCCGCCGATCCGGCCAACGAGCCCGGCCGGCTGAACTACGTCCACCCGCTCTACGCCCCGGACGGCACGATCCTGACCGAGGACCGGCCCGCCGACCACCTGCACCAGCGCGGCCTGTTCTGGAGCTGGCACCAGGTGATGCTCGGCGACCGCGTCGTGGCCGACGGCTGGTTCATGAAGGGCCTGACCTTCGTGGTGAAGAAGACCGTCTTCTCGACCGACCGCTCCGGCGCCGGCACGCTGGTGCTGGACGTCGACTGGATCGTCAGTTCGGGACCCGAGGTGGTCTATGTGGCGCGGGAGACCACGAAGGTCCGCGTCCAGCCGCTGAAGAAGGGCGCCCGGCGGCTCGACTTCGACACCACGATCACCGCCAGCGTCGACGGCCTGTCGCTGGGCGGCAGCAACGACGCGAAGGGCTACGGCGGGTTCTCCATGCGGCTGATCGCGCCGGACCGGCTGGTGTTCGCCTCGTCCGGCCGGGGCGTGACCCCGGCCGTCGGCCCGGTGTCGGCCGGCGGTTCCATGGGCTTCGCCTGGCCCCAGCAGCCGGGGCTGTCGCAGTGGGCGGTGGGCCTGTCCTGCAAGGTCGACGGCAAGCCGATCAGCCAGTGGATCCTGCGCAAGGAGCTGTCGATGCAGAACTGCGTCTGGCCCGGCCGCGCGCCGGTGGCCCTGGCGAGGGACAAGCCGCTGCGGCTGCAGTCGACCGTGGTGGTGCGGCCCGTGCCGGCGAAGGCGCCGAAGCCGGCGAAAGCGACGCCGTGAGCGAGCCGGTCAATCTGAACCGCGTCCGCAAGGCGAAGGCCAAGGCCGACGCCGGGGTGAAGGCGGCGCGGAACCGGGTCGCCTTCGGCCGCACGAAGGCGGAGAAGTCTCTGGCCGACGCCCGCCGCGACAAGGCGGCGCGGGACCTCGACGCGACGAAGCGCGAGCCCTGATGGCGGGCGGACTGAAGAAGCGCTCGGTCAACCTCGCCGGCCACGCCACCTCGCTGGCGCTGGAGCCGGAGTTCTGGGCCGTGCTCGACCGCGCGGCGGCGGACGAGGCATTGAGCCTGTCAGGCCTTATCGCGCGCATCGACGAGGGCCGGGGCGACCGGCCGCTGGCCAGCGCCTGCCGGGTGTTCGCGCTGCGCTTTTCCTCTCCATAGCGAAGCGTATGGGGCGGGGGACCATGCGGAGCATGGTGGAGGGTTAGCGCCGGAGTCGGCGGCCAGGCGCCGTGCACGGCTTTCAATTCGGCCAAGCCTGCGCCGTCCCCTCCGACCTGGCTCCGCCAGGCCACCTCCCCCTCGCTGCGCTCCGTAGAGGAAGCGTTCTCAGGCGTCGAACTTCCGCGTCAGCGGCCGGTCGCGGCAGTCTTCGGGGATGCTCAGATAGGTCGTCGGCGGCTTGATGCCGAGCCGCGCGCGGGCGGCCTCGAGGTTCTCGGCGAACAGGGCGACATAGTCGACCTCGGGCAGCCAGGCCGCCGCCTTGCCATGGCGGAACGCCTCCATCACGGCCTTGCGGTAGGGATGGCCGTTGCCGATCTTCTCGTACTGGTGCGCCCCGGCGTGGGCGATGAGGGCGAAGCCGAGGCTCTTCGTCTGGCTGTAGGAGAAGGCCACGACGCAGGCCTCGCCCAGGCCGTCGGTGCCGTAACCGGTCAGCACATGCCAGACATCGTGCACGTCGCGCATGCGCCGGCCGTACCAGGCCAGCGGATGCTTCGCGTCGATCTCGCCGTCGGCGGTCTTGCGGCTTTCCTCGGCCAGCCCCTCGGCCGACAGGCCGCGCGGCGCGATGAAGTTGCGATAGGCCTCGCCGACCGTGCCGGGTCCGAAGGTGTTGAGCCAGGCGGTGTCCGACAGCCGCTCGCAGAACTCCTCGCGCTCATAGGCGATGCGGCCGCCGTGGGCCGTGGAGATCAGCCGGCGGTAGCCCTTGACCACCGTGTTTCCCGACAGGGCGCGCATGATCTCGAACACCTGGGCGGTGTCCTCCTTGTCGGCGATCAGCTTCTTCAGCGCGCGGGCGGCGCGCAGGGGCTTGATGCGGTGCGACACGGCGCGCGGCGGAGCCGTCATGACGGGATCGGACGGCGCGAAGTCGAAGGCCATGGGGAGCGTTCCTGAGGTTGTCCGACAAAAATGACGCGGGCGTCATCTTTGTGCAAGCCCCCTCCGGAACGACGAGCATCGAACGTTGCGGAAATGCCGCGGTCAGCGCGGCTGCGGCGGGGTCGGCAGCGGCAACGGCGCCGGCTGCGGCTCCGGCATCGGGGCCGGCCGGGGCAGGGTCGGCGGCGCCGGAACCCTGATATCCACGGCCAGATCGGCCGGGGCCGGCGCGGGCGTTCGCCCTGACCAGACCATCCAGCCGACGCCGATGACCGCGACCAGCAGCGCGCCGACGATCAGCGCGACAACCGTCGCGCCCCCGCCGGCCCGCGTGGCCACGACCCTAGGACCCCGGCGTCGGGACGGCCGGCGCCTCGGGAAGCTTTGGCGCCTCGATGCTGACATCGACCTGCCTGGTCGGCGCCGACTGGCCTGACCACACGAACCAGCCGATCACCGCGACGACGACCAGCAGGCCGCCGACGAGAAAGGCCAGCCACGGGGTGCTGCTGCTGTTTCCGGAACCTTCGGCCATGGGAGGCCTCCTCTGAACGTTGTTGTGCGGCCTTAACGACAGCGGCGCCCCGTGGTTCCGGAAAGCGCGCCTCCACCGGTCCGTCATCGTCGGACTTGTTCCGACGACCCATGCGTGACGCGCGAGAAGAGGACGTTCGACCGTCGGACCTTGCGCCCTAGCCCACCCGCTCGTGTTCATGGGTCGTCGGAACAAGTCCGACGATGACGGTAGGGGTGAGGCGGGCCGCTCCTGTATTCCATTTCCCGCCATCAGGGACACGCACGGAAGTGCATGTCCCTGCCCCTGTGCTACATATGTTCCGCAATGTCCGACTCTCCCGTTCCCTCCCCCCGCATCAGCGACCTCGCCCGCGTCGATCACGGCCAGCCGGCCTACCTCGACGGTCTCAACGCCGAGCAGCGGGAGGCGGTCGAGGCGACCGAGGGCCCCGTGCTCGTCCTGGCCGGCGCCGGCACCGGCAAGACCCGGGTGCTGACCACGCGCCTGGCCCACATCCTGGCGACGGGCCGGGCCAAGCCGTGGGAGCTGCTGGTCGTCACCTTCACCAACAAGGCCGCGCGCGAGATGCGCGAGCGGATCACCCACATCATCGGCCCGCAGGCCGAGGGCCTGCGCTGGCTGGGCACCTTCCACTCGGTGGCCGCCCAGATCCTGCGCCGCCACGCCGAGCTGGTCGGCCTGAAGTCGACCTTCACCATCCTCGACGACGACGACCAGCAGCGGGTGATCAAGCAGATCCTCGAGGCCGAGAACATCGACGCCAAGCGCTGGACGCCCAAGCATCTGGCCGGGCTGATCGACCACTGGAAGAACCGCGGCTGGACGCCCGACAAGCTGCCGCCGTCGGAAGGCGCCCTGTTCGGGAACAACAAGGGCCAGCGGCTGTACCAGCTCTACCAGGAGCGGCTGCGCACGCTGAACGCCTGCGACTTCGGCGACCTGCTGCTGCACAACCTGGTCATCTTCCAGAAGCACCCGGACGTGCTGGCCGACTTCCACGGCCGGTTCAGATACGTGCTGGTCGACGAGTACCAGGACACCAACGTCGCCCAGTACCTGTGGCTGCGCCTGCTGGCCCAGGCGCGACAGAACGTCTGCTGCGTGGGCGACGACGACCAGTCGATCTACGGCTGGCGCGGGGCGGAGGTGGACAACATCCTGCGCTTCGAGCGCGACTTCCCGGGCGCCAAGGTCGTGCGGCTGGAGCGCAACTACCGCTCGACCAGCCACATCCTGGCCGCCGCCTCGCACCTGATCGCGGTCAACAAGGGGCGCCTGGGCAAGACCCTGTGGACCGAGAGCAACGGCGGCGAGAAGGTCCGCGTGCGCGGCGTCTGGGACGGCGAGGCCGAGAGCCGCCTGGTCGCCGAGGAGATCGAGCGCTGGAAGAAGGGCACGGTCGACACCGGGCCGCGCCGGTTCAAGGATGTCGCCATCCTGGTGCGCGCCAGCTTCCAGATGCGGGCCTTCGAGGAACGGTTCGTGATGCTGCAAATCCCCTACAAGGTGATCGGCGGCCCGCGCTTCTTCGAACGGGCCGAGATCCGCGACGCCCACGCCTATCTGCGTCTGGTGCAGTCGCCCGACGACGACCTGGCCTTCGAGCGCATCGTCAATGTGCCCAAGCGCGGCATCGGCGAGACGACGGTGCAGAAGATCCTGCAGGTGGCGCGCGGGGCCGGCGTCTCGGCCCTGACCGCCTCGCGCGGCATCGTCCAGACCGACGAGCTGGCCGCCCGCACCCGCACGGCGCTGGCCAACTTCGTGCGCGACATCGACCGTTGGACCCACCAGATGGCCACCGGCGTCGACCACGCCCGGCTGACCGAGACCATCCTGGACGAGAGCGGCTACACCGACGTCCTGTGGCTGGACAAGGGCCCGACCAGCCAGACCCGGCTGGAGAACCTGAAGGAACTGGTCCAGTCGATGGCCGCCTTCGACACCCTGGGCGACTATCTGGAACACGTCTCTCTGGTCATGGACCTCGACCGCGAAGGCGGCGACGACAGCGTCCAGATCATGACCCTGCACTCGGCCAAGGGGCTGGAGTTCCCGCTGGTCTTCCTGCCCGGCTGGGAGGAAGGCGTCTTCCCCAGCCAGCGCAGCGTCGACGAGAAGGGCGAGAAGGGCCTCGAGGAGGAGCGGCGGCTGGCCTATGTCGGCATCACCCGCGCCCGCGAGGAGGCCCGCATCAGCTTCGCCGCCAACCGCCAGGTCTATGGCCGCTGGACCAGCCAGCTGCCCAGCCGCTTCGTCGATGAACTGCCGGTCGAGAGCGTCGAGGCGGCGTCGGAGACCGGCTACTACGGCGGCGGCCCGGGCATGCAGCAGCCGATGACCAGCCGCTGGGACGACGACCGCAGCTTCGGGACGGGCTATTCCTCGCCGGGCTGGAAGCGGGCCCAGGAGCGCGGCTACCACGGCTCGCACGCCGGCCGGCAGCAGGTCATCGAGGGCGAAGGCCGCCTCGTCGCCACCTCCGACAGCTCGGCCGGCAGCGACTACAAACGCGGCGACCGCGTGTTCCACCAGAAGTTCGGCTACGGGAAGGTGGCGGCGGTGGAAGGCAACAAGCTCACCGTCAGCTTCGACAAGGCCGGCGACAAGAAGGTGCTCGACGGGTTCGTGGAGAAGGCTTGAGCCTCAACCCCTGCCGTCATCGTCGGGCTTGTTCCGACGATGACGAATGGGGGAACGAGGTGCTCGGAACCGCTCCTTTTTCCGTCATCGTCGCGCTCGTCGCGACGACCCATGAACACGGGCGGACGGGAGTGGCGCATGGCCCCGCGGCCGCACATTCCCTTCCAACGCACCACGCATGGGTCGTCGGAACAAGTCCGACGATGACGGTGGTGGGGCGCTGCTAGAGCCAAACCCCGTAGAGATCGTCCCAGTTCGGGTTGTCCCGCTCGATCAGGTTGATCTTCCACTGGCGAACCCAGCGCTTCATCGTCTTTTCGGTGCGGATGGCGTTGGTCATGCGCTCGAACGACCGGTACCAGACCAGCCGCTTGCAGTCGTAGGTGACGGTGAAGCCGGGGATCAGGCCTTCGCGGTGTTCCCAGACCCGCCGGGACAGGTTGCCCGTCACGCCGATGTACAGCGTGCCGTGCTTGCCGCTGGCCATGATGTAGACCGCGATGATGCCCTCGCGTGAAACCATGGGGCGGATGGCGATACGCTTTTAACTTGCAATCAAGCGCGCCACCCCCGTTCGTCATCGTCGGACTTGTTCCGACGACCCATGAACACGAGCAGGTGGGGATGGAGCGCGGCGTTCTCCCCCGCGACCCCTTCGCGCTCACCACGCATGGGTCGTCGCGACGAGCGCGACGATGACGGAAGGGGGGAGCACTGGCCCCCCGCTTGCTCCGCTCCCGGCGACAGAACCGCAATGGGACAGCCGCCGATGCCCGCCAATCTGCTTTCGCCCCTGACCGCCGACCAGCGCCGGCTCGCCCGGCGCGAGGTGCTCCGTTTCGGCCATGCGCTGGCTGACACCGGCCTGTTCGCCGACGAGTCACTGGTCCAGCTGCTCGACCTGCATCCGCGCGACCGGACCCGCATCCTCACCCGGCGGCCGGGCGGCTCGCCGCGCGACGGCTGGATCGCCGGCGCAGCGGACAAGGCCACGGGCGCCCAGCTGCTGAAGGCCATCGGCGCCGGCGGCCTGTCGGTCAGCCTCGACGGCGTGATGACCAGCGATCCGGCCTGCCGGCTGGTGCTCGACCAGCTGGCGACCGAGATCGGCGAAGCGACCGGCCTGATGGTGCTGGGCGCGGACGCCTCGATCGTCATCTCCAGCCCGCGCCTGGCGACGCCCCTGACCATCGCCCCGCGCGAGGCCGCCGCCCTGACCGTGCGTGGCGGGCAGGTGCTGTATGTCTATCCGGCGGGGCCGCAGGCCGGCCTGCCGTGGACGCCGTCCCGCGAGGATGCGGTGACGCCGGTGATGCTGCAGGCCGGACAGGCCGCGTTCTGGCCGTCGCATGCGCCGACCCGGTCGGTGAACGGCGAGGGGCTGAACGTCAGCGTGGTGTTCAGCTTCGAGACGCCGCAGTCGAAGCTGGCGGATCTGGTGCGCCGCGCGCTGGGTCAACCCTCGCCGGCCGCCTGCGCCCAACCGGACCTGACGCCCCGCTTCGATGTCGGACCGAAGGGCCTTGTCTGGCGCGAGGGGCTGGCGCCCGACTGGGCCCCGACCCCGAAGACGGCGCCCCGCCGCCGCGCGCCCGCCGGCAAGACGCTCAAGGCCGCGTGACCCGGCGCGCCCTTCGCGGTAGAGGGGCGCCCATGACCGACGAGAGCTACAACGCCGCCCAGATCATCGCCCGCGGGCCCCGCGCGCGAGCCGAGGCCGCCGCCGAGGCGCTGGACGCCGATCCGATGCTGGAAGGCGCGACCTATTCGATCCTCGAGGAGGACGAGGACCGCGACGTCTGGCGCATCGACGCCTTCCCGACCACGCAGGACGAGGAGGACGGCATCAAGGCCAGCCTGATCGCCTCCGGAGGCCTGACCGTGCTGGTCGAGCCTCTGGCCGACGCCGACTGGCTGGCCATGGCGCTGAGCGGCCTGCCGCCGGTCCGCGAGGGCCGGTTCTTCGTCTACGGCGTCCACGACAAGGGCCAGGTTCCGGCCAGCGCGGTGGCCCTGCGCATCGAGGCGGGGGCCGCCTTCGGCACCGGCCACCACGGCACCACCGCCGGCTGCCTGCGGGCCTACCATGACCTGCTGAAGTCGAAGCGTTTCGGCCGGGTGCTGGACGTCGGCTGCGGCACCGGGGTGCTGGCGATCGCCGCCGCCCGCACCGGCTCGCGCAAGGCCGTCGGCACCGACATCGACGCCCCGTCGGTGCGCATCGCCAACGAGAACGCCCGCGAGAACCGTTCCACCGCCCGCTTCGTCCACGCCTCGGGTCTGAACGACCGGGCGGTGCGGCAGGACGCCCCCTACGACCTGGTGTTCGCCAACATCCTGGCCCCGCCGCTGGTGGCGCTGAGCCAGGACATCAAGCGCGCGCTCCGCCCGGGCGGGATCGCCATCCTGTCGGGCCTGCTGCGCACCCAGGAGCGCCGGGTGAAGGCGGCCTACCTGTCCAAGGGCTTCCGCGTCGTGCGCCACATCCACCGCGACGCCTGGGCGACGCTGGTGCTGCAGCGGGGGTAGGAACCCCGCCCCATCGCCTCGCGTTGTTGCGGCCAGTCGGGAACATCACCCAGGAGCCGCCACCCGTGACCCACATCGATCCCAACGCCCCACATCGTCCGACGCCTGAGGTCCATGTGACCGACAACCGCAGCGCCAACACCACCGGCTGGGTGGTCGGGGCCCTGGTCGCGGTCGTGGCCATCATCGCCGTCGCCTTCATGGTGACCAGCAACCAGACCGACGAGACCGATCCGAACGCGATCATCGCGGCTGCCGAACAGGGCCGCGCCGAGGGCATGCTGGCCGGCGCGCAGTCGTCGCTGCAGAACGCCCAGGCCGCCGCGGCCTCGGCCGCTGACGCCACCGCCGACCGGGCGGGCCAGGCGGCGGCTGAAGCCCGCGCCGCGGCCGACTCCGCCGCTCGCAGCGCCGAGGATGCGGCGACCGACGCCGCGGGCACGGCCTCGGACACCATGTCCGACACGATGGGCGAGCCGCAACCGGCGCCGCAGTAGATCAGACGATCTGCAGCACCCTGCCCTGCAGGTCCATCAGGCCGATCTCGACCTCCAGGCCGGGCTTGCGGGTCTGGATCGCCGAACGCAGGGCGTAGAGCTGCTTGACGTGAGTCTTCAGCTCTACGTCGGCGTCCTTCACCGAGGCCTCGCCGAGGATCATCTTGTAGGCGCCGCAGTCGCGGTGATCGAGGATCATGACCCGGTGAACCTCATGCAGCTCGATCGCGAGGTCGAGGTGCGTCCAGAACACGTCGGCCCAGGCCGGGAAGCGGTCGTTCAGCGCGCCCAGCGAGGCGCCGGCCAGCACGACATGGTCGAACTTCCCCGCCAGCCCCCGCGCCTCCATGTAGTCCTCGACCGCGCCGGTCAGCCGGAAGTCCATGCAGGTCAGCAGCAGCATCTCGGTATGGCCGCCGGCCTTCGAGACCCCCGGCGCCAGGGTGGTCAGCAGCGCCGCGCCGCCGCCGAGCGCGACGGCCTGCATGGCCTGTCGGCGGGAGATGGATTTCGGACGCAGATGGTCGCAGCAGCTCATGGTTCCTCAAAGCCCCCTGGCAGGAATCGATGCCCCCAGGCGCTAGGCTGATCTGGTTGCCCGAACCTTTCCACGGTGCGCCGAACCAGTGGCGCGGACATCGTGTCGCGCCTAGATTGGCGACATGCGCCAGACCTTCGACGAATCCACCGACCCGTCCTTCGGCCCGCGGCACGTTCCGCTGATCCGCAAGGCCATGGAGGCCCAGGGCCTCGACGGCTTCCTGATCCCGCACGAGGACGAACACCAGAACGAATACCTGCCCGAGGCCAACGACCGCCTCGCCTGGGCCACCGGCTTCACCGGCTCGGCCGGGGCGGCGGTGATCCTCAAGGACCGGGCCGCCGTCTTCGTCGACGGCCGCTACACCCTGCAGGTCGGCGAACAGGTCGACGGCGCGGTGTTCGAGATCCGCGACCTGGTCGAGGGCGGCGTGCCCGCCTACCTGGAGACCGCCTCCCCGGGCGCGGTCATCGGCTACGATCCTCGCCTGCACAGCCCCGACGCCCTGCATCACCTGCGCGCCGCCGCGCAGAAGGCGGGCGCGAGCCTCAAGCCCGTCGAGCCCAATCCGCTGGACGCCGCCTGGGGCGCCGACCGACCCGCCCAGCCGACTGCCCCGATCGTGCCCCAGCCGCTGGAGTACGCCGGCGAGGAGTCGGCGGCCAAGCGCGAGCGGGTCGGCAAGGCCGTGAAGGACGCCGGCGCCGACGCGGCGGTGATCACCGCCCCGGCCTCCATCGCCTGGCTGTTCAATGTGCGGGGCGGCGACGTGATCCGCTCGCCGCTGCCCATCGGCCAGGCCATCCTGAAGGCCGACGGCACGGCGCGGCTGTTCCTCGACCCGGCCAAGGTCACCGCCGAACTGCCGGCCTGGCTCGGCAACCAGGTGTCTCTGGAGACGCCGGACGCCCTGCCCGCCGCCCTCGCCGACCTGAGGGGCCGCAAGGTGCTGGTCGACCCGGCCCAGTCCTCGGCCTGGTACTTCGACACCCTGGCCGCCGAGGGCGCCGAGGCGGTGCGCGGCATGGACCCCTGCACCCTGCCCCGCGCCTGCAAGAACGCCGTCGAGATCGAGGGGACGCGCCGCGCCCACATCCGCGACGGCGTGGCGGTGACCCGCTTCCTGCACTGGATCGCCACCGAGGGGCAGGTCAATCCGCCCGACGAGAAGGAGGCGGTCGCGAAGCTGGAAGGCTTCCGCGAGGCGACCGGCCATCTGAAGGACCTGTCGTTCGACACCATCGGCGCGGCCAACGGCCACGGCGCCCTGCCCCACTACCGGCCGACCGAGCGCAGCAACGAGCGCTGCGCGCCCGGCTCGCTGCTGCTGGTCGATTCCGGCGGCCAGTACCTGGACGGCACCACCGACATCACCCGCACCATGGCCATCGGCACGCCCAGCGACGAGATGAAGCGGCGCTACACCCTGGTGCTGAAGGGCCACCTGTTCCTGTCACGGGTGCGGTTCCCGGCCGGCACGACCGGCTCGGCGCTCGACGCCCTGGCGCGAGTGGCGCTGTGGAACGCCGGCCTCGACTACGACCACGGCACCGGCCACGGCGTCGGCGTCTACCTGGGCGTTCACGAGGGCCCGCAGCGGATCGCCAAGGCGCCCAACACCATCGCCCTCAAGCCCGGCATGATCCTCAGCAACGAGCCCGGCTACTACAAGCCGGGCGAATACGGCATCCGCATCGAGAACCTGCAGGTGGTCACCGAGCCCGCCGACATCCCCGGCGGCGAGCGGCCGATGCTGGGCTTCGAGACCCTGACCTTCGCGCCCATCGACCGCACCTGCATCGAGGTCGACCTGCTGACCGACGAGGAACGCGTGCAGCTCAACGGCTACCACGCCGAGGTGCTGGAAAAGATCGGCCCGCTGGTCGACGGCGAGGTCCGCGCCTGGCTCGAGACGGCCTGCGCGCCGATGTGAAAACTCCGTCATCCTCGCGCTCGTCGCGAGGACCCATGCGTGGTGATTCAAACCAGACGGGCGCGGAGAGACCCGCGCCCTTCTTGCTGCTCGTCGTGTTCATGGGTCGTCGGAACAAGTCCGACGATGACGGCATTTGGCGACGCGCACTGAAGTGCATGTCCCCGCCGGAGCTACTTCGCCCGCTTCCAGACCTGCGTCTTGCAAAGGGGCGCGGCGACGCAGCCCTTCAGCTTCAGGGTGCCCGCGTCGACCACGGTGATGGTGCCGGAATAGGTTCCGCCGTCCTCGGGATTGTAGACCTTGCCGCCCGTGAACACGGTGGGGCCGCCGCCGAAGCCCTCCAGCATCGTCATGCCCTTGATCTTGCGGCCGCGTTTGGACGCGTCCTTGTTCAGCTGGTCGGTCAGGTGCGGCTCGCGATCGAGCCGGGGCGAGGTGATCAGCTTGCCGCACAGGGCGGCGCCGCACTTGAAGATCTCCACCTCGCCCTTGCTGGGCGTCACCCACCGGCCGACGATGTCCGAGGCGAGGGCGGGTCCGGCGGCGGCGGTCGCGAGGACGAGGGACAGGGTGGCGATACGGAGCATGGATCGTTCTCGGGCTTGTCTGGATAACGCTGGCGCCTGAAGCTCGCCTTGAACCGTGACGAAGACAAGGCGGGGGACGCATCATGTTCGTCGGACACTACGCGGCGGCGCTGGCCGCCAAGGCCATCGAGCCGCGCGCGCCGCTGTGGGCGCTGATCGGCGGCGCCCAGCTGGTCGACATCGGCTTCAGCGCCCTGGTCATGGCCGGGGTCGAGCGGATGAGCTTCGATCCCGCCCTGCCCGGCAGTCCGCTGGTGCTGGAGCACATGCCCTGGACCCACAGCCTGCCGGCGGCGCTGGCCTGGTCGGTGGGGGCGCTGCTGCTAGCGCGGCTGATCAGGCTGCCGTGGGGCGCGGCCGTGGCCATCGGGCTGGTGGTGCTGTCGCACTGGGGCCTCGACTTCCTGGTCCACCGGCCGGACCTCGAGCTCTGGCCGGGCGGCGAGAAGGTCGGCCTGGGGTGGTGGGACTACGCCACCGCCGAGAAGACGCTGGAGATGGGGCTGATCGCCCTGACCGGCGCGGCCTGGCTCTGGCGACGCGGCCGCAACGACCGCACAGCCTGGCCGGCGCTGCTGTTCCTGCTGTTCCTGATCACGCTGCAGATCGTCGGCGAACTGACCGAGCCGGCCGGCGAGGCCTTCGCCTTCGCGCGGCTGGGGCTGGTGATCTATCTGCTGGCCATCGGCGCGGCCTGGCTGGCGGACCGGGGTCGGAACCGGGAGCTGGCGTAGGGGGCAATGCCCTACCCCCCGATCAGCGCCAGCCACTCGTCCTCGGTCAGCACCTTCACGCCGTGCTTCTCGGCGTCCTTGAGCTTTGAGCCGGCGCCGGGGCCGGCGACGACGAGGTCGGTCTTCTTCGACACCGAGCCGGCGGTCTTGGCGCCCAGCGCCTCGGCCTGGGCCTTGGCCTCGTCGCGGGTCATCTTCTCGAGGGCGCCGGTGAAGACCACGGTCTTTCCCGCCACCGCGGTATCGGTCTTGGGCTTGGCCAGCGGCGTGATGGCGTCCAGCTCGGCGACCAGCGCCTCGACCAGCCTGCGGTTGTGGTCCTCGGCGAAGAAGGTGGCGATCGACTGCGCCGCCACCGGCCCGACGCCGTCGATGGCCGACAGCGCCAGGAAGTCCTCGCCCGGCGCGCCCGAGGCCGCCGCCTGGGCCCCGGCGACGAAGCCGTCCCAGCTGTCGTAGAGCGCCGCCAGCGCCCGTTTCGCGGGACTGGCCAGCCCGGGCAGGGCCCGGTCCAGCTTCTGGAGCAGCGGCGCCTCGGGCCAGGGATCATCGGCCAGCGTCGACGCGGCGCGCAGGAAGTCCTCCAGCGCCTTGGGACCCATGCCGTGCAGCTCCGACGCCTCGACATAGGCCGCGCTCGGCGCCTGCTGCGAGGCGGCCAGCACCGCCCGCTCCAGCTCGGCGAAGCTGTCGAAGGCCCGCGCCAGGTGCAGGGCGGTGGTTTCGCCGATGTCGCGGATGCCGAGCGCGATCAGGAAGCGGTCGAGGCTGATGGCGCGCCGCGCCTCGATGCCCTTGACCAGGTTGGCGACGGAGGTCTCGCCGTAGCCCTCGCGTTCGCGTAGGGCCGCCAGCTTCGCCTCATCCTTCGGCAGGCGGAAGATATCGGCCGGCTCGGTGATCCAGCCCTCGTCGAGGAAGGCCTGCAGCTGCTTCTCGCCCAGGCCCTCGATGTCGAAGGCGCGCCGCGAGACGAAGTGGATCAGGTGACGGATCTTCTGGAATGGACAGGCGAACTCGCCGGTGCAGCGCCGGGCCACCGTGGTCTCCCCGCCGGCCGTCGTCTCCTGCACCACCGGGGTTTTCAGCGGGCAGATGCAGTCGTGGGGGAAGACGTAGGGCTCGCTCCGATCCGGACGGTCGGCGTCGACCGGGCCGAGAATCTGCGGGATCACGTCGCCGGCCCGTTGCAGCATGACCATGTCGCCGATGCGGATGTCCTTGCGGGCGATCTCGTCGGCGTTGTGCAGGGTGGCGTTGCGGACCACCACCCCGCCGACCGTCACCGGATGCAGCCGGGCGACCGGCGTCAGGGTTCCCGTGCGGCCCACCTGGATGTCGATGGCCTCCAGCCGGGTGATCGCCTTCTCGGCCGGGAACTTGTGGGCGATGGCCCAGCGCGGCGAGCGGGACACGAAGCCCAGCCGCTGCTGCCAGTCCAGCCGGTCGACCTTGTAGACCACCCCGTCGATGTCATAGGGCAGCGTCGAGCGGGCGGCGCCGATCTCGCGGTAGACGTCCAGCAGGCCCTGGGCGTCCTCGACGCGGCGCGAGCGGTCGTTTGTCGTGAACCCCCAGCCCTTGAGCAGGGCGAGAGCCTCGCTCTGCGTCGGTGCGAACGGCGCGCTGATCTCACCCCAGGCGTAGGCGAAGAACTTCAGCGGACGCCTGGCCGTCACCGTCGGGTCGATCTGGCGCAGCGAACCGGCGGCGAAGTTGCGCGGGTTGGCGTAGGTGCGGGCGCCGTCCGCCTCTGCCGCCTTGTTGAAGGCCTCGAACTCGGCGAGCGGCGCATAGACCTCGCCCCGCACCTCGATGACGTCGGGCCAGCCCGAGCCCGCGAGCGTCTGGGGGATGTCCTTCAGGGTCTTGAGGTTGGCGGTGATGTCCTCGCCGGTGCGGCCGTCGCCGCGCGTCGCGCCGCGCACGAAGACGCCCTTCTCGTAGCGCAGCGACGCCGACAGGCCGTCGATCTTGGGCTCGGCCGTGAAGGCGACATGCTCCTCCGGGCCCAGCCGCAGGAAGCGCCGCACGCGGGCGTCGAAGTCGGTCACGTCCTCGTCGGCGAAGGCGTTGTCGAGGCTCAGCATCGGCACGCCGTGCTCAACCGGCGCGAACTGGCTGGAAACGGCGGCGCCGACCTTCACCGACGGGCTGTTCTCGCGGATCAGGTGCGGGAAGCGGGCCTCGATGGCCTCGTTGCGACGCTTGAGGGCGTCGTACTCGGCGTCGCTGATCGTGGGGGCGTCTTCGCGGTGATAGGCGATGTCGTGCGCGGCCATGGCGTCGGCCAGGCGCTCCAGCTCCTCGGCGGCCTGGGCTTCGGTGAGGTCGGCGGGGGGGATTTCAGCGCTCATGATGCATCACTGCTTCGATTCCCTGCGTCCTTCGACACGGCCCTTCGGGCCTGCTCAGGATGACGAGAAGATTTTCGCCCGTTCTACGTCATGGTGCGCCGCCGCGGAGCGGCGTGTCGAACCATGCAACGCGTTCACGCCCCGATCAGCGCCCGCGCCGCCGCGCGCGCCGCGTCGGTGATCTCCGCGCCCGCCAGCATCCGCGCGATCTCTTCCTCGCGGGCGTCGGGGGACAGGACCTCGACGGCGGTGCGGGTCATGGCGCCGTCGCCGCCCTTGCTGATCCGCCAGTGGGCGTCGCCCCGCGCGGCCACCTGCGGGCTGTGGGTCACCACCAGCACCTGGGCGTCGGCGGCAAGCCGGCGCAGGCGCAGGCCGACGGCGTCGGCCACCGCGCCGCCGACCCCCTGGTCGACCTCGTCGAAGATCATCAGCGGCTGCGCGCCCTTGGTCCGCGCGGCCAGCGAGGCCTTCAGCGCCAGTGCGAAGCGGGCCAGTTCGCCGCCCGAGGCGATGGCTTCCAGCGGCCCGAACGGCGCGCCCGGGTTGGTGGCGATCTCGAAGGCCACGCGGTCCAGGCCCGACGGGCCGGCGCGGTCCTCGGCCAGCGGTTCGACGACGGCGCGGAACTTCGCCTTCTCCAGCTTCAGCGGGGCCAGCTCGCCCTCGACGGCGGCCGACAGGCGGTCACCGGCGGCGCGACGCTCGGCCGACAGCACGGCGGCGGCGTCGAGGAAGGCCTGGCGGGCGAGCGCCTCGGCGGCCTCGGCGGCCTTCAGCTGAGCCTCGGAGGACTCGATGTTGCGCAGCCGGGCGCTGAGCTCGGCGCGCACCTGCGGCAGGGATTCGACGGGGACGTTCAGCTTCCGCGCCATGCCGCGCAGGGCGAACAGCCGTTCCTCCGCCTCCTCGAGCCGCCTGGGGTCGACATCGAAGGCCTCGGCGGCGGCGTCGATGGCGGCTTCGGCCTCCCGCACCTGGCTGAGCGCGGCGTCCACGGCCTCGGCGGCGCTCTCGAGGCGCTTCACGGCCGGACCGTCCAGCGCCGCGCCGGCATTGATCGCTCGCTCGCGCGCCCGCTCCAGGGCCCGGAAGGCCGAGGCGATGTTCTGGCCCAGCCGGTTGCCGCCCAGCGCCTCGCGCGCGCTGGAGACCTCGGCCAGCGCCTTTTCGGACGCGCCGAGGATGGCCCGCTCCTCGGCCAGGGCGGTTTCCTCGCCACTGCGGGCGTCGAGCCGGTCGAGTTCGCCGAGCCGAAGGCTGATCTCCTCCACGTCGGCGGCGGTGCGGGCGGCCAGGTCCCGGAGACCGGCGGTGCGTTCGCGCGCCGCGCGCCAGCCGCTCCAGGCGGCGGCGACCGCGCCGACCGACACGCCGCCGTAGGCGTCCAGCAGCTGGCGGTGGGTGCGGGGATCGAGCAGGCCGACGGTCTCGTGCTGGCCGTGGACCTCGAGGAGCAGGGCGCCCAGCTCCTTCAACGCCGCGACGCCGGTCGCCTGGTCGTTGACGAAGGCGCGGCTGCGGCCGTCGGCCGACAGCTGGCGGCGCAGCACCAGGTCCTCGTCGCGCTCGTAGGCCAGGCCCTTCTCGTCGAGAACGGCCCAGACGGCGTGATCGGGCGGCAGGGAGAAGATCGCCGTGGCGCTGGCCTGGGTCGCGCCCCGGCGCACCAGGCCAGCCTCGGCGCGCATGCCGGTGGCCAGCCCCAGGGCGTCGAGGATGATCGACTTGCCGGCCCCGGTCTCACCGGTCAGCGCCGTCAGACCCGGACCTATGGCGAGGTCCAGGCTCTCGATGAGCACGACATCACGAATGGTCAGCCCGATCAGCATGGCGGGCAGTTTGTTCTACAATCGTTCTGTGTCAACGCCGAAGAAGGCGGTCGAGCATGCTCTTGCGCTTGGGCTTGGGCGCCGGGATCGACGAAACGTCGGCTTCCGGCGGCGCGACACGGGTCGGCTCCGTCGTCTGAACCGCCTCGCCCGGGGGCGGCGGCGCCGGCTTCTTGCCCAGCATCTTGTCGAGGTAGCTGACCTTCGCGCCCGGATCCAGCGGAGCCACCGCCGGCTGCAGGCCCTTGTCGGTCAGCAGTCTGTAGGCGTCGGCGTACCAGGGATCGCCCGGGAAGTTGTAGCCCAGCACCGCGCCGTTGGCGGTCGCCTCGCCCATCAGGCCCAGTGTCGTGTAGCTCTCGACCAGACGGTACAGCGCCTCGGGCGTGTGGGTGGTGGTCTGGTAGCGATCAATGACGGTCTTGTAGCGGTTGATCGCGGCCAACGTCTGGCCCTGGCGCATGTAGTAGCGACCGATGGCCATTTCCTTGCCGGCCAGCTGGTCGTTGACCATGTCGATCTTCAACCGGGCGTCGGCGGCGTATTCCGTCTGCGGATAGCGGGTGACGATGTCGCGCAGCGCGGCGAGCGCCTGCTCCGTCGCCGCCTGGTCGCGGTTCACGTCGACGATCTGCTCGAAGTAGCAGACGGCCTTCAGATAGTAGGCGTAAACGACCGAGGGATTGCCCGGGTACAGCTGGATGAAGCGGTCGGCGTCATCGATGGCGGCGGTGTACTGGTTGGCCTGGTAGCGGGCGTAGGCCGCCATCAGGATCGAGCGGCGCGACCATTCCGAATACGGGTGCTGGCGCTCGACCTCCTGGAAGTAGGACACGGCCTCGGTCCAGCGGCGCTGGTCGAGGCGGTAGGCGCCCGTCGTGTACAGGAGTTCGACCGGGCGCTCCTGATAAGCGAGGCGGGGTGCGGGCTTTTTGTCTCCCGCACAGGCGGCGAGAGCCAGAGACGCCGTCACGGCCGCGACGACGGCCACCGTGCGGCCATGCGATCTACGAAGCACTTACCCTCACCTCGAACCAGTTCGCGCCCCCGGCGCCTGTTGGCTTCTACACCACAGGAAGGCGGGCGCAAATGCGGCGAAAGCCGATCAAACCGCCTGGGCGAGTTCCGGAGCGAGCGTACGGACACGCCAGGCCTGCGGGTTGGCCATGAGCGCCCGGACCAGCTGGTTGTTCAGACCGTGTCCGGCGTACAGGCCCTCGAAGCGCGCCAGCAGCGGAAGGCCCGCGACATAAAGGTCGCCGACCGCGTCAAGCGCCTTGTGGCGCACGAATTCGTCCGGGCGGCGCAGGCCTTCCGGGTTCAGCACGCGATCGCCGTCCAGGACGACCGCGTTCTCCATCGAGGCGCCGCGGGCCAGGCCGGCCGCGCGCAGGGCCTCGACATCCTTCAGGAAGCCGAAGGTGCGGCAATCGGCCAGTTCCTCGCGGAACGACTCCTCGGTGATCTCCAGGTCGACGCGCTGGCGGCCGATCGGGGCCGAGTCGAAGGCGATCTCGAAGGCGACCTCGAAACCGTCGCAGGGCAGCAGGACGGCGCGCTTGTCGCCTTCCACCACCTCGACGGGCTCCAGAACCTCGATATAGCGACGCGACGCTTCCTGGCGGCGACGGCCGGCCCGGTCGAGGACCTGGATGAACACTTCGGCCGAACCGTCGAGGATCGGCACTTCGGGACCGTCCAGCTCGACGACGACGTTGTCGATGCCCAGGGCGCAGAAGGCGGCCATCAGGTGCTCGATGGTCGAGACGCTGGCGCCGGCGGCATTGTTGATGACGGTGCCCAGGCGGGTCTGGCCGACCGCTTCGGCCGAAACGCGGATGGCGTTGTCGATGTCCTTGAGATCAGTGCGCACGAAGGTGACGCCGGCGTCGGCGGCGGCCGGACGCACGGCGACGCGCACATGGGCGCCGGTGTGCACGCCGATCCCCGCAAAGATCACGGGGCCGGCCACGGTGTGCTGATAATACGCCGACAGAGACACGAGCGACCTTTCAAGTCAGGGGGCCGGCGGTCTCCACGACCGCGCAACGCCCCACGTGCCATTTAAGAGTTATGCTGCGGCGCGGCAAAACAATCGCTGTTTCGAATTGTAACGCTCCGAAACCCTTGAAAATTATGGCGAAATCGCGGACCTGCGAGCGAGGCGTCGGCGGCCCTCCCGCGCGGCGGGAATGGCCGGCCGCAAAATTCGCCCGGAAGGCTACGCGCCCGGCCGCGCGGCTCAGGCCATGGCCGCCTTCATCCGCGCCGCCGCCGTCTCGGCGGCTGTGACGCGGTTGTCCATCATCGTGGCGTTGAAGGCCCGGATGCGGGCCAGCACCTCCGGCGGGGCGGTTTCCGGGCGGCCGGCGTTGAACGGCGGGGCCGGCGCGTACTCCAGCGCCAGCTGCAGGCCCTGGGCGTAGTCGTCGCCGGCGATCTCGCCGACCAGGGTCAGGGCGAAGTCGATGCCGGCCGTCACCCCGCCACCGGTCATGTAGCGATCGTCGCGCACTACCCGCGCCGGGTCCGGGATCGCCCCGAACAGCGCCAGCTGGTCGCGCCAGGCCCAGTGGCAGGCCGCCCGCCTGCCGGTCAGCAGCCCGGCCGCGGCCAGGATCAGCGAGCCGGTGCAGACGCTGGTCACCCAGGTCGCGCCCTCCGCCAGCCGGCGGATCTGGGCCATGAAGGTCTCGTCCAGCATGGCCTCGGCCGTGCCGAATCCGCCCGGCACGCAGAGGATGTCGCAGCGCTCGATGTCGAAGAAGGGCGTCAGCCCCGCGAAGGTCAGGCCGTCGGCCTCCATCTGGCCGCCCTCGACGCTGGCCACCGTCACCTTCGCGCCCGGCAGACGCTGCAGCACCTGGTGCGGACCGGTGAAGTCCAGGTGAGTGACGCCAGGATAGAGGGCGAAGACGATGTGCAGCGGTTGCGCGGGCATGGGGAGGCCTCCTGTTGACGGGCGCAGCATCGCGGGCCTAGGGTCTGGCGTAAATGACAAGGTTCCCTCGTTTTCCGCCATGCGCGCGATCGGCGTCCTGATCTTCCCCGACTTCCAGATCCTCGACGTCGCCGGCCCGGTGGCGGCCTTCGAGATCGCCGCGCGCCATGCGCCCGGCGCCTACGCCATCCGTTTGCTGGCAAGGGATGGCGGCCTGGTCGCCAGTTCCAGCGGCGTGTGCATGCAGGCCGAGGCCTTCGCCGACGCGCCACGGCTGGACACCCTGATGATCTCCGGCGGCGAGGGCACGCGCACCCCGGCCATCTGCGAGGCGACCCTGGCCTTCGTGCGCGGCTGCGCGGTCTCGGCGCGGCGCATCAGCAGCGTCTGCTCGGGCGCCTATGTGCTGGCCCAGGCCGGGCTGCTGGACGGCCGGCGGGCGACCACCCACTGGCGCCGCACGGCCGACTTCTCCCGGCGCTATCCGAAGGTGCGGCTGGAGCCCGACCGCATCTTCGTGCGCGACGGCGAGGTCTGGACCAGCGCCGGCATCACCGCCGGCATCGACCTGGCCCTGGCCATGATCGCCGCCGACCTCGGCGAGGACATCGCCCGCAAGACCGCCCAGGAACTGGTGGTCTACCACCGCCGGCCCGGCGGCCAGTCGCAGTTCTCCGCCTTGCTGGAGCTGGAGACCGGCGGACGCTTCGACGCCCTGCTGGCCTGGGCGCGCGAGAACCTGCGCGAGCCCCTGACCGTCGAGCAGCTGGCCGGACGGGCCGCCATGAGTGAACGAAGCTTCGCCCGCGCCTTCGCCGCCGCCTGCGGGACCACCCCGGCCAAGGCCGTCGAGCGGCTGCGCGTCGAGGCCGCCCGCGCCCTGCTCGACGCCCAGCCACTGCAGGTCGAGGACGTGGCGCTGGAGACCGGCTTTGGCGACGCCGAGCGCATGCGCCGCGCCTTCATCCGCGCCTTCGGCCAGCCGCCCCAGGCGCTCCGGCGCGGGGCGAAGGCGGCGTGATCTTCCTCTCCCTCTTGGGAGAGGATCTAGTATGGGGGCCCGCCCGGGAACATGTGCATGTACGGCTGCGCCTCCCCGATCACCCGGGCGAACGACGGCCGCGCCGCGAGCCGGTCGTAGTAGGCCTGCAGCGCCGGCCGGTCGTCCCACGGCTGGCAGAGCCGCGCGTAGTAGAGTGACGGGCAGGCGCTGACGTCGGCGATCGAAAACGCCTCGCCCGCCGCCCAGGTGCGGCCGTCGGACAGGGTCTGCTCCAGCCAGCCGTAGCTCTTCTCCAGCAGCGCCCGCGCCTCGGCGACGCCGTGGGGATCCTTGGCGCCCTCCGGCCGGATGACCTCGAAGACGAGCCGGCCCTGCGGCGTCATCACATAGTTGTCGAAGAACCGGTCCATGAACCGCGCCGTCAGCGCCGCATTCGGGTCGGCGGGGATCATCCCCGCGCCGTGATGGCGGTCGAGGTATTCGATGATGATGCTGGACTCGACCACCGTCGCGTCCCGCGCCTCGTCCCGCAGCAGCGGCATCTTGCCGATCGGCCAGCGCCGCATGAACTCGACCACCGGCCCGTCGTCGCGGCCGAACTCGATCATCTCGAAGGTGAACGGGATCGCCGCCTCGTACAGCGGAATCAGCGCCTTCCAGCAGTAGGACGACAGCGGATGGGCGAACAGGCGCAGGGTCATGGGAGGGCTCGTGGCGGATACTTAAGTGACTGCTAAACTATTTGGCCCGCGTGCCGCGGTCAAGGCGGTCGGGGCTTGGTCGCCAACAAAGCCCGTCATCCTCGCCCTTGTGGCGAGGATCCCTGTTTCGGCTCGCAGGTGGGAGTGTGATCACACACTCACGCTGAAGCTGAACGAGGGATCCTCGGGACGAGCCCGAGGATGACGGGAAGGATTGGCGGCGCCGGGGTTGCTGCTGCATCCTGCCCCCATGCCCCTGCCCGAGATCTACGCCGCCCACCGCCTCGTTCCCGCGAAGACCTTCGACGACCTCAAGGTCGGCGACCGCTATCCCCTGCCGTCGCGCACCCTGGGCGACGGCAACTTCGCGGCCTTCCAGGCGGTCAGCCTCGACAACCACCCGATCCACTACGACGTCGAATACTGCCAGGCGCTGGGCCACCCCGGACCGCTGGCGCACGGTCTGCAGGTGCTGTGCTTCACGGCGGCCGGCGCCGGCCTGTTCCCGCACGAGATCGGCGACGCCCTGCTGGGCATGATCGAGGTTCGGGCCAGGGTGCTGAAGAGCGCCTATCCCGGCGACACCCTCTATCCGGCGCTGGAGATCACCGAGCTCAAGCGCCAGCGCACCACCGGCGTGGTCACCATGCGGGCCTGGGTGGTCAACCAGAAGGGCGAGACGGTGCTCGACGGCGAGCATGTGTATCTGCTGAGGCTGTGACGGGGACATGCACTTCAGTGCGTGTCCCCCGCCGCTGAAAAGCTGCAGGGGACACGTACCGAAGACGGTACATGTCCCCGACCCTATTCGCCGCACTTGGCTGACGTAACGCGAGGGGCGTAAGGGGTCTTCAGGGAGAAACCCATGAAGCTCGATTCAAGCATTTCCGCCGTCGTCACCGGGGGCGCATCCGGCCTTGGCGCCGCCACCGCCCGCCGCCTGGCCGCCGACGGCGTCAAGGTCGCCATCTTCGATCTGAACGAGGAGCTGGGCGAAGCGCTGGCGAAGGAACTCGGCGGCGTGTTCTGCAAGGTCAACGTCGCCTCCAGCGAGGAGGTCGACGCCGGCTTCGCCAAGGCCCGCGCGGCCATCGGCCAGGAGCGCATCCTGGTCAACTGCGCCGGCGTCGGCGGCGGGGCCAAGACCGTCTCGCGCGACAAGCAGACCGGCGAGATCAAGGAATATCCGCTGGACAACTTCGAGCGGATCATCGGCATCAACCTGATCGGCACCTTCCGCTGCATCACCAAGAGCGCCGCCGGCATGCTGACGCTGGACCTCACCGAGGAGGGCGAGCGCGGCGCGATCGTCAACACCGCCTCGGTCGCGGCCGAGGACGGCCAGATCGGCCAGGTGGCCTACACCGCCTCCAAGGCCGGCATCGTCGGCATGACCCTGGTCATCGCCCGCGACCTGGCCAGCGAGTCGATCCGGGTGAACACCATCCTGCCGGGCATCTTCGACACCCCGCTGCTGGGCCGCGCGCCCGAGCACGTGAAGGCCGGCCTCGCCGCCCAGGTGCCCAACCCGCGCCGCCTCGGCCTGCCCGAGGAGTACGCCCACCTGGCGCACACCATGATCACCAACGGTTACTTCAACGGCGAGGACGTCCGTCTCGACGGCGCCATTCGCATGACCCCCCGCTGACCGCCACAAGCGACCGGCCAAAGCAGAAGACGCAAGGAAACTCCGACATGAGCGAAGCCTGGATCATCGACGCCGTCCGCACCCCGCGCGGCGTGGGCAAGTACGGCAAGGGCGCCCTCCACGAAATCCACCCCCAGCAGCTGGGCGCGACCGTGCTCAAGGCGCTGGCCGAGCGGAACAAGATCAACACCGCCGAAGTCGACGACGTGATCTGGGGCTGCAGCTCCCAGCGCGGCCCGGCCTCCGGCGACCTCGGCCGCATGTCGGCGCTGGACGCCGGCTATGACATCCGCTCCAGCGGCGTGACCCTGGACCGCTTCTGCGGCTCGGGCATCACCACCGTGAACTTCGCCGCCTCGACCATCATGGCCGGCATGTCCGACATGGTCGTGGCCGGCGGCTGCGAAATGATGTCGATGCCGAACCGCCGCTCGCCGGAAGACGGCCCGCCCACCATGGACAACGGCAACCTGCGCCTGCGCGCCAAGCACCCGCAGTCGCACCAGGGCATCTGCGCCGACGCCATCGCCACCATGGAAGGCATCAGCCGCGAAGCCCTCGACGCCCTCGCCCTGGTCAGCCAGCAGCGCGCCGCGGTGGCCATCGCCGAGAACCGCTTCGCCAAGAGCCTGGTGCCGGTCTACAAGGAAGACGGGACCCTGGCCCTCGACCACGAGGAGTTCCCACGCCCGCAGACGACCGCCGAAGGCCTCGCCTCGCTGAAGCCCTCGTTCGAGGCCCTCGCGGACGTGCCGCTCGACACCAACGGCACCACCTTCCGCAAGCTGATCACCGCGGTCTATCCGGACCTCGACCTGAAGTTCTTCCACCACGCCGGCAACAGCTCGGGCGTCGTGGACGGTTCGGGCGCCCTGCTGCTGACCTCGCCGGCCTACGCCAAGGCCAACGGCCTGACGCCGCGCGCCCGCGTGGTGGCCATGGCCAACATGGGTGACAGCCCCACGCTGATGCTCAACGCCCCGGTCCCGGCGGCCCGCAAGGTGCTGGCCAAGGCCGGCCTGACGGTCGAGGACATCGACCTGTGGGAAATCAACGAAGCCTTCGCCGTCGTGGCCGAGAAGTTCATCCGCGACCTGAAGCTCGACCGCAGCAAGGTCAACGTCAACGGCGGCGCCATGGCGCTGGGCCACCCGATCGGGGCCACCGGCTCGATCCTGATCGGCACCATGGTCGACGAGCTGGAGCGCACCGGCAAGCGCTACGGCCTGATCACCATGTGCGCCGCCGGCGGCATGGCCCCGGCCATCATCATCGAGCGGATGTAAGTCACGCTCGACTGACCTGAGTTGAAGGGGCCGTCGGCGCGAGAGCGTCGGCGGCCTTTTCAGTTCATCCGTTTCCCCGGCGAAGGCCGGGGTCCACCGCCAAGCCGCGACGCAAGCCGCGTGGATCCCGGCCTTCGCCGGGAAGGCGGAAGCGGGTCGGAGGGGCACCCTACCCCTCCTTCTCCCCCAGCGCCGCCACCTGGCCGCGCAGGCGCTCGAGGATCTCGGTGTTGGAGCGCAGGAGGTCCATCAGCTGCTGGTCGCGGACGGCGTCGAGCTTGTCGTGCAGCCGCATGATCTCCAGCTCGGCGCGCAGGTTGACCAGGTAGTCGTGCTCGGCCGCCTCGCGGTCCTTCGCCGCCTGGCGGTTCTGGCTCATCATGATCACCGGCGCCTGAATGGCGGCCAGGGTCGAGAGCATCAGGTTGAGGAAGATGAAGGGATAGGGATCGAAGGCCCGGGTGACCAGGGCCAGGTTCAGCCCCATCCAGCCGAGCAGCACCACGGCGAAGGCGATGATGAAGCCCCAGCTGCCGCCCACCGCCGCCACCCGGTCGGCCAGCCGGTCGCCGAAGCTCGCCGCCTCCCCCTTCACGTGCGACCCGCGAGCGGTCGGGGCCTTGTCGACCATCATGTCGATGACGCTGCGCTTGACCGGCGGCAGGGCCTCATAGGGCATGTCGAGAAGCTGGCGGGCGAGGGCGTCGCGGCGGCTGTCGGTCATCGAAGGCTGTTTCCTGGGTGATCGGCCAGAGATGACGCTGCGTCTGCCTTGACCGGCAAGCGCGATCCGCCGTCTCATCGCGCCAACACTAGCGACAGGGACGGACGGCATGAACGGGGCAAGCGGCCGCAAGGCGATCTTCATCACCGGCGCGGCCAGCGGCATCGGGCTGGCGGCGGCGAAGCGGTTCGCGAAGGAGGGCTGGTTCGTCGGCCTGTCGGACATCGACGCGGCGGGCCTCAAGGCCGCCGCCGCCGGGTTCGGCGCGGACAATTGCAGCACCCACGCCCTCGACGTCCGCGACCGCAAGGCCTGGGACAAGGCGCTGGCTGAGTTCGGCAAGGCGTCGGGCGGGCGGATGGACGTGCTGCTCAACAACGCCGGCATCGCCAACTACGGCTTCTTCGAAGACCAGACCGACGAGGAGGCCGACCGTCAGGTCGCCATCAACGTCAACGGCGTGATCTATGGCGCGCGGGCCGGCCTGCCGCTGCTCAAGGCGACGCCGGGATCGACCCTGATCAATGTGGCGTCCTGCGCCGGCCTGTTCGGAGCCCCGAAGATGGCGATCTACTGCGCCACCAAGTTCGCGGTGCGCGGGCTGTCGGAGGCGCTGGACGCGGAGTGGTCGCGGCACGGCATCGCGGTGCGCTGCATCATGCCCTGGTTCGTCGACACCCCGATCCTGCAGGCCGGATCACAGGGCTCCAACGAGAAGATCGCCGACAGCATCCGGGCCGGCGGCTCGGAGGTCTATACCGTCGAGGAGGCGTCGGAGGTCATCTGGCAGGCCGCCCAGCCGACGACGACCGAGCTGCACCATGTCGTCGGCAAGGCGGGCAAGCGGCTGCGCTTCGTCGCCCGCTTCATGCCCGGGACGGTCAGGAAGCAGCTGCGCTCGTCTGTTCAGGCTTGATCGAGGCCTCGGTCTCGACCTTCGGGGCCTTGCCGGCCGGCCTGGCCGCCGCGGGCTTGGCGACAGGCTTCGGCGCGGAGGCCGGTTCCACCGGCTTGTGAGCCGGGCCGGGGCCGCCCATGCCGGCGCCGTCGACCAGCGTGATGGACGGCGCCGTGGTCGCCGCGGCGGCGATGAACACCACCTCCTCGGGCTGCTTGAGGCTGGCGTAGGGGATCGGCTCGCCCGGAACCTTGCCGGCGAACAGGGGCTGGTCGCCGATCTGCGGACCGGAGCGCTCCGGGACCACGTCGAAGGCGCCCGGCGCGCCGCTGCGGCCGCCGAAGCGGTAGAACAGGTGCAGGCCGACCTGGCCGACCTTGACCAGGCGCGGACCCCAGCTGGGCGAGACATAGATGGTGTGGAAGTGAGTGGCGTTGCCGACCTGCGCCATCACCTCGCCCGACAGGGCGCGGGTGGCCACACGCTCGGCGCGGGCCCAGGCGCCGGCGTCGCGGCGCTTCCGCATCGAGCCGTCGCAGGCGAAGCTGAACTGGCAGGTCCCGCCGCCGTAGGCGCGCTGGTAGACGACGCCGCAGATCGACTTGGGGAAGGCCGGGTGGCGCACGCGGTTGAGCACCACCTGGGCCACGGCCGCCTGGCCGGCCGGGGTCTCGCCGCGGGCCTCGTAGTAGACGGCCTCGGTCAGGCATTCCAGGTCGCGCGAGGCGTCCAGCGCGCCGTCGAGGCGGAACGGACGGGCGGCCGGCGAGCCGGAACCGGTGATGAAGCTGGCGCGGAGCATGAGCCCCTGGGTCTGGCCGGGATTCGTGCGGCCGGCGTCGCGGCGCTCGAGCCGGGCGGCGAACAGGGCCGCCTGGCGGTCCCGCTGCGCGCCGCCGGCGCTGGTGAAGGGATCGTGGCGCCGGGCGATGGCCAGCGCCGAAGAGTCCATCCGGCTCACGACCCGCTGGAGATCCTGTTCCGCGTAGCCGCCCGAGGCGACGTCCGCGAGCTCGGAGACACGGGCGTGCGTTGAAGCCGCCTGAGCGTAGCCGCCCGCCAGATAGGCGCCGCCGAGAATGCCGCCCAGGCCTGCGCCGAGGACGGTTCCGGTCAAAACGACGCTGACCAGCGCGCGCGCTTTCGCACGCGTCTGCGAGAGGAAAAACAACGGATCCGTGTCCTGTGCGGCGAGCGCGTCCCGCGCCCCGACTCAACGCCCGAAAGACCCCTGAAACGCATTCGAAGCGGGTCGTCCGGGCGGGATTTCGGCCTGTTCACGAAAAGCCGAAGTCCGCCTTGTAGCGGGCTATATGGCGCAAATGTGGCCGATTCGCAAGTTGATGCTGCATTGCAGCATGAATCGCCCGCCGCGCGAGCCGCCGGATTCGCGATGACTCCTTGAGAGTCAGGGACTTGCGCCCGGAACGCCCCGGCTGTGCTTCACCGCAACATTTCGCGTCCTGAAAGACCTGGGAACCGGCTGCGCGGCGCTCCCGTTGCTCAGAGGTGACCCGCAGGGGTCGAGAACAATGGAGACCGTCATGTCCACCGTCCGTCGCCTGGCGCCGACCACCCTGATCGCCTTCGCGCTGTCGTGCGGCCTCGCCGCCTGCGGCCACAACATGGAGCAGCGCGCCGCCACCGGCGCCATCGCCGGGGCGGTCGTCGCGGGCCCTCCGGGCGCGGTCGTCGGGGCCGGTGTCGGCGCCGTGGTCAACGAGGCCGACAAGCCGAAGTAGGCAGGGCGGCCCGGCGCACGCAAAACGTTGCAACACGGGCGTTCCGGAGTCACCATATCGGTCAGGTGATCCTGAATGAGGTAAGCAGATGCGCCGGGTCCTTTCCCTAGTCGCCGTCCTGTCCGTGGCCACGGCCGCGCCGGCCGTCGCCGCCGACCTGCTGTATCCGGGCGGAACGATCCTCAGCGAGCCGGCGACCGGCAAGCCCGTGTGGATGATCCAGGCGCAGTGCGCCGGCTTCTTCGGGGCGACGAGCAACGTCCTCGACGAGCAGGGCGACGCGGACGCCGCGCAGGCCGCCAAGGCCCAGGGCGTCACCTTCTTCCGGGATTCGGTCGACCGTCTGATGCGCGACCGCGGCCTCAGCCGCGCCGCCGCCGTCGAGGCGGTGTCCCAGGCCATCGACTCCGGCCGCGCCGAGGGCTTCCAGAAGATCAAGGACGGCGGCGGCTTCGCGCCCCGTTCGCACTGGAACATCGCCCGCAGCGTCTGCCTGGACGTCGCTGACGTCTACAAGGGCATCCGCTACCAGTAGAGCGCGCTCCGCGCGTCCCGGCTTGACGCCGCCCCGGCCCGCGCCCCGGTGTGTCGGTCGTCCACGAGGTTCTCAGATGCGTTTGTGCAGGGTCGCCGGCCTGATAGCCGGCCTGACGGTGGCGGCGACGGCCTCGCAGGCGACGGCCCAGTCGTTCAGCCGCCGGATCGACCTGCTGCGGCTGCAGGACGAGGCCATGGCGACGGCCGCGGCCGTGTTCCAGACCGGCGGCAAGTCCTGCAACGCCGAGTTCGCCAAGCTGCGCACCCTGTTCGCCGATCCGCGCTTCGACCGCATGACCGTCGACACCCGGCGCACCACCCTGTTCGCGACGATGGTCTGCGCCGAGCCGCGCGACCTGCCGTTCGCCGTCCAGGCCGCCCGTCGGCTGGAGCCCATCGCCGTCGCGCCCATGGAAGTGGGCGCGGTCCACTCGGTGCAGATTTCCGAGGCCCTGCAGCGCGGCGCCGAGAGCGAGGCCGCCCGCCTGTTCCTGTCCCTCGCCGACAAGCAGCCGGCGGTGGTCGCCGACTGGGACCCCGAGATGGTCAGCCCGTTCGCCGACTACATCGAGGGCGACCCGGACCTGTCGCTGAAGGTCGCCGAGCGGCTGTCGACTCTCGACTGGACCAACGACGCCAGCAAGCGCGCGGCGCGCAACACCTGGGCCCTGTCCTGGGGCTGGCAACTCGCAGATCGCGGCCAGCTGGAGAAAGCCGGCGCCGCCGTCGACAAGGCCGACGAGCTCTACGTCATGCTGATGGTCGCCGGCGATCGCCGGTTCTCGCAGGTCTGGGAGCGCTTCGCCCGCGAAGACCGCTTCGACTGGACCGCCCTGGCGACCGCCCGGCTCGACCGGGCCACGGCCGCGCTGGCCGAAAAGCCGGACAGCCTTCGACCGGCGGACGACATGATCGGCGCCCTGCGCGCGCTGGGCCGGCTGGACGAGGCGATCCAGACCGGCGAGGCCTTCCGGGCCCGCATCCAGGACGGCGAGGCGTTTGAGGACAGCAGCAGCCGCGCCGACCGCGTCCTGATCGGCCTTGGCCAGGCGCTGTTCGAGGCCGGCCGCTACGGCGAGGCAGAGACGGTGTTCCGCGAGGCCATCGCCCTGGGAGAACCCGAGGACTCGGGCGAGGTGGCGGTGGATGCGCGGCTGGCCTGGGGCGGCCGCCTGCTGGATCTGGCCCGACCGCGCGACGCCCTGGCGACGCTGGAGCCGATCAGCGAGAAGCAGGTTACGCCCTATGGCCGGCTGTGGGTGGAATCGCAGCGCGCCTGCGCCCTGACGGACCTGGACCCGAAGGCGGCGGCGGCGTTGATCGTCGGCCTGGAGAAGGAGCGCGACGAGAACCCCGCCGCCCTCAGCCAGGCCCTGATCTGCGCCAATCGCCTGGACGAGGCGGCGGCGCTGATGATCGAGCGGCTGCGCGATCCGCGCCATCGGTCCGGCGCGCTGGACCCCTACTGGATCACCCGCGGGCCGAAGACCGTCCCGGCCTGGCTGGCCGAGTTCGAACGCCGCCGCCAGCGGGTGCTGAATGACCCGGCCGTGCTGGCGGCGCTGGACGTCGCGGGCCGCAAGGTCGAGGCCCCGCTGGCGGGCGACTACTGGGGCGGGTTCTGACCTGACGGGCGTGAGGGGGAGTATGCGCAGCCGATTTCCGGGCATGATCGCCGGCGCGATCGCGCTGAGCCTCGCCGTGGCCGGGGCGGCGCCCGCCGCGCCTGAGCGGGGGCGGACGCCGACGCCGGGCGGGCCGGCCGATCTTCTGCGCCTCGACGCCGAGCTGCGGGCCCTGCTGTCGCCCGACCACACGGGCAACGCCAACACCTGCGGCCCGCGCATCACCCGGCTGGCGGGCTTCGTCGCGCGGCCGGAGTTCGAGCGCCTGCCGCTGGGCACGCGCCGGGTCGCGCTGGGCGGCGTCCTCGCCTGCGCCGACACCGGCGACCAGTCGGCCGAGGTGCTGGCCCTGGCCCGGCAGCTCGAGCCGCTGGCCGGCGACCCCGCCGCCGTGGCCGGGGTCAACGCCGCCCTGCTGGACGACGCGGTCTTCAACGGTCGCTCGGCGGAGGCCGCCCGGCGGCTGATGATGGTGATCGACAACGATGCCGACCGGGTGAAGTCCTGGTGGGCGCCGTTCCTCCATCCCATCGTCATCGGCGTGCTGGACGACGAGGAGACCTCGCGCGCCCTGCTCAGGCGCATGGTGGCCGTGGAATGGGAGGACGGGCTCAGCGCCGCCGCGGCGCGCAACATCTGGGCCCTGCTCTACGCCGACATCCTGCTGGCCGACGGCGACCGTCCCGCCGCCGAGGCGGTCGTGGCCCGCGCCGACGAGGTCGAGACCCTGGCGACCCTGGCCCAGGACGTCCGCTACCGGCGCCTGTGGCCGCGTCTCGCCGCCGACGGCCGGCTGGACTGGCGCAAGGTCGCCGAGGCGGAGCTGGCGCGCCGGCAGGTCGCGGCGAAGGACGCGCCCGACCTGATGCGCCTGGGCTTCATGGTGCAACAGGACCTGCGCCGGCTCGAACGCTACGACGAGGCGATCAGCACCGGCCAGGCGATGCGCAAGCGGCTGGCCGACAAGACCGCGCCCTTCGAGGATCGCGACCTGATGGCGGTGACCGTGCTGACCGAGCTGGCCATGACCCTGGCCGACACCGGCAAGGTGGCGGAGGCCGAGACGGTGTTCGCCGAGGCGCGGGCCGAGGCGCGCCGGCTCGACACCGTGCCGGTGGACCCGATGCTGAAATGGGCCGACCGCCTCAACCGCCTCGGCCGCCACGCCGACGCCCTGGCGCTGCTCAAGGCCATCCCGGCCGATGAACTGACGGAGCTGGGCGAGATGTGGCGAGACGCCGAGCGGGTCTGCGCCCTGGCCTCCACCGACGCCCCGGCCGCCTGGCGGCTGCTGCCCGGCATGATGGTGCGCGAGCCCAAGGGGCCGGAAGCGCTGCAGAAGGCGTTGCTGTGCATGGACCGCAAGGAGGACGCCGCCGCGCTGTTCATCCAGCGGCTGAAGGAGCCCAGCCGCCGCCCCGACGCGCTGGGCGCGACCCGCACGGTCCGCCGGCCGCCCTCGATCCCGGCGGCGGAGGCGGAAATGCTGCGCCGGCGCGACGCCATGATCGCGCGGCCGGACGTCCAGAGGGCCATCGACGCCGTCGGCCGGCCGATCGACGTCCCGCTGGCGGGCAAGCTCTACGGCTGGTTCTGAGCAACCTCGTACGGCGTTCCGTCCCGGTGCAGATAGCCCTCGCCGCCGGGCCGGATGATCATGTCCAGGTCCGGATAGTCGACGGTCTCGGTCGCTTCATCGGTGGGATTGCCGACCTGCAGCAGCACGGCGTCGGCGCCGGACCGGTTCTGCAGGCAGTGGCCGTTGGTGACCCCGGCCTTCCAGGCCGCGCAGTCGCCGGCCCGCAGCAGGGTCTCGCCCTCGTCCTCGACCAGCACCACCTCGCCCGAGACCACCCAGACGAACTCGTCCTCGTCATCGTGCCAGTGGCGCTGGGACGACCACTGGCCGGGCGGCAGGGTCATCAGGTTGATCCCCACCCGCGTCAGCCCCATCCCCTCCGCCAGCATCCGCGCCGACCGGTGCTTGCAGGGTTCATTGAGGGGCGGCGGGTAGCCGCTGCCGGTGCGCAGCGGCATGGCCTCGACGTCAATCTTCGGCATGGCCGGCGGAACCCCCGTTAACCATTCTTAAACCAATAGAGTTCTGCTTTTGTTCAATTCACCATGATGGTCAAGCCTTGAATTGACGAGGCTATCGGGCGGCGCGGCGAGACGGTCGCGCGGCGCGCGAACAGCCGTGTTCATGGACTGTTCGATTTCGGGACGCCTCTCCCTTCCTTCATCGAGGAGGCCGGCCTTCATCGCCCCCGCTCGTGCGCCAGCAGCCAGCGCTTGCGCTCCAGCCCGCCGCCGTAGCCGGTCAGGCCGCCGTTCGCGCCGATCACCCGGTGGCAGGGGATGACCACGCCCACCGGGTTGGCGCCGTTGGCCAGGCCCACCGCCCGCACGGCCGCCGGCCGGCCGATCCGCGCGGCCAGGGCGCCGTAGCTGGTGGTGGTTCCGGCCGGGATGTCGAGCAGCGCCCGCCAGACCGTCTTCTGGAAGTCGGTCCCGACCACCCGCCACGGCACGCGGCCCAGCGCCGCGAGGTCGCCGGAGAAATAGGCGTCCATCTCCCGCTGCACGCCCGCCGGCGCCGCGCCGGCCTCGACGGCCACGCCGCCGTACCAGCGCCTCATCAGCCGGGTCGTGCGCGGGCTGTCGGTATCGAAGTCGAGCACCCGCACCACGCCGTCCTCGTCGGTGAACAGCTGCAGCGGGGCGATCGGCGAGGCCAGCAGGCTGCGGACGAGCCGCCGGGGACGGTCAGGCGGCGGTGCGGGCATCGCGCTTTTCCTTCTGCTTCGCGGGGGCGGGCGCCTGGGGGTCGGAGGCCCACAGGTGCAGGGCCGCATAGGCGCGCCACGGCCGCCAGGTCTCGGCCCGGGCCAGCAGCTGAGCCGGCGTCGGCCGCACCCCCTCGGCGTCGGCCAGCGCCCGCATCAGCCCGACGTCGGCGGCGGGGAAGGCGTCCGGCTCGCGCAGCTGGCGCATGGCGATGTACTGCGCCGTCCATTCGCCGATGCCGGGCAGCGCGCGCAGGGCGGCCACCGCCTCGTCCAGACCGGCGCGGGGCCCAAACAGGTTCGGGTCGGCGGCGACGGCGGCGGCCAGGCCACTGATCGCCCGGGCCCGGGCGCCGGGCATCAGCCCGTGCGACGCGATATCGGCGGCCGCCAACCTTTGCGCCGACGGGAAGGCGTGGGTCAGCCCCTCCCCGGCCCATTCGGCGGGCAGGGCCGCGCCGTACTCGGCGGTCAGGCGACCGGCCAGCTTCACCGCCGCCGGTACGGTGATCTGCTGGCCGAGGATGGCGCGCACCCCCAGTTCCAGCCCGTCCCAGGCGCCGGGCGCCCGCAGCCCCGGCCGGGCGGCGACCATCCGGGCCAGGTCCGGATCGCGCGACAGATGGGCGGCGATGGTCTCCGGATCGGCGGTCAGGTCGAACACCCGCCGCACCCGCGCCAGGATCGACGGCAGGGCGGTCAGCGTCGGAAACCGCACCGTCACCGCCAGCCGGTCGTCGCCGGCGCGGCGGACCGCCAGCGTGCCCATGGCGCCGTCCAGCGCGATGGTGCGGGCGTAGCGATCGGCCGTCACCACCTCGACGCCGGGAATGGCCCGCGCCGCCAGGAAGCCGATCATGCCGTCCCAGTCGTAGGGCGGCCGGTAACGCAGCATCAAGGTGACGGCGCCCTGCTCTCCCGCCCGCGCCGGCGCCTTGCGCCGCAGCGCCAGTGGCGGACGGTCATAGAGTCGCTGGAAGGTCTCGTTGAAGCGCCGCACGCTGCCGAAGCCGGCGGCCAGGGCCACCTGGGTCATCGGCAGGTCGGTCTCGTGGATCAGCTGCTTGGCCAGCAGCACCCGCCGCGTCTGGGCCACGCCCACCGGCGAGGCGCCCAGGTGCTGGCGGAACAGCCGCCGCAACTGCCGATCGCCGACGCCCAGCCGCGCGGCGAGGCCGTCCACATCCCCCGCATCCAGCGCCCCCTGCTCGATCAGCGCCAGCGCCCGCGAGACGGTGCTGGAGCTGCCCCGCCAGGCGCCCATGTCCGGCGCCGTCTCGGGCCGGCAGCGCAGGCAGGCGCGGTAGCCGGCCGCCTCGCAGGCGGCGGCCGTCGGGCGGAAGGTCATGTTCTCGCGCCTGGGCGTCCGCGCCGGACAGACCGGCCGGCAGTAGATGCCCGTCGTCTTCACACAGCCGAAGATCCGCCCGTCCCAGCGCGGGTCGCGCGCCTGCACCGCGCGGTAGCAGGCGTCCTGATCCAGATCGAGGAGGGCGATGTCCATGGGTCGATCATCGGCGCGGCGGGGGCGGGAGTCTCGCGGTTTTCGGACTTCGATGAAGGGGATCGAAGGTGGACGCCCTGCGTGCTTCGACACGCACCCTGCGGGCGCTGCTCAGCATGACCATGGTGGATAGCCCTCTTGCTCAGTCATCCTGAGCAGCCGCGAAGCGGCGTGTCGAAGGACGCACGGCGATTGCGATGATGAGAGGTTTCGGGGGCTGAAGTCCGAAGATGCCCGAGAGCGATTGAGTAAGGACTAAGTGGCACTCAGAAGAATTCCGAACCGACTTGGAGCCCAAAAAAGCGCAAGCACTTTCTGGCTCCTGTCGTTAGATGTCCGCGGATGGTGGAGGAATGTATAATGCTAAGGACATCCGTTCTCGTCGGGACGCTCACGCTGGCGATGAGCACCGCCGCAGCGTCTGATCCGATCACGGTCGCTTGTTCAGGCACACAAGTTGTGACGCAGGCCACTCTGAAGTCCGATCCAAACTCCGCTTCTGGATCATCGTGGGATAAATCCTACACCCCGACCGGCTTTAACTTCACTCTCCGGATCGACGCCGACGCGAAGACAGTCCAGTTGAACGGGGCTCCGACCCACGTACGCCGCTTTGAAGGCGATCAGGTCGTTTTCAATCGTTCAAAGTCGCGAGTTCTCGCCTTCGCGCTAAGTGAGCCGGACTACACACTAGACCGGCAGACCGGCATCATCCGGTTCAATGGTGGCTCAGGCACATGCAAGCGTGTTGATACTGCACCACTCTTCTAGGCATCGTCGAGGCTGGGATCGCCGCTTCGGCCTGTCCGGTTCTGGTATTTCTTGTAGCCTGGCTGCCTCCCGCGCCCTCCCCCTCACCGCACCGGATCCACCCGCACCAGCAGGTCGACATGGCCGTCGCGGATCCGGGTGCTGACCTTGGGGTTCACGCCGGGCAGGCGCACCTTCCACATCGTCTGCGTCGGACCGGTGGAGTCGTAGTTGAGCTCGCCCGGCATCTCCAGGCAGGCGGTCAGCCGCTTGTCGAGCTCGGCCTTGATCTTCTCGGCCGCCTCGGCCGGGATCGGCCTGGGGCTCGAGCACATGTAGATCGGCGAGAAGCTGAGCGTCGAAACGGTGCAGTCTTGCAAACCGCCGATGCGCACGCTGCCGACCGCCTCGAAGTCCTTCACCTCGCCGTACAGCGAGCGGAAGCGCGGGCTCTCCGCCCCGGCGCCCATGATCTTGTAGACCGCCTGGCAGACCACCTCGGCCCGGGCCGGCGTGGCGATGACCGCGCACAGGGCGGCGATTGTCAGAACGCGCATGATCGGGTCCCCCTTTGTCCGGCCAGACTGGCCCGGCCGGAGCGGCGGGTCATGACCGGAAAGGGGGCGCCGCCGGCTCAGATGCGCGCGTTGAGCCAGGCCTCGAGCTGCTGCCCCGGCAAGGCGCCGGCCACGCGGTCGACGATCTGGCCGCCCTTGAACACCGCCAGGGTCGGGATGCTGGAGACATTGTACCGCCCGGACAGCCCCTGGGCCGCGTCGACGTCGATCTTGATGAAGCGCGCGCGCGGCTCATACCGCGCGGCGGCGGCCTTGAAGGTCGGGGCGAAGGCCCGGCAGGGCCCGCACCAGGCGGCCCAGAAGTCGACGATCAGCGGCAGGTCGCTGCGCGCCAGATGCCTTTCGAAGCGCGCCTCGCTGAGCGCCAGGGGCTCGCCGCTGAACAACGGCGCCTTGCAGCGCCCGCACTTCGGCGCATCGGCCAGCCGTTCGGGCGGCAGGCGGTTGACCCCGTCACAGGCGGGACAGACGACATGCAGGGCTTCGCTCATGTCCTGATAATGGGGGTCGCAGCGCGGGGTTCAATGCCGGGACCGGTCTCGGCCCTGCGCGATTCGGTCGCGCCCGTTTTGGGTGGAAGAACCTTGTTCTGTCACAAATCGGCGCGATTGTGCCTGCCCGTGAAAGCACCGCTGACCCGACGCCTGCCGCTGGCCGCCGCCCTGGCCCTGACGATCACCGCCCTGGTGTTCGCCATCGGCGGCGCGCCGGGTGACGGCGGCGAGGAACGGATCGCCGTCTCGCGTCCGGACGTCGCCGGCGCCTTCAGCGGAATCGCCGCCCCGCGCCTGCGTCAATAGTAGAGGCGCGCCTCGACGATCCTGCCGTCCCTGACGACGCCGGCCGGCTTGAAGGCGACGTCCATTTGGCGCGAGCCCCGCGACGTGGCATATTCGAACATCGTTCGATGACGCGCCTCCGGGGAGAACGCGATGCTCAGGACGCTTATCGCCACGGCCGCGACCGCCGCGGCTATGCTTGTTATCGCCGCGCCGGGCGCCCTCGCGCAGGAGCGCCACGACCCGCCCCTCTACAGGCCGGAGACGGCCGGGCCCCGCGTCGAGCAGGCGCAGGTGCGCGCCCAGATCCGGTGGATCGATCACCTGCTCGGCAAACTCGGCGAAGGTTATGTGCTGCTGAGCGCCGGCGTGGGCCCGGATGGCGAGGAGTATTTCATGCCGGTCCGTTTCCGGGACCTGGTCGCGACGGCCAACGAGGGCGCGGCCTCCGGCATGCTCCATCCCAACGTCCAGCTCCAGGCCAACTACTGGGCGACCGCCTCGCTCCAGAACGTCGAGAGGCTGCGGGCGCGGCGGCAGGCGCTGATCCAGCGGGACTCCGAGTTGGCCGCCCTGATCCGCGATCCCGCCGGGCCGCCGTCGCTGCTGCCGTGGGCGCTCGGCCGGCCGCCGGAGCCGAAGGTCCTCACCTGCGTGGCGGAGGGCGTCTGGGGAAACCGGATCAAGGCCGGGGCCTCGACCTGGACGATCGCCGCCGACGGAACCGCGACCGAATCCGGCATGGGCAATGCGCGCGGCACGGCGGTGATGAGCGGCGACACCCTCGTCATCACCTGGCGCACCGGCCAGGTCGCAGGCGTCTACAGGATCGACGTCTTCTCCGACTGCTCGGGCGGCGACGGCGAGGTGACCTTCTCCGACGGTCCGCCCGAGTTCGACCGCAGCCCCCAGGCGGCGGAGTTCTCCCGGGTCTCGGGCCCGTCCGGCGGCGCGCCGAAGACCTGAACGCTCCTGCCATCCCCTGACAGCAGCCCCCCTAGCCTTCGCCCCTGCCCGCGCCTACCTTGGCGTTCATGGCCCGTTCCCCAGACAGACCGGCAGGCGTCGAGGACGTCTCCGCCGCCTTCATCCATGACCTGGCGAGCGCCGCGACCCCGCCGATGTGGGCGCCGCACCGGCCGGCGCGGCCGGCCAAGTCGCAGGGCGGCATCCCGTTCCGCCTGGTCAGCGACTACCAGCCGGCCGGCGACCAGCCGACGGCCATCGCCGACCTGGTCGAGGGCATCAACGCCCGCGAGCATGACCAGGTGCTGCTGGGCGTCACCGGCTCGGGCAAGACCTTCACCATGGCCAAGATCATCGAGGCGACCCAGCGCCCGGCCCTGATCCTGGCCCCCAACAAGACCCTGGCCGCCCAGCTCTACAGCGAGTTCAGGAGCTTCTTCCCCGACAACGCGGTCGAGTATTTCGTCAGCTACTACGACTACTACCAGCCGGAGGCCTACGTGCCCCGGACCGACACCTTCATCGAGAAGGACTCCAGCCGCAACGAGCAGATCGACCGCATGCGCCACAGCGCCACCCGGGCGATCCTGGAGCGGGACGACGTCATCGTCGTCGCCTCGGTCAGCTGCATCTACGGCATCGGCTCGGTCGAGACCTACACGGCGATGACCTTTTCGCTGGAGGTCGGCCAGACGGTCGACGACCGCCAGCTCGCCGCCGACCTGGTCGCCCAGCAGTACCGCCGCAACGAGGCCGCCTTCGAGCGCGGCACCTTCCGCAAGCGCGGCGACACCGTCGAGATCTTCCCCGCCCACTACGAGGACCGCGCCTGGCGCATCCAGATGTTCGGCGACGAGATCGAGGCCATCTCGGAATTCGACCCGCTGACCGGGAAGAAGACCCAGGACCTGGCGCAGGTGAAGATCTACGCCAACAGCCACTACGTCACGCCGCGCCCGACGCTGCGCCAGGCCATCACCCACATCAAGGACGAGCTGAAGGACCGCCTCGACTGGCTGGTCGCCAACGGCAAGCTCCTGGAGGCCCAGCGGCTGGAACAGCGCACCCGCTTCGACATCGAGATGATGGAGACCACCGGCAGCTGCGCCGGCATCGAGAACTACAGCCGCTACCTGACCGGCCGCCGGCCAGGCGAGCCGCCGCCGACCTTCTTCGAATACATCCCCGACAACGCCCTGCTGTTCGCCGACGAGAGCCACCAGACCATCCCGCAGATCGGGGCCATGTACCGCGGCGACTACCGCCGCAAATGGACCCTGGCCGAGTACGGCTTCCGCCTGCCCAGCGCCATGGACAACCGCCCGCTCAAGTTCGAGGAGTGGGAGGCCATGCGCCCGCAGACGGTGCACGTCAGCGCCACCCCCGGCCCCTGGGAGATGGACAAGGCCGGCGGCGTCTTCGCCGAACAGGTCATCCGCCCCACCGGCCTGATCGACCCGCCGGTCGAGGTGCGCCCCGTCGCCAGGGGCGGCGCCAGCCAGGTCGACGACGTCATCGCCGAGGCCCGCGACTGCGCCGCCCGCGGCTATCGCACCCTGGTCACCGTCCTGACCAAGAAGATGGCCGAGGACCTGACCGAGTTCATGCACGAGCAGGGCCTGCGCGTGCGCTACATGCACAGCGACGTCGACACCCTGGAGCGGATCGAGATCATCCGCGACCTGCGCCTGGGCGCCTTCGACATCCTGGTCGGCATCAACCTGCTCAGAGAGGGCCTGGACATCCCCGAGTGCGGCCTGGTCGCCATCCTCGACGCCGACAAGGAGGGCTTCCTCCGCTCGGAGACCAGCCTGATCCAGACCATCGGCCGCGCCGCGCGGAACGTGGACGGCAAGGTCATCCTCTACGCCGACAGCATCACCGGCAGCATGGAACGGGCCATGGCCGAGACCCGCCGCCGGCGCGAGAAGCAGGAGGCGTACAACGCCGAACACGGCATCACGCCCGAGAGCGTCAAGAGCCGCATCAAGGACATCCTGGCCAGCCCCTACGAGAAGGACCGCGTCACGGTGGACGCCGGCGTCGCCGAGGACGCGAGGCCGTTCATGGGCTCAAACTTCCAGGCCACCCTGCGCGACCTGGAGGCCAAGATGCGCGAAGCCGCCGGCAACCTGGAGTTCGAGACCGCCGCGCGGCTGCGCGACGAGATCAAGCGCCTGAAGATGCTCGACCTGGAATTCGCCAACGACCTGCTGACGGCGGAAGGCGAGACGGCGGACAGGGCCGCGCCGATGCGCGAGCGCAAGGCGGCGCGGGCCGAGGCGCAGGAGCGGTTTCGGAAGGGGCGGCTTTGATCGCCTGATCCCCGACCCGTGTTCCCGGCGAAGGCCGGAATCCACAAAACGTCCCGGGACCCGGGCCGCAAGGGGCCGCCACCATGGGCCCCGGCCTTCGCCGGGGACACGGGGCTGGAATCGCCCGCCCGAGACTTCCATGATACGATCCACCCTATGACCGCGCTGAAAGTCACCCTCGATGCGCCCCTCGATCGCTTCGTCGAGGACCAGGTCGCCTCCGGCGCCTATCCGGACGCGGCGGCCGTGGTCCGCGCCGGGCTTGCAGCGCTCCAGAGCGAAGCCGCCCGCGTCGCGCGCTTCAAGGCGCTGGTCCAGGAGGGCCTGGACGACATTTCCGCCGGCCGGGTCGAAGTCGTCGAGGACATCGGCGCCTGGTTTGACCAGATCGAAGCCGAACTGGACGAGGCGGCGCGGGTCGCGTGACGTCGGTGCGGCTCACGGCGACGGCTCGCCGGGATGTCGCCAACGCCCTGGCGCAGAGCGAGAAGCAGGTCGGCCGCGCCGGCCGCCGCCGCTACCGGCTGCTGCTGGAACAGGCGTTGGCTGATCTCGCAGAGGACCCGCGCCGTCCAGGCGCCCGCGCCGACCCCGATCTGCCCCCGGACCTGCGCCTCTACCCCATCCGCCTCAGCCGCGCCCGCCTGCCGCTCGCCGACCGGGTCGGACGTCCGCGCCATGTGGTGATCTTCCGCCTGGAAAAGGACGGCGTGGTCGTGACGCGGGTGCTGGACGAGGCGATGGACTTGCCGGGGCGGGTGTCCGAGCAGCCGGGCTAGAAGTGATCGGCGCCCGACCAGTTGACCCTTGCCACGGGACATCCGCCGTGGATCCATCTCATTCAAGTGGGCGCTATCGAGGATCGAGCATGCCCGTCTTCACCGTCCTGTCCCGGGTCGACGCCTACGTCGACTATATCGCCGAGGTCGAAGCCGACTCCGCCGAGGATGCTGTCGACATCGCCTATGACGGCGACCCGTCCGTGAAATGGGAGGAGCGCGGCGTCGTCGAGTTCGACGCACGCCGCGTGGTCGCCCTGGACGACAACGGCGAGGAGATCGATTCCTCCGCGCGCGGTAAGGGCTGATTAGGTAACCCGATACACTCTCCCCCGCATGGCGGGGGATGACGACAGCTGGAGCAACCTCGGGTTCGCGGAGGAACAGGCGGTGTTCGTCAGCGCCTCGCAGAATGCCCGCGTGCTGTCGGAAGGCTGGATCGCGGCGCACCTGTTCTGCCCGGCCTGCGGCGCGGATCGCCTCGACGCCACGGCCAACAACACGCCCGTCGCCGATTTCCGCTGCGCTTCTTGCCACGAGGAGTTCGAGCTGAAGGCCAAGAACGGACGTCTCGGGCGCAAGGTGGCGGATGGCGCCTATGGCGCCATGACCGCGCGGCTCAAGTCGGCGACCAGCCCCAACCTGCTGGCAATGGGCTACGACCGGGCGCGGATGCACGTCCGCGACCTGATCATCGTGCCGAGCCACTTCTTCACCCAGACCATCATCGAGCCGCGCAAGCCGCTGGGTCCCCATTGCCGCCGCGCCGGCTGGCAGGGCTGCAACATCCTGCTCGGCGACGTCCCCGCAGCCGGTCGCATCGACCTGATCCGACAGGGCGTCCAGACCCCGAAGGCGACCGTGCTGGACCAGTGGCGCGCGACCCGGTTTCTCCGCGACCTGGGTCAGTCGGCGCGTGGCTGGCTGCTCGATGTAATGAAGGCCGTCGAGGACATCGGCCGGCCTGAGTTCACGCTAGACGATGTCTATGGGTTCGAGGGCCGCCTGGCAGCGCTCTACCCAGGCAACAACAACGTCCGGCCGAAGATCAGACAGCAGCTCCAGGTGCTGCGCGATCAGGGCTTTCTGGAGTTCGCCGGACGCGGTCAGTACCGCCTGCGGCGGAGGGTTTGACCCCCACCCCTCCCCTGCGCCGGAAGGCAGCACTCACCCCATCACCCGTCATCGTCGGACTTGTTCCGACGACCCATGCGTGGTGCGCCGGCGGGCGCGCTCGGATCAACGCGGCGCCCCCTCTGCCTGTTGTCCGTGTTCATGGGTCGTCGGAACAAGTCCGACGATGACGGAAGGGGGTGCTCGCTGAGGGTCGGGCGCCTTCGGGCGGGATGCCGCCGGGTCCGGCCCCGGCGCCGGGGAGCCCCCTCATCCGCTCGCTCCGCGGCTGCGTTCTCCCTCGAGGGGAGAAGGAATGGCGGGCGATCTATCCACCGACAAAGCGGGACTCCCGGGACCGATACTCCCGGGACAAACAAGGACTTTCCGCCCCTTCTCGCCCCTGAAGCCGGGGGGAGAACCGCCGCCTTATCCCCCTCCCCCGGGCGCGGGCGCACACTGCGGGGCATGAGAGCCAGACCCCGCACCACCTATGTCACCGCCTCGCCGGCCACCTGGGAGTTGATCCGGGCGGCCTATCTCTCCGGTCTTTCCGCGCCGACGGCGGCGGCGCGGTTCGGGGTTTCGGTCGGGGCGCTGCGCAAGCGGGCGCAGCGGGAGGGCTGGACCAAGCGGGCTTACGTGGCCGGCGGGCCTTGCGCCGCAACGGCCGTCGCGGCTCCGCCGCCGCTGGAGCCCGGGACCGCGCCTGACCTGCCGCCGCACCTGGCCTCGCTGGCCGAGCGCATGCTGCGGCCGGTCGACCATGACCCGGGCGAGGTGGCGCGGCTGTCGCTGCGGCTGGCCGTGCGCAGCCTGGCCTCGGGCGATCCGCTGGGGGCGCTGCGCCACGCCCGGGCGGCGGCGCTGATCGCCCGGCTGGAGGAGGTTGTCCCCCTGTCGCAGCTGGACGAGGACCCGCTGCAGGTGGAAGCGAGACAGTCTGCCTTCACCGACTTCGCCTTCAGCGTCGCCGGCGACCTGGCCACGGCGCTGATCACCGGCCAGAACATCCCGCCCGGCTACCTGGCCCGCGCCGACGCCTGGCGCCGCAAGCACGAGGCCGCGACCGCCGCGCGGGAGGGCGGTGGGGATGTGTAGGGGACATGTTCCGCGAAGCGGTACGTGTCCCCTCATTGGCGGGACATCGCGGATCGGCGATTTCGCGGATGGGGACACGTACCGCTGCGCGGAACATGTCCCCGTCTACGCCGCCCTTCTCCGCACGGCCTTCACCAGCCGCCAGATCAGCCAGGCCAGCGCCAGCAGGGCGAGCGGGACCAGCAGCGGGGCGGCGAGGGCCAGGAGGACGGTGGCGAAGGCCAGCACGTCCTCGACGATGGAGACCAGCGGGTTGGCGAGGCCCCCGGTCGTCGCCGTGCTGGCCACGCGGGCGCCGCTCTGCGCGGCGTGGAAGGCGAGCGCCGTGGGGGCGCCGATGATCACCCCGGCCACGGCGGCGATCACCGGGTCGACCCCGGCGAAGACGCTGCCCGCTGCGATCCCGGCGGCAACCGAGCGGGTGATCGTGCCCAGCGCCGACAGGGCGTGGTCGAGGACCGGGACCTTGTCGGCGGCCAGTTCGACGGCCGTGGCGATGGCCAGGGTGATGACGGCCACATCGCTGCCCAGCCAGGCGGCCTTGTCGTTGAGGTCGACGCCGAACAGCTGGAACTTCGCGGCCAGGGCCAGCAGCAGCAGCGGCAGGAAGGCGCGCAGCCCCGCCGCCGCCGCCAGGCCCAGCCCGAGCAGCGCCGGCAGGACCCAAGTCTGGACCAGCTCCATCGGCATGACGTCAGCAGATACCGGACGACGGGGCGTGGCAAGGGCGGCTTGTCGGCTGCCGCGGGGCGCGCCAAGCTGGCGCATCACATCGGGGAGATCATCCAATGACGCGTGCGACCTACCTTGCCGCCGGCTGCGCCGCGCTGGCCCTGACGCTGGGCGCCTGTTCGAAGAAGGCCGAGGACAAGGCGGCCCCGGCGGCGGACGCCCCGGCCGCGGGCGCGGCCTCGACCTCGGCCGGGGCGGCGATGAAGCCCACGCCCGGCAAGTGGAAGATGACCACGGCCATGGCGGGCCTGCCGGCCGGGGCCATGCCCGCGATCGAGGTCTGCCTGACCGCCGACGACCTGAAGGGCGACGACTGGGCGACCGGCCAGCGCCGCCCGGACAACTGCTCGAAGATGGAGAGCAAGGTGGTCGGCGGGGTGGTGACCACCCACGCGGTCTGCGCCTCGGAAGGGATCACCACCACCATGGACGTCACCGCCTCGGGCGATTTCTCCAAGCGCTACACGGTCGAGACGGTGATGAAGATGGAGCCGGCCGCGCCGGGCGCTCCCAACCCGATGAAGATGAGCGTGGTCGCCGAGCGGGTGGGCGACTGCTGACCGGTCCGGCCGGAGAAGTGCGGCTGCCCCAACGTCAGCGGATTGACACCGGCCGCAGCCGTACCTCAGTTTCGAAGTTCCGACGCGGCGGCAGACCGCGCGGGATACCGGAGGAGACTGAATGACCGAAGCCGCGGCGCCGGGAAGCGCGACATCGGGCCCGACCGCCCTGGGCCCTCGCCCCCGGATCGGCGTGGGCACCAAGGCGCTCTACGGCTTCGGATCCATCGCCTTCGGCATCAAGGACAACGGCTTCCGCGTTTTCCTGCTGCTGTTCTACAACCAGGTCGTCGGCCTGCCGGCGGTGACGGTGGCCATCGCCATCGGCATCGCCACCTTCATCGACTGCCTGATCGACCCCTTCATCGGCCGGCTGAGCGACAACTTCCGCAGCCCCTGGGGCCGCCGCCACCCGTTCATGTACGCCTCGGCCCTGCCGGTGGCGCTGTCGTTCCTGCTGCTGTGGAACCCGCCGACCGACTGGGACGAGGGCGCGCTGATCGCCTACCTGGCCGTCGTGGTGGTGATCGCCCGCACCTTCATCGTCTTCTACGAGATCCCCTCGTCCTCGATGTCGGCCGAGCTGACCAATGACTACACCGAGCGCTCGGCCATCCTCGGCTGGCGCTACTTCTTCGCCTGGTGGGGCGGGCTGACGCTGACCGTCGCCATGTTCTGGTTCCTGATGAAGGCCACGCCGGAGTATCCGGTCGGCCAGCTGAATCCCGAGGCCTACAAGCAGTACGGCTATATCGGCGCGTTCCTGATGTTCGTCTCGATCATCGTCTCGTCGGCCGGCACGCACCGGTTCATCCCCTGGATGCCGAAGGCGCCGCCGAAGCAGCAGCGGTCGGTCGCCGCCGAGCTCAAGGAGGTCTTCCACACCCTCAACATCCGCCCGTTCCTGGCCATCACGGCCGTCGGCCTCGTCGCCTCGGTGGCCACTGGCATCGGCTTCTCGCTGGCCTTCTACTTCACGACCTACTTCTGGAAGCTCGATCCGTTCTGGACCGGCGTGCTGCAGATCGACAGCTACATCTCGGCGACCATCGCGCTGTTCGCCGCGCCGATGCTGACCAGGCGTTCGGGCAAGAAGTTCGCCGGCGGCATGCTGCTGATGGCCTCGGTGCTGGTCGGCTTCCTGCCGCTGTTCCTGCGGCTGATCGGCTTCTTCCCCGGCGACGACGCCCTGGTGCCGGGCACGAAGATCCCGCAGGTCGTCGCCTGGCTGTTCCTCGACGGCACCATCCGCGGCATCCTCGGCATCACCGCCAGCATCCTGATCACGGCCATGCTGTCGGATGTGGTCGAGTACAGCGAGCAGCGCACCGGCCGCCGCTCGGAGGGCCTGTTCTTCGCCTTCACCAGCCTGATCCAGAAGGCGGTCAGCGGCGTCGGGGTGCTCGTCGCCGGCGGCATCCTGGCGATCGTCAACTTCCCCGAAGGCGCCAAGCCGGCCGACGTCCCGCAGGAGGTGGTGAACAACCTGGCCTGGGTCTACATGCCCACGCTGATCATTCTCTACGGCCTCGCCGTCGGCATCCTGCAGTTCTACAACATCACCCGCGAGAGCCACGAGGCGACGGTGCGCGAGCTCGAAGCCCGGACCCAGGCCGCCGAGGACGGCGCCCCGAGCCAGGCGCCGACCTAGCCGGCGGCCTCGGTGAAGGCGCTGTAGACCAGCGTCCGCAGCTCCCGCCGGACCGGATAGGCCGACGAGGGCAGGACCTGGGTCATGAAGACCACGGTCAGGTCCTCGGCCGGGTCGACCCAGAAGAAGGTGCTGGCCGCGCCACCCCAGAAGAAGTCGCCCTTGCTGCCGGGGATCATGGTGGCGGCCGGATCGACGGTGACGCCGAAGCCGAGGCCAAAGCCGACGCCGGCATAGGTCGCCTCGCTGAACAGCGACTTCGACATCTGCGTCAGGTCCTTGCCGCCGGGCAGGTGGTTAGCGGTCATCAGCTGCAGCGTCTTGGGGCTGAGCAGCCGCGCGCCGTCCAGCTCGCCGCCGTTGAGCAGCATGCGCGCGAACCGCATGTAGTCGGCCATGGTCCCGACCAGCCCGCCGCCGCCGGAGGTGAAGTCGGTGGAGGTGCGGTAGGGGCTCTTCTCCGGATCGTCCTGCAGCGCCGGCGCGCCGGGCTTCACGGCCTTGGAGCCCAGCACGCCCGCCGCGTAGCAGGCGGTCAGCCGGTGGGCCTTGTCTGCGGGGACGGTGAAGGCGGTGTCGACCATGCCCAGCGGCTGGAAGATCTTCTCCTCGAGATAGGTCGCGAACGACATGCCGCTGATCTTCTCGACCAGATAGCCGAGCACGTCGGTGCTGACCGAGTAGTTCCAGGCCTCGCCCGGCGAGAAGACCAGCGGCAGCTTGGCCAGCTTGTCGATGAACTCCTGCATCGTGCCCAGGCGCAGGTCCTCGGCCACCTTCAGCTTGCGATAGGCGGCGTCGATGTTGCCCTGCATCTGGAAGCCGTAGGTCAGGCCGCTGGTGTGGCGCAGCAGGTCGATCATCATCATCGGCCGGGCCGGCGGCGTGGTCGCCCAGCCGGCGTCGGTGCCCGCCGCGAAGACGCCGAGGTTCGCCCACTCCGGGATGAACTTTGCCACCGGATCGTCCAGCGCCACCAGCCCTTGCTCGACCAGCATCATGAAGGCCACCGAGGTGATCGGCTTGGTCATCGAGTAGATCCGGAAGATGGCGTCCTTCTCCAGCGGCCGGTTCCGCTCGCGGTCGGCCAGGCCCAGGACCTCGTCCACCGCCAGCTTGCCGCGCCGCCAGACCTGCACCTGGGCGCACGGCAGCTTGCCGGTTCTGATGTACCGCTCCTCGAGGAAGGCCGGGATCCGGGCCAGGCGCTCCGACGACAGGCCGATGCTCTCGGGTTTGGTCATGATCAGCTCCACTGCGACGAGACGTCCCACTTATCGAACCGGCGGTATGTCGCAACCCAAACTTTACCTCGTTGGGCGCAGGGTTCGGGCAGGTAAGGGATGGAAATGACAGAGGCGCCGGAAAACGACGCGCCCTCCGAGCTGGATATCGAGGCCGCGCGTTGGTTCTTCCAGAACTCGGTGGACGTATTCGCCCTGCTTCGCGGCGGCAAGATCGCGCGCATCAATCCCGCGTGGCCTGAGCTGACCGGCTGGTCGATCGAGGAGACCATCGGTCGCGGGATCGAGGATTTCGTCCACCCGGCCGACCATGACATCGTCCTGGGGATCGTCGGCGCGCTGCGCGCCGTCGGCCACGCCCGGGGCGAGCACCGGCTTCTGCATCGCGATGGCCGCGTGATCTGGGTCAGGTCCCGCGCCAAGAAGGCGTTGAGCGACGCCACGGTCGTCGTGCTGGAAGACGTCACCGACGAGCACAAGCGCCAGCAGGACGCTGATGACGCATCCCGGGTCAACGAGCTGCTGCGCGAAACGAGCGGCATCATGTTCTGGCGCTTCGATCCGGAGGCCGGGCGCTACATCGTCGACCCCGACCTGTCGCGCCCCGGCGGCCTGGGCGTGGTCGGAAACCGCACGATGTCCGTCGAGGAGATGACGGCGGAGATCCATCCCGACGACGCCGACCGCATGACCCGCGCGTTCTCGAGAACGGTGATGACCGGCGAGCCGATGATGCTCGAGTACAGGCATTCGATCGGCAACGACCAGTGGGCCAGCTTCCGGTCCGCCTGGCGCGGACTGCGCCGGGGCCCGTCCGGCGCCTGGCAGGTCCTGGGCATGACCCAGGATGTCACCGAGGTGGCGGAAGCGCGCGACGCCGCGCTCGCGGCGGCCGAGGCCAAGGCCCAGTTCCTGGCCAATATGAGCCACGAGATCCGCACGCCGATGAACGGCGTGCTCGGCGTGCTGCATCTGCTCAAGAGCGAGCCGCTCAGCGCCGACGGCCGGCGCCTGCTCGAGGAGGCCGTCGGGTGCGGCCACATGCTGTCGGAGTTGCTCAACGACGTCATCGACTTCTCCAAGATAGAAGCCGGCCGTCTGGAGCTGTCGCCCGAGCCTGTCGATCCGGCCGCCGTCCTGCGGAGCGTCACCGACCTGCTGCGCCCCCAGGCCGCCGCCGCCGGCCTCTGGCTCAATGTCGAGGCGGACGACGACCTTGGCTGGCGAGCGCTGGACCCCGTGCGTCTGCGTCAGATCCTGTTCAACCTGATCGGCAACGCCGTGAAGTTCACCCCCGCCGGCGGCGTGGATGTCCGGCTCAGCGGCTGCCTTCGCGACGATGCCCCCGCCCTGCGCTTCGAGGTGATGGATACCGGCGTCGGCATCTCAGAGGAGGCGCAGGCCTCCCTGTTCCAGCGCTTCCATCAGGCGGACGGCTCGACCACCCGGCGCTTTGGCGGTTCCGGACTGGGCCTCGCCATCAGCCGAAGGCTCGCCGAACTGCTCGGCGGCGAGATCGGCCTTCGCAGCCAGCCCGGCGTGGGATCGGTGTTCACCGTCGAGATGCTCGCCCCTCCCGCGCCGCGTCCACAGGTCACCGATGGAGAAGGCGGCGTAATGCTCGAGGGCCTGCGGGTGCTGGTCGTCGAGGACAACCCGACCAACCGTCTGATCGCCACCCGGCTGCTGGAGCATCTGGGCGCGCAGGTCGAGACCGCCGACGACGGCCGGATGGGCGTGGACGCCGTCGCCCGCGCGTCCTTCGATCTCATCTTCATGGATATCCAGATGCCGGGGATGGACGGCGTGCAGGCCACGCGCCTGATCCGGGCCATGCCCGGCCCCGCCTCGACCACCCCGATCCTGGCCATGACCGCCAACGCCCTCCAGCATCAGACAGACGCCTACCTGGCGGCCGGCATGAATGGCGTGGTGTCCAAGCCCCTGTCGCCCGGCTCGCTGATCGCCCGGATCGCCGCGGTCCTGCCTGACGGGGACAGCGACGTCGCCGCAGCCTGATTCTGCATACTAAGCCTTCGAACCGATTGCATCTCGCCGCTCCACCCCCTTAAATCAGCGGGCGAGCCGGCGGGGGGCCAATACCCGACCTGCGAAGCGGGGCGCGCCGTCAGAGCGCGGATCGAGGGAACGCCATGGCCTGGGATTTCGAGACCGACGCCGGGTTTCAAGAGAAGCTCGACTGGATGGACCGCTTCGTGCGCGAGGAGGTCGAGCCGCTCGATCGCCTCAAGCTGCACCCCTACGACGTCGGGAAGCCGCTCTACCGCAAGCTGGTCCGGCCGCTGCAGGCGGAGGTCAAGCGCCAGGGGCTCTGGGCCTGTCACCTGGGCCCCGACCTCGGCGGCCAGGGCTACGGCCAGGTGAAGCTCGGCCTGATGAACGAGATCCTCGGTCGCAGCCATTTCGCGCCGTCGGTGTTCGGCTGCCAGGCGCCCGACACAGGCAACGCCGAGATCATCGCCCACTACGGAACCGAGGCGCAGAAGGAAAAATACCTGCGCCCGCTGCTCGACAACGAGATCGTGTCGTCCTTCTCGATGAGTGAGCCGACCGGCGGCGCCGATCCGCTGACCTTCACCACCCGGGCGGAGCTGGACGGCGACCACTGGGTGATCAACGGCGAGAAGTGGTTCTCGACCAATGCGAAGTGGTCGGAGTTCCTGATCGTCATGGCGGTGACCGATCCCGACGGCCCGACCTATCAGCGGATGTCGATGTTCATCGTCCCGACGAAGACGCCCGGCGTCGAGATCGTGCGCAATGTCGGCGTTGGCTACAACGACCACGGCTCCGAAGGCTATATGCGCTACACCAACGTGCGGGTGCCGGCCGACCACCTGCTGGGCGAGCGGGGCAGCGCCTTCGCCATCAGCCAGACCCGGCTGGGCGGCGGCCGCATCCACCACGCCATGCGCACGGTCGGCCAGGCGAAGAAGGCGCTGGACCTGATGTGCCAGCGCGCCGTCAGCCGCACGACCCGCGACGGCCCGTTGGCCTCCAAGCAGGCGGTGCAGATGATGATCGCCGACGCCTGGATCGAGCTGCAGCAGTTTCGCCTGCTCGTGCTGCACACCGCCTGGCTGATCGACAAGCACAAGGACTATCGCAAGGTCCGCAAGGACATCGCGGCGGTGAAGATCGCCATGCCGCGCGTCTACCACTCGATCGCGTCCAAGGCGCTGCATCTGCACGGGGCGCTGGGCGTCTCCAACGAGATGCCCTTCGTCGGCCAGGTGATCGGCAGCTTCGTCATGGGCATCGCCGACGGCCCCACCGAGGTGCATCAGGAGACGCTCGCCAAGCAGCTCCTGCGCAACTTCAAGCCCAGCAATGAGCTGTTCCCGTCCTACAGCCTGCTGAACCAGCGCGAGGACTCGCTGGAGAAGTTCGCCGAGGCCCTCGCCGAGCACGGGGAGGCCGCGTGACCCACTGGCCGGCCATGACCATCGACGAGGCGCACGCGATCCTGACCGCGCCCGGTTCACGGTTTGAAACCGAAGACCTCGTCATCCGGGGCGTTCCGACGAGGGTGTGGAAGAACGCCCCGCCGACCCTGCGCGCCATGGTGACCAACGGCCGGGCCTTTCCCGACCGCGAGTTCATCGTCCACGAGGATGAGCGCGTCACCTTCGAGGCCTTCCACCGCGCGGTTGCGGCCCTGGCCGAACGGCTGGCCGCCGACGGCGTGGGCAAGGGCGACAGGGTGGCGCTGATCATGCGCAACCTGCCCGAATGGCCGGTGGCCTTCTTCGCCGCCGTCAGCCTGGGCGCCATCGTCACGCCGCTGAACGCATGGTGGACGGGACAGGAGCTGCACTACGGCCTGACCGACTCGGGCAGCAGGATCGCGATCACCGATCCGGAGCGGCTCGAGCGGATCGCCGAGCACCTGAAGGACTGCCCGGACCTTGAAGCCGTCTATGTCTGCCGCGAGGATGACCCCTACGACGACCCGCGCGTGCGCCGGCTGGAGTCGGTGATCGGCGCCCCCGGCAGCTGGGCGGACCTGCCCGACCGGCCGCTGCCGACCACGCCGATCGCGCCGGACGACGACGCGACGATCTTCTACACCTCCGGCACCACCGGAAAGCCGAAGGGCGCGCTGGGCACCCACCGGACGATGACCACCAACGTCCTGACGACCGGCGCCGCCCTGGCCCGACCGTTCCTGCGGCGGGGCGAGACCCCTCCGGCCCCCGATCCGATCGCGCCACAGCGGGTCACGCTGCTGGTCGTGCCGATGTTCCACGTCACCGGCTGCTCGGCGACGCTGGGCCCGGCCCTCAACAACGGCGGCAAGCTGGTGCTGATGCGCAAGTGGGACGCGCTGGAGGGCATGAAGCTGATCGAGCGCGAGCGGGTGACCAACACCGGCGGCGTGCCGACCATCGCCTGGCAGTTGATCGAGCACCCGCGCCGCGCCGAGTTCGACCTCAGCTCGATCGACGGCATCTCCTACGGCGGAGCGCCCTCGGCGCCGGAGCTGGTGCGGCGGATCAAGGAGGTCTGGCCAAAAGCCTCGGCCGGCAACGGCTGGGGCATGACCGAGACCAGCGCCACCTTCACCAACAACAACTCGGACGACTACGTTCATCGGCCCGACAGCTGCGGCCCCGCGCCGGCGGTGGGCGAAATGAAGATCATGACCGTCGAGGCGCCGCACCGCGAGCTGCCGGTCGGCGAGGTCGGCGAGCTGTGGTGCAAGGGGCCTATGGTCGTGAAGGGCTACTGGAACAAGCCCGAGGCCACCGCCCAGACCTTCATCGACGGCTGGGTGAAGACCGGCGACCTGGCGCGCCTGGACGAAGACGGCTTCTGCTTCATCATCGACCGGGCCAAGGACATGCTGATCCGCGGCGGCGAGAACATCTACTGCATCGAGGTCGAGAACGTTCTCTATGACCATCCGGCGGTGATGGACGCGGCGTTGGTCGGCATCCCGCACCGGACGCTGGGCGAGGAACCGGGCGCCGTCGTTACGCTCAAGCCTGGCGCGCAGGCGAGCGAACAGGAGCTTCGCGCCTTCGTCGCCGACCGTCTGGCGGCATTCAAGGTTCCGGTCCGCGTCGCCTTCTGGCATGAGACGCTCCCGCGCAACGCCAACGGCAAGATCATGAAGTCCGAACTGAAGGTCGTATTCGCCGGAGACGCCGCCGCGTGAGCACGCCAGCCGCCACCGCCCGCTACGCCGCGAAGAAGGAAGCCATTCTGACGGCGGCCACCACGATCCTGAATCGTGAGGGCGTCAAGGGCATGACCCTGGCCGACGTGGCGGCGGAAGTCGGGCTGATCACCACCTCGGTGACCTACTACTACCGCAAGAAGGATGACCTCGCGGCCGCCTGCTTCATGCGCGGCATCGACATCTTCACGGGCCTGGCGGTGGAGGCCGGCGCGGTCAACGGCGCGCGCGCGCGACTGGCCAAGTTCCTCGAGCTCTTCTTCGACATGGCGGCGAAGATCCGCCTGAAGGAGGCCGCGCCGATCGTCGCCTTCAGCGAGATGCGGGCCCTCAACGAACCGCTGCGCAGCCAGGTGGCGGCGGCGTTCAACGATCTGTTCCGCACCATCCGCGGCTTCTTCGACGACCCCGAGTTCGCCGGTCTCTCCCGGCTGGAAGCGACGGCCCGGACCCACCTGCTGCTGGAGCAGGCGTTCTGGACGGTGACCTGGACCCGGCGATACGACCTGGAGGACTATCCGCGCATCCGCGACCGGATGTTCGACATCCTGTGCGGCGGCCTGGCGGTCGGCGCCCGCGCCTGGGCCCCGCCCGCCCTGCCCGATCCGACCCCGCCGGAGGCGGCCAGCACGGACGTTTCACGCGAGACCTTCCTCGTGGCCGCCACCCGGGTGATCAACCAGAAGGGCTATCGCGGCGCCTCGGTCGAGGACATCTCGGCGGAGCTGAACGTCACCAAGGGCAGCTTCTATCACCACAACCACGCCAAGGATGACCTGGTCGTCGAGTGCTTCGACCGCACCTTCACCATCCTGCGGGCGGTGCAGTTCGCGGCACGCGACCTGAAGACCGACCAGTGGACCCGGCTGGCGGCGGCGGCGGCGGCGCTGGTCAACTACCAGCTCTCCGACCACGGCCCCCTGCTGCGCGCCTCTTCGATGGGCGCGCTGCCGCTAGAGATCCGGCCCGACATCGTCGACAGCTACGCCCGGATATCGGCCCGTTTCGCGGGCATGATCTCGGACGGCATCGCCGAGGGCTCGATCCGGCCCGTCGATCCGCTGATCGCCGCCCACATGCTCAGCTCGATGATCAACGCCGCCGCCTCGCTGCAGGTCTGGGCGCCGTCGGCCGAACTGGACGAGGTCGCCGCCCTGTTCGCGCGGCCGCTGCTGCTGGGCGTGTTCACCCGGTAGGGGAGGCTCCTTCACCCGTCATGGTCGGACTTGTTCCGACCACCCATGAACACTGGGGTCGCAGTGCGTCCTTCGACACGCCGCTACGCGGCTGCTCAGGATGACTGGGAATGAAGGCCACTCACCATAGTCATGCTGAGCAGCGCTCGAAGAGTGCGTGTCGAAGCACGCAGGGCATTTCCACACCACGAAAAAAAGGGGCGGCCCGAAGGCCGCCCCCAAGGGACAGATCGTTTCCTGAGGAAATCTAGAACTTCTTGGTCAGGCTGACCTTCCAGTTCCGGCCCAGGCCGCTGGCCGTGAACGGATCGTAGTTCAGGTCCAGACGGGCGAAGGGCGGATCCTCGTCGAGGATGTTCTCGACGGTCAGCGACCCGGTCACATCCCACGGCAGGAACACCCGGTAGGTGAAGTCGTGGGTGGTGAAGGAGTCGACGTTCTTGCCGGCCGAGACCGTGAACGCCGTGCCCGCGAGGTCGGAACCGCGATAGGCCCCGGTCGCGAACGGCGCGGTGCGCTGGTCGGTGTAGCCGTCGATGTACCGGATGGTCCACCGGGCGTTATGCACGCCGCTGTTCCACTCGAAGTACAGGTTGCCCTTCTTCTGGGGCAGCGGATAGGCGGTCGTCTGGTAGTTCAGCAGGCCCACCGCGTCGAAGCCCGGCGACACCAGCACGCCTTCGACGAAGGTGTCATCGGTCGTGTACTCGATGACGTAGGTGGCGGTGGCGCCGACGGTCAGGCTGCCGCCGAGCACGTCTTCGAAGGTGTAGTCTGCGATCACGTCGACGCCGGAGGTTTTGACCGCAGCCCCGTTGACCGTCTTGGTCTGCAGGCGGGCGATATTCGGCACCGAGCAGACGCCGCCCTGGAAGGTGAACCGCGAAGCCAGCGGGTGGGCGCAGTTGGCGACGCCGCCCGGGAACACCGCGTTGACCAGGCCGGCCACCGGTTCGGTGGTGATCGGATCCTGGAAGTCGAAGTTCCAGTAGTCGAGCGTGGCCTTGAAGGCGCCCATCTCCAGGATCGCGCCGACACTGTAGGTGGTGGCGGTTTCCGGCTGCAGGTCCGCGTTGCCGTAGATGTCCACGGCGCGGAACACGCCGAGGATCTGCTGCAGCGAGGTGACGAAGTTGCTGCCGTTGACCTGGCCGGCGGTCGGGGCCCGGAAGGTGGTGCCGATCGAGCCGCGGAGCGCCAGGGAGTCCACCACCTGCCAGCGAACCGACAGCTTCGGGTCGAAGGTGTGGCCGACGGAGCCGCCGTAGTCCTCGATCCGCGCCGCCAGGGTGGCGTTGAAGTTATCGGTGAACGGCAGGACCAGTTCGCCGAACACCGAACGCACGTCCTGGGTCAGGTCAACCGGGCTGCCGACGCCGAGAAAGGGGAACGGTCCCTGGGGCGCCAGACAGGCGGTGTCCCCGTTGATCGGCGTGTTCAGGCAGGGGTTCAGGTCGCGGTTCGAGATGTCATTGTACCAGGTCTCGAACCCGGCCTTGCGGAACTGCGCGCCAAGCGCCCAGGCCGCGTTGCCGCCACCCAGTTGCAGGGCTTCGAGCTGGCCCGACAGCAAGCCCTCGACGACGAACAGGCTCGAGGTCTGCTCGGTTTCAAGCTTGGGGAAGAACCAGCGCGCCAGAGCCGCGCTGTCGGCCAGGCCCGGTTGGAAGTTCGGGTTGGCCACGCCGGTGATGGCGTTGCTCGGCACCCCGTTGGAGAACGGGTTGGCCCATTCACAGGTCGAGCCGGGAAGGCCCGCGCGGATGCCGTTGCAGTCGGCGCCGCCGAAGCCGCGCAGGGCGAGCTGGTAGCGGCCGACGATGGTGTCGTAGCCGGACCGATAGCCCTTCTCCTCGCTGTACTGGGCGCCGAAGCTCCAGTTGATGCCATTGTCGAAGGTGCCGCTGAGGTCGGCGGCGAGGCGGTAGGCGTCATACTCCCGCTCGCCGGTGGACGGCCCATAGCCGAAGGCGGGGTTGCCGCCCATGGCGTAGGGTCGGTTGGCGGCGATCAGCGCGCCGCCGGCCATGTTCTGGCCGGGATTGTCCAGACCGTACTGGATAAGGCCCGGGTTGGTGGCGGGCACATAGTAGCGACCCGGGACCGGCGAGGTCACGGCGTCCGGCACGGCCAGCAGGGCGTAGGACGGAGAGGTCTTCCACTCCGGCACTTCGGTCTTCGAGTAGAAGGCCTCGCCGTGGAACTTGGTGGTGTCGCTCAGATCGACGTCGATCTGGCCGTAGAGCTGCCAGCGATCTTCCTTTTCGACCAGATTGTCCCACTCGGTGTACTGCCACTGGCAGACCGGGGTGGCACCGCTGAAGCCGGTGCGACCGCCGAGGCCGGCGCAGCCGGTGTCGCGGTGGGTGGCGAAGGTGGCCAGCGGAATGATGGTCGACGGATTGCCCGCGGCCGACCAGCCGCCTTCAGGGTTGTTCTCGTACGGCTGGGTGGCCCAGTCCCGCTCGAGCAGCGACAGTTCCGACCGGCTCTGGTAGCCGGCGGCGACCATCACGCTGAACCGGTCGGTGTTGAAGCCGCCGATGACGCTGAAGGTGTAGTCGCCGTCGGAACCGTCGATGTTGCGGTACGAGGCGCTGGTCTCGAGCCCCTGGAAGCTCTTGCGGGTGATGAAGTTGACCACGCCGCCGATGGCGTCGGAGCCGTAGGTCGCCGCCGCGCCGTCCTTCAGCACTTCGATCCGGCCGATGGCCGCGACCGGGATGACGTTGGTGTCGACCGCACCGGCGCCGGCGAGGGCAAACGGGTTGATCGTCATCCGCCGGCCGTTGATCAGCACCAGCGTCCGCGTCGGGCCAAGGCCCCGCAGGTTGACCGAGCCCGAGCCTTCCGAGCCCTGGGCGCGGGAGTCGAACTGGTTGGTGTCGCCGAGCACGCCGTTGGACACCGACAGACCCTTGATCAGGTCGACGGTGGTGGGCGAGCCCTGCTTGGCCAGCTCTTCGGCCCCGATCACGTCGACCGGCAGCGCGGCGTCTTCCGGCGTGCCCGCGATCAGCGAGCCCGTGACGACGACGGCTTCGACTTCAGTAGGCTCTTGCGCCAGGGCCGTCGATGACAGACCCAGTGACAGCGCGATGGCGAGGGCGGACCCCCCGGCCAGATAGCCAACTCTTCGCATACTACCCTCCCTGTTGTTCCCTGTGCCGCGCCGCCTTTTTTGTATGGCGACGGTCGCGGCGGTTTGTCGTGAGCGCCTACGGTCCCCCTTCGGAGATCGCGAACACACGGTCTTCAACCGCTCGCCCGGCGGGCGTCGCGGAAGATCTTGTCGGGATGTCGGAGCACGACAGGGGCGCCCGGGCGCAAGCCGCCCGCTCGTCAGGTCCAGAAAGGGTTTCCGCGATCCGCGTCAACCGGCCCCCAACACCACTCGTTCCGCCGCCTTCCCCAGCACGTCCCGCGGCTCTGCGCGAAAGTGTCTTCTCAAGGCGGCCTACCAATTTCGATGATGCGGTATGATCTCCCCCTGCGTCAACCGATGTTACGCCAAGCCGTCCAGTTATTGCGGCGCTGAAACACCGACGCCACAGCGGCGGAAACTGCCCCCAAACGCCTTGTAGAAGGATGGTTTGCGCGTACGCGCCGCCGCTTGGGGCGGGTTATCAGCGATCAGGGGCCGCTGGGCGGACGCAGCGCGCGGAGCCCTTCGACGTGACGGTTCGCCGCAGGGATCCGCCAGCTCAGAAAATCGACGCTCCGGCGTCGGACGCTCCCACCGCGCGGCGGAAGGGGGCGAAGAGGTCGCGCCCGTAGCCGGGGGCGGACTCGGGCGTCGCCGCAGCCGGCCGGCCGGCCAGATCGGCCTCGATCGTCAGGGTTCCGGCCACGGCGTCCAGGGTGATGAGGTCGCCGTCGCGCACCCGGGCCAGCGGTCCGCCGACGGCGGCCTCCGGCGTCATGTGGATCGCGGCCGGCACCTTGCCCGAGGCGCCGGACATCCGGCCGTCGGTGACCAGGGCCACGCGATGGCCGCGGTCCTGCAGCACCCCCAGCGAGGGCGTCAGGTTGTGCAACTCGGGCATGCCGTTGGCCTGCGGCCCCTGGAAACGCACCACCACCACCACGTCACGGTCCAGCTCGCCACGCTTGAAGGCCGCC
>CAYTZY010000002.1:129435-139840 GCA_964442795.1 uncultured Caulobacter sp.
ATCACCCGGTGATCAGGCTTGACCGCCGAGACCTTGATCGCCCCCCGCCCCAGCGGGCCGGTCAGCTGGCGAATGCCGCCCTCGGCCTCGAACGGCGCAGCGACCGGCCGCAGGATGTCGGTGTCGAGGCTCGTGCTCGCGCCGTCGTTCCAGACCAGGACGCCGTTCTCGAGATGCGGCTCCCGGGCGTAGTGGGCCAGGCCCCGGCCGGCGACGGTCAGCACGTCGTCATGCGCCAGGCCCGCCGCCAGCAGCTCACGGATCACGAAGGCCATGCCGCCGGCCGCGTGGAAGTGGTTCACATCCGCGCCGCCGTTGGGATAGACGCGCGCCATCAGCGGGGTGACCCGCGACAGGGCGTCGAAGTCGTCCAGCGTCAGCACCACGCCGGCCGCCGCCGCCATGGCGACCAGATGCAGCAGGTGGTTGGTCGAGCCGCCCGTGGCCATTAGCCCGACGACCCCGTTGACGATGGCCTTCTCGTCAACCACATGGCCGGCCGGGATCCAGTCGTTGGAGCGCGGACCGATCCGGGCGCAACGCTGTGCGGCAGCCCTGACCAGAGCGTCGCGCAGGTCTGTGTTCGGGTGGATGAAGGCCGAACCCGGCAGGTGCAGGCCCATCATCTCCATCAGCATCTGGTTGGAGTTGGCGGTGCCGTAGAAGGTGCAGGTTCCGGGGCTGTGGTAGCTGGCTTGTTCGGCCGCGAGCAGCTCCTCGCGGCTCGCCTTGCCCTCGGCGAACAGCGCCCGCACCCGGGCCTTCTCGGCATTGGGCAGGCCCGAGGTCATCGGGCCGGCCGGCACGAACACCGCCGGAAGGTGGCCAAAGGCCAGGGCCCCGATCACCAGGCCTGGCACGATCTTGTCGCAGACCCCCAGGAACAGGCCCCCATCGAAGGCGTCGTGGGTCAGGGCGATGCCGGTGGCCATGGCGATGACGTCTCGGCTGAACAGCGACAGCTCCATGCCCGGTCGACCCTGGGTGACGCCGTCGCACATCGCCGGCACCCCGCCGGCGAACTGCGCCGTGGCGCCGACCTCGCGGGCCGCGTCCTTGATCAGGGCCGGATAGCGCTCCAGCGGCTGATGGGCGCTGAGCATGTCGTTGTAGGCCGAGACGATGGCCAGGTTCGGCGCGTCCGGATCCATCGCGCGCAGGCGGTCCTTCGGGTCGGCGGCGGCGAAGGCGTGGGCCCAGTTGGCGCAGCTGAGCTTGGCCCGCCCCGGCTCGGCCCCGCGCGCGGCCTCGAGCTGGACCAGGTAGGCGGCGCGCCGGTCGCGGGAGCGGTCGATGATGGCCCGGGTGACCTCCGCCACGACGGGATGCATCGGGACAGCCATGGGCGTCTCCTCTCTTCGGCTAGGGCGACCAGATGATCCGGACCGGCGTCTCGCCGACGGCGTCGAGCAGGGCGTGGATGGGCAGCCCCTCACCCTCCTCGATCACCCGCCGCTTGGCGGCGCCGCTGATCAGGACAATGACCAGATAGGACTGCCGCAAGGCGTAAAGCGTCAGGCTGAGGCGATCCTGGGGCGGGGCGGGCTCACCCTTCGGCGCGGCGATCACCAGGCTGCCGCCCAGCGGGTCGAGCCCCTCCTCCAGCACGGGACTGCCCGGAAACAGGGAGGCGATGTGGCCGTCCTCGCCCATGCCCAGCAACACGACGTCCGCGGGCAGCAGGTCGGCGACCACGGCCTCGGCGACCTCGGCGGCGTCCTCGGCGGTCGGCGCGTCGGACCACAGCGGCACGAAGTTGGCCTTGGCCGCCTCTCCGACCAGCAGCCGCTCGCGCAGGAGCCGCTCGTTGGACTCCGGCGATTCCGGCGACACCCAGCGTTCGTCCGACAGGGTGACGCTGATGTGCTCCCACGGCAGCGGCAGGGTCGACAGCAGGTCGTAGACCTCGCCCGGCGAGGTTCCGCCGGTGGCGACGAAGCTGGCCCGGTCGTCCTCGGCCAGGCCCGCGGCCAGCCAGTCGGCGATGGCCTCGGCCGCGGCCCGCGAGGCCTCGGACCGGTCGGCCCGGGCCTCGATCATGTAGCGGTCAGTCATGCCAGGCCCGCCCGCTGCGCTCGATCAGCGCGAAGGCGCCGGCCGGACCCCACGAGCCGGCCGGATAGGGACGCGGCGCCATGTCGGCCTCGTTCCAGGCGTCGGCGACCCCGTCGACGAAGGTCCAGGCCGCCTCGACCTCGTCCCGTCGCACGAACAGCGTCTGGTCGCCCCGCAGCGCGTCGAGCAGCAGCCGCTCGTAGGCGATCCGCCGCCGGCCGCCGTCCTCGCCCAGCGTCCGGGTCAGGCTCAGCGACAGCGGCAGCGCCTGCAGGCGGATGTCGCCCAGGCCCGGCCGCTTGTTCATGACCGTCAGCGAGATGTCCTCGTCCGGCTGCAGCGCGATCACCAGCCGGTTGGCGACCAGGTCCGCCTCGGCCGCGCCGCCGAAGATCGAGTGCGGCACCGGCTTGAACTGGATGACGATCTCGGTGCGCCGCTCGGGCATCCGCTTGCCGGTGCGCAGGAAGAAGGGCACGCCCGCCCAGCGCCAGTTGTCGATATGGGCGGTCAGGGCGACGAAGGTCTCGGTGCGGGTCAGCCGGCCGACCTCGTCGAGATAGGCGACGGCGGCCTGCCCCTCGACGGAGCCCGCCGTGTACTGGCCGCGCACGCTGTCATGGGCCACCGTCGCCCGGGTGAAGGGACGCAGCGACCGCAGCACCTTGACCTTCTCGTTGCGGACCGCGTCCGGCTCGAGGTCCGACGGCGGCTCCATGGCCACCAGGCAGAGCAGCTGCAGCATGTGGTTCTGCAGCATGTCGCGGATGGCGCCGTAGTCGTCGTAGTAGGGCCAGCGGTCGCCGACGCCCTGGGTCTCGGCCACGGTGATCTGCACATGGTCGATGGTCTGGCTGGTCCACAGCGGCTCGAACAGGCTGTTGGCGAAGCGCAGGGCGATCAGGTTCTGGACCGTCTCCTTGCCCAGATAGTGGTCGATGCGGAAGATGTTGCGCTCCGCCGCCACGGCGCCGACCGCGTCGTTGATCTGGCGGGAGGTTTCCAGATCGCGGCCGATCGGCTTCTCCAGCACCAGGCGCGTATGATCGGCGATGACGCCGCCGGCTCGCAGGGTCTCGCAGGCGGCGGTGAACAGGCTCGGCGACAGCGAGAAGAAGATCAACGAGGCCCCTGTCTCGCCGACCACGCCCTTCAGGCAGGCGGCGCCGTCGGCCTTCGTCACATCGCCGGCGCAGTAGGCCAGGCGGGCGGCGAAGCGGTCCCAGACGGCGGCGTCGAGGTCGCAGCGGTCCCCCAGGGCCGCCTTCACCTCCGCCGTCCAGTCCGTCGCCTCGCCCCGGGCCACCCCGACGATCCGCAGCCCGGCCGGCAGCAGTCCATCGGCCTCGAGGTTGTAGAGCGACGGCAACAGCATGCGCCGGGCGAGGTCGCCCGAGGCGCCGAGGATGACGAGGGTCGTGGACTGGGTCGTGGCCATTCGGTCCCTGGCGGTGACAGCGGTGTCGGACGGGAGACCCCCGTCATAGCGACCTGGCGCCTCTACGTCAGCGCCTGGGGCGGCGATGGGTTCAGAATTCGGTGATCGGTCCCTGTTGCGGCGCCTCGCGCGGCGACCTGTCGCCGGTGGTCGGCAGATCGAGCACGTCCCGGACCCGTTGATCGGCCGGCCGGGCGACAACCTCGTCCGGGTCGCCGATCTGGAGCAGCGACCCGCGGTCGATCACCGCAAGGCGGTCGGCCAGCCGGACAGCCTCGTCCAGATCGTGGGTGACCAGCACGATCGGGATGCGCAGCGCGCGACGAAGCTGCTGCAGTTCGTCGTGCAGGCCCCGGCGCGTGCGGCGGTCGACCGCCGAGAACGGCTCGTCCAGCAGCAGGACAGCGGGATCGCGCGCCAGCGCCCGGGCCAGTGCGACCCGCTGTTGCTGGCCGCCGGACAGCTGGCCGGGCTTGCGGTCTTCCAGGCCCGTCAGGTGCACGGTCTCGATCAAGGTCCGGGCCCTGTCCGCCCGCTCGGCGCGAGGGCGATGGCTCATCGCCGCCATGATGTTGCCCAGCGCGGTCATGTGCGGAAACAGGGCGTAGGCCTGGAACACCAGGCCCGCGCGCCGCCGGTGCGCCGGCAGGGCGATCGACCGCGCGGTATCGAGCCAGGTCTCGCCGTCGCAGGTCACCTGGCCGCCGCCAGGCCGGTAGAGACCGCAGATGCTGCGCAGGATCGTCGATTTCCCGGCCCCGGACGGACCGACCAGGGCCAGCATCTCGCCCGGCTTGCAGGTCAGCGCGATGTCGAGCGGGATCGGCCCGGCCTGATGCAGGCGGACCGCCAGTCCCTCGCGAGCGGCGGCCTCACCCACGACGCGGCCCCACCCGTCCGCCCAGGGCATGGACGATAACGATCGCCATGATCGAAAAGGCCAGCAGCGCCGCCGACATGGTCCCGGCCGAGACCGGATCGAAGGCCTGGGTGCGGTCATAGATCGCCAGGGCGATGGTCTTCGTCTCCCCGGGGATTCCGCCGCCGACCATCAGCACCACGCCGAATTCGCCCATGGTGTGGGCGAAGGTCAGCACCAGCGCCGACAGCACCCCGGGCCAGGCGAGCGGAAGCTCCACCCGCCAGAAGGTCGCCCACGGCGACAGGCCGCAGACCTGGGCCGCCTCCCGCACGTCGAGCGGCAGGGCCTCGAAGGCCCGCTGCATCGGCTGCACCGCGAACGGAATGTTGACCAGCACCGAGGCCACGAGCAGGCCCTCGAAGCTGAACACCAGGCCGTGGCCGAAGACCCGCGTCCAGACCTGGCCGATGGCCGAGTCGCCGCCCAGTCCAACCAGCAGATAGTAGCCCAGCACCGTCGGCGGCAGGACCAGCGGCAGCGCCACCAGCGCCTCCAGCAGGCTCTTGCCACGCCGCACCCGGAAGGCCAGGGCCCGGGCCGACAGCAGCCCCAGCGGCAGCAGGACGACGGCTGTCCAGGCGGCGAGCTTCAGCGACAGGGAAAAGGCGGTCCAGTCCACCGCGACCTACGGCTTCTCGTCCGGCAGCAGGAAGCCGTGGCGTCGGAAGACGTCGCGCGCCTGCGGCTCGTACAGGAAATCATGGAAGGCGCGGGCCGTGGCGCCCGCCCCCCTGAGGACGGCCGCGCGCTGGCGCAACGGCCTGTGCCAGTCATCCGCGATCAGGGCGAAGCCGCCGGCCGCCTTCACCTGCGGGCTCAGGGCCAGCGACAGCGGGATGATGCCGCCCTGCGCCGAACCCGAGAGGGCGAACTGGGTCGCCTGGGCGACGTTCTCGCCCAGGACCAGCCTGGGCGCGATCGCACGCCAGAGTCCGGCGTGCTGCAGCGCTTCGCGGGCGGCCCGCCCGTACGGCGCATGCTCGGGATTGGCGATGGCCAGCTTGCGCAGCCGCCCGTCGCGCAGCCCGGCGGCGAGATCGGCAAGCCGGCTGTCGGCGCGGATCGGCGAGCCGTGGGGCTGGAAGAGTCCGATCCGTCCGACGGCGTAGAGCCTGCCGTCGCCCTCGGTCTTGCCGGCGGCCTTCAGCATCCGGACATAGCCTTCGTCGGCCGAGAGAAAGACCTCGAAGGGCGCGCCGTTGCGGATCTGCTGGGCGAAGTTGCCGGACGAGCCGAAGGTCAGATTCACCGACAGTCCCGAGGCCTGCCGGAACAGCGCCGCGATCTGCGGCAGGGTGGAATGCAGGTCCGAGGCGGCGGCGATCGGCGGGCCGTTCCGGGCGAGGGCGGGACTTCGGCCGGCGACGGCCAGAGTCGCCGCGGCGCCCAGCAAGCGGATGATGCGGCGGCGATCGGGAGCGAGGCTGGACGGCATGAGGCCTGATCTGTCGATATAGCTGACTGACTATATCGACAGTCGGCCTGCCGGTCGAGGGCGAGGTCGGGGGTGGGGGCGGTCAGCGGTCGGGCGCCTCGACGACCAGATCGGCGAAGCCTTCCAGATCGTCTTCCACCGCCGCGGCCGCGCGCGCCTCCATGGCCCGGTAGCGATCAAGGACGGCCTGGCCCATCGGCGTCAGCCTGGCCCCGCCGCGCCCGCGTCCGCCCTTCTCGGTCTCGACCACGGGCTCGCGGAAGCAGCGGTTCATCGTGTCGATCAGATACCAGGCCCGCTTGTAGCTCATGTCCATCCGCCGGGCCGCCGCCGCGATGGAGCCGGTCTCGGCCAGCGCCGTCAGCAGGTCGGCCTTGCCGGGCCCCACGGCGACGGTGCGTCCAAGCAGCAGCCGGAATCGGAACCTGAGCGGATTGGCCATGGCGCATCCTACCGAAAACGACCCTGTCTGGCTGCGTCCTTACGGGCTCGTCAAACCGGCGCTTCGGCGCGATCCTGCGCGGCGACATCGGCGCATGACCTTCCGGGAACAGCAGACCTTGAGCACCGCGATCCTCATCGCCTTCGGCCCCGGACTGTGGATCGCCGGCGGGCCGACCGTTTCAGTGGCGGGCTTCAGCTACCCGACGCGGATGGCCGTCATCCAGCTTGACGGGGGCGGACTGCTGGTCTGGTCGCCGGTGGCGCTGACCCCGGACCTGCGAGCCCAGGTCGAAGCCCTGGGCGAGGTGCGGGTGCTGATCGCGCCCAACAGCCTGCACCACCTGCACCTCGCCGAGTGGCGGACGGCGTTTCCCGCCGCCAGGCTGCACGCGGCGCCGGGATTTCGGTCACGCTGCCCGGGCATAGCCGTCGACGCCGAGCTGGGCGACGCGCCGGCGGCCGACTGGGCGGCCGACCTCGACCAGGTCGTGGTGGGGGGCAACGCCATCACCACCGAGGTCGTATTCTTCCATCGCGCCAGCCGCACCGTGCTGTTCACGGACCTGATCCAGCAGTTCGATGCGGACTGGTTCACCGGATGGCGGGCGATCGTCGCCCGGCTCGACCGGCTGGTCGGGACCGAGGCCGCCGTGCCGCGGAAGTTCCGCCTCGCCTTCACCGACCGCCGTGCGGCGCGCGCGGCCCTGCGACGCATCATGGCCTGGCCGGCCAAGCGGGTGCTGATGGCCCATGGGGCCCCGGTGATGGAGGGTGGCCAGGCATTCATCCGTCGCGCGTTCGGGTGGTTGAAGGCTTAGCGGCCTTGCCGCCGTGCGTCCTTCGACACGCCCGCTGCGCGGGCTGCTCAGGATGACGTGATCGGAAGGCTATCCCCCTTCGTCATGGTGAGCAGCGCCGAAGGCGCGTCTCGAACCACGCAGGGCCTGAACGCGCGCATAGAAAAAGGCCTCCGAGGTTTCCCCCGGAGGCCCTGATCTGTTCAGCCTTGGCTGTCGAAGGTCGAGGACTACTCGACGATCTTGGCCACGACGCCGGCGCCGACCGTGCGGCCGCCTTCGCGGATGGCGAAGCGCAGGCCCTGGTCCATGGCGATCGGGGTGATCAGCTCGACGTCCAGCTCGGCGTTGTCGCCCGGCATGATCATTTCCACGCCTTCGCGCAGCTTGATGATCCCGGTCACGTCCGTCGTGCGGAAGTAGAACTGCGGACGGTAGTTGGTGAAGAACGGCGTGTGACGGCCACCCTCTTCCTTGGTCAGGATGTAGGCCTCGGCCACGAACTTGGTGTGCGGCGTGATCGAGCCCGGCTTGCAGAGAACCTGGCCGCGCTCGACGTCTTCACGCTTGGTGCCGCGCAGCAGCACGCCCACGTTGTCGCCCGCCTGGCCCTGGTCCAGCAGCTTGCGGAACATCTCGACGCCCGTGCAGGTCGTCTTCTGAACCGGACGGATGCCGACGATCTCGACTTCCTCGCCGACCTTCACGATGCCCTTCTCGATACGGCCCGTGACCACGGTGCCGCGGCCCGAGATCGAGAACACGTCTTCCACCGGCATCAGGAACGGCAGGTCCACCGGACGGTCCGGCTGCGGGATGTAGTCGTCCACCGCCGCCATCAGCGCCAGGATCGCTTCCTCGCCGATCTTCGGATCACGACCCTCGACCGCCGCCAGGGCCGAGCCCTTGACGATCGGAATGTCGTCGCCCGGGAAGTTGTACGAGCTCAGCAGCTCGCGAACTTCCATCTCGACCAGCTCCAGAAGCTCCTCGTCGTCGACCATGTCGACCTTGTTCATGAACACCACCAGCGCCGGAACGCCGACCTGGCGCGCCAGCAGGATGTGCTCGCGCGTCTGCGGCATCGGGCCGTCAGCGGCCGAAACCACCAGGATCGCGCCGTCCATCTGCGCCGCGCCCGTGATCATGTTCTTCACGTAGTCGGCGTGGCCGGGGCAGTCGACGTGCGCGTAGTGACGGTTCGCCGTCTCGTATTCCACGTGCGCGGTGTTGATCGTGATGCCGCGCGCCTTCTCTTCCGGCGCCGCGTCAATGTCCGCGTAGTTCTTCGCCGTCGCCCCACCGGACTTCGCCAGCGTGATCGTGATCGCAGCCGTCAGCGTCGTCTTGCCATGGTCAACGTGACCAATCGTGCCGATGTTGCAGTGCGGCTTGTTACGTTCAAACTTTTCCTTGGCCATGTTCTAGCTCCTGGTCCCCCAAGCGGGGTCCTTACGTTTGGGGGATGGGTTAGGCGTACTTCTTGATCACTTCGTCGGCGACGTGTTGCGGCACCGGGTCGTAGTGATCGTATTGCATCGTGAAGGCGGCGCGGCCCTGTGACATGCCCCGCAGGGTGTTCACGTAGCCGAACATGTTGGCCAGCGGCACGAAGGCGTTCACCACCGTGGCGTTGCCGCGCATGTCCTGGCCCTGGATCATGCCACGACGACCGTTCAGGTCGCCGATGACCGAGCCCAGGTACTCTTCCGGGGTCACGACCTCGACGGCCATGATCGGTTCGAGCAGCTTGGGAGCGCCCTTCTCACGCAGTTCCTTGAACGCGGCGCGGGCCGCGATTTCGAAGGCGAGCACCGAGGAGTCGACGTCGTGGTAGGCGCCGTCGATAAGGGTCGCCTTGACGTCGATGACCGGGAAGCCGGCCAGCAGGCCGTTTTCCTTGGCCGACTCGAGGCCCTTGATCACGCCCGGGATGTATTCCTTGGGCACCGCGCCGCCGACGATGGAGCTTTCGAACACGAAGCCCGAACCCGGCTCGCCCGGCTCGAACACCAGCTTGATGCGGGCGAACTGGCCCGTACCGCCGGTCTGCTTCTTGTGGGTGTAGTCGATCTCCGCCCGCTTCCCGAGGGATTCACGGTAGGCCACCTGCGGCGCGCCGATGTTGGCCTCGACCTTGTAGGTGCGCTTGAGGATGTCGATCTTGATGTCCAGGTGCAGCTCGCCCATGCCCTTCAGGATCGTCTGGCCCGACTCGTGGTCGGTCGAGACGGTGAAGGAAGGGTCTTCCGAGGCCAGCTTGGCCAGGGCGACGCCCAGCTTTTCCTGGTCGGCCTTGGACTTCGGCTCGACGGCGATCTCGATGACCGGCGCCGGGAATTCCATCTTCTCGAGGATGACGGGCGACTTCAGCGGATCGCACAGGGTGTCCCCGGTGCGGGTGTCCTTGAGGCCGGCCAGGGCGACGATGTCGCCGGCGTAGGCTTCCTTGATGTCTTCCCGGTTGTTGGAGTGCATCAGCAGCATGCGGCCGACGCGTTCCTTGCGGTCGCGGGTCGAGTTCAGCAGGCCCATGCCGGTTTCCATCTTGCCGGAATAGATGCGGCAGAAGGTCAGCGAGCCGACGAAGGGGTCGTCCATGATCTTGAACGCCAGGACCGACAGCGGCTCATCGTCCGACGCGCGGCGCACGACGGGCTCTTCGGTCTTGAAGTCGATGCCCGGGGTCGGCGGGATGTCCACCGGCGAGGGCAGGTAGTCGACGACGGCGTCGAGCAGGGTCTGGACGCCCTTGTTCTTGAACGCCGAGCCGCAGAGGATCGGGTAGAAGGCGCCGGTCAGCACGGCCTTGCGGATGCACTTCTTGATCGTCTCGATCGAAGGCTCTTCACCGCCCAGGTAGGCTTCCATGGCGTCGTCGTCGAGCTCGACGGCGTTCTCGATCAGGTAGTGGCGAGCCTCGACGGCCTTGTCCATCAGGTCAGCCGGGATCTCTTCGTCGCGGTAGGACGCGCCGAGACCGTCGTTGTCCCAGACAACCGCCTTCATGCGGACCAGATCGACCAGGCCCTTCAGGTTCGATTCCGAACCGATCGGGAACTGGATCGGCACGGCCTTGGCGCCCAGGCGATCGCGGATCGACTCGACCGACTTGTCGAAGTCGGCGCCGATCTTGTCCATCTTGTTGACGAACACGATGCGGGGCACGCGGTACTTGTCGGCCTGGCGCCACACGGTTTCGGTCTGCGGCTCGACGCCGGCGTTGCCGTCCAGCACCGTCACGGCGCCGTCGAGCACGCGCAGCGAGCGCTCCACCTCAATGGTGAAGTCGACGTGCCCGGGGGTGTCGATGA
>CAYTZY010000003.1:0-4009 GCA_964442795.1 uncultured Caulobacter sp.
TCTTCGTCTCGGTCGGCATGCTCTTCGACTACCGGGTGCTGATCGAGAACCCGCTGCCGGTGATCGCCGTGGTGGCCATCATCGTGGTCGGCAAGTCACTCGCCGCCTACCTGATCGTCCGGGCGTTCCGGCACAGTCACAAGGCCGCCCTGACCGTGGCGGCGAGTCTCGCCCAGATCGGCGAGTTCTCGTTCATCCTCGCGGGCCTCGGCGTCGGCCTTGATCTGTTGCCCGAGGAGGGCCGCGATCTGATCCTGGCCGGCGCGATCCTGTCGATCATGCTCAATCCGATGATCTTCGCCCTGCTCATTCCCCGCGAAGGACCTCGCAAGCCGCAAAGGCCGCAGGTGCCGGAGCCTACGGATCTGATCCCGACGGCGCTTTCCGGACACACGGTCCTGGTTGGCCTTGGCCGTGTCGGCTCCCGGGTGGCTGAAGGACTCAAGGCGGTCGGCAAGCCCTTTGTGGTTGTCGAAGATCGCTCCGAAGCGGTCGCGGCCGGTCGCGCGAGAGGCTACGAGGTCGTCGACGGCAGCGGCATCGACCCCCGCGTCCTTGACGCCGCCGGCCTGGCCCGCGCCGACAGCCTGCTGGTCGCCATCCCGGACGGCTTTGAGTCGGGCGAGATCGTCGAGCAGGGTCGCAGGGCCAGTCGCGGACTCGAGATCATCGCCCGCGCCCACAGCGACGATGAACGCCAATACCTCGCCAAGGCCGGCGCTGATGAAACCGTCCTGGGCGAGGCGGAGATCGCCCGGCGGATGCTGGAGCGGGCCGCGGCGGCCACCCCGTCACGGCCGTCGATTCCCGAAGCTCCGGTCCCGGCCGGGCCCGGACTGGGGGCCCGGCTCATCCTTGATGATGTCGAGGCCGCCTTGCTGAGCGGACTCGTCGGGCGGGGGGTGCAGGTCGGTGAGGCCATCTCCCGCCGTCAGCTTCACGCCGATCCTGCCGTCGAGTTCTACAGCGACGAACGGCTGGGCGAGGCGGTCGCCTCGCTTCAGGAAAAGGGTCTCGTCGTCGATCTCGGAGATGGACGGATCACGCTGACCAGCGCCGGCGCGCTACAGGCCCGGCCCATGGTCTAGCCGGTTTTCAGCGGCGCTCGTTCCAGCCGTAGGCGACCCAGGAATGGCCGCCGACGTTGCGGGCTTCGATGATGTCGGACTCGGTCGAAGCCCTGGTGCGCACCGAACGGCGCGCACGGCTGGCGAGCACGGCCAGGCCCAGCAGGGCGCTGGACATCAGGGCGATGACCACGACGGTCAGGGTGGCGAATACGGCCAACACCGCGCCGATCGCCAGCGCCGCGCAGGTCGCCAGCACGCCGGCCACCCAGGCAAGACCCTGGACCGCTGATCGGGAGCCCCGCCGCCCTGTCGTCTGATTGTCCATGTCGTCCTCATCGGGTCGCAATGGGAGGCGACCTTCAACCCTATTAAATTGTCCGAACCCGCTGAACGTCAACTGAACACCCGCGTGAAGAGCGAGAGATTCACCATTCGCCCACTCAGGCGGCGCCCTCCAGCGGCATGTCGCGCCGCTCCCGGACGATGGTGTCATAGGCGGCGTTGATGGCCGCGGTCTTGGATTCGGCGACCTCGATGAACTCGCCGGGAAGCCCCCTGGAGCGGGCGCGGTCGGGGTGAGCGTCGGACACCCGGGCTCGCCAGGCGGCGCGGACCTCCGCGTCGGTCGCGTCGGGCAGGACGCCCAGGATCACGTAGGGATCGTTCGGACCCGCGCCCATGTGGGTGGCCTTGAGCCGGCGGAAGGTCAGCGGCGAGAAGCCGAAAAGCCGGCTGACCTGTTCCAGATAGTCTAGCTCGTCCGCCGTCACCGCGCCGTCGGACCCGGCGATGTGGAACAGCCCGTCGAGCACGTCTTCGAGAATCTGCGGACAGGCGCGGTAGCGTTTGGCCAGCCGGCGGGCGTAGCTCTCGAAGCCATGGGTCGTCTGCCGGGCCAGGTCGTAGAGCCGGTGGATATTGCGCTCCGACCCGGCGTCAGGCTGGAAGACCGAAGCGAACATGTCGAACTCGCCCGAGGTCGCGCGGCCGTCCGCACGCGCCAGCTTGGCGCCCAGGGCCGTGACAGCGGTCGTGAACGCGGGGTCCTCGCCGGGCAGGCCCGCCGGACAGTCCGCGCACTCGGCGTCGTCGACGCCCCTCGCCGCGAGGCTTGCAATGTTTCGCCAGAAGCTCATGGGATAGGCAGAGCTTAGGATTCTGGCGAGCGCATGGCAATCGGTAGCGACGTTACGGAAACGACAGACTCGGGCTGGACCTTCTGGATCGATCGCGGTGGCACCTTCACGGACGTGATCGGACGCGCGCCCGATGGGAGCGAGCAGACCCTCAAGCTGCTCTCGGCCTCACCCTCCTACGTCGACGCGGCCGTGGAGGCGATGCGCCGGTTGCTGGGTGTGAGCCCTGGCGACCGGTTCCCGGCCGACCGGGTCGCGGCGATCAAGATGGGCACCACCGTCGCCACCAACGCCCTTCTCGAGCGCAAGGGCGCCCGGACCCTGCTGGTCGTCACGAAGGGCTTTGCCGATTCGATCCTGATCGGCGACCAATCCCGGCCGGAGCTGTTCGCCCTCGACATTCTGAGGTCCGATCCGCTGTACGCCGGCGTGGTCGAGGCGCACGAGCGGCTCGCCAGCGATGGCTCTGTGGTGTCGGCGCTCGACGTCCCGGCCCTGGACACCGCTCTGGCGGCGGCCCATGACGATGGCTTCACCAGTGTCGCCATCGCCTTCCTGCACAGCGACCTGAACCCCGCCCACGAACAGGCGGCCGGCGAGATCGCACGGGCGGCGGGGTTTGACTATGTGGCGCTGAGCCACGAGGCCAGCCCCCTGCCCCGCTTCGTGCCGCGCGCCGAGACGGCCGTGGCCGACGCCTATCTGACGCCGGTGCTGCGCGCCTATGTCCAGCAGGTGGCCCAGGCCGTCGAGGGCGCGCCGCTGTGGTTCATGACCTCGGCCGGCCAGCTGGTCCGGGCCGAGGCGTTCCGGGGCAAGGACGCCGTCGTCTCGGGTCCGGCGGGCGGCGTGGTCGGCGTCGCCGAAACGGCGCGCGCCGCCGGCGCCGCCGCCGTGCTTGGCTTCGACATGGGCGGCACATCGACCGATGTCTGCCGTTTCGCCGGGACGCTGGAGCGGCGGGACACCGCCCGGGTGACCGGCGCCCGGCTGCGCAGCCCGATGCTGGATGTCGAGACGGTCGCGGCCGGCGGCGGTTCGATCCTGACCTACGACGGCTTCCGCGCCCGCGCAGGCCCGGCCAGCGCCGGCGCCGATCCTGGCCCCGCCTGCTACGGCCGCGGCGGTCCGGCGACGGTGACCGACGCCAACCTTGTCCTCGGCCGCCTCGATCCGGCGTGGTTCCCGTCCGTGTTCGGGCCAGAAGGCGACGCCCCGCTCAACCCCGCCGCCGCGCGGGCTCGCATCGCCGAACTCGCCAAGGCCATGGGCGCTGAAAGCGTCGAAGCCGCCGCCGAGGGCTTTGTCGCCGTCGCCGTGGAGCAGATGGCCCAGGCCGTGCGCCGCATCTCCACCGAGCGCGGCTTCGATCCGCGCGACCACGCCTTGGTCAGCTTCGGCGGCGCCGCCGGGCAGGTCTGCTGCCACGTCGCCGACGCGCTGGGCGTCACCGAGGTGCTGAGCCCGCGCCACGCGTCGCTGCTGAGCGCGTGGGGCATCGGCCAGGCGTGCGTGGGAGCGTTGCGGCAGGCGGGACTGGACACACCGCTGGATGCGGCCGGACTGACGGCGGCGAACGAGGCGCTTGAGCGTCTGGCCGGCGAGGCCGTCGAGGCGTTGGCGTCGCAGGGCTCGGCGGGCGGGAGCGTCGAGCGGCGGATGCTGCTGCGCTACGACGGCGCGGATGCGGCGCTGCCTGGCGATCGCCGGGCTGTTCCTCGAGCACACTGAAGTCGATGGTTCGCCCATCGAGGCGTGGCGGCGTACCGGTCTTGAGGCGTCCCACGGGCAGCGCGAGCTCGC
>CAYTZY010000003.1:4019-11203 GCA_964442795.1 uncultured Caulobacter sp.
ACGACGGCGCGGATGCGGCGCTGCCCGTTGGCTTGGGATCTGAAGCCGAGGCCCGGACTGCCTTCGAGACCGCCCACCAGCGCCTGTTCGGCTTCATCGAGCCTGAACGGACGATCCTGATCGCCAGCGTGGAGGCGGAAGCCAGCGCCTCTTCACAGGACCCCGCCCATCCCGGCGAAGGCCGGGACCCGGGTGAGGGTCAGACCGGTCAGGAGCCTGACCCAAGTCCCGCGGCCTTCGATCTGGCTCCCGGCCTTCGCCGGGATGAGCGGGTCATAGTTCAGGCCTCCGACCTCACCACCCTCGACGGCCCCGCCCTGATCATCCGCTCCGACACCCAGATCGCCGTCGCCGAGGGCTGGCGCGCCACGGCTGAGGCCGACGGACTGATCCGCCTCATCCGCCACACCCCCCTCACCGCCGCCGCGATCGCCGCGGACAAGCCCGACCCGGTCACGCTGGAGCTGTTCAACCGGCGCTTCATGGGCGTGGCCGAGGCCATGGGCGCGGCGCTGGAGAGGACAGCTCATTCGGTCAATATCAAGGAAAGGCTCGACTTTTCCTGCGCCCTCTTCGACGCCGAGGGCGGGCTGGTGGCCAACGCGCCGCACATGCCGGTGCACCTCGGCAGCATGGGCGCCAGCGTAAGGGCGACAAAGGCGCGGCATCCGGTACTGAAGCCCGGCGAGGCTTTCGCGCTGAACAATCCCTACTTCGGCGGCACCCACCTGCCGGACATCACCGTGGTGACGCCGGTGTTCATGGACGGCGACGACGAGCCCACCTTCTACGTCGCCGCCAGGGGGCACCATGCGGATGTCGGCGGCATCCAGCCGGGCTCCATGCCGCCGTTCTCGAAGACGCTGGATGAGGAGGGCGTCCTGCTGGACGCTGTCCCGATCATGCGCGAAGGGCGCTTCCTGGAGGCCGACACGCGCGCCGCGCTGGCGACGGGCCGGTGGCCTGCCAGGGCGCCGGACCGCAACCTCGCTGACCTCAAGGCCCAGATCGCGGCCTGTCAGGCCGGCGCCGCGGCGGTCGCCGAGATGATCCGCGTCCACGGCCCGGTGACCGTCGCCCGCTACATGACCTTCGTGCAGCAGAACGCGGAGCAATCCGTCCGCCGGGCGGTCGGCAGGCTGATCGACGGCGAGGCCCGCATCCCGATGGACGGCGGCGGCGAGGTGGTGGTCACGGTGAAGGTCGACTCGTCGGCGGGCGAGGCGGCGCTCGACTTCACCGGCTCGGCCGACCAGTTGGGCAACAACTTCAACGCCCCCTCGGCCATCGTCGATGCCGCGGCGCTCTACGTGTTCCGAAGCCTGGTCGACGATGACATTCCGCTGAACGCCGGCTGCCTGACGCCCCTGAAGATCGTCACGCGCCACGGCTCGATGCTCGACCCTGAACCGCCGGCGGCCGTGGTGGCGGGCAACGTCGAGACCAGCCAGCACGTGGTGGACGCGCTCTACGCCGCGATCGGCGCCATGGCCAACAGCCAGGGCAGCATGAACAACTTCACCTTCGGCGACGATCAGCGACAGTACTACGAGACGATCTGCGGCGGCGCCGGCGCCACGGCGACGAAGGCGGGGACCAGCGCGGTCCACACCCACATGACCAACTCCCGCCTCACCGACCCCGAGATCCTCGAGCGTCGCTTTCCGGTGCGGGTCGAACATTTCGGTGTTCGCCACGGCTCCGGCGGCGAGGGCCGCAACCGCGGCGGCGACGGGGCCATCCGGCGCATGCGCTTCCTTGCGCCGATGGAAGCAGCCCTGCTTTCGACGCGCAGAAGCCACAGTCCTCAGGGAATCTGTGGCGGTGGAGCCGCGCAGGCGGGGCGTCAGCGTTTGATCGAGGCGGGCGGCGGGGTAAAGGAACTTCCCGGCTGCTTTTCGATTAGCGTGCGGCCCGGCGACGTCGTCGAGATCGAAACCCCGGGGGGCGGCGGTTTCGGCCCCAGCGACCGCGACGCCTGACGACATCTGTACAGGACTTCTTGATGGCCCCGATCCTTCTTCTCGCCTACGCCCTGCTGGCCCAGGACGCGCCCACGCCCGCCGCGTCCCCGGACGACGGCCCGGTGGCGACCGCCGCGCCGCGCAAGCAGGATGTCGCCCCGCTGCCGATCCAGGGCGGCCCCGTCTCGCCCCCGACCGATGACTACGGTTACGTCGGCTGGTGCTTCGGCGCGGTCAGCGGCTATGTCGATCTCTACGATCGGGCGATGCCCGAGGTGATCCGCATCGAACGCGCCTGGCCGACCCCCAGCACCGAAGAGAATATCAAGGAGGTCTATCCGGCGCAGAAGCGGGAAGCGGCCGCCAGCCTGGAGCTGTTCCGCCGCGCCATCGAGGCCGCCGAAAAGGCCAGCCCCACGCCCATCGCCCAACAGGGCGCCGCCGCCATCAAGAAGGGGCGCGGCGTCTGGACCGGCGCCACCACCGTACCCAAGGCCCAGCTGGCCCAGTTCTGGATGAGCTGGTCGCCGCCCCGCAAGTGCGAGGAGACGGCGAAGGCACTGGAGGCCCGCTCCAACCTGTTCGGCCAGGCCCTGACCGTCAACACCGCCGCCGCCCCGGTCGCCCCCGCTCCCGCGCCTGAGCCTGAACCTGAGCCCGCTTCGCTCGCGGAAGCCCCGCCGGCGGATGAGCCGCTCGCGCCGGCGGCCGCCGTGGAAACCGCCGAGGCGGACCAGGCCGATGCGCCGGCCATGGCGGAAGACGCCGTCGCCGCCGTCGAGAATGCCCCCGCGACTGAAGATGCTCCGGCGGAGGCCGACGCCACGGCTACGGACGTTGTCGGGACGCCGCCTGCCGCCGAGGTCATTGACCCGGTCGCCGCCGTCGAGAACGCGCCTCTGGTCGACGACGTCGAGACCACTGGCGAGGCGGCCATGGACCCGGCCGAAGGCTCGACCGCCGAAGCCCCGGCCACCGACGCCGCGCCCTCCGGCATCGACGATCTGCTGTCGCCCCCCGCAGCGGCCGCTCCGGCTGCAGAGGAAGAGAAGGCGGCGCAAGCCAAGCCGGTGGCGAAGCCTGTCGTCGCCCCGGCCAAGCCCGCCCCGACCCGCAAGCCCGGCCTGCGCGATACGCTGAAGGGCCTGCGCGGACCGCAGTAGGTTCGATCCCTCCGACCACCGCCCGGGCCTCTCGGCCCGTGCCGGGAGCCCCGCGCCCGGCCCGCCGCAACGGCGCGAACCTGGACCAGATCAAATGACATCGCCCTCCCTGATCTCTCAGGAAGGGCGACGCATGGTCAGTCGTGTTGCCGGCCGCTAGTTGGCGAGGCGGCGCAGGAAGGACGGAATTTCCAGGTCCTCGGACTCGTCGACCTGGGGTTCCTCGATCGGCTGGGCGGCTGTCGAGGTGCGTCCCGTGGCGCGCGGCAGGCCGCCTTCGAAACGGGGCTGCTGTTGCTGCGGGCGGCCGCCGAACAGGCTCAGGAAGCCCTTGCGTTGCTGACGGCTGTCGGTGAACGGCGTCTCGGCGTAGAGCGGCGCATCGAAGTCCTCGTCTTCGGCGACGAGCGGGTCGACGATGACGGTGCGCGCGGCGGGAGCCTGGATCACCGGCTCGGGAGCCGGCGTCGCCACGGCGATGGTCTCGGGTTCCTCGAACGCCAGATCGGCCTGCTGGGCGTCCAGGGCCATCGCGGGCTGGATCAGCTGCGGCTCCGGAGCCGACCAGGCAGGCGCCGGGGCGGGTTCGGGCGCACGGGGCGCTTCGTAAGCGGTGGGCTGGGCGTAGGCTTCCTGCGTCGGCGCCGGCGCGGCGGGAGCCTGCTCGACGATCAGCGGCTTGGCCGTGGCGTTCACGCGCGCAGCGCGTTGCGGTTCGATGGCGGCGATCGAGGCGCCATCCATGCCGGTGGCGACCACGGACACGCGGATCGAGCCTTCCAAGGCCGGATCGAAGGCCGCGCCGAAGATGACGTTGGCTTCCGGATCGACCTGGTCGGTGATCGCGTTGGCCGCCTCGTCGACTTCCAGCAGGGTCATGTCGAGACCGCCGGTGACGTTGACCAGCACGGCCTTGGCGCCCTTGAGCGAGACTTCGTCGAGCAGCGGGTTCTGGATGGCGTTCTGGGCGGCCATGAGGGCGCGGTCGTCGCCGGACGCTTCGCCGGTGCCCATCATCGCCTTGCCCATCTCGGTCATGACCGTGCGGACGTCGGCGAAGTCGAGGTTGATCAGGCCCGGCAGCACCATCAGGTCGGTGATCGAGCGGACGCCCGAGTGCAGGACCTGGTCGGCCATGCCGAAGGCCTCGGCGAAGGTCGTGCGCTCGTTGGCGACGCGGAACAGGTTCTGGTTCGGGATGACGATCAGGGTGTCGACGTAGCGTTGCAGCTCGGCGATGCCCGCGTCGGCCAGCCGCATGCGGTGGCGACCTTCGAAGTGGAAGGGCTTGGTGACCACGCCCACCGTCAGGATGCCGCGCTCACGCGCGCACTTGGCGATGATCGGCGCGGCGCCGGTGCCGGTGCCGCCGCCCATGCCGGCGGTGATGAAGACCATGTGGGCGCCGTCAAGGTGCTCGCCGATCTCCGGCGTGCTCTCTTCGGCGGCGCTCATGCCGACTTCCGGGTGCGCTCCGGCGCCGAGGCCTTGGGTCACCTGGACGCCGAGCTGGATGCGGCGTTCGGTCTTGGCGAACTGCAGCTGCTGGGCGTCGGTGTTGGCGACGACGAATTCAACACCCTCGAGGCCCGCCTCGATCATGTTGTTGACCGCATTGCCGCCGGCGCCGCCGACGCCGAAGACGACGATCCTGGGCTTCAGTTCGGTGGTTTGAGGCGCGTACAACTTCATAATGGGACCCCGTGTCCTGGCGTTCTTGCGAACAGTCCGGCGACCCGCGCGCCGGGAATGCCTTACGGCGGGGTTAATGTCGGACCCACATCCTTAATCGGCAGTTAACCGCATAGCGTGAGTCGTCCCGCGGTTAAGCCGATTCCATCGCATTTTTGTTGTGGAGCAAGGGCTGGCGCGAATCGGTCCGAGAAATGCGGCTACAGATTGTCGCGCAGCCAGGCCGCCACTTTCGTCACCGCGCCGGCGCCGGGGTCGACAGGCTCGCGCCGCTTGCCCGCACCGGCCAGCACCTTGGCCGAGACCGCTTCGCGCGGACCGAAGGCGGCGCGATGCAGAACGCCGGCGGCGGCGCAGAAGGCCGGGCCGGTGACGGCGTCGGCGAGATGCGGCACCCGGCGGGGCCGGCCCAGCCGCACGGGGCGATCGAAGACCCGGACCGCGACTTCCCGAACGCCGGCAAGCTGGCTGGCGCCGCCGGTCAGCACGATGCCGGCGCCCGGCTCGATCAGCGCGCCCGCCTCCTTGAGCCGTTCGCGCAAAAGCTCCAGCGTCTCCTCGACGCGCGGCGCGATGATGCCCTTGAGCAGCGACCTGGGCGCGATGACGGGCCCCGCGCCGGGATCGTCGCCACGGGGGGGCGCCTCGATCATCTCGCGGTCCTCGTTGGCGGAAGCGATGGCCGAGCCGTGCAGGGTCTTGATCCGCTCGGCGCCGGCCCGCGACGTGGACAGGCCGCGGGCGATATCCTGGGTGACGTGCTCGCCCCCGACCGCCAGGCATTCCACGTGGACCAGGCTGCCGCCGCTGAACACCGCCGCCGAGGTCGTGCCGCCGCCCATGTCGATGCAGATGGCGCCCAGGTCCATCTCGTCTTCCTCGAGCGCGGCGAGAGCGGAGACGAACGGCGCGGCGACCACGCCTTCGAACTGCAGGTGAGCGCGCTCGACGCAGTGGCCCAGGGTCTGGAAGATGGTCTCGGCGATCGAGACGACGATAAGGTCGACGCCCAGGCTCTTGCCGAACATCGAACGGGGATCACGCACGCCGCGCTGGCCGTCGACCGACCATGCGATCGGCAGGATGTGCAGCGGACGCCGCCCGGGCAGCCGGATCTGCGCCAGGGCCGCGGCCAGGGCGCGCGAGCAGTCGTTGTCGGAGATCGGCCGCGCGCCGATGGAAACGCGGGCGCCGACCCGCTGGCTGGACATCTGGCCGCCGGCGGTGGCGATGGTCACGCCCTGGACGCTGACACCGGCCACCGCCTCCGCGCGCTCGACCGCCAGGGCAATGGCCTCGGCCGCCTCGTCCATGCTGGCGATGGAGGCGCCCTTGACGCCCCGCGACTGGACGTAGCCGACGCCGGCCGTGGTCAGGGTGCGGTCGCCACGGCGCACGCCGTCCGGCTTCATCACGAAGCAGGCGACCTTGGATGCGCCCAGATCGACGGCCGCGATCACCGGCTGGCGCGCCAACGCCGCCTTCAGGCCATCCCGCGCCTGCTTGCGATCTTCCGTCCGTGACATCGACCTGAGCACCCCGCCCGCCGCCTTCTATACGCCGGACGCGACGGGCGTCTGGCCCGGCGCCGGTGTTTCACGCGGGCGCAGGGCGATCAGGCCCGGCTCCCGCAGATCAATCCGTTCAAAGCCCAGTTCCAGGATCCGCTGGCGCTGGTCCAGCTGGTCCAGGCGAATAAGGGCCGATTCCTCGTTCACGGCCGGCAGCTGGACGATGCCGCCGTCCTTGAGCCGCAGGTCCCACCGCCGTCCGTCGACCCGCACCAGAGCCTCCAGCCGATCCCGCAGCCGCGGACGCGATTGCACCGCCGGCAGGATCGCGGCGGCGGCGTCATTGGCGCCCGCCCCCACGATCAGCGGAAGCTGCGGAAAGCGGCCCGGGTCGGCTTCCGGGATCGCCCGACCGCCGCCGTCGATGACGAAGGTCCGGCCGCGTGACTGCCAGACCGCCAGGGTCTCGCGCTCGCGAACAGCGATCACCAGGGTGTCGGGCAGCAGGCGAACAACCTGTGCATCCTTGACCCAGCCCACGCCGGCCACGGCCTGACGAACCTGTTCCAGGTCGACGCCAAGGATCGGCTGGCCGAGCGAAAGTCCGGTAGCGTCCAAGATCGCCTGCTGCGCCATCGGCGAAGCGCCCTGCACATGAACCTTGTCGACGCGAAAGCCCAATCCGGCGGTCTGACCGGCGACCGCCGAGCCGAGACCGTGGGCGACGCGTTCGCCGCGATGGCCGGTGGCCAGCGTCACCGCCAGGCCGACCGTCAGCACAGCGCCGGCGACACCCAGCGCGATCATAGGAGGCAGCACGCCTTGCGCGGCGCGCAGCTTCGCCGCGGGCCTTG
>CAYTZY010000003.1:11213-35693 GCA_964442795.1 uncultured Caulobacter sp.
GAGGCTTTCCGGGGTCCACCCCTGTTTGCGGGCGCTTTGGCCCGGGGCTTGGCGCTACCGCGCCCGGCCCCCCGCATTGCCGCGGGCATACGCATCCTCCACGATCCAGAGCACTAGTTGGTCAAACGACGTACCCAGATGCGCCGCCTGTTCTGGAACCAGAGAGGTGGGAGTCATGCCGGGCTGCGTATTGACCTCCAAGAGGACCAGAAGACGCTTAACAGGGTCATAACGGAGGTCGCTTCTGGTCACACCGCGACAACCAAGCGCGGCGTGGGCGAGCTCTGATAGGCGAAGGGCGCGGTCGAAATCCTCGGGCGGCATGCGGGCCGGCACGACGTGCTCGGAACCGCCCTCGGCGTACTTGGCGTCGTAGTCGTAGAAGCCGGTGCGCGGGACAATCTCGGTGACCGTCTGGGCCTTGCCGTCCATGACCGCCACGGCCAGCTCCAGGCCGGCGATGTAGGGCTCGACCATCACCTCTTCGCCGAAGGTCCAGGACGGGGCCACGACTTCCTGCGGCGGGCTGTTGGCGCCTTCGAAAACCAGGAAGACCCCTACGGACGATCCCTCGGCGTTCGGCTTCACCACATAGGGGGGCGGAATGACGTGGTCGCGGGCGACGTCGTGGCGGTTGTAGAGGCCGCCGCCGGGCACGGTGACGCCCGCCGCCGCCAGCACCGCCTTGGACTTGGCCTTGTCCATGGCCAGGGCCGAAGCCAGCACGCCGCAGTGGGTGTAGGGGATACCCAGCGTCTCCAGCACGCCCTGGACGCAGCCGTCCTCACCCCACTCCCCGTGCAGGGCGTTGAAGCAGACATCGGGCTTGAGGGCGGTGAGCACCTGGGCGAGGTCCCGCCCCGCGTCGACGCGGGTGACCCTGGCGCCGAGGTTCTCCAGCGCGCCGGCGCATGCGGCTCCGGACACGAGGCTGACCTCGCGCTCGGAAGACAGGCCGCCCAGCAGGACGGCGACGTGGTGGCCCTGGAGCGGCAGGCTCATTTGGCGTCCTTCAGTGCGCGGAAGTCGATGTCGCTGTCGGCGATCATGTAGAGCAGCGCGACCCAGGCCGCGACGTTCTGCTGCAGGTCATCGGGCTCGACCTTGTCGAGGGTGTCGTCCTCGGAGTGGTGCAGGTCGAAATAGCGGGTTCCGTCCTGGCGCAGGCTGAAGGCCGGCACGCCGGCCTCCTCCAGGCCCTCGGTGTCGGCGCCGCCGCCACGGGCCGGCTCGCGGGAGACGATTACCTTCAGCGGCGCCATCAGACCCGGCAGCGGCGCCAGGTCGCCGGAGGTCATGGCGCGCGCCGGAAGCTGCAGGGCGTAGATCCGTCCGGCGCCGAAGTCGCTCTCGCCGGCGATCACCAGGTTCGGCATCTCGTCCTTGCGGGCGGCGGCGTAGGCCTCGCTGGACCCGCCGGTCTCTTCCGAGCCCCACATCACAACGCGGATGGTCCGCTTCGGATGGCGCGGCAGGTCGCCGATCAGCTTTCCCGCCGCCGTGGTGATGGCGATGCCCGAGGCGTCGTCGATGGCGCCGGTGCCGACATCCCAGCTGTCGAGATGGCCTCCGATGACGATGATCTGTTCGGGACGCTCACTGCCGACGATGTCGCCAGAGATGTTCCAGGCGACCGAATTGACGTCGATCGTCGAGGCCATGTTGAGCTTGACGCGGACCGGGCCGCGCGCGGCCAGCCGTTCCAGCTGTTCCGCGTCCGGGACGCCCAGGGCGGCGGCCGGGATCTGCGGCGCGCCGTCGGCGTAGCGCATGATCCCGGTATGGGCGAGGCGCGAGTCCGACGTCGAGACCGAGCGCGTCAGGTAGGCGATGGCGCCCTTGCGGCCGGCGATGGAGGGTCCGGTGCGGCGCACCGTGCCGACCGCGCCATAGCCCTCGCCCGACTGCGTGCGGACCATCGGCGTGGTCACGACCGCGATCTTGCCGGCGAGCGAACCGTCCGGGACGGCTTCAAGTTCGGCCAGGGTCCGGAAGATCACGACCTCGCCCTCGACGCCCTTGGCCGGGGTCGGGACGCTGCCGCCCAGCCCGATGATCGAAAGCTTGAGGGGATAGGGCGCGATGATCGACGCCGACTCGGCGCCGCGATGCCACGTCGGCTTGGGGAAGGCTTCGACCTTGATGTTGGTGAATCCGTAGGCCGTCAGGGTCTCGACCGCCCAGTCCTTGGCGCGGGTCATCGCCGGCGAGCCGACCGGACGAGGCCCGATATCGGTCGTCAGGTCCTCGAGGATCGTCCAGGCGGTGCTATCGGCCAGAGCCCTGTCCCGCAGGGCGGCGGCGGTGTCGGCGGGCTCGGCGGCGAAGGAAGCCGTCGAGAGGGCGAAGCTGGCCACAAGGGCGGGCAGGAGGAAACGCATCCTTGGCGGGTGCGATAGCGGGGCCGCCAAGTCAAGCGCGACGGCGCCAATCAGCGTCCGCGCGTCAGGTGGCGGTACTCGACGAGGCGTTCCTTGTCGCGGCGAACCTGCTCGCCGATCGTGTTGTCCAGATCGAGCGTCGAGTAGCGGATCCACGACCCCGCATCGAGCTTGTCCTGGACCAGGGTCACCGGCGTGCGCCAGCGGGAGAAGGACGCCCAGGACACCGCAAGGCCGAGAGCGAGGGCCAACCCCTGGAGCACCCGGAACACAACGCCGCCCTCGGCCGGCGCCGCAAGCCCGGCCAGCGCCCATATCCACAGGCCCAGCGCCAGCAGCGTCAGGAAGCCGCCGGCCCAGTCCATCCAGTAGCGCTCGCGGCGCACCCGCCACATCGACACCTGGATATACTTCTCGAGATATTCCATCCGCGCCGCGATCCACATCAGCAGCCGGATCAGGAAGGCCGAGCGCTTGCCCCAGGCCGGCCCGTCGCTCTGGAAATGGGTCTCGGACTGGTCGGGCAGCGCCCGGATCGTGGTGTAGTCGTTCTGGAGCGTCCGCGTGTACTGCACGATCTCGCGCGACAGCGAGTAGGAACGGTTCTCCAGCCCCAGCCGGTACTGGGTGAAGACCAGGGCGTTCACCCCGAAGAACAGGCCGACGACCAGCAGCATGCCGACGCCGATGGCGACGGCCTGCGGCCCGGCGCCCACGATCACGCCCTGCAGCAGCGTGGGCCCTGTCGCGGCCAGCGCCCAGAGTGCCGCGAGCGCCAGGACCTGCAGCGTGCGCTTGCCGAGCATGTAGGTCAGCAGCCAGCGGAAGATCAGGCGGCCGTAGGAAGAGACCTCACGCCGCATCTGGGCGTCGTCGGGAAAGCGTTCCTCGACCTGCCGCTTGAACAGCACATGGAAGCGGTCCGGCTTGCGGTTCTGCTCGCCGAACGGAAAGATCTCCAGCGGCGCATTGTAGTAGAGGTCGATCCGGCGGGAGATGGCCGCCTCGACCGAAGCGTCGAGCGACAGGAAGTCGGCGCTGGTGAACAGCCGCGCGCTTTCGTCCAGGTCCGGATCGGTCGCCGCCATGGCCTGCCGGCCCTCGTGCGCGGGGCGCACCAGATCAGGGTCGGGCGCGTGGTCGTGGTCGTGGCCGGACATGGGTCGAGGACGCCTGAGTTAACCGTCGCCTAGGCATACGATACAATCAGACGCGCTGCCACGGCGTTCCCGTGTTCGATGAACCGGCTCAGGCCGGCTTGCCGATCCGCTTGATCTCCCAGTTCAGCTCGACGCCCGTCTTCGCCTTTACGTCGGCGCGGACCGCCTCGCCCAGGCCCTCGAGATCGGCGGCGGTGGCCTCGCCCGGGTTGATCATGAAGTTGCTGTGCAGGTCGCTGAACATCGCCCCGCCGCCGGTGGCCTTGAACAGCTTGCCGCGCCAGCCGGCCTCGTCGACCAGCTTCCAGGAGGAGTGGCCCTCCGGGTTCTTGAAGGTCGAGCCGCCGGTCTTCTCGCGGATCGGCTGGGTGGTCTCGCGGCGGGCGGTGATCTCGTCCATGCGGGCCTTCACCGCGGCGGGGTCATCCGGCGTGCCGCAGAACACCGCCTGGACCCAGTACATGGCGTTCTCGGGCACGACGCTGTGGCGATAGGTGAAGCCGAAGTCCTCGTTCTCCCAGACGCGGAATTCGCCGCTGCGGTCGTAGCCGCTGGCCGAGACGAGGATGTCCTTGGTCTCGCGGCCGTAGCAGCCGGCGTTCATGGTCAGGGCGCCGCCGATCGTGCCGGGAATGCCGACCAGGAACTCCAGCCCCGCCAGCCCCGCCTTGGCCGCCGCCCGGGCGACCTGAGCGTCCAGCGCGGCCGGGCCGGCGATGACCAGGTCACCGTCGACCAGCACCTCGCCCCAGGCCTTGCCGGCGCAGCGGATGACCACGCCCGGCACGCCGCCGTCGCGGATGATGACGTTGGAGCCGACGCCCAGCGCCGTGACCGGCACACCCTGCGGCAACTGGCGCAGGAAGTCGGCCAGGTCCTCCGGATCGGCCGGCAGGAACAGCACCTCGGCCGGCCCGCCGACGCGGAACCAGGTGAACGGCGCGAGCGGCTCATCGAACAAGAGCTTGCCGCGCACGGCGGGAAGGTTGGCCTTCCAGGTCACTTGCCCAGCGCCTCAAGCTGCGCCGGCAGCGCGTACGACCAGCTGGTCACATCGCCCGCGCCCAGCAGCACGACCATGTCGCCCGCCTTCGCCTCCTCCGCGATCATCCCGGCCAGCGCCGCAGGGCTCTCCAGCGGCAGGGCGCGGCGGTGGCCGAAGCGGCGGAGGCCCTCGATCAGGCCGTCGCGGTCGATGCCCGGGATCGGCGCCTCGCCTGCGGTGTAGACGTCGGCGACGATGACCACGTCGGCGTCATTGAAGCAGGAACTGAACTCCGCCATCAGGTCGCGCAGCCGGGTGTAGCGGTGCGGCTGGACCACGGCGATGACCTTGGCGTCCGGCGTCATGGCCCGGGCGGCGGTCAGCACGGCGGCGATCTCCACGGGGTGATGGGCGTAGTCGTCGATGATCCGCACGCCGTTCACCACGCCGGTGGTGGTGAAGCGCCGCTTCACCCCGCCAAAGCCCTTCAGCCCGGCGCGGATGCCTGCTTCGTCGACGCCCAGCTCGCGGGCCACGGCGATGGCGGCGCAGGCGTTCATGACATTGTGCAGTCCGGCCATCGGCAGGGTCAGGCCCTCGTAGCGGATCGGCTCGCCGGCCAGCGGCGTGATGAGCACGTCGAACCGCGCGCCGTCCGGCCCCATGGTGATGTGCTGGGCGCGGACCTCGGCCTGCGGGCTGGTTCCATAGGTGACCAGGCGCCGGTTCTCGATCCGGGCCGCCAGGGCCTGGACCTCCGGATGGTCCACGCAGACCGCCGCGAAGCCGTAGAAGGGAATGTTCTCGACGAAGTCGCGGAAGCCCTTCTTCACCGCCTCGAAGTCGCCCCAGTGGTCCAGGTGCTCGGCGTCGATATTGGTGACCACCGCGACGGTGGATTTCAGCTTCAGGAAGGTGCCGTCGCTCTCGTCGGCCTCGACGACGATCCAGTCGCCCTCCCCCACCTTGGCGTTGGTGCCGTAGGCGTTGATGATGCCGCCGTTGACCACGGTGGGATCGAGCCCGCCGGCGTCGAGCAGGGCGGCGATCATCGAGGTGGTGGTGGTCTTGCCATGTGTGCCACCCACAGCAACCGAGAACTGAAGTCTCATCAGCTCGGCCAGCATCTCGGCCCGACGCACCAGCGGCAGCCGGCGCTCGCGGGCGGCGACCATCTCGGGATTGTCGGCCTTCACGGCGGTGGAATAGACGACGGCCGAGGCGCCCTCGACGTTCTGAGCCGCCTGGCCGATGAAGATCTTCGCGCCCAGCTTCTCCAGCCGTTCGGTGTTGGCGCTGGCCTTCAGGTCGCTGCCCTGCACCGTGTAGCCGATACGAATCATGATCTCGGCGATGCCGCTCATGCCGATGCCGCCGATGCCGATGAAGTGCACGGGACCGAGTTCGAAGGGGACGGGGCGGCGGCGCTGGTTCATGCAAAGCGGCTTAGACGATTTGCGAGGCCGCCGGAATACGGGCGTTGAGGTCGCTGCGTGCTTCGACACGCGTCCTGCGGACGCTGCTCAGCATGACGTGGAGCTATGGCCTTCCCATTACGTCATCCTGAGCAGCCGCGAAGCGGCGTGTCGAAGGACGCAGGGCGCCCGCCCCCTACCCCTCCAGCGCCGTCCGCTCGACCAGATCAGCCAGCTTCTCGGCCGCATCCGGCCGGGCCACCGAGCGGGCCCCCTTGGCCATGTTGGCAAGCCAGGCCGGATCCTTGAGCAACGCCCTGAGCGCGTTGGTCATGTCATCGACCGTCAGCTCGTCTTCGGCGGCCACCGCCGCGGCGTCGGCGTCGGCCAGCAGCTTGGCGTTGAAGGTCTGGTGGTCGTCGGCGGCGATCTTCAGCGGCACCAGCAGCGAGGGCTTGCCGGCCACGGCCAGCTCGCAGACCGTCGAGGCGCCGGCCCGGCCGATGACCAGGTGCGCGTCGCGCAGCCGGCCGGCCATGTCGCGGAAGAAGGGCGCCACCTCGGCCTTGACCAGCGCGTCGGCGTAGATGCGTCGGGCGATGTCCATCGACTCCTTGCGGGTCTGCTGCTGCACCGTGATGCGGGCGCGCAGGTCTTCGGGCAGACGCAGGATCGCCTCGGGCACCATTTCGGACAGCAGGCGGGCGCCCTGGCTGCCGCCGGTGATGAGCAGCCGGATCGGCCCGTCGGGGGTCGGCGGCTCGTAGGCGACATCGGCCAGCGCCCGGATGTCGGGACGCACCGGGTTGCCGACCACATGGGCGCGGGCCTTCACGGCCGGCTTGGCCTTCTCGAGCGTCGGGAAGGCGCAGGCGACCTCGCGGACGCTGCCGGACAGGAAGCGGTTCACGCGGCCAAGCACCGCGTTCTGCTCATGGATGACCGTCGGCCGGCCCTGGCTCAGCGCCGCCAGCAGCGAGGGCAGCGACGGGTAGCCGCCGAAGCCGACGACGACGGCGGGGTCCATGCGCTTGAAGAAGCCACGGGCCTGCATCGTACCCTGCAACACGGCGGCGCCCGCCTTGAGCATGCCCATCGGGTCGCCCGGACGGGCGGTGGCGGCCGACAGGGTGATCCGCAGGTCGGCCGGGAACTTGTCGGCATAGAGCGCGCCGCGCTCGTCCGTCGCCAGCAGGATCCGCCAGCCACGCGCCGTCAGCGCCTCGGCCAGCGCCTGGGCGGGAAACATATGGCCGCCGGTTCCTCCGGCGGCGACCACTGCAAGTCTGGCGGGCATGGCTACTCTTCTAGGCGAAGGCGCCGGCGCGGGCGAGGCCTTCGTTGGCCGCGTAAGCCCCCGGTCGCTTGCGCGTCAGGCCCAGCGCCATTCCCAGCGTAAGCCCCATGGCCAGCATCGAGGACCCGCCATAGCTGATGAACGGCAGGGTCATGCCCTTGGTCGGGATCATGTTGAGGTTCACGGCCACGTTGATCAGCGCCTGCTGGCCCACCAGCACGAACAGGCCGGCCGCGGCCACCTGCTCGAACGGATCGGACAGCCGCAGCGCCCGGTACAGGCCGCGCACGACGAGGAAGGCGAAGAGGCTGATCAGGGCCAGCGAGAAGATCAGGCCGTATTCTTCGGCCAGCACCGAGTAGGCGAAGTCGGTGTGCATGTCGGGCACCCCCCGCTTCATCACGCCCTCGCCAGGGCCGCGCCCGAACAGGCCGCCCGCCGCGATGGCCTCGGAGGCCTGGCTGATCTGGTGCTTGTCGGCCTTGTCGGGGCTCAGGAAGGTGTCGACCCGCGCATGGACGTGCGGGATCAGGAAGTAGGTGCTGCCGAGGCCGATGAAGGCCGTGACGCCCAGCCCCATGATCCAGCTGATCGGCACCCCCGCCATCCAGAATGCGGCGCCGAAGGCCACGGTGATCAGGACGGTCTGGCCGACGTCCGGCTGGACCAGCAGCAGGGCCACGGCGATCCCGTACAGGCAGAAGGCGATGAAGACGCCGGGGACGCCCTCCCCCTTCTGCCCCTCGGCGAACATCCAGGCGACCAGCACGATCAGCGCCGGCTTCATGAACTCGGACGGCTGCAGGGTGAAGCCGGCGATGTTGATCCACCGCGTCGCGCCCTTGGCCTCGTGCCCGAGGAACGGCAGCGCCGCCATCAGCAGGATGGTCAGGACATAGACGATGAAGGCGGTCCGCCGAATGCCCCGCCCGGTCAGCATCGAGCTGACCACCAGTATGGCCAGGGCCGCGACGCCGAACACGCTCTGGCGAATGGCGAAGTGGAAGGAGGCGTCATAGTGCAGCCGGGCGGCGGCGGCCGGGCTGGTCCCGAACGACAGCAGGACGCCCAGCGTGATCAGGATGGCCACGGCGCCCAGCAGCCAGTGGTCTGTCGTCCACCACCAGCGCCCCAGCGCGGTGCGGTCCGATCGGGCGAACGGGTGGACGCTGCTGGTCATGCGCGCGCTCCTCTCCGGGCAGGCCTGTCGAGGGACTCCACGGCGGCGCGGAACGCCTCGCCCCGCGCCTCGAAGTCGCTGAACTGGTCGAAGGACGCGCAGGCCGGCGACAACAGGACGATGGCATCCTCGCCGCTGGCCTCGGCGTCGGCCGACGCGGCGGCCACGGCGGCCTCGATCGTCCCGGCCTTCAGATAGTCAGCCTTGCCGTCCAGCGTCCGGGCGAAATCGTCCTGGGCCTCGCCGACGAGGTAGGCGCGGGCGACACGCGGGAACAGATCCTCGAGCGGGGCGATGCCGTCCGACTTCGCCCGGCCGCCGGCGATCCAGTAGACGCGCGGATAGCTGCTCAGCGCCTGCCGGGCGGCGTCGGCGTTGGTGGCCTTGGAGTCGTTGACGAAGCGGACGAGTCCCCGGACGCCGACCGTCTCCATGCGGTGCGCCAGGCCCGGGAAGGTCATCAGCCCCTCCGCGGCGACCTCGGCCGGGATACCCAGCGCGCGGGCGGCGGCGTAGGCGGCGGCCGCGTTCTGCCAGTTGTGGCGTCCGGGCAGCGAACGGGCCCGCACCAGGTCCGCCACCTCGATCACCCGGTCCCCGGTCGCGTCATAGAGGACGCCCTGGATGGCGTAGACCCCGCGGCCCATCGAGCGGCTGGCGCTGATCGGCCAGATGGTGCGCCGGTTGGCGGCGGTGATCTCGGTGCAGATGCGCTGGCACCAGGGATCATCGACGCCGATGATGGCGGTGTCCCCCTTGCCCTGGTTGAGCAGCACCCGGCGCTTGGCGGCGACGTAGCCTTCCATGCCGCCGTGCCGGTCCAGGTGATCGGGCGAGATGTTGAGCAGCAGCGCCGCGTCGGCCTTGAGGCTGCTGGTCAGGTCCAGCTGGTAGGACGACGTCTCCAGCACATAGACGGCGCCGCCGTGCATGTCCTCCAGACCGAGCACGCCGATCCCGATGTTACCGCCGATCCGGGTATCCCGGCCGGCGGCTTGGCACAGGTGGCCCAGCAACGCCGTGGTCGTCGACTTGCCGTTGGTGCCGGTGATGGCTGCGATCCGCGGCCGCTTGTGCGGCGGGGCGGCGTTGACCGTGCGCGCGAAGAGCTCAATGTCGCCCAGAACTTCCACACCGGCCGCGGCGGCCTTCTCGACCGACCAGTGCGGCTTGGGATGGGTCAGCGGGATGCCGGGCGAGAGCATCAGCGCGGCGATGTCGGACCAGTCCGCCGCCTTCAGGTCCTCCACCGCGAAGCCCTCGGCGGCGGCGGCCTCGCGGCTGGCCGGATTCTCATCCCACAGGGCGACCTCCGCCCCGCCGGCCACGAGGGCGCGCGCCGCCGTCAGCCCGGTCCTGCCCAGACCGAGAACGGCGACCTTGCGTCCCTCGAAGCCGCGAACGGGGATCATGACCGGGACGACCTCCCTATCTCAGCTTGAGGGTTGCGAGGCCGATGGCGGCCAGGATCAACGAGACGATCCAGAAGCGGATGACGACGGTCGATTCCGCCCAGCCCAGCTTCTCGAAGTGGTGGTGGATCGGGGCCATCAGGAAGATGCGCTTGCCGGTGCGCTTGAAGTAGAAGACCTGGATCATCACCGACAGCGCCTCGGCCACGAACAGGCCGCCGACGATGGCCAGGACGATCTCGTGCTTGGTGGCCACGGCCACGGCGCCGAGCGCCCCGCCCAGGGCCAGCGAGCCGGTGTCGCCCATGAAGATCTTGGCCGGCGGCGCGTTGTACCAGAGGAAACCCAGCCCCGCGCCGATGATGGCGCCGCAGAAGACCGAGATTTCACCCGTGCCCGCCACGAAGTGGACCTGCAGGTACTGGGCGAAGTTGTAGTTGCCGACCAGGTAGGCGATCAGCCCGAAGGTGGCCGCGGCGATCATCACCGGCACGATGGCCAGGCCGTCAAGGCCGTCGGTCAGGTTCACCGCGTTGGACGCGCCGATGATCACGAAGGCTCCGAACGCGACATAGAACCAGCCCAGGTCCAGCAGCAGGCGCTTGAAGACCGGGAAAGCCACCGAGGTGCTCAGTTGCGGCGTGTCGGGAGAGACTTCCCCGAACATCACCAGGATGGTCACGGCCGCGACCGCCACCAGCGCCTGGATGCCCAGCTTCACGCGGCCGGAGACGCCCGCCGTCGTCTGTTTGGTGACCTTGTCGTAGTCGTCCATGAAGCCCAGCACGCCGAAGGCCAGGGTGACCATCAGCACGACCCAGACGTAGACGTTGGTCAGGTCGGCCCACAGCAGCGTGCCCCCGACCATGCCGGCCAGAATCATCAGCCCGCCCATGGTCGGCGTGCCGGCCTTCTCGAGGACGTGGCGCTCGATGCCTTCCTTGCGGATCGGCTGGCCCTTGCCCTGTCTGGCGCGCATCCAGGCGATGAAGCGCGAGCCCATCGCCACGGCGATGATATAGCCGGTCGCCGTCGCCATCAGCGTACGGAATGTGAGATATTTCAGAACGTTGAGGACGGGCAGCGCGTCCCGCATTTCCGACAGCCAATACAGCATCAGGCCTTGTCCCCCCCATGGCCGACTGACGCCAGGGCGGCCGCGATAACGCTGGCCCGGCTTCCGTTCGATCCCTTGACCATCACCAGATCGCCCGGCCGCACGGCCAGGGCGATCTGCGGCGCAAGCTCGGCCGCCGACTCCGCGTAGCCGCCCCGACGAGTCGCAGGAAGGGCGTCCCAGAGCGATTTCATCAGCGGTCCGGCGCAGAACACCAGGTCGATCCCGGCGTCCTTGATCGGCGCGGCCAGTCCCGCATGGAAGTCGGCCGCCTGGCCGCCCAGTTCCAGCATGTCGGTCAGCGCGACGATCCGCCGCCCCGGAGCCGGGCGCGCGCCCAGGGTGCGGAAGGCGGCGTTCATCGAGATCGGATTGGCGTTGTAGCTCTCGTCGATCAGGGTGAAGCCGCCGCCGTCAATGGCGATGGTCTTCTCGGCCCCCCGGCCGGCCAGCGGCGCGAACCCGGCCAGCCCGGCCAGCGCCGTCTCGCGCGAAACTTCCATGGCCTCGACCGTCAGCAGCACGCAAAGGCTGTTGAGGCCCCAGTGGAGGCCGGTCTGCAGAAGCGGGAAAGCCAGCGCCTCGCCGTCGATCACGGCATGAACCGTCGCGCGCTCCTCGCCAGCAACGAAGTCGACGAGACGGGCGTCGACGCCGTCGCCCGAGCCGAACGACCGCACGGTCGCGCCGACCTTCAGCGCCTCGGCCTTCAGCAGGTCGAACCAGGCGTTGTCGGCGTTGAGCACGGCCACGCCGCCCGGTTCCAGCCCGGCGAAGATCTCGGCCTTCGCCCTGGCCACGCCGGCCTCGCCGTCCGGGAAGTTCTCGATGTGGACCGGACCGACCGTGGTGATCGCCACCACATGCGGGGCCACGAACCGCGACAGAGGCGTGATCTCGTCGGCGTGGTTCATGCCGATCTCGAAGACGGCCCGCTCGGTGTCGCGCGGCATCCGCGCCAGGGTCAGCGGGACGCCGATGTGGTTGTTGTAGGACTTCACCGACGAGTGCCAGCGCCCGGCCGGCGCCAGACAGGCGGCGACGGCCTGGGTGACGCTGGTCTTGCCGACCGAGCCGGTGATGGCGGCCCGCCGGCCGTGGTTGCGCTCGCGGGCGGCGACGCCGAGCTTCTCCAAGGCGACGAATGTGTCGTCGACCCGGAGGTGGGGGCCATCGACCGGCTGGCTGGCCAGGATCGCGGCTGCGCCCGACGACAGGGCGCCGGCGGCGAACTCATGGCCGTCACGGATCCCGGCGAGGGCCACAAACAGATCGCCCGGCTCGACCGAACGGCTGTCGATCGAGACGCCGCTGACCGTGAACGGACCGCCGACAATCGATCCGCCAGTGGCGGCGGCCAGCTCATCCGATGTCCAGAGCACGTCAGACATGGGCGGCCTCCAGCCCAAGCGCGGCGGCCGTCTCGACGACGTCGTCGAAGGGGTGGGTGACGCCGGCGATGGTCTGGCCCTGCTCATGACCCTTGCCGGCCACGACCAGCACATCGCCCGCCGTCAGCATGGCCACGCCGGCGCGGATCGCCTCGCGGCGGCCGCCGATGTTCAGCGCGCCCGGAGCCCCGGCCTGGACCTCGGCGCGGATCGCGGCAGGATCCTCGGAGCGTGGGTTGTCGTCGGTGATGATCGCCACGTCGGCCAGTCGGGCGGCGATCTCGCCCATCAACGGCCGCTTGCCGCGGTCCCGGTCGCCGCCGGCCCCGAACACGACCAGCAGCCGGCCTTCCGTATGCGGACGAAGCGCCTTCAACACCGTTTCCAGGCCATCGGGCGTGTGGGCGTAGTCGACATAGGCCTCGCCCCCGGCGGCCCGGGCGCCGACGCGCTGCAGGCGGCCTGGAGCGCCCTTCAGGTGCTCCAGGGCGGCGAACACCGCTGCGGGCGCCTCGCCGGCGGCGATGCAAAGGCCGGCAGCGACCAGCGCGTTGTCGGCCTGGAAGGCGCCGGCCAGGGGCAGATGAACCGTCGCCGTCGAGCCTGCATGGGCCAGTGTGAGGCGTTGGCCGTCGGCCGCCAGGGTGCGGTCAACCACCCGGACGCCCTCGCCGGCCGACCCGGTCGACAGCACCGTCTGACCCGCCGCCACGGCGGCGTCGGCAAAGACCGAATACTGGTCGCTATCGGCGTTCAGCACCGCGGTCGCGCCGCGCGGCAGCAGGGTGTCGAAGAGGCGCAGCTTGGCGGCCCGGTAGACGCCCATGGTGCCGTGATAGTCGAGGTGGTCCTGGGTCAGGTTCAGGAACCCGGCCGCCGTCAGCTTCACGCCGTCGAGGCGCCGCTGGTCGACGCCGTGCGAGGAGGCTTCCAGCGCCAGGTGGGTGACGCCCTCGGACGCCAGGCGCGCCAGCAACTCGGCGACGTCGGCGGCGTCGGGCGTGGTCAGTCCCGGCGGCGTGATCTGGCGGTCAGGCTGGCCCGGCGCGGAGACCGTGACGCCCAGCGTGCCCATGCTGGCGGCCGTGCGGCCCAACCGGGCGAAGATCTGGCGGCAGAAGGTGGCCACCGAGGTCTTGCCGTTGGTGCCGGTCACCGCCACGCAGGTCGCTGGCTGCGCGCCCCAGAAGGCGGCCGCCGCCAGAGCGTAGGCGCGACGCAGGTCAGCGGCGTGAGCCACGGGAACGGCCACCCCGGTCACGTCGTCCGGCGCCAGGACGGCGGCGGCCCCGGCGTCGATGGCCCCGGGAATGAACTGGCGTCCGTCGACCGTCGAGCCAGGCAAGGCCGCGAACAGGTAACCGGGCCGGACCTTGCGACTGTCAGCGGTGACGCCGGTGATCTCGGGATCCTGCTTCAGGGCGGCATCGACCAACGACGACAGGCGCATCACTGGCCTCCCGCCGGCGGGGCGACACGGGCCGTGGCCACATAGGTCGGGCCGGTGGGCAGGGTCGGCTCGGTCGGACGGCGCTTGACGCCCAGGAAGGGCGCGACGCGGTCGACGATCTTGCCCACGGCCGGCGCCGCCACCCAGCCGCCGGTCCGGACGCCGCCCTGCGGCTCGTCCATCAGGATCAGGACGAAGTAGCGCTCGGCGTCGGCGGGGCCGTCAGTGGGGAAGACGGCGGCGAAGGAGCCGACCTGCTTGTAGCTGCTGTAACCTCGGATTTCGGGGTCGTACTTCTCGCCGGTGCCGGTCTTGCCGCCGACCATCAGGCCCGGCGCGTCAGCCTTGCGGCCGGTGCCCTCGACGACGTTGCCGCGCATGATCTGCAGCATCGACAGCGTCGTGGTTTCCGACATCACGCGCGGGCCATCGGGGCGCTTGCCGGCTTCCATCTTGCGGATGGTCAGCGGGATGAACCGGCCGCCGTTGAGGATAGCGCCCATCGCCTGGGCCAGCGCCAGGGGCGTGACGTTGATGCCGTGGCCGAACGAGACGCTGGCCATGTCGTCCTCGTCCCACTTCTTCGGGGTCAGGGGACGGGTGGATTCCAGAAGCTCCACCTGGGCCCGCTTCGTCAGACCGAGCGCCGCGAAATACCGCGCCATGCGATCGGCCCCGACCGCCAGGGCCAGCTTCGCCGTGCCGATGTTGGACGAGTGATTGAACACCTCGCGCAGGGTGAGGATGCGGTTGGTCCCGTGGAAATCGTGGATCGTGCGGTAGCCCATCTTCAGCGGCGTGCGCGCATCGAACGTAGAATCCGGCGTCGCCACCTGGGTGTCCAGGCCGATAGCCACGGTGAAGGCCTTGAAGGTCGAGCCCATCTCGAAAACCGAGGCGGCGGCGCGGTTGCGAAGCTGTTCGGGATTGGCCCGGCCCGGATGGTTGGGGTCGAAGTCCGGCCAGCTGGCCATGCCGAGAATTTCGCCGGTCTGGACGTTGGTGATCAGGCCGACCGCGCCCTTGGGCTGGTACTGGGCGGCGGCCAGGGCCAGCTCCTCTTCCAGCGCCGCCTGGACGCGCACATCGATGGACAGGGCCACCGGCCTCCCCTCGGCGCCGGCCTTGAGGATCTCCTCACGCAGGGCCTTCTCGGCCCCGGCCACGGGCGCGCCGCCCTTTTCGTCGTAGCCGATCAGGTGTGAGGCCAGCGAACCCAGCGGGTAGACCCGACGCTGTTCGGGGTCGAACACCACCCCGGCCAGACCGAGATCATGGATCCGCGCCTTTTCGCCCGGCGTCAGGCCGCGCATCACAACGCCGCGCTTCTCCGCCGCCAGGGCCCGGTCGATTTGCGCGGGCTTCAGCCGCGGCAGCGCCTTGAGCAGCGCGGCGCGAACCTCGCGCCGGGACCAGACCTCGCGGGTGTCGACCGACAGGGTGTAGTGGGGCAGGTTGGCGGCCAGCAGGCGTCCTTCGCGGTCGACCAGATCGGCGCGCTCCGGCGCTCCGGCGTAGGAGCGGCCGCCCTTGCCCGCGTCCGAGAGGGTCGCCGACCAGACCGCGCCGCCGGCCATGACCAGAAAGCCCAGGGAGAAGATGGCCGCGACGACGAGGATGCGGATGCGGGTGTCATTCTCCGCCCGCCCATCGGCATGGGCCCGCTCGAAGGCATGCTCGACGCGCCAGACGCGCTCGATGATCCAGCGCCAGACCAGCGGATAGCGATGCGGCGTCAGGTCGGGGAGACTCATGGCGTCTCCCCCGAAGGCGCCTCGGCCTCGACGGGAGGGGCGACCGGCTCGGTGCTGGCCTGGATCGGCGCGAGCGGCGGCTGGGCGGCCGGTCGGCGCAGCGAGGCGGCGTAGAGGTCGTCGACCGTCGTCTCCTGCCTGATGGTCACCGGCGCCATGGCGAGGTAGGCGCGCGACAGCCGCTCCAGGCGCTCGGGTTGCTCGAGGTGGGCGACCTCCGCCTGCAGCACCCGGATCTGCCGGGCCTCGGCGCGGATCGCGCGCTCCACCAGGACGATCTCCGTGCGCTCCTTGCCGGCGAAGGTCTTGGCCAGGTTCACGCCGACGGCGAGGACCACCAGCATCGAGGTCAGCAGCACGTTGATCGTGCGAAAGCCGCGGGTGCGGTGGGTGAAGATGACCGAGATCATGCCGCGGTCCTCCAGGCGGGGGCGTCGGTCCGGACCCCGGCCCGCAGCTTGGCCGACCGGGCGCGCGGGTTGGCGGCGACCTCGGCGTCGGAAGGGTCGCGATGACCCTTGAAGGTCATCTCGAACGTCGCGGGAGGGCCGCCGGCGACCGGCGGCGCATGGCGCGATCCGCCGGGCAGGCGGCCGGCCCGCTCGGCGAAGAAGGCTTTCACGATACGGTCTTCGAGGGAGTGGAAGGTGACGACGGCCAGACGCCCGCCGCTCTTCAGGATTCGCTCGGCGGCGGCAAGTCCTTGCTCGAGCTCGGAGAGCTCCTCGTTCACGGCGATGCGGAGAGCCTGGAACACCTTGGTCGCCGGATGGACCTTTGCCCCGCGGCGACCACCCAGGGCCCGCTCGACGACTTCGGCCAGGTCCAGGGTGCGCTCGAATGGCCGCTCGGCGCGGCGCCGGACCAGGAAGGATGCGACCCTGCGGCTCTCCCGCTCCTCGCCGTAGACGTAGAAGATGCGCGCCAGCTCGGCCTGCTCGGCGGTGTTGACGATGTCGGCGGCGCTGGGGACATCCCCGCCCATGCGCATGTCCAGCGGACCGTCGCGCATGAAGGAGAAGCCACGCTCGGCCTCGTCGATCTGCATCGACGACACGCCGATGTCGAGGGCGACGCCGTCGACGCTGCCCGGCGCGAAATGGTCGCCCATCTCAGAGAAGCGCGCCTCGATCAGGCGAAAGCGGCCGGTCGCCTCCAGCGGCGCGGCGAAGCGGCGGGCGGTGGGGTCGCGGTCAAAGGCCACGACCGTGGCGCCGGCGTCCAGAAAGGCCCGGCTGTAGCCGCCCGCGCCGAAGGTGCCATCGACGATGGTTTCGCCGGGCCCGGGCGCCAGGGCCTGGACGACTTCGCCGAGCAGGACGGAGACGTGCGGCGCCCCGGTCATCCGGCGACTCCCGACGGACGGGCCCGCTGGGTCATGCGCAGATCGACCAGGCCGGACTTCGCCGCCTCGCGCGCCGCGGCGCGGTGGGCCTGGAAGGCTTCGCGCGGCCAGACCTGGAAACGATCGCCCATGCCGACCACGGCGATCCAGTCGCCGGCGGCGATGCCGAACATGTCGCAGAGCGACGGCGGCAGGGTGATGCGACCGGCCTCGTCGAAGGAGAGCTTCGCCATCCCGCCGTAGACGCTGGTCTCCAGCGCCGAGCGCAGCGGGTCGCCGAACGGCAGCTCCTCGATCAGGCCGACGTAACGATCGAACAAGGCTTTGCCGCCACCCTCGAGGCAGTCGGCTTCAATGGACGGAAAGCAGAAGACGCCCTCGAAGGGCTGACCGACGGCGGCGCGAAACTCATGCGGCACAACGATGCGCCGCTTGCTGTCGAGCTGCTTCTCGAAGGTCGAGAGGAACACTAGCCCCAGTCCCCTGCCCCTAGTTCGCCGACCCCTTCGGCGACAAGAACTGGGTTAACATGGGATGAAACGGGACGCAATGACACCCGGAGCCATTTCATCGCGAATACAACAATGTCGCAGGCCGATTTGATTAACGCGTGTAAACACTCCGCAGAACATACATGGAACGTGTTAAGTATTACGGGGATAACCTGGCGCATGTCGGAGGAAGATGGATCAGACGGCCTGTAAGCCGGGTTCTGTGACGCGCCCGAAGGCACGCGACGATCATTCCTCTGGACCGGCCATTGCTGACCGGTTCTCGCGACCAACCCGGACGCCTCGGGCCGGCGACGGCCCTGCCCTCTTGCGAGAGCGCGGAATCCCTATTCGGTCTTGCTCCAGGCGGGGCTTGCCATGCCGTCCCTGTCACCAGGTCCGCGGTGAGCTCTTACCCCACCCTTTCACCCTTACCGCCCGCGAACGGGAGGCGGTTTGCTTTCTGTGGCGCTATCCCTCGGGTCACCCCGGGCGGGCGTTACCCGCCGCCTTGTCGCCGTGGAGCCCGGACTTTCCTCGACCCCCGAAGGAACCGCGATCGCCCGGCCGTCTGATCCGGGGGGACACATGATCGTTGGAGGGTGGAAGGTCAATGCGTGGTTCGACTCGTGCGCCTACCCCGCCGCCCGCAGCACCGCCATAAGTGTCGCCCGCGTCAGGCCGTCGGCCACGCCGTCCCAGCGGCTCTGGACCCAGTGGCGCTGGAAGGCGCTGACGATCTCGCGGGTGGCCTGGTCGAACCGGCCCGACGGCGCGCAGTCGTAGCCGAGGCGCGTCAGCCCGGCCTGCAGCGCAAAGACCCCGACGCCCTCGGCGCCCTCGACCAGCGGATCGCCCGGGGCGGGATCGGCCTCAGCCCAGATCCCGTGGCCGGCCTGGGCCAGCCGCTTCCACGGGAACAGCTCGCCCGGATCGATCTTGCGGGCCGGCGCGACGTCGGAGTGGCCGAGGATACGGCTGTCGTCGATCTGCCAGCGGCTGCGGATGTCTGCGACCAGTGCGATCACGGCGTCGATCTGGGCTTCCGGAAAGGGCCGGTAGCCGAAATCGTGGCCCGGATTGACGATCTCGATGCCGATCGAGGCGTGGTTGACCCCCTCCTCGCCCTTCCAGAACGAGACGCCGGCGTGCCAGGCGCGGCGCTCCTCCGGCACGAGCCGGAAGATGCGGCCATCTTCCTCGACCAGGTAGTGGGACGAGACCTTGGCCTCCGGGTCGCACAGGCGGGCCAGCGCCGCCTCGCCGGTCTCCATGCCGGTGTAGTGGAGCACCAGCATGTCCGGGACCTTGGTCCGGGCGTCGAAGTTGGGCGACGGGGCCTCGATGATGCCAAGCGTCATTGCGAGCGGTTCCGGATGGCCATGAGCAGGGGCATGACGCGATTGGGCCTCAGGGCGATGATCAGCACTCCCAGTAGCGCAAGGCCGGCGCCGATGGCCATCCGGCCGTCGAAGTGGTCGTTGGTGATCAGCACGCCCATGATGATGGTGAACAGCGGCGTCATCAGGGTCAGCGGCGAGATCAGCGTCGCCTCATACTTCTGGATCAGGCCGTAGTAGAAGGTGTGGCCCAGCACCGAGACCACGACGGCCGAGAACACTACGGCCGCCAGGAAGCCCCAGCCGGCGTCGAGGGCCAGAGGCCACTGATTCTGTTCGGTGAACGCGCTCAGCACCGCCAGCGGCCAGAAGGATGAGAACCCCACCCAGGCCTGGAACTGCAGCGGCTTGATGCCTTCCATCTGCTTCATCATCACCGCGCCCAGCGACCCGGCGAAGGCGGCGGCGGCGACCAGCCACAGGCCGAAGGACATGCTCATGCCGGTCGGATGCCACATGACGACGATGGCGCCCGCCAATGTCAGCGCCATGCCCAGACCGCGCCGCCAGCGCACCTTCTCGCCCAGCATGAACATCGACAGCACCGTGGTGATCGGCACGCCCAGCTGGATGACGATCGAGGCGGCCGAGGGGCTGGCGGTCTTGAAGCCGATAAACAGCAACGCGAAGTTGCCCGCCCCCATCAGCATGGCCACGGTGATGATCCGCCAGGTCGGCCTCGGCGCGGGCAGCAGCCACGGCAGGGTGCAGAGCGCCACCAGGGCGAACCGCACCGTCGCATAGAACAGCGGCGGCACATCCCACTCGGCGACCACGATCTTGCTGACGATGTTGTTGGACGCCCAGACCAGGCAGACGAACAGGAGGATGCCGAAGTCACGAAGGGCCATGGGCGGGGTCTAGCCGCCTTTCGCCACGGAAGGCGACCCAGATATCCTGCGCGCTCCTTCAGTCGCGGCGACAAGACTGTCGAAGGCCTGTCTGCCCATCAGACCGAGCCGCGCGCGCGCAGCTTGCGGCAGGACTCGGCAAAGGCGCGGCGCAGGGCCGCCGGCGGATTGAACGGGCCGGCGTTCTGATAGCCGTGGTTGACGCCGATGGGCTCGGCGCTTTCGAACACCGACAGCAGCTCCTCGTCGATAGGGCCCGTCGCCTGCACGCCCTGGGCGGCGGCCGTGGCCACGAAGCCGTGGGCGATGTCGCCGGCCCCCAGCGTGAGCCGCTCCTCGCTGTCGACCTGCTTGAGGGTCGGCAGCAGGATCAGGAAGCCCTCGCCGGCGGCGCAGACCATGCGCAGGTCCGGCGTGGACGGATCGCCGCCGATCAGATGGACGATCTCGACGCTGGTTTTTCCCGTGCCGAACGCCCATTCGCCGGCCGCCTTCTGCGGAGCATCCGGTATAGGCGCCAGCTCGGGCTTCGACTTCGGCGTCGGGTCCGCTGCCGGCGGCGAGCAGGCGACAAGGCCCAGGGCGAGCAGGATCGGCAGAACGGCGCGCATGATCAGGTTCCCTTGAATACGGCCGGGCGCTTCTCGAGCAGCGCCTCGACGCCTTCCATATGGTCGTCGGTCAGGTGGCTGATCGCCTGGGCCGCGGCGCTCATTTCCATCAGGGTGTCGTAGCTGGTGGTCTGGCCATGCTTGAGCAGGCTCTTGGCCAGCCGAAGGGCGTGCGGCGGCTGCTGGGCGATGCGCTCGGCCAGGGCGACGGCTTCATCGAGCAGGCTCTCGGCGGGAACCACCTTGCTGACCAGACCCCACTTCTCGGCGGTGGCGGCGTCGACCACGTCGCCGGTGAACAGCAGCTCGCTGGCGCGGCTCATGCCGATGGTGCGCGGCAGCAGCCAGGCGCCGCCGTCGCCGGGAATGAGGCCCAGCTTGAGGAAGGTGACGCCGAACCGCGCGCCCTCCGCGGCGATGCGGATGTCGGTCATGCAGGCCACGTCGCAGCCGAGGCCGATCGCCGGGCCGTTGACGGCGGCGATCGAGGGGACCTCCAGGCCGTAGATCGAGCGCACCACCCGGTGGATGTTGTTGCGGTAGCCGTCGCGCAGCTCCACGCCGTTGCCGGCGAAGGCGCCTTCGCGGGCCTTCATCGCCTTGACGTCGCCGCCGGCGGAGAACGCCCGGCCGGCGCCGGTCAGCACCACGGCGCGGATGTCGCGATCGGCGTTGATCGCCGCGCAGGCCGCCGCCACCTGGTCGCCGTCGCCGGGCGCGCCCAGGGCGTTCATCGCATCCGGCCGGTTGAGGGTCAGGATGGCGATATGGCCGCGCTTTTCGGTGAGGATCAGGGACATGGGTGGCTTCCTGCGCTTTGGTCTTGATGTGCGCCGTTCATAGCGGCGGGCGGCGGACTTGTCCCCACTGTCTCGTTTCGATGAAGCCCCGCCGCGGGATGGGGGGACAGATCGGCCCGGCGGGGCGCGGCGGCTCGGACAACCACGGTCGCCGGACCGGCGAGATCCGGCGCGAGATCCGGGAGATCCAGTGAAATCCCGCCAGCGGCGGTGCGGTCGAGACGAGGCTGCCTGGCCATGCTGACAGTATGGTGCCCCGCCGGGAGCGGTGGATGGTTTGTCGCCGGAACGCCGCGGCCAGGGGCAAAAAGGGGCGAAATGTCCCGCCTTGTCTCCAGAGTATCCGTCCCCGGAGTCCTCATCGCCGCACGCATCGCCAAGCCGCCACTTTGCTGTGGAAAACTCAAGCGTCTGCTTTGTCAGGAAGTTTTCACACCCGTCCACACCTTGTCCACAGGCCGTCAACCGCAGGCCGGGCAAGCATTCACATGGGCGATGTTCGGGGCGGTTGCTTCATACCGGGCCTGAGCGCACAGTCAACCCGTCGAGAGGAAACGCGGCGCGGGCGAGACGGGAAACCGGAAGGCCAGGCGAGCGGGACGCTCCAGGACCCCAGGATCGGAGGGAGACCTTCGAAGACCGGACCGGGAGCGGATCAGCAAGGACCACGGCGCAAGCCAGGGAGCCCGGCGGATCCACGACCTCCAGACCGCAAGTCTCGCAAGAGGCTTGGGTGAAGGGGCGATGCAGCCGGGCAACCGGACGCACCGTCCCTTTGCTCTTTGGGGGAACGCCGTCTCCTCCCCGCTCCTCCAGCTCCCTCATCGTCGGACTTGTTCCGACGACCCGTGCCTGCTGACTGTCAGGACGTAGCGCGGCGCTGAACCCGGGCGTCCAACGGACTTCAATGTTCATGGGTCGTCGGAACAAGTCCGACGATGACGGGGGCATTGAGAGCACCTCACCCTCGACGAACAGCGTTCCGGCGCCTACCTTCCCTTTCAACTTCGGGGAGACTTCCATGCTTTCACGTCGTCTGATGCTGGCCGGTGCGGCCTCCAGCCTGGCCGTCGCCTGTTCGCCGAAGAGCGGCGACAAGACGGTCGCGGCCGTCGACGCCCTGACCACGATCCGCTTCGCCACGGACTGGCGCGCCCAGGGCGAGCACGGCGGCTTCTATCAGGCGCTCGCCACCGGCGAGTACGAGAAGCGCGGCCTGAAGGTCGAGATCATCCAGGGCGGCCCGGGGGTGAACGTGCCCCAGCTGCTGACGGCCGGCGGCGTCGAGATGGGCATGGGCTCCAACAGCTTCATCCCGCTGAACATGGCCAAGGAGAAGGCGCCGGTGAAGGCCGTCGCCGCCTTCTTCCAGAAGGACCCGCAGGTCCTGATCGCCCACCCGAACACCGGTGTGAACTCCATCGCCGACATGAAGGGCCGGCCGATCCTGCTGGCCGACGCCTCGGTCACCGCCTTCTGGGTGTGGCTCAAGAGCAAGTACGGCTTCACCGACGCCCAGGTGCGCAAGTACAACTACAGCCTGGCGCCGTTCCTGGCCGACAAGCGGGCCATCGTTCAGGGCTATCTGTCGAGCGAGCCCTACACCATCGAGCAGGAGGCGGGGTTCAAGCCGGCGACCTTCCTGCTCGCCGACGAGGGCTACCCCGGCTACGCGACCATGGTCCTGGCGCCCGACACGCTGATCGCTGCAAAGCCTGAGGCGGTGAAGGCCTTCATCGAGGCCAGCGCCATCGGCTGGCAGACCTACCTGCACGGCGATCCGGCCAAGGCCGACGCGCTGATCCTGAAGGACAATCCGGAGATGACGCCGGCGCTGCTGGCCAATGCCCGCAAGCAGATGCGCGACTACGGCATCATCGAGTCCGGGGAAGCAAAGACGGGCGGCGTCGGCGTGATGACCGACGCCCGCTGGGCGGAGTTCTTCCGCGTCGCCTCGGAACAGGGCGTCTATCCGAAGGACATGGACTACCGCGCCGGCTACACGCTGCAGTTCGTGACGAAGGCGTAGCGGAAGCGCATGCGTGCTCGTTCCCAGCCTCGTCATGGCCCGACTTGTTCGGGCCACCCATGACCTCGGTGCGCAAGGCGATGCGCGAACGATCGACCCTGCGCTCCCCGGCCGGTTCACCACGCATGGGTGGCCCGAACAAGTCGGGCCATGACGGGGTTGATGGACAGCAGGACTTCACCCCATGACCGCCTCCCTGCGGAACGTCGAGGTCGACTATCATGGACGCGGCCGCGTGCTGGGCCCCGTGGACCTGGCCATCGGCGAAGGTGAGATCATCGCCCTGGTCGGACCATCGGGCTGCGGCAAGTCGACGGCCATGCGGCTTCTGGCCGGGCTTGAACAGCCGACCCGAGGCGTGGTCCAGCGCGAGGCGGGGCGGGGCGAGACCTCGCTGGTCTTCCAGGCCGCCACCCTGGCGCCCTGGATGAGCGCGGCGGCCAATGTCGCCCTGCCGCTGGAACTGTCGGGCGTCGACCGCCGCACCGCCCGCGCCCGCGCGTCGGAGGCGCTGGCCCGCGTTGGCCTGACCGGCGTCGACAGCGCCCGTCCGGCCCAGCTGTCGGGCGGCATGGCCATGCGGGTGTCGCTGGCCCGCGCGCTGGTCACCCGGCCCCGGTTGCTGCTGCTGGACGAGCCGTTCGCCGCCCTGGACGAGATCACCCGCCGCACCCTGGCCGACGACGTGCTGGCGCTGTGGGCCGATCTGAAGCCCGCCATCCTCTTCGTGACCCACAATGTCGAGGAGGCCGTCTACATGGCCTCGCGCGTGGTGGTCATGACGTCCGGACCCGGCGTCATCGCCGGCGAGGTCGCCATCGCCGCGCCCCTGCCCCGCCCCGCCGCCTTCCGAGTCACCGAGACCTTCCGCGCCGCCGCCGAGACGGTTTCGGCCTTGCTGGCCAAGGGCATGGAGCGGGCGGCATGAGGACGCTCACGGCCATCGCCATTCCAGTGGTCTTCATCGCCCTGCTGCTGGCGATCTGGGAGGCGGTCTGCCGCCTGACCGGCGTGCCGGCCTACCTTCTGCCGCCGCCGTCGGCGATCGGCGCCAGCCTGGCCGAGGGGTGGCCGCTGCTGATGTCCTCGGCCTGGAACACGCTGTTTACGGCGCTGACGGCGCTGGTCGTGGCCAGCCTGCTGGCCTCGAGCCTGGCGCTGCTGACGGCGCTGAGCCCGGTGATCGAGCGGGCGATCCAGCCGGTCGCCGTCACCCTGCAAGTCACCCCGGTGATCGCGGTCGCGCCGCTGGTCATCATCTGGGCGGGGTTGGACCATCCCGAGCGGGCGGTGGTGGTGCTGGCACATGGTTTCGGCGAGCACGCCCGCCGATATGACCACGTCACGCAGCGGTTCGGCGAGGCCGGGCTGATCAACGTGTCCGAGGCGGCCGGCCGGTCGACGCTCGACG
>CAYTZY010000003.1:35703-72380 GCA_964442795.1 uncultured Caulobacter sp.
CCTTCTTCCCGATCTTCTCGGGCGCGGTCACCGGCCTCAAGGCCTCCGATCCCGATCTGGAGCGGCTGTTCGATCTCTATGGCGCGGGCCGCCTGCAGAAGCTGACGCGGCTGCGCCTGCCGTCGGCGATTCCCTTCCTGCTGGAAGGGCACAAGGTCGCGGCCGGACTGGCTGTGATCGGGGCGGTGATCGGCGAGTTCGTCGCCGGGTCGGGCGGGGCCCAGGGCCTCGCCTGGCGGATCCTCGAGGCCGGCAATCGCCTGCAGACGGCCCGGATGTTCGCGGCGTTGTTCGTACTGGCGGTGATGGCCGCGCTGTTGCACGCCCTGCTGCAGATGGCCGAGCGGCGAGCGCTGGCCTGGTGGCGCGGCCGTTAGGCACGGATTAAGCGGCGCGCGTTAAGCACGGAGCCGTACCTCTGCGGCGGACTCCTGCATGCGTCTTGTTCTCGCCATCACGATCGTGACGGTCAGCGCCGCCGGCGCCCAGGCCGCCGAGGATCGCTACGGCCCGCCGCGCGCCCGGTCGGCGGCGGTCGCCGGCCAGCCCGGCGCCCTGCCCGCCAGCGCCGCACCCTACGCCGGACAGATGCTGGTCTGGAGCGGCAAGACGCCGGGACAGGCGCCGCAGGTCGCGCCCGCGGCGCCCCCGCCCGCCATGCCCCAGCCGGTCGCCACCTGGGCCGCGCCGGCCGCCGCCGCGCCGGGCCCGCGCGCCACGGCCTATCCATCGATGTCCGCTCCGGCCCCGGTCGCCGCCGCCTACGCGCCCGCACCGCAACCGTCCGCGCCGCAACGGGCCCTGCCGACCAGCCTCTACGACCGCCCCGCCGCGACCCCTGCGGTCGCAGCGTCCGCCCCTTCCGCGCCGCGCTACGCGCCGCCCGCCCGTTCGCAGGCCGAGCCCACGCCCGCGCCCTCCCCGTCGACCCCGGTCCGCGCCGCGTCCGACGCCGGGCGCTCGAGGGCCTATTCGGTGCTTCGCGAGTTCGGCGGCGTGCCCGATCCGATCGACATCCCGCCGCCAACCTCGTACTGGGCGACCCGCTACGAGACCGCGCCCGCCGACGCCGCCGAGGCGGATCTCTCGCCCGCGGGCGGCGTGGGCTCTGAAGAGGTCGCCGACGCCGATGGCCGCGGCGAGATGTCCGACGCCGCCCGTCGCCGCGAGCGGGAACGGGACCGGGAACGCGCCCGGGCTGCCGTGGAGGCCGGAAGGTGAGCGCCGCCGGAAGCCGTCTTCACGACCTGATCGCGCTGGCCCAGGAGCCGTCCAGCGAGCGTCGCCGCGAACTGCTGCGCGGCGTGACGGACCTGTTCTTCTCGGCCGAGCCGCACGGCGCGGGCGAGATGGGCCTGTTCGACGCGGTGATGGGCAAGCTGGCCGCGGAGATGGAAGTCGCCGTGCGGGCCGAGCTGGCCGGGCGGATGGCCGATGCCGATGCGCCGCCGCTGGGCCTGGTGCGCGCCCTGGCCGCCGACGACATCGAGGTCTCCCGCCCCGTGCTGGAGCGCTCGCGGGCGCTGAGCGACGAGGATCTCGTACAGCTGGCTCGCACCAAGGGGCAGGACCACCTGCGCGCCATCTCGCAACGGCCGACCGTCTCGTCGGCGGTGTCCGACGCCATCGTCGAGCGTGGCGATGACAACACCCTGGGTCTGCTGCTGCGCAACACCGGGGCGGAACTGTCGCGCAAGGCTCACGAACGGGCCGTCGACCGCGCCGCCGCCAATCCGGACCTGCATGAGGCCGTGGTCGGCCGCGAGCAGCTGCCCATCGACCTGCTCAACGAGATGTACTTCGTGGTCGAGGCGCGGCTGCGCGACCGGATCACCAGCGCCAACGCCGCCATCGATCCGGCCCAGCTGGAGGCGGCGCTCTCCGCCGGCCGCAAGCGGGTGGCGCTCGGCGACGGCGCCCTGCCGGCCGACTACGCCGAGGCGGAGGCCGCCGTCCGGGCGCAGATCGCCCGCGGCGACATGGGTCCCCGCGTTCTGGCCGCCATGCTCCGCAACCGCGAGACGACGCGTTTCCTGATCGCCATGGCCGAGCTGGCCGACATCGACTTCCACACCGCCCGGCGCATCCTGGAGCGCAAGGAACTCGACGCCCTGGCCATCGTCTGCAAGGCCGCCGACTTCGACCGCAGCCTGTTCCTGACCTTCACGGTGCTGATCCTCGACCGCGCCGACGACGCCATGACCCGGGCCAAGTCCTACGGCGACCTCTACAACAACCTGCCCAGGGACGCCGCGCTGCGAACCATCCGCTTCTGGCGCATGCGGCGAACGACCGGGGACGTCGCAGCCGCTTGACCGCCGGCGGAGCGATTTTCCGCGATCAGCCGTCGCGGCGGACAGCCCCTTGCCCTAGATAAGGGCCATGCGCACCGAAACGCCCCAGCCCGTCCGCCTGGCCGACTACCGGCCGCCCGCCTTCCTGATCGACGAGGTCTTCCTCGACTTCTCCCTCGAGCCCGCCGCGACGCGGGTGAAGGCGAAGCTGACGGTCCGGCGCAACGGCGAGCACAGCGACCCGCTGGTGCTCGACGGGGATGGCCTCAAGACCCTCTCGGTCGCCGTGGACGGCGCACCGCACGCCTTCGACGAAACCGCCGAGACCCTGTCGCTGCGCGACCTGCCGGCGAGCTTCACGCTGGAGACCGAGGTCGAGATCAACCCGTCGGCCAACACCGCGCTGATGGGGCTCTACATCTCCGGCGGCCGGTTCTGCACCCAGTGCGAGGCCGAGGGCTTCCGACGCATCACCTGGTTCCTCGACCGCCCCGACGTCCTGGCCCGCTACACGGTGCGGATGGAGGCCGACAAGGCGTTCGACCGGCTGCTGGCCAATGGCAACCGCGTCGAGACCGGTGAACTGCCCGGCGGCCGCCACTACGCCGTCTGGAACGACCCCTTCCCCAAGCCCTGCTACCTGTTCGCGCTGGTGGCCGGGGAGCTGGACGAGCTCGTCGACAGCTTCGTGACCATGTCGGGCCGCACCATCGACCTGCGCATCTATGTCGACACCGGCATGGCCAAGCGGGCCGAATACGCCATGGACAGCCTCAAGCGGGCCATGAAGTGGGACGAGGAAGCCTTTGGCCGGGAATATGATCTCGACCTGTTCATGATCGTCGCCGTGCGGGACTTCAATTTCGGGGCGATGGAGAACAAGGGCCTCAACATCTTCAACGCCGCCCTGCTGCTGGCCGACGAACAGACCGCGACGGACCTGGACTACGAGCGCATCGAGAGCGTCGTGGCCCACGAGTATTTCCACAACTGGACCGGCGACCGCATCACCTGCCGCGACTGGTTCCAGCTGTGCGTGAAGGAAGGGCTGACCGTCTTCCGCGACCAGTCGTTCAGCGCCGACATGCGCGGCGAGGCGGTGCAGCGGATCAAGGACGTGAAGGCCCTGCGCGCCCGGCAGTTCTCCGAGGACGCCGGCCCCCTGGCCCACCCGGTCCGCCCGTCGGCCTACATCAAGATCGACAACTTCTACACCGCCACGATCTACGAGAAGGGCAGCGAGGTCATCCGCATGCTCAAGACCCTGCTCGGCGCGGAGATGTTCCGGGCCGGCATGGATCTGTACTTCGACCGCCACGACGGCGAGGCGACCACGGTCGAGGCCTTCATCCAGTGCTTCGCCGACGTATCCGGTCGCGACATGACCGCCTTCTTCGGCTGGTACGAGCAGGCCGGCACGCCAAAGGTCGACCTGACCACCGACTGGGACGCCGGCAAGGGCGAGGTGGCCGTCACCCTGCGCCAGACCACGGCCCCGACCCCGGGCCAGCCGGACAAGAAGCCGCTGCCGCTGCCGGTTCGCCTCGGTCTGCTGCACGACGACGGGCGACCGATGGGCGAGGAATGCCTGATCATCCTGGAAGAGGCCGAGCGGACCATCCGCCTGCCCGCCCCGGAACGGCCGGTGCTTTCGCCGCTGCGCGGCTTCTCCGCGCCGGTGAACCTGACCACCGACAGCGAGCCCAAGGACCGCTACGTCCTGCTGGCCGCCGACCCTGACCTCTTCAACCGCTGGGAAGCCGGCCAGGGCCTGGCCCGCGATCTGATCCTGGCGCGCGCCGCCGGGACGCCGGACGAGGTGGCCGAGGAACGCTACGCCGAGGCCGTCGGCCGCGCGCTGGCCGATCAGGCGGCGGAACCGGCCTTCAAGGCGCTGATCCTGACCCTGCCCAGCGAGCCGGACCTGTCCATGGCCATGTCGCCGGCCGATCCGGCGGCGATCCACGCGGCGCGCGACCTGCTGCGCGCGCGGCTGGCGGTGCATCTGGGCGAGGACCTGCGCCGGCTGCATAACGGCCTCTCGGACGGCGCGGCCTTCTCGCCGGACGCCGCGGCGGCGGGCCGCCGGGCGCTTCGCAACGCGGCCCTCGAGCTGCTGGCCGTCGATCCGCATTCGGGAAACCGCGATCTGGCCGCCCGCCATTTCGCGACGGCGACCAACATGACCGACGCCATCGGCGGCCTGAACGCGCTGATCGAGCTGGGCGGCGAGGCGCGCGACCAGGCGCTGGCCGATTTCCACGCCAGGTGGAAGGCCGAGCCTCTGGTCCTCGACAAGTGGTTCGCCGCCCAGGCCCGCGACCCGTCGGAACAGGCGCTTGGCCAGGTGCGGGTCCTGACCGCCCATCCCGACTTCGACGGAAAGAACCCCAACCGCCTGCGGGCGCTTGTCTCGACCTTCGCCAACTTCAACCCGGCGCGGTTCCACGACCCCTCGGGAGACGGCTACCGCTTCCTGGCCGACCAGATCATCGCCACCGACGCGGTGAACCCGATGACGGCCGCCCGGCTGGTCGAGCCGCTGGGAACCTGGCGGCGCTACCGGCCCGAGCTGGGCGCGCTGATGAAGGCGCAACTGGAGCGGATCGTCGCCGTCGAAGGCCTGTCCAAGAACGTCTTCGAGCTGGCCAGCAAGGCGCTGGCGTAGCGTGGCCTGGAGACATGTACTTCAGTACGTGTCCCCGACTGCTAGGCCGCTGGTGGGATACGGCGGAAGCCGCGACTGATCCGCGGCCAGAAGGTGTTGAGCGCCAGGCCGGCCAGGACCAGGCTGGCGGCGGCGAGCTTCCAGGCGGGAAGCGCCTCTTGCAGGAACAGCGCCGAGGCGGCCATGCCGAAGACGGGGACCAGCAGCGACATCGGCGCCACCGTCGCGGCCGGATACCGCGCCAGCAGCCAGCCCCAGACGGCATAGCCGAACATCGTGTTGCCCACGGCCTGCCAGGCGACGGCGGCCCAGGTCACGGCATCGGCGCGCGCCAGCCCCGAGGCGATGGCCGGCCAGCCCTCGAAGACCAGCGACAGGATCAGCAGCGGCGGGATCGAGAACAGGCTGGCCCAGACCACGAAGCCCAGCATGTTCACCTCAGGCGTCCGCCGGGCGACGAGGTTGCCGCCGGCCCAGCTCAGCGCCGCGCCCAGAACCAGGACGAGGCCCAGCAGCGTCGCCGAGCCGTCCGTCCGCCAGATGATGACGCCGATGCCCGCCGCCGCCAGCGCCAGGGCCGCGTACTGGAAGCGGCGCACTCTTTCCCCCGTGAGCCGCATGGCCAGGCCGATTGTGAAGAAGGCCTGGGTCTGCACCACCAGCGAGGCGAGGCCCGGAGAAATGCTGTCCTTCATGGCGAGGAACAGCAGCCCGAACTGGCCCGCGCCGATCAGCACGCCATAGGCGGCCAGGTTGCGCCACGGCACGTCCGGCTTCTTCAGGAAAAGCGCCGCCGGCAGGAAGGCGAACGAGAACCGCAGGGTTGCGAACAGCAGCGGCGGCAGATGGTCCAGCCCCACCCGGATGACCACGAAGTTGCTGCCCCACACCGCCATCACGGCCAGGGCCAGAAGCGCGTGGCGCGGCGACAGCGAGGTCTGGGTCATCGGCCGGAGAGTCCTGTGCAGGCGCCTGACTTAGGCCATCGCCGGGCTGACGCCAGCGCAATTCCTCTGACCCTCCCGTCAGTCGCTGCGGCCAACTGACTCACAACCTGTGCAAAGGCCGGTTTGGCCCGTGACGCGACAGCAACGCTTCCGTAAGATTCCCTGTCGGGGAAAGTGACTCGCGCGGGGATTCGAAGGACTTGGCGGGCAAGAGTCGCAAGGCAGGCAAGGCCGGCGAACCCGCATTCGCTCCGGGGGAAGCACGCGCGCCAGGCGGCGCCTTCGTGCGCGTCGCCATCCTGGCGGCCCTGCTCCTGCTCGCCATCTACACCTTCTTCGGCGTCCAGCGTCTTGAGCGGAACTGGACCCGTCCGGGCGAGGCCGGTCCGGACGCCGCCGCCCAGGTTCTGGCGGCGCGCCTCGACGTCGAGGTCGCCCGCCGCAACGGCGGCCTGACCGCCGGCGCCGCCCTGATCGTCCGCTCTCCGGACTCCCCCATCGACGCGGCCGAAGCGGTCATGCGCGCGGCCGGCGACGGCGTCGCGGCGGCCGCCGTGGTCAGCGGAGACACGGTCGGCGCCGTCGTCGGGCGGCTCGAAGCCGCGGACTGGAAGGGCGCCGCGCGCCTCGCGATCGCCTCGGGCAAGTCCACCTGGATCGGCGTCCCGGCCGGAGATCCCCGGCGGCTCTACATGGCGCGCGTGGTGCAGGACCGCACCGTGCTGCTGACCGCGCAGGAGCTGGCGCGACTGCCGCTGCAGGCCGGCGGGCGGGCGTCCGCCGCCGTGGCCGCGCCGGACGGGCGTCTCCTCGCCGTCGCCGGCGCCGGGGGCGTGACCCAGGCCTCCACCGTACGCGAAGCCTTCGCCCTGTCGGCCGACGATCTCAAACCCGACCAGCTCACCCGCGCCCGGCGACCTGACGGCGCCCTGATCGATGTGGCCGCCCGTCCGGCCGCCGGCGGCGCCCTGTGGGCCGTCGCCGCCAGCCCCCCGGCCGGCATCGTCGCCGCCAATCGCGATCGGATCGACGGCATCGTCGCGCTGCTGGTGCCGCTGGGCATCGGCATCGCGCTCGCCTTGCTGCTGTTCAGCCAGAGCCGCAGGGCCGAGGCCGCCCAACGCGCCTTCGTCCAGAGCGAGCAACGGTTCCGCATGGCCGTCGAGGCGGCGCGCTGCGGCATCTGGGAGTGGGACCTGACCCAGGACCAGGTGTTCATGTCCGACGTCACCGGCGTCATTTTCGGCTGGGGCGGCGGGGGCATTGTCGGCGGCCAGGAAGTTCTCGATCGCGTTGCGCCCGACCATCGCGAGCGTGTCCGGCAGGCGCTGGCCCACGCGGCCACCTACGGCGCGTTCGACGTGTCGTTCCGCGTGCCGGCGGCCACGGGCGGCCGCTCGATCTGGATCGACGCCCGCGGCCAGGGCCTGGGCAAGCCCGGCAGCGACGGCTACGGCCGCATCATCGGCGTCGCGCTGGACGTCACCGAGGAGCGCCTGGCCCAGGCCCGGGCCCAGGCGGCCGAGAACCGCCTGCGCGACGCCATCGAGAGCGTGTCCGAGGCCTTCGTGCTGTGGGACCGCAACGGCCGGCTGCTGCTGTGCAACCGCAACTACCGCAGCGTCTTCAACCTGGAGCCCAAGCTGCTGAAGCCGGGTGCGGCGCGCGACCACGTGAACCGCTTCGTCCAGCTGGCCATCAAGCAGGAGATCGTCGGACCCGACGGCCACCGGGGCATCCGCGAGGCGGAGCTGAACGACGGACGCTGGATTCAGATCTCGGAACGCCGCACCGCGGAGGGCGGCCTGGTCATGACCGCCGCCGACATCAGCGCCATCAAGGCCCAGGAGGAGGCCCGCCGCCTCAACGAGGAACAGCTGCAGCACGCCGTGGCCGGCCTGGAGCGCAGCCAGGAGCAGCTGGCCGAGCTGGCCCGCAAGTACGAGGCCGAGAAGGTCCGGGCCGAGGCGGCCAACAAGTCCAAGTCCGAATTCCTGGCCAACATGTCCCATGAGCTGCGCACGCCGCTCAACGCGGTCAACGGCTTCAGCGAGATCATGATCGCCGAGATGTACGGGCCGATGGGCGATCCCCGCTACAAGGAGTACGCGCAGGACATCCACAACAGCGGCCAGCATCTGCTCGCGCTCATCAACGACATCCTCGACATGTCCAAGATCGAGGCCGGCAAGATGAACCTCAAGTTCGAGCCGATGAGCCTGGAGGACGTCACCGAGGACGCCGTGCGCCTCGTGCGCAACCGCGCCGAGGCCGCGGGTCTCGAACTGGCGGTCGACTTCCCGTTCCTGCCGGAGATCGAGGCCGACTACCGGGCCCTCAAGCAGGTGCTGCTCAACCTGCTCAGCAACGCCATCAAGTTCACGCCGCGGGGCGGCCGGGTCACCGTCCGCGCCGAGGTGCGGAACGACGGCCTGGGCGAGCGGGTGCGCATCTCGGTGCAGGACACCGGCATCGGCATCAGCAAGGAAGACATGGCGCGCCTGGCCCAGCCCTTCGAACAGGTCGAGAGCCAGCACAGCAAGACCACCCAGGGCACCGGCCTGGGCCTGGCCCTGACAAAGGCGCTGATCGAACTGCACGAAGGCGCGCTGGAGATGGACAGCGCGCCGGGCGAAGGCACCACGGTCAGCGTCAGCCTGCCGATCCGGCGCGGCGCGATGGGTGTCGTGGCGGCTTAGGAAAGCCCCTCGTACGCCGCCGCGATCAGCGCCACGTCGCGGGGATCGCCGACGAGGTCCACCCCCATCCGGTTCATGGCGTAGGCGATGGCGGTGCGGCGCACCGGATCGACCACCACGAACGAACCACCCCAGCCGGAATGGCCATAGGCCCTGGGCTCGGGCCCATAGAGGCCGTCGGTGTTAAGCAGAAAGCCGGCGCCCCAGCGGGCGGGAACGCCCAGCACCTCGTCGACGCCCTCGATCCGCAGACTCGTCGCCTGGGCCAGCGCCTCGGGGCCGACGATGTGGCGGCCGTCCAGTCTGCCGTCACCGGCCGCCGCCCCGAACAGCCGGGCCAGCGAGCGGGCATTGGAAAAGCCATTGGCCGACGGAATCTCGCAGGCGCGCCAGGCGGCGGTGTTGGGCACCAGCGGCTCCATCACCGGATTGAGATAGGCGGCCGCCTGCGACGGGTTCAGGTCGGTGGTCATGGTCGAGGTGGCCAGTTCCGGCGGCGCCAGCATTTCGGCGCGTCGATGCTCCTCCGAGACCGGCAAGCCCAGCGTCAGGTCGAGCCCGAAGGGACCTGCCAGCTCCTCGGCGATGAAGCGGCCCAGACTCCGCCCCTCGATACGCCGGAACAGCTCGTTGGCGAGGGTCCCGATGCTGATGGCGTGATAGCCGGATCGCGAGCCGGGCGTCCAAAGCGGCGCCTGGGCCGCCAGCCGCGCGGCGGCCACCCGCTGGTCGTAGAAATCCTCGACGACAGCCGGCGTGGTGAAGCTGCACAGGCCGGCCTGGTGCGAGAGCAGCTGGGCGATGGTGATGTCGCCCTTCCCTTCCGCCGCGAACGCCGGCCACCAGCGGGCGACCCTGTCGTCATAGGCGGCCTGCCCGCGGTCGAGCAGCATGGCGAAGCAGAGCGCCGTGACGCCCTTGGTGGTGGACCAGACGTTGACCACCGCATCCCGGCTCCAGGGCCGGCTCGCTGTTGCGTCCAGACTGCCGCCCCAGAGGTCGACGACCAGCTCGCCGTCCCGGACGATGGCAAGGGAGGCTCCGACGTCGCCCCGCTCGGCGAAATTGCGCGCGAACTCGCCGGCGACGGCCTCGAAGGCCGCCGCCGCTTGGCCGTGAATCATGGAGTTCACTGGAATCTCTTGGTGAAACTGACGCCGAAGGTGCGGGGCGCGCCATAGACGCGGAAGCCGACGCCCAGGGACAGGTTGTTGACGCCCTGGGTCACGTATCCCTCGTCGGCCAGGTTCTTGCCCCAGATCGCGACTTCCCAGTCGGATCCGGCGAACAGGCTCGCCCGGCCGTTCCAGACCCAGTAGGCCTCCGTGGCGATCAGCGGATCATTGAGCGCATCCTTGAACATGTCGCCAGCATACTGGCCGTCGATCTGCACGCGGCCCTCAAGGCTGTCGCCGACAGCGAAGGTGTAGGCCGTGGCCAGGTTGAAGCTGACCTCCGGCGCGTCCGGCATGTCGTTGCCCTTCGGCACGGCGCCGCCGGAGGAGTCGAACGATCCGAGCTCCGTCTTCAGGAGACCAAGGCCGATGGTCACATCCAGGCCCGGAAGCGACGGCGGCGACCAGAGGGCGTCGAGGTCCAGACCGTAGATCGTCGCCTCATCAACATTGCCCAGACGCTGGATCGGCAGGCCGCCGGAGGTGTCGCGGATGAAGGTCTGGACGTCGGAATAGTCGTAGTAGAACAGGCTGCCGGACCAGGAGAGGCCGACGCCGGGCAGGCGCTGCTTCACGCCGGCTTCCCAGGCGATCAGGGTCTCGGGATCGTAGGGCTGCAGCTGGCCGGAGTTTGTGGCCACGCCGGAGAAGAAGCCACCGCTCTTCACGCCCTGGCTGACGCTGGCATAGACCAGCGTCAGCGGATCGGGCTTCCAGTTCAGGCCCAGCTTCCACGACCAGTTCCGGTCGCTGATCGTCTCGTCGACGCTGGCCATCAGCACGGGCGGCGAACCGCAGGGCGTCAGGGTCAGGAAGCTGGCCGGGCAGTTGGGGACCAGGTCGTAGTCGCCGCCGACGTTGTCCTTCTCTTCCCAGGTGTAGCGCAGACCGGCGACGAGGCTGACGTCCGGGACCAAGTCGTACTCGACATTGCCGAACACGGCGGCCGACTTCGAGGTCTGGTTCGAGAAGGTCAGGGTCGTGGTGTTGAACAGGTCCTGGAGGTCACCGTCGTAGGTCATCTCGACCCGATCGCGGGAGACGAAGGCGCCGACCAGCCAGTCGCTGCGCTCGGTCGCCCCGGCCAGCCGCAGTTCCTGCGAGACCTGGTCGATATCGTCGTGTTCGATGAAGTCGGTCTGCCGGAACGGCCCTGCGTCGGTGTCCGCGCCCCACGTCCGCTGGAAGTCGAGATATCCAGTGACCGAGGTCAGGGTCGCCCAGCCGAAGTCCTTCTCGATCCGCAGCGTGACCGCCCGCTGGTCGACGTCGTAGGCGGGGTCGACCGAGTACTCACCCTTGAACGGATCGCCGTCGGTGTCGGTGTAGCCGAGGAAGTCCATGCAGCCGCTCGAGCCGGGGCAGACAAGGCTGGCGGGGGAGCCCGGCGGCGGGGTCAGGCCGAAGAACTCCGGCGCCCCCACTTCAGAGCGCACCCGCTGGGCTTCCAGCTTGAGCACGATGTCCAGATCCTCGGTCGGCGCCCAGCGCGCCTGGGCCCGTCCCATGAGGACGTCCCGACGCCCGAAATCGCGGTTGGTCGCGCGGTTGAAGAAGAAGCCCTCGTCCTGCTGCACGGCCTTGCCGCTGAAGCGCAGCGCGAAGGTGTCGGAGACCGGCAGGTTGATCATGCCGTCCAGCTCGACCGTCTCGTAGTTGCCGAGGCCGCCGGAGATCCGCCCCTCGATCCCGCCGAAGGTGGGCTTGGCGGTCACGATGTTGATCGCGCCCGCGGTGGAGTTGCGGCCGTAGAGCGTACCCTGCGGTCCTTTCAAAGCCTCCATCCGCTCCATGTCGAACAGGTCGAAGTTCATCAGCGCCAGCGAGCTGAGATAGACCTCGTCGACATAGACGCCGGCGCTCGGATTGTTGGTGGCGCTGAAGTCGTTCAGGCCCACGCCGCGGATGGTCACCACCGGCAGGATGCCGGGCATGTTCTCCTTGATCTCCACGTTGGGCGTGAAGCCGGCCAGGTCGGTCACCTGGCTCACCCGGCCGGCTTCGAGTTGCTCGCCGGACACGACCGCGACGTTGACGCCGACGTCCAGGGTGTCCTGCGCCCGCTTCTGGGCGGTGACGGTGACCGCCTCGATCTCGACCGGCGCGGCGCCCTCGGCCGCCTGGGTCGCGCTTGCGATCAACAGCGCCGCCAGCCCGGCCCCGCCCGCCAGCCATGCCCTGCGCCCCTGCGTCTGTTTCGAATGTGAAGTCATGTCCCCGGCTCTCCCTGATGGTCTCCTGGCTGACCTCACGGTTGCCAGTTTTTCGACACTTGAGTTTGACGGGATAACGACATGCCGAGCACGCGTCGTCAAGTTTTTCGACATTTGCGTAGGTGTGCGGTATTCACCGTCGAGTGCGCGCGACGGCGAACGCGGCGACAAGGATACGGATGACGGACGAATCGACGGCAGCGGATCTCAGGAAGCGGTCCTCGCGGGCGAAGCCCGCGCGCAAGCGCGCGGCCCGGCGGGACCTGCTGCTGGACGAGGCCGCGCGCCGAATCAACGCACAGGGGGCCGGCGCCATCGTGCTGAACGACATCGCCGAGAAGGTCGGGCTGTCGCGCAACGCCCTCTACTACTATGTGGCCGACCGGGCCGACCTGGTGTTCCGCTGCTACCTGCGCGCCTGCGAGGCGACCGCCGACAATCTGGCCACCGCCCACGAGCAGGGCCGGACGCCGGGCGAGCGGATCCGCGCCTTCATCGAGGCCGAGCTCGATTTCGACGGTCCGCCCCAGGCCATGCTGACCGACATCGACTATCTGCCCGAGCCGCAGCGCGGGCTGATCCGCGAGCACCAGGCCCGCAACGTCGCAGCGCTGATCGGCCTGATCGAGGACGGGGTCGCCGACGGCGCGTTCAGGTCCTGCAACACGGAGATCGCGGCCCAGTCGCTGGTGGGGCTGGTGTCCTGGACGAGACTATCGGCCGGCTGGCTCGGCTATCGCGACGACCGCGGCGCCCGCAAACGGCTGACCACGGCGATCAGCGAGCTGTTCCTGCACGGCTTCAGCACCGATCCGACCGCCGACATCCGTTGCACGATCGATGTCGAGGCCCTCGTCTCGCGGCCCTACAATGCCTTTGACCGTCGGCAGACCAACGAGATCAAGATCGGCCAGCTGATCGCGGCGGCTTCGCGCCTGTTCAACCGGCGCGGCATAGACGGGGTGTCGCTGGACGACATCAGCGCCAGCGTCGGTGCAACCAAGGGCGCGGTTTATCACTACTTCGACGACAAGGCCGACCTGGTGGTGCGCTGCTACCGGCGCGCGTTCGACCTGTACGACCTGATCATGGACACCTCGGTCGCCAACGGCCGGACGGGACTTGAGCGGGCGCTGCTGACGCTGCACCTGAACGTCCAGGCCCAGGCCGGACCGCTGTCGCCGCTCATGCTGCAACCGGGGCGGATGTCGCTGCCCAGGGAGGAGCTGGACAGGATCGTGAAGGCCTCGCGCCGGCTGTGGATGACCACGGCCCGAAACCTGCGCCTGGGCGTGGCCGACGGGTCCTGTCGCCCCGGCGACAGCACCTTCATGGGCCAGGTCGGAGCCGGCATCTTCCTGTGGCTGCCCAAGTGGCTGCCGGAGGACTATCCCCTGTCGCCGATGCGCATCGCCGACGAAATCACCGACCTCATCGGCCACGGCATCGAGAAGCGGGCTGCCTGAGCCCTACGCCAGCGCGCGCCTGTACATCGCCAGCAACGCCGCCCAGGCGCGTTCGGCCTGGACCTCGTCGTAGACAGCGCTGCCCCGGACGCACCAGCCGTGGGCGGCGGGATAGACCTCCACCACCGAGGTGCGTCCGGCGGCGTCCATCGCGGCCTTCAGCCTGTCCTTGATGGTCGGGTCCTGCTTGTCGTCGTTCTCGGCCACCGCGACCAGGAACTCCGCCGTCGTCTTCGTCAGCAACAGGTGGGGACTGGTCGGCTGGTCCGTGTAGAGCCCCCCGCCATGGAAGCTGCCCACCGCGCCGATGCGGCCGCTGACCGCCGCGGCGGTGCGGAACGAGAGCGGGCCGCCCATGCAGTAACCCTGCACGCCGGCGCGCCGGGCCTTGTCGGTCTGCGTCTGCGCGTCGAGGAAGGCCAGGTAGGCGACGGCGTCGCGGTCCGTGCCCTCGGGCGTCACCGACTGGCGCAACTCGCCCAGCTTCGCCCGGTCTTCCGGCTTGTTCCAGTCGAAGGAACCATCGACCACGGGAGCCTTGCGGACCCGGTAGTAGAGGTTGGGAACCAGCACGACATAGCCCTCGCCCGCCAGCCGCCGGCCCATCTCGCGGAATGCCGGGCGCAGGCTGACGACATCCGGCCAGATCAGCACGGCGGGCCAGGCGCCCTTGCCCTCCGGATGGTACAGAACCGCGTCCGCGACCCCGTCGGGCGTCCTGATCTCGACGTCCGTCTCGACTACGGCCACGCCCGCGCGGGCGCCGCCGGCCACTCCCATCGCGGCCAGACCGAGCAGGCCGAAGCTGCGGCGGGACACCGTTGGATCGACGATCAACCCGGGGTGAATGTCGTCATCGCACATGTCTGAACCTCGTCGTCGGCCGCAGGGGATGACACACAAGATGCGTCAATCCGGCGCAAAGGAAACCCCTCGCGCCTACGGCGGCGGCGCTCCGGGCCCGGGGCCTGCGCCCCCCTCCCCCCGCCAAGGCGGCGGGTTGCGACCGGCCGCGGGGCGGGCCATCACGACGCGCAGCGATTCCGACAGGGCCGAGCGCTCATCGGGCGGCAAGGTGGCGGCGAAGGCCGCGATGTCCCGCTCCAGCCGGGAGCGCGCCTTGAACTCCAGCGCCCGGGCCTTCTCCAGATCGACCGCGACCGCCTGCGCGTCGTAGGGCGTGGCCGCCATGGCGTCGAACGCCCTGCGCTTGAGGCGACGAGACTCGATGAGGTCAGGCCGCGCCTCCCGCGTCGCCTGCATCAGCACATTGCGATAGGCCGGACGATAGGCCTCCGACAGTCCGCGACCGGCCATCCACAGCGGCGCGCGGCGGGGTCCGGCGATCGCCTCGGCGTCGCGTCCCCGCTGGCCGCCGCCAAATACCAGCGCGCCGACTCCCAGGCCGACGAGAAACAGGTTCAGGGCCAGCGAAACCACCAGCCCTGACAGGAGCCATCGTCCCTTCACGAGACGCCTCCAAGGTCGTCGCCGAGACCGCCGTCGTAGAGCGACGTCAGCAGGGCCTCGTCCTCACCGACCGGCGCCTGGGCGAGCGACAGACTGACGCCCGCCATCACGCCGGCGGCCGTGGCCGCGGCCAGGCCGGCGCCCACGCTCGCCCCGGTCATCCAGCGCCACAGCGCGCCCCGCTCGCGCGGCGCGGTCGGCGCGGCGGCGAGAATGCGGTCTCGCAGGGCCATCGACGGGGCAAGGGGCGCGGCTTGATCCATCAGCGCATCGGTCCGGCGGGCCTCGGCGAGGACCGCGTCGGCCTGTTCGGGCGAGGCGGCCATGAAGGCGTAGGCCGCATCCTGCGTGTCCGCCGGCCAGCGCGCGATCGCGCCACCCCAGGCTTCGGCCAGCCACTGAAACCGTTCAAAGGTCATCATCCTACTCCTTGAGGTCCGCCAGCGTCGCGCGCAACGCCCGCCGTCCGCGGGCCAGCAGGCTTTCCAGCGCCTCCACGGACACGCCCATCAGCCCGGCGGCCTCGATATTGCCGAGCTCCTGGTAGTGGCAGAGCACCACCGCCTCGCGTTGCCGGTCCGGCAGGTCGCCCAGCGCGGCGGCCACCCGGCTCGCCGTGTCCCGCGCCATGAGACCCCGGTCGGGCGCGGGACCCGTGTCGACCTGTTCCGGAGGCTCGGCCATCGGCTGCTCCCGCCGCCGTCGCAAACGGTCGTAGCAGAGATTCAGCGCGACCCGGTGCAGCCAGGTATCGAACCGCGCGGCGCCGGGAACCCAGGTCGGCGCCTGCTTCCAGGCCCGCAGGAAGACCTCCTGCGCCACGTCCTCGGCCTCGGCGGCGTCGTTCAGCATCCGGTGCGCGAGCTGCAGCATGCGTGGAAGCTTGCGGGCCACCAGCGCCTGTATGGCCGCCGGATCGCCGCGCCCCACGCGCGCCACCAGGTCCTGGTCGGGATCCTCGCCCTTCAAACGCAGCTCCACACCGACGGCGCGCCCCCCAGCCCGCCGCCGCCCCCGAAGGGACGGCTCGTGCACCGGCGTCAGCGACCGCCGTCACCCTGGCCGCCCATCGGCCCTTTTCGTCCGGCCTGCATCTCGGCCGGGCTCAGAGAGCCGTCGCCGTTGACGTCCATCCGCGAAAAGCGGCGCTCGGCCATCGTCGCGATCTCGGTCCCGACAAGGAAGCCGTCCTTGTTGGCGTCAAGCATGCCGAACATGCGGCCGCCGCCGCCCATGCCGCCCTTGTCGCCCCTGTCTCCGGCTTCGGCGCGTTTCGACGCCGCGGCCTCCATCTCGGCCTTCGACAGCTTGCCGTCCTTGTTGGCGTCGGCGCGCATCATCATGGCGACGCGGCTGGACTTGAACTCCGCCAGCGTGACCTTGCCGTCGCCGTTGGCGTCCGGACGGGCCATGCCCTGCGCCGATGCGGCGCCGGCGGAAAGGGCCAGAGCGGTGGCCGCGAGAATGATCGTCTTCATGATTGCGAGTACTCCTGTCGCCCCTCGCCCCGTTCAACGTCCGGGGCGGGCGCTTCCGTCGCACTACAGCAGTGCGCCCCGGCCGGCGGTCACTTCCGAGTAGCGATGGACCCGCACGGACTGCACCAGGCCAAAGCCGATCATCACCGTCAGCATGACCGTGCCGCCATAGCTGAGCAGCGGCATGGGCACCCCGACCACCGGCGCCAGGCCCATCACCATGGCTCCGTTGATCAGGACGTAGAGCGCGAAGGTCGCCGTCACCCCGGCCGTGGCCAGACGCCCGAAGTGGCTGTGGCTGATCGAGGCGATGCGCAGCGCCATGAAGATCACCGCGCCGTAGAGGAACAGGATCGACATGCAGCCCGCGAACCCGAACTCCTCGGCCAGCGCCGCGAAGATGAAGTCGGTGTGCTTCTCGGGCAGGAAGTTCAACTGGCTCTGGCTGCCGAGGCCGAAACCCTTGCCCATCAATCCGCCGGCGCCCAACGCGATCTTGGACTGCAGGATGTGGTAGCCGGCCCCGGACGGGTCGGCCTCGGGATTGAACAGCACATCGACCCGCGCCCGCTGGTAGTCATGCAACACGAAGAAATACATCACCGGCGCCGCCACGGCGACGGCGGTGATCCCGGCCGCGATGAACTTCCAGGACAGGCCGGCCAGGACCATGATCGCCACGCCGGTGAACAGGATGAGCAGCGAGGTCCCCAGGTCCGGCTGGTGGGCGACCAGCAGGGTGGGCATCGCGATGAGGGCGGCGGGGACCAGCAACCACCAGCTGGCCCGGGCGCTGTCGGCCGACATGCCGTGGTAGAAGCGCGCCAGGGCCAGCACGACCCCGACTTTCATGATCTCCGAGGGCTGGAACCGCAGCGGGCCGATCTGCAACCAGCGCTGCGCGCCCTTGGAGACGTCGCCAAAGAACTCCACGCCCACCAGCAGCACGAGCGCGACGATGTAGACCGGATAGGCAACCTGAAACCAAAGCGTCAGCGGACACATCGCCAGGACGATCATCAGGACGAAGAACATCGCGAACCGGATCAGGTGCGGCGCCGCCCACGGGGTCCAGGACAGATCGGCGGCGGAGAACATGATCAGCGCGCCCGCGCCCGCGATCAGGCAGAGCGCGAGGCAGAAGGTCCAGTCGATCTCGGCGAACTTGATGATCAGCCGGTCGCGTTCTCCGGGGCGAGTGAGGGCGCTGGCGGTCATTGGGCGGCCTTCGGTGCGGGAGCTGGTGGCGGCGACACGCCTTCGATCGCCGGTTCGGGCGCCGCGCCCTCGATCGGGGCGGCGGGATCGAGTTCAGGCAGGGGCAACGGCTGTTCGACACGGGCCCGGATCTCTGGATCCTTGAGCAGGGCCATGCGCATGACCTCGCGGGCGCGGGGCGCGGCGGCGGTGCCGCCGCCAAGCCCGCCATGTTCGATCAGAACGGAGATGGCGTAGCGCGGCGCCTCGATCGGCGCGAAGGCGATGTACCAGTTGTGGTCGCGCAGGCCCCAGCGGAAGCCGGCGCTCTTGCGCGACTCTCCCTCGCGGAAGACCCGCACCTGCGCCGTCCCGGTCTTGCCGGCCATGCGGATATCGCCCAGTCCCAACTGGCTCTGGCGGTAGGCGGTGCCGGAGGTGTCGTTCGCCACCGCGATCATGCCGCCGCGGACGTACTCCATGAACTCCTGCGAGTAGGGCAGGTCCGGCGCCGCGTCGCCGCGCGGCCGCTCCACCCCGCCGACGGACTTGATCAGTCGCGGACTGAGCGCCTTGCGCCCGTTCGCCAGCCGCGCGGTCATCACCGCCAGCTGCAGCGGGTTCACGGCGATCAGTCCCTGGCCGATGCCGTAGTTGACCGTGTCGCCCGGGAACCAGGTCCGGTTGGCCGGATTTCGGTTGGCCTTCCGCTTCCACTCCCGCGAGCCGACGATGCCCTTCTTCTGGCCGGGGATGCCGATGTCGAAGGTCTCGCCGAAGCCGAAGGCGTGCGCGGCCTTGGCGATGCCGTCGGGGCCCACCTTCAACGCCGTCTGGTAGAAATAGATGTCGCAGGAGTTCTTGATCGCCTCGTGCATGTTCTGCGAGCCGTGCCGGCCCCAGCATCGCCACGTGCGGTTGCCGAAGTACCAGCCGCCCGAGCAGTTGATGCGCACCTCGGGATCGACGCCCGCCTCGAGCGCCGCCATGGCCACCATCGGCTTGAAGGTCGAACCCGGCGGATAGGTGCCGCTCATCGCCTTGTCGAGCAGGGGCTTGCGCTCGTACTCGGCCAGCGCCCTGTACTCCGGCCCGGACAGGCCCTTCACGAAGCGGTTGGCGTCGAAGCTCGGCGCCGAGGCCATGCACAGCAGGTCGCCGGTGCGGCAGTCCATCAGGACGATGGCGCCGCTCTCCTCGCCCATGACCTCCAGCGCCCGCTGCTGGATATCGGCGTCGAGGGTCAGGCGGATTTCCTTGCCCGGGGTCGGCGGAATATCGCCCTCGGGGTCCTGGCGGACGACCCGGCCCTGGGCGTCCACCTCCTGCTTCTGGGCGCCGGCCTTGCCGCGCAGCTCGATGTCGAAGGCCTTCTCGACGCCCTGGCGTCCGATCCGGAAGCCCGGATTGTAGAGCAGCGGGTCGATGGGCAGGCCCTTGTCGGTCACCGCCTTGATGTCACGGTCGTTGACCCGCGCCACGTAGCCGATGACGTGGGCGAAGGCGCCGCCGAAGGGATAGACCCGCACCTCGCCCATGTCGGCCGTGACGCCCGGCAGTTCCGGCGAGCGGACGTTGATGCGGGAGAACTCCTCCCAGCTCATGTCCTCCATGACCTGAACCGGAGACTTGCTCGGCGCCCGCTTGATGTCGCGGATCAGCCGCTCGCGGCGCTCGTCGCTGATCGGAACCAGCTGGGCCAGCTTGTCGACGATGCCCTCGACGTCCGTCTCGCTTTCCCGCGAAACCAGCAGGCGGAAGTTCGGACGGTTCGACGCCAGGGTGACGCCGTTGCGGTCCAGGATCACGCCGCGGGGCGGCGGCACCAGCCGGAAGTTGAACTGGTTGGACTGCGCCAGCTTCTGGTACCGGCGGGCCTCCAGCACCTGCAGGTGGACCAGCCTGCCGCCCAGCGCGGCGAGGCCCAGGCCCGTCATGCCGCCGAGCAGGAAGGCCCGGCGGGTGAAGGCGCCCTGCCGTTCGTTGACCTCGGTGAAGAAGATGGTCGGCTCGCTCAACGGAACCTCACGTCGGCGTCGTCGAAGCGGTCGATCAGGCGGTGCGCGAACGGATACAGGAGGCTCGTCGCCAGGAACTGCCAGAACACGGCGATCAGATTGGGCGCCGCCTTCACATCCAGCATGGTGAGGATATAGCCCGTGGCCAGCGCCGAGGCGCAGATCCCGGCGTACCAGGCCCACATCATCGGCCGGCTCTGGCCGGTCATCATGTTGCGCATGAACAGGGTGCCGGCGTAGGCCACCAGGAGCGAAACGCCCCAGAGGCCCAGCGCGCCGCCCCAGAACAGATCCAGGAAGCAGCCCAGCACCAGCAGGGTGAAGGGGGCGATGATGGACGGCCGGATCACCGCCCAGCCGAACGCGCAGACCAGCGGGAACACCGGCTCGGGCAGATGCAGGCCGAACACCCGGATCGGCGAGGCGAACAGGATGGTGAAGCCCGCGCAAAGCAGGGCCGGCACGCCGATCCAGCGCCACGGGTCGAGCGGCCGCGCGGCGGAGAAGCTCATCGTCCGCCCCCGGGCGGCGCGGCGGGCGGCGGGGCGGCCGGGCGTGTCGCGGCGGGCGCGGCGGGCGTCGGCCGCGGCGGCGTGACGGGCTTTGCCGCCGGAGCGCTCACGGCCGGAGTCGCGGGCTTCGGCGCGGGCGTCGGCGTCGGCGCGGGCGTACGGATAATCCGGTCGTCAGGGTTTTCAGTGATCACCGGCGGCAGCTGGGTCTGCTCCAGCGCCTTGCGATCGACCAGCTGGGCATAGTCGCGGAACTTCATGATCCGGACCCAGTCGATGGCCGCGGAGTCGGCGTCCAGCGCCACCCGCCAGCGACCGTCCAGACCCTTGACGACCCGCCCGACAGGAAGGCCCCGGGGCAACACGCCGCCGTCGCCGCTGGTCAGCACCCGGTCGCCGGCGCGGATCGGTTCGCGCCCCCGCACGTAGTCGAGTCTCGGATTGGGACCGCCGTCGCCCGTCAGGATGGCGCGGGCGTTGGTCCGGTCGATCATCACCGGCGTCTTGGACGCGGCGTCGGTGAGCAGCAGCACCTTGCTGGCTCCGCGCGCGACCCCGACCACCCGGCCGACCAGGCCCCGTTCGCTCAGAACGGGGAAGCCGACCATGACGCCCTCCTCCTTGCCCGCGTTGGCCAGGCGGTAGTTGGCCAGCGGGCCGCGGGAGTCGGAGACGACCCGGGCCGTCACCATGTCGATCGGCGGATCGGTGCGGATGCCCAGCACCGCGCGCAGGCGCTCGTTCTCGTCCCGCAGTCGGACGGCCTCATCGGCCTGTTGCTGGAGCAGGACAAGCTCCCGCTTCAACCGCCGGTTCTCTCCGGCGGTGAAGAAATAGCTGCCCAGCCAGCCCATGATGTCGCCGGTCCATTCGCCAGGCTTGGCGACGACGCCGCCGACCGGCGCGGCGACGGTGTCCACCGCCTGGCGCGCGGCCCCGTAGGCCTCGGTCTGAAAGGTCTCGCGCCGGTCACTGAGCAGCATCGCGCCGCCGATGATGACAGCAACGATCAGGGCCACCGCCGCCGTCCAGGTCAGCGGGACCTTGAGTTCACCGAACGGATCCTGCCGAAGCGGCACCCCGTACCTCCGTCAAGACGCCCCCGAGCGCCTGACCCTGTTCTGCCGATGTTTAAGCGAGGGTGCTTTCGAGGACACCCTTCATCCATTTGGGGTGTTCAAGAACCTTGCCACAGCCGAGCGCGACGCAGGACAGCGGGTCATCGGCCACCGTGACCGGCAGGCCGGTGTGGTCGCGGATCTCGGCGTCGAGGCCGCGCAGCAGCGCGCCACCGCCGGTCAGCATGATGCCCTTGTCGGCGATATCGGACGCCAGCTCGGGCGGCGTGGCTTCCAGCGCCACCTTCACGGCCTCGACGATCTGGCTGACCGGCTCGTGCAGGGCGTCGGCGGCCTGCTTCTCGCTGATCCGCACTTCCCGCGGCACGCCCTGCATCAGGTCGCGGCCCTTGACGTCGATCGACAGACCCTCGCCGTCAGCCGGCGCGCGGGCGGTGCCGATTTCCTTCTTGATGCGCTCGGCGGTGGTCTCGCCGATCAGCAGGTTGTGGTGGCGGCGCATGTAGCTGATGATGGCTTCGTCCATCTTGTCCCCGCCCACCCGCACCGAGCGCGAGTAGACGATGCCCGACAGCGACAGGACGGCCACTTCGGTGGTGCCGCCGCCGATGTCGACGACCATCGAGCCGGTCGGCTCGTGGATCGGCAGGCCCGCGCCGATCGCGGCCGCCATCGGCTCGTCGATCAGGCCCACGCGGCGGGCCGAGGCGTTCAGGCAGCTGTCGTTGATCGCGCGCCGCTCGACGGCGGTGGCGCCCGACGGCACACACACGATCACCTTGGGATTTACGAAGCCCTTGCGGTTGTGAACCTTGCGGATGAAGTGCTTGATCATCTCCTCGGCGACTTCGAAGTCGGCGATGACCCCGTCGCGCATCGGGCGGATGGCTTCCATATGGCCCGGGGTGCGGCCGAGCATCTGCTTGGCTTCTATACCGACGGCGTGGACCACCTTGCGGCCGCCGACGTTGCGCAGCGCCACGACGCTCGGCTCGTTCAGCACGATGCCCTTGCCCTTCATATAGATCAGGGTGTTGGCGGTGCCGAGGTCGATGGCGATGTCGTTCGAGATGGCGCCGAAGAGAGAACCGAACATTCAGGGCCTTGAGATCTAGGAGCGTTTTGGGACTGGCGAGGCAAGGGTACCGCAAGCCCGGCGCCACGCCGCGAGCGCGCCCCCCTGGCGCAGCGTCGCCGAGACGGCTGAACATGCTGATGTCACGCCGTTTGCACCGCGAACGTGTTGAATTCAAGGTCTATTAAGACCCGCTTTCAACCAAGCGCCGCGAGGGCGACTCCCGCGGCCGTCAGCCCGCCCGCGATCCACTGCGCCAGGCTGACCCGTTCAGCGAAAAGACGTCGCCCGGCCAGGGCCGCCAGGGGCATTTCCACAACCCCGACGGCGCGCACAAGCCCTGCCGGGGCAAGGGCCAGGGCGATAAACCACCCGGCCGAGGCGGCGGCGCCGAAGAAGCCCGCGCCCATCGAGACGCGCCAGGATTGGATCGCGGCCTTCAGCGACGCGCGGTCGCGAATCGCCAGCCATGAGGTGAGGGCGGCCGACTGCATGGCCTGCACCACGGCGACCGTGATCAGCGCGGCGGGAATCGGATGATCCGCATCCAGACCGATCGCGGCCTGCCGGAACGCGTTGGCCGAGATCGCAAAGCAGAAGCCCGACAGCGTCCCCAGCGCCGCCGCCGTCCAGTCGCCGGCGTCCTGTCCCCGTTTGGGCCAGGACAGCGCCACCAGGCCCGCCGTGGCAAGGGCGATGCCCAGCCAGGCGTGGGCCTTCAGCGGGTCGCCGAACACCACCAGGCCGAGGATGGCCGCGAACGGCAGTCCGCTCTGCTGGAAGGCCGTGCCCAGCGCGAAGCTGGACCGCTGCATCGCGGTGAGCAGGGCCGCCGTGGCGCCCAGCTGCATAAGCCCGCCCAGCGCGCACCAGGCCAGGTAGGCCGGCGAGACGACCGGCTCGACCGGCAGAACCAGCAGGGCGACAGCGACGAAGACGAGGCTGAAGGGCAGTCCGAACAGGAACCGCACCAGCGTTGCGCCCCACGGCCCGGCCCCGGTCATCAGGCTGCGCTGGGCGGCGTTGCGCGCGACCTGGAAGGCCGCGGCGAGGACGGTGGCGGGGATCCAGATCATGTTCAGAACGGGGACAGTTTAAGGTGTCCCAAGGGACATCTTAAACTGTCCCCTCACGCCGATCAGAACCCGCTCGCGATCGCCGTTTCGGGCCGGCCCTTCTCCTTGCGGGAGAAGAGGTTGTTGAGCGCGTTGACGTAGGCCTTGGCGCTGGCGGTCAGGGTGTCGGTGTCGGCGGCCGCGCCGGTGGCGATGCGACCGTCCTCCTCCAGTCGCACCGAGACCTGGGCCTGGGCGTCGGTGCCCTCGGTCACCGCATGCACCTGGAACAGGCGCAGCGCCGCCTGGTGGGGCACGATCTCGTGGATGGCGTTGAACACCGCGTCGACGGGGCCGTCGCCGCTGGCCTCGGCCTTCTTCTCGACCCCGTCGACGTCCAGCGTCAGCTCGGCCGACTGGCCTTCGGTCCCGGCGATGACGCGCAGGTGGACGACGCGGATGCGCTCGGAACCGCGCGCCAGAGCGTCGTCGACCAGGGCGATGATGTCGTCGTCGAAGACGTGCTTTTTCTTGTCGGCCAGTTCCTTGAACCGGATGAAGGCCTCGTTCAGCGCGTTCTGGCCCAGCTCGTAGCCCAACGCCTTCAGCTTCTCGCGGAAGGCGTGGCGGCCGGAGTGCTTGCCCATGACCAGGTTGGTGGCGCCCTGCCCGACGTCCTCGGGCCGCATGATCTCGTAGGTCTCGGCGTTCTTGAGCATACCGTCCTGGTGGATGCCGCTCTCATGGGCGAAGGCGTTCTTGCCGACGATCGCCTTGTTGAACTGCACCGGGAAACCGGTGATGGCCGAGACGTAGCGGCTGGCGCGGGTGATGTGCATCGGCTCGACGCCGGTGCCGAAGCCCAGATCCTCGCCGCGGACCTTCAGGGCCATGACGATCTCTTCCAGCGCGGCGTTGCCGGCCCGCTCGCCGATGCCGTTGACCGCGCACTCGACCTGGCGCGCGCCACCCTGCACGGCGGCCAGCGAATTGGCGACGGCCAGGCCCAGGTCGTTGTGGCAGTGGGCCGAGAAGACAACGTTGTCGGCGCCGGGGACCCTGGCGATCACGTCGCGGAACAGGTTGGCGTACTCTTCCGGATAGCTGTAGCCCACCGTGTCCGGCAGGTTGATCGTCGTGGCCCCGGCGCGGATCGCCGCCTCGACGCAGCGGTACAGGAACTCGCGCTCGGTCCGGGTGGCGTCCTCGGCCGACCATTCGACGTCGTCGGTGTGGTTGCGGGCGCGGCTGACCGAGGCGGTCACGGCTTCCAGCACCGCGTCCGGCTCCATCTGCAGCTTCCACTTCATGTGGACCGGGCTGGTCGAGATGAAGGTGTGGATGCGGCCGCGCTTCGCCGGCTTGATGGCCTCGGCGCAGCGGTCGATGTCGGCGGCGGCGGCGCGGGCCAGGCCGCAGATCGTGCTCTCGGTGACGATCTGCGAGATCGCCTTCACGGCCTCGAAGTCGCCGTTGGAGGCGATCGGGAAGCCGGCCTCGATGACGTCGACCCCCATCTCCTCGAGGATCTTGGCCAGTTCCAGCTTCTCGTCGTGGCTCATCGAGGCGCCGGGCGACTGCTCGCCGTCACGCATGGTGGTGTCGAATACGATGACGCGGCCGGCGTCGGATACGGAGGTCATTTGAAGGTCGCTTTCGTCGGGGTCCAGGGGATCAGGCGGTTAGAACAAGGCCCCTGAGCACCCGGTCGCGACAGCGCGCGACTAAGCGGTCGCCCAGGGGCTGCTAAGCCCCGGGGTAAGAAGAAGACGCAGGCTGGTTTGCACGCGTTGCATGCGACGTGGATACAGAATCCAGTGGAATCGCGCAAGGGACTTGCGCGGGAAGGCATGCATTCGCCCCTCCGCGCAAGTTTATGTCCGCCGACGGCCTACTTCGGGCGCGTGACGATCGGAAAGTCCGGCGTCGGCCGGTCGAACCAGCCGGTCAGGCGCTGCAGGGCCAGCGGATTGCCCTCGACCTTCGCCTCGCCGCTCATCACCCGCGCCGCCAGCGGCGCGCCGGTCAGCAGCGACTGCATCAGCAGCGGGCGCGGCAGCGTCAGGGTCGCGTCCGCCTTGTCGCCCTCCGCCGCCGGCTCGGCGGTCAGCACGCCGTTGCGGACCTGGACGAGGAACCGTTCCTTGCGCTCGGGGAAGGCGAAGATGACCCGCAGCTTCGCCTCGCCGGCCTTCTCCGGGTCCAGGCGCACGGCCAGCAGGTCGAAGATCATCGGGCTTGGCAGATTGGAGATGATGTCGGGCGAGCCGGAGACCGGCGAGGGCGTCGGACCGCCGGCCCGCAGCTCCACCGCGCCGGACAGGTACATGTTCCGCCACAGCGAGCTCTCCGCCTGCCAGGCCAGCTGCTCATAGGTCCGCGCCAGGGCCTGGCTGGCCTCGGCGTCCTTGGGGTTGTCGAGCACCACGTTGTTGAGCAGCGTCGCGGCCCAGGTGTACTCCCCGGCGTCGTAGGCCCCCTGGGCCATGGCCTTCACCCTGGCGGCGCCGCCCATGGCGACGACGTAGCGGCCGGCCTGGTCGGCGGGATCGAGCACCGCCAGGTTCACGGGGTTGGCGTCATACCAGCCCATGTAGCGCTGGTAGACCGCGCGGCTGTTGAAGCTCATCGAGCCGTAGTAGCCGCGGTTGAACCACTGGCGCGCCAGGGCCGGCGGCAGGGCGATGCGGTTGGCGATCTCCGCGCCGGTGTAGCCCTGGTTCATCAGGCGAACGGTCTGGTCGTGCAGGTACTTGTAGGCGTCACGGTGGTCGGCGAGGTAGTCGCGCACGACATCGCCGCCGAAGCGCGGCCAGCCGTGGCTGGTGAACATCACGTCGGTCTTGTCGCCGTACAGCCGCAGGGACTCACCGAGGTAGCCGGACCAGGCGCGGGCGTCCCGCACCAGCGCGCCGCGCGGCGTCAGGACGTTGTGCATGGTCGGATTGGCGTTCTCCGCCATGCACAGGATCCGCCAGTCGGGGAAGTAGAGGTTCATCTCCGCCGGCGCCTCGGTCCCCGGCGTCATCTGGAATTCGATCCGCACGCCGTCGATGACCAGGGTCTCGCCGGTGCGCTCGATGGTCTTCGTGGGCGGGATCAGGGTCATCGTGCCCTTGGAGATCGCCTGGCCGATGCCCGAGCTGATCTGGCCCTCCGGTCCGGGCGCCAGATTGTAGCCGAACTGGTAGGTGGCCCGCCGGCTCATCGCCGCGCCGGCGATGACGTTCTCGCTGACCGCCTCTTCCAGGAAGCCGTGCGGGGCGATGATCTGGACCTCGCCGGCGTCGACGTCAGCCTGGCTGACCATGCCCTTCACGCCGCCGAAGTGGTCGGTGTGGCTGTGGGTGTAGATGACGGCCACGACCGGCCGGGCGCCGAGCTTCTCGTTGACCAGCGCCAGGGCCGCGGCGGCGGTCTCGGCCGTGGTCAGGGGATCGATGACGATCCAGCCGGTGTCGCCCTTGATGAAGGTGGCGTTGGAAATGTCGAAGCCGCGCACCTGCCAGATGGTGTCGGACACCTGGAACAGGCCGTTCTTGCGCAGCAGTTCGGCCTGACGCCACAGGCTGGGATTGACAGTGCCGGGGGCATCGCCGGTGATGAAGTCCCAGGCCGTGAGGTCCCAGGCCACGCCGCCGTCGGCGCGACGGATGACCGGATCGGCGCGCGTGCCGAGGAACCCGCGCGTGGCGAAGTCATAGTCCTGGCGATCCGCGAACGGCAGCGAGTCCTTCAGCGCCTTCTGGGCCTTGAGCGTGGCCGCGGACGGCGCCTCGGCGGCGGCGACAGGTCCGGCCAGCAGCGAGGCGGCCAGCATGACGATGATCGAACGGCGCATGGATTCCCCCGGGAGTCTTGTCTTGTCGCCTCCAGCCTATCGGAACGCGGGGCTGGAAATGTCACTCAGGGTACAGTTTTGGGTCAGGACCGCCCCTCGCCGTCCTCCAGCGCCGCCGCGTCCTCGCGGGCGCGGAGCCACTTGCGGGCCACCCAGGCGCCGCCGACCCAGATGGCGGCGGCCAGGATGAGCAACACCACGTGCGGCGTGCTGTCCCCGCCGCCCTCTCCGATGGTCTGGAACAGCTGGAACACCGAGTTCCCGGCGAAAGCCGTGAGGGCGATCTTCGGGATGATGCCGATGCCGGTGCCGGCCAGGAAGTGGCGGAACTTCATCGGCGCGACGCCGGCGGCCATGTTGACGACGATGAACGGCGCGGCCGGCACCAGACGCACGATCAGGCTGGCCATGAATCCGTTGCGGCCGATCAGCTTCATGAACCGGGCGACGCCGGCGCTGGCCACGTCCCTGATCAGCCGCCCGCCGAACAGCCGGCCCAGCCAGAAGCCGATCGAGGACGACACCATGGTGCCGATCCAGCTGTAGGCCAGCCCTGTCCATGGCCCGAACGCCACCACGGCGGCGGCGATCAGCACGAACTGCGGCACGCCGATGAAGGCCAGGATGGCGAAGGCGCTGACCGCGACCGGCAACGCCCAGATCCCGTGGGCCGCGCCCAGCCAGCCTTCGACCGCCGCCTCGCCGTTCACGCCCAGCAGCGGGGCCGCGAACAGGAAGACCATCCCCACCCCGCCGAACAGCAGGAAGGAGATCGCCACCGTGCGCCAGGCCCGGGCGTCCATGTTGGTGATGAATTCGATGACGCGCTTCATGGTCGCCAAGGCCTCGCCCATAGACGCAGGCGGGTCAAGCGATGCGGGTCCTTGCGGGGACATGTTCCGCGCAGCGCTACGTGTCCCCTGCGGCCTCGTCGATGGGGACACGTACCGAAGACGGTACATGTCCCCGCCCCCATAACTTCAGGGACACACCTCCAGAACCCTTCGACGCACCCGCTTCGTTGCACCGCAGCGGAGTCGCGCGTAAGACGCCCGCAATCCGAACAGCCCAGACAAGTCCGGGGAGCCCCATGTCGCTAGAGTCCGACGCCCTGCGTCGCATCGCACCGTCCGCCACCATCGCCATCAGCGCCAAGGCGCGGGCGCTGAAAGCGGAGGGGAAGAATGTGATCGCCCTCAGCGCGGGCGAGCCGGACTTCGACACCCCCGACAACATCAAGGACGCGGCCATCGCCGCCATCCGGGCCGGGAAGACGAAATATACCGATCCGGATGGAATGCCGGAGCTGAAGGTCGCCATCTGCGCCAAGTTCAAGCGCGAGAACGGCCTCGACTACAAGCCGAGCCAGATCCACATCGCGCCCGGCGGCAAGCCGGTGATCTACAACGCCCTGGTGGCCACGGTGAACCCGGGCGACGAGGTGGTCATTCCCGCCCCCTACTGGGTGTCCTACCCCGACATGGTCCTGCTGGCCGGCGGCACGCCCGTGCCGGTGCTGACCACCGCCGAGAACGGCTTCAAGCTGCAGGCCGCCGACCTTGAGAAGGTCATCACGCCGAAGACGAAGTGGCTGATCCTCAACAGCCCGTCCAACCCGTCGGGCGCGGCCTACACGCGCGCCGAGCTGCAGGCCATCGCCGACGTGTTGCTGAAGCACCCGCAGGTCTGGGTGCTGACCGACGACATGTACGAGCATCTGGTGTTCGACGACTTCGAGTTCGTCACCATCGCCCAGGTCGAACCCAGGCTCTACGACCGCACCCTGACCATGAACGGGGTCTCCAAGGCCTACGCCATGACCGGCTGGCGCATCGGCTACGCGGGCGGGCCCGAGGCCCTGATCAAGGCCATGGCCAAGATGATCAGCCAGACGACCTCCAACCCCTCGTCCATCTCGCAATGGGCGGCGGTCGAGGCGCTGAACGGCACGCAGGACTTCATCAAGCCGAACGCGAAGCTGTTCCAGAAGCGCCGCGATCTGGTCGTCTCGATGCTGAACCAGGCCAGCGGCATCCACTGCCCGACCCCGGAAGGCGCCTTCTACGTCTACCCGTCGGTCGAGGGCCTGATCGGCAAGACCGCGTCCAGCGGCAAGGTCATCAAGACCGACGAGGACTTCGCCGTCGAATTGCTGGAGACCGAAGGCGTCGCCGTGGTTCACGGCGCGGCCTTCGGCCTCTCGCCCTTCTTCCGCATCAGCTACGCGACGAGCGAAGACGTGCTGGAGGATGCGTGCGGGCGCATCCAGCGGTTCTGCGGGAATTTGAAGTAGGCGTCGGGCGGGCGCCGCTACTTCCCCTCCCCGTCATCGTCGGACTTGTTCCGACGACCCATGAACACGAGCCGTCATGACCGAGGCTCCGTCGAGCTCGGTTCTTCCTCCTGAAACTCAGTGCGCATGGATCGTCGGAACAAGTCCGACGATGACGGAGGTTGGGGCGCGAAAAATCCTTCTTGTCTCTCCCGACGGAAGGCCGGCCACCCTCTCCTCAACGACAAGAGGAAGCGCGCCATGACCGACCTGTTCGACCCCTTCGAGGCCAACGGCCTGACGCTGCAGAACCGCATCGCCCTGTCGCCGTTGACCCGCACGCGGGCGGACATGGCGGGCAAGGTCGGCGACCTGCAGGCGACCTACTACGCCCAGCGGGCCTCGGCCGGTCTGCTGATCACCGAAGCGACGGCGGTCGACGGCGTGGGGCGTGGCGGCGCCTATTGCCCGGGCCTGTGGAGCGACGACCAGATCGACGGCTGGAAGCAGGTGACGGACGCTGTCCATGCCAAGGGGGGCCTGATCTTCAGCCAGCTGTGGCACGCCGGGCGGCTCAGCCACTCCTCGCTGGACCTCGACGGCAAGCCGCCCGTCGCGCCGACCGTCATGAAGCAGCCCGGCCAGATGTTCGTGGAGTCCGGCTTCGCCGACTACGAGGAGGCCCGCGCCCTGACGCTGGAAGAGATCCCCGGGATCATCGACCAGTTCCGCCAGGCCGCCGTGCGGGCCAAGGCCGCCGGCTTCGACGGCGTCGAGCTGCACGCCGCCCACAGCTATCTGATCGACGCCTTCCTGCGCGATATGACCAACAAGCGGACAGACGCCTACGGCGGCTCGATCGAGAACCGCGCCCGGCTGCTGGTCGAGACGCTCGAGGCGATCATCGGCGTCTGGGGCGGCGCCCGCACCGCTATCCGCCTGGCGCCGATCGGCCACGCCTACAACGCCTGGGACAGCGATCCCGAGCCGCTGTTCACCTACGTCGTCGAGCAACTGAACGCGCTGAACATCGGCTGGCTGGACATGGTCGAGGGCGACACCGGCATCTGCCGCGAGGCGGAACCGTCGTTCGATCTGCAGAAGCTGCGCCGGCTCTTCAAGGGCGTGCTGATCGGCAACAACCTCTACGACCGCGACCTGGCCATCGCCGCGCGGGACGCCGGCAAGGTCGACATGGTCGCCTTCGGCCGCGCCTTCATCGGCAACCCCGACCTGGTCGAGCGGCTGCGGGTCAACGCGCCAATCGTCGACGCGCCGCGTCAGGCCTACTACGGCGGCGGCGCGCGCGGCTACACCGACTTCCCGACCCTGGCCGAGGAGCACGCGGCCAGCTGAAAGTGAGGGGACAGGTCAAGATGTCCCTTGGGACACCTTGACCTGTCCCCGCCCCCCCCGCCCCAAGGAGACGCCCATGTCCCGCATGCCGCTGGTCGAGCCCGAGGCCCTGCCGCCCTACCTGAAGGCGATTCATGACGCGACGCCGGAGGACAACTGGCTGGGCCGCCACTTCGCCCGCGCCTTCGGCCCCGCGCCCGATCTGGTCGAGGCCTACCAGGGCTTCTACTACCCCTGGCACACCGGCGGGGCCGGCCAGCTGGAACCGCGGCTGAAGGAGCTGATCCGGCTGCGGATCGCCACCCTCAACGGCTGCGTGCTGTGCAAGACCGTGCGCATGGCGCCCGAAGTGGTCAGCGAGAGCGAGGCCGCCGCCGGAGTCGACGACGCTGACGCCGCCGGGTTCACGCCGCGGGAGCGGGCCGCGATCCATTTCGCCGAGAAGATGGCCGTCGACCATCACAACATCGGCGACGACGACGTGGCCAACATGCGCCGCCACTTCAGCGACGCCGAGTTCCTGGAGCTGGCCATGATGGCCGGCCAGTATATCGGCTTTGGCCGGGTGTTGGCCATGCTGCAGCTGGAAGTGGCCAGCTGCCCGATCTGAGGCCGTAAGGCAGCCTCGACGCAGGGCGCGAAAAACGATCCTCTCCCCCTGTCGGCTGTCGGCGCCGCCGGACGTCCTGTGGACGCAAGCGGCGCCGAACGGCGGGGGGAGACAACGATGGAACTCGAACAGCGCAGGTGGATGACCTGGACCGGCCGCGTCATGAGCGGCTCGGCCATCCTGTTTCTGGCGCCCAACATGGTCATCAAGCTGATCGACCATCAGATCGTGCGGGACATCATGTCCGGCCTTGGCTGGCCCCTGCATTACGACCGGTTGATCGGGGTGATCGAGCTGGTCTGCCTTGTGCTCTACGCCATCCCCCGAACCTCGGTGCTGGGGATGGTGCTGACGACCGGCCTGATCGGCGGCGCCATCGCCACCAATCTGCGGGCCGAACAACCGCTGTTCAGCCACGTCCTGTTCGGCGTCTACCTCGGCGTCTGGATGTGGCTCGGCCTGTGGCTGCGCGACCCGAAGCTGAGGGCGATGCTGCCGCTGCGGCGCTGATGCCGACATTTGGTGCGGGTGGTCGGACTCGAACCGACACTCCTCTCGGAAGGGGTTTTTGAGACCCCCGCGTCTACCATTCCACCACACCCGCACGGCGCGGTTCCCCGGCGGGCCGGGGAGCGAGGGCGGCAATCTAGTCATGCACCCGGCAAGGTCAACGCGAAGCGGCGGCGCGGGAGGGGATTGTCCCGCCGGGAAATATTGGCATAGGCTGTGCCAACTGATCCCGGCGCGCTGGTCCGCCGGGTCCTCGCCTCGCAGGAGCTGTTGATGGAAGCCCTTCCGCTGATCGGAGCGCCCGGCTCGCCCTACACCCGCAAGATGGTGGCGGTGCTGCGCTATCGGCGGATTCCCTACCGCTACATCTACAACGGCCGCGAGCCGGCCGACTGGCCGAAGTCGAAGGTGCGGTTGCTGCCGACCTTCTTCCTAAAGGACGCCGACGGCGCGCTGCAGGCGGTGACCGACTCGACGCCGCTGATCCGGCGCTTCGAGGGAGACTACGACGGCCGCTCGATCCGGCCGCCCTCGCCCGCCCTGGCCTTCCTCGATTCCCTGCTGGAGGACTATGGCGACGAGTGGCTGACCAAGGCGATGTTCCACTACCGCTGGGCCTACCGGCAGGACATCGACCACGCCGCCGGCGTGTTGCCGTCCTGCGGGCCGGTTCCGCTGTCCGACGAGACCCTGGCGGCGATGGGCAAGGCCTTCTCAGAGCGGCAGATCAGCCGGCTGCGCTACGTGGGCTCCAACGCGGTCACCGGGCCGGTGATCGAGGACAGCTACGTCCGCTTCGTCGACCTGCTGGAGACCCATCTCAAGCAGCACCGCTTTTTGCTCGGCGACCGGCCCGGCGCCGGAGACTTCGGCGTCTTCGGCCAGCTGACACAACTGGCCCACATGGACCCGACGCCGTCCACCCTGACCGAGAAGCGGGCGCCGCGCGTCTACGCCTGGGTCTGGACCACCGACGACCTGGGCGGGGTCGAGCCGCCCGAGGACGGCTGGTTTGACCCCGCCGCCCTGCCCGCCACCCTGCTGGCCATCCTGAAGGAAACCGGGCGGGTCTATGCGCCGCTGTTGCTGGCCAACGCCGCGGCGGTGGCGAGCGGCGCCGACAGCGTCGAGACGACGATCGACGGCAAGCCCTGGAGCCAGCAGCCGTTCGCCTATCAGGCCAAGTGCCTGGGTTGGCTGCGCGAGGAATACGCCGCGCTCGGGGCGAATGATCGCGCGCTGGTGGATCGGGCCTTGGCGGGGACGGGCTGGGCGGGCGTTTTCGGATGAACCCGGCTTCCTCTCCCTGTTGGGAGAGGGGGACCAGCCGAAGGCTGGTGGAGAGGGAGGCGCCGCCGATAGCCATCAAGGCGCGGTGTTCGCCCTCAATACGTCATTGCCAAAACTCCAGGCACAAGAGCTTCCCGCTCCACCATGCTCCGCATGGTCCCCCTCTCCCAAGAGGGAGAGGAGCGGCTCTTCACCCCTCGCCCGACAGCCGCGCCGCGGCGCCTTCCAGCCGCTGCAGGAGCCGCTTCAGCTGGGCGACCTCGCCCGGCGCGAGGCCGGCCAGGAGCGCCGCTTCGTAGGCCAGGGCCAGGGGCGCGATCTCGCCGTGCAGGCGGCGACCGGTCTCGGTCAGGGCCAGGGTGTGGGAGCGTCCGTCCGACGGGCTGGCCGTGCGCGTCACCAGGCGGCGTGTCAGCAGGGCCTGGGCGGCGCGGCTGACGGTGACCTTGTCCATGGCCGTGCGGGCGACGATGGCCTGGGGCGACAGCGGCCCCTCGGCCAGCACCGCCATCAGCCGCCACTGCGGAATCGACAGGCCGAAGCGGTCCTCGTAGGCCCGGGCGATCAGCCTCGAAACGCCGTTTGACGCCACCGAAAGCCGGAACGGCAGGTAGTCGTCCAGCGCCAGTCCTTCGGCCTTGCCGCCGTCCCGCGCCGGCAGCGGCGTCACGTTCGAGGCCATGCCCTTGGGTCTCCTCACGCCCCCGGAACCACCACCTCTTGTTCGATGGCGCCGAAGATGGAGTGTCGCTTGCCGTCGCGCATCTCAATGCGGACCCGGTCGCCGTGGCGCAGGAAGGGCGTTTTCGCCTCTCCGGCGAGCAGCGTCTCCACGGTGCGCACCTCGGCGATGCAACTGTAGCCCAGGCCGCCCTGGTCGATCGGCTTGCCGGGGCCGCCGTCGGCGTCACGGTTGGACACGGTGCCCGAGCCGATGATCGTTCCGGCCGACAGCGCGCGGGTCTTTGCCGCGTGAGCGATGAGCGTCCCGAAGTCGAAGGTCATGTCGACGCCGGCGTCGGCCTCGCCGAACGGCTTGCCGTTGAGCTCAACCTCGAGCGCGCCGTGCAGCTTGCCGTCCTTCCAGCGGTCGCCGAGCGCGCTGGGCGTCACCGCGACCGGCGAGAAGGCGCTGGCAGGCTTGGACTGGAAGAAGCCGAAATTCTTGGCCAGCTCGCCCGGGATCAGATTGCGCAGCGAGACGTCGTTGACCAGCATGACCAGCCGGATCGCGGCCAGGCCCTCCTCCCGGCTCGCGCCCAGGGGCACGTCGCCGGTGATCACCGCGACCTCGCCCTCCAGATCGCAGCCCCAGGCCTCGTCCTTCAGCGGGATCGGATCGCGCGGCGCCAGGAAGCTGTCGGAGCCGCCCTGGTACATCAGCGGGTCGGTCCAGAAGCTGTCGGGCATGTCGGCGGCGCGCGCCTTGCGCACAAGGGCCACGTGATTCACGTAGGCGCTGCCGTCGGCCCACTGGTAGGCGCGGGGCAGCGGCGAATGGGCTTCATGCTCGTGGAAGCGCTCCTTCGGCACGGCGCCGTGCTCGAGGCTGTCGCTGAGCCCCCTCAGGAGCGGTTCGCATCTCTCCCAGTCGTCGAGCGCCGCCTGCAGCGTCGGGGCGATCGTGTCTGCCGGCGTGAACCACGCCAGGTCGGAGGAGACGACGACGAGACGGCCGTCACGGCCGCCCTTGAGGGACGCTAGCTTCATTTTTTCTCTTCTATGAGGGCGACGAGCGCCGGGTCTGGCTTCTTGGGAGCCGTGAGATCATCAAGCGCCGCCCGCAGTTCGGACATGCGCGCCGGTTTGTCGCTCCACCAGGCCTCGAACTCGCGGATCGCCTTGCGGACCTGGATCAGCTGTTCCTCGAGGGTGAGCGGCTTGTCGTCTTCGTCGTGGTGGTCGTCGTGCCCGTGGCCGTGATCGTCATGACCGCCGCCATGGCCGCCCTTCTCGCCGCCGATGTTCAGGGTGATCGAATGACCGTGGACGGTCTCGGCGACCGTCGTCGTGGCGCCGGCGCCCTCGGCGACATGCTGGGCGTCAGGCTTGCCGTGACCGCCGCCATGGCCATGACCGGCGCCATGCGCGCCGTGGCCGTGGTCGTCCTTCTTCTTTTTCTTGTCGTCCTTCTTGTCGTCCTTCTCGCCGAGGGACTCGCCCAGCTTCTTCAGCTGCTTGGCAAGGCCGCCGGCCAGCAGGACGCCGCCGAGATGGGACTTCACCACCCGGCGCAGCACGTCGGCGCCCCGCAGGATCCCGTACTCGTCCTGCCGCAGGGCATAGCGCGCCGCCGCCAGGACGTGGCCGTAGATTTCCTCCAGCCGCGCGTCGGAGCCCTTGCGGCGTCGATCGCCATCGCCCCGCAGCGCAGCCATCAGGATCAGCGCCAGGACGCCGGCGATAAGCCAGCCGGCGACGCCCAGCGGAGTCAGCAGCCCGGGCACGGCCTCGGGACCCCACGGAAATTCGCTATGATCGACCATACCCAGTCCCCCTCGCGCGGGCCGCCGTTCTAGCCGCCCTTGCGGATGGTCTGGCTGACCTTCGCGCCCGCGTCGTAGCGCGAGGGGCCGCCAAACACCGCTATCTCGACGAGAATGTCCCCGCCTTCGCCATCGGACCAGAGGTAGTTGCGTTCCACCTGCACATTTCGCCCGGCAGGCGAAATTCCATCGAAGGTATCGCCCCACGGGGTGACCTTCGACGCCTCGCGCCACGACAGGGTCACGGCGCGCGACAGCTCATCCTCGGCCATGGCGAGGAGATCGGGGTCGATGGCGGTCATCCCCGCGCCTTCCAGCTGTCGACATAGGCGGCGTTCTCGACGGCCGAAGCGCCTTCGCCCACTTCCAGCGGGTCGCGGGTGTCGATCATCACCGCGTACTCGTCGGTGGCGGCCTTGGTCTGGACCAGCATGTTCTTCAGCGCCTTGGGGTGCGGCCCGTGGGTGAAGCCCGAGGGGTGGAAGGTCATCATCCCGGCGTCGATCCCGTCGCGGCTGAAGAAGTCGCCCGCGTGATAGAACAGGACCTCGTCGTAGTCGTCGTTGTTGTGGAAGAACGGGATCTTGATCGCCCCCGGATCGGTCTCGAACGGCCGGGGCGCGAAGGTGCAGACCACGAACCGGTCGGCCAGGAAGGTCGTGTGGACGCTGGGCGGCAGGTGGTAGCGGTGGCTGTTCAGCGGCCGGAAGTCCTTCACATTGATGCGCACCGGGGCCAGCTCGCCGTGCCAGCCGACCGCGTCGAGCGGATTCCAGGGATAGGTCGCCACCGAGACCTGGCCGCGCTTCTTGATATGCACGGCCGTCTCGCCGTCCTGCGCCTGGTGGGCGCGGAAGGCGTCATCCATCACCGGGGTGTCGAGCATCGCCGGGTCGAACAGAGCGTGCGGACCGAGCAGGCCCTTGTCCGGCAGGGTGAAGTGGCCGTTGGTGGCCTGGATGGTCA
>CAYTZY010000003.1:72390-77925 GCA_964442795.1 uncultured Caulobacter sp.
CGGTCGCGGCCGTCGGGCTCAGCCGCCACATCGTCCCGCGCGGCAGGTAGAGGTAGTCGCCGGCGACATAGGCGATGCGGCCGAAGTCGCAGAACAGGTCGCCCTCTCCCGAGTGCACGAACAGCAGCTGGTCGCCGTCGGCGTTGCGGGCCAGGGCCGGCATGGGCGCGCTGAGCTTCCAGAACCGCATCTCGCAGGCGGCGTTGTGCAGCACCACCGGCGCGTCCCAGGGCGAGGCGGCGGCCTCGTTCAGGCCGTTCAGGTCGAAGGCGCGCGGACGCAGCGGTCCCTCGAAGCTGGTCCAGCCGGTCGGCGGGCGGCGGTGATAGAGGAAGGCGGCCGGGCCGAAGAAGCCCTCCTTTGACATCTCCCGCTCGTAGGTTCCCTCGGGCAGGTCGGCGTGCGCCTGGCGGCTGTGCAGGCCCTGCGCGCCGCGAACGGGGATCCAGCTTCCCTTGGCCATGACTACTTCTCGTCCTTGTAGATGGAGACCACGGCCGGCAGCCCTTCGGCGGCGCGGGCGCGGTACATGCCGGGCGTGTTGAAGCTCCAGGCGATCTGCCCGTCGGAGCTGATGGCGATGACGCCGCCGTCGCCGCCGAGGGCGGTCAGCCGGTCCTGGATCACCGTGTCGGTCGCCTGCTGCAGGGTCATGCCCTCGTACTGCACCAGGGCGCAGACCTCGCGCGCCACTGTCAGGCGGATGAAGTACTCGCCCGACCCCGTCGCCGAGACGGCGCAGGACTGGTTGGAGGCGTAGGTGCCCGCGCCGATGATCGGCGCATCGCCGACGCGGCCCCAGCGCTTGGCCGTCATCCCGCCGGTCGAGGTGCCGGCGGCCAGGTTGCCGGCGCTGTCCAGCGCGACCACGCCGACGGTGCCGAACTTGCGGTCGCTGTCGTCGGGAAAGCGCAGCGAAGCGGAGGAGGCGACCGCGCCGGCCGGACGGGCGGGAATCGGCAGGCCCTGCTTCTCGAGCTCCGTGACCAGCCCTTCCCAGCGCCGTTCGGTGAAGAAGAAGGCCGGGTCGACCTGCTCGAGCCCCTGCGAGACGGCGAAGGCGTCGGCGCCCGCGCCGATCATCATCACATGCCTCGACTTCTCCATGACCGCGCGGGCCAGGGTGATCGGGTGGCGGGTGCGGGTGACGCCGGCCACCGAGCCGGCCTTCAGGGTCCTGCCATCCATGACCGCGGCGTCGAGCTCATTGCGACCGTCGGCGGTGAAAACCGCGCCGCGGCCGGCGTTGAACAGCGGGTCGTCCTCGAGGTCGCGCACCACCGCCTCGATCGCATCGAGCGCGCTGCCGCCCTCTTCCAGGATCTTCGAGCCCTTGGCGGTCGCGTCCGCCATCGCCCTGCGGTAGGCAGCCTCGACCTCAGGCGACATATTCTTGCGCTCGATGACGCCCGCCCCGCCGTGGATCACGATCGCCCATTTGGGCTTGGCGAGCGCCGGGGTTGCGAGCACGACGAGGCCCGCCGCCACAATCATTGCGAGAGATTTCAATTGCGCTCGCGTCATGTTCGCCCTATGTTCACGTCATGTCAGAGGTGACCGACATCGTCGTCCCGATGCTGCAGCGGATTCAGGCCCAGCTGAACCGTGTGGGAGACGACATCGCCAACCTCAAGGAGGACATGTCCAACATCAAGGTTCGCGTCAGCCTCATTGAAGAAGGCCTGAGCGCGATGAACCGGCGCATGGATACGTTCGACTTCCGCCTCGAACGCATCGAGCGCCAGCTTGAGCTGACGTCGGCCTAGTCCGCCTTCACCACGCCCCTGCGGATCTGGTCGAGCTCGATCGACTCGAACAGGGCCTTGAAGTTGCCCTCGCCGAAGCCCTCGTTGCCCTTGCGCTGGATGATCTCGAAGAAGATCGGCCCGACCTGGTTCTCGGTGAAGATCTGCAGCAGCAGGCCCTGCCCCTCGGTCGGCGCGCCGTCGAGCAGGATGTTCAGGGACTTCAGGCGGGCGGTGTCCTCGCCGTGGTCCTTCACCCGGCCGTCGAGCAGCTCGTAGTAGCTGTCCGGCGTCGTCTGGAACTTCACGCCGCGCGCCTTCAGCGTCTCGACCGTCGCGAAGATGTCGTCCGTCCCGAAGGCCAGGTGCTGGATGCCCTCGCCCTTGTAGTCGCGCAGGAATTCCTCGATCTGGCTCTGCTCGTCCTGGCTCTCGTTCAGCGGGATGCGGATCTTGCCGTCCGGACTGGTCATCGCCTTGGAGAACAGGCCGGTGACCTTGCCCTCGATGTCGAAGTAGCGGATTTCGCGGAAGTTGAAGACGCGCTCGTAGAACTCCGCCCACTTGGCCATGCCGCCCCGGAAGACGTTGTGGGTCAGGTGGTCGAGGTAGGTCAGGCCGACGCTGTTGGCCTCTTCCTTCGCCTCGGCGCCGGGGATCGGCACGAAGTCGACGTCGTAGATCTCCTGCGCGCCGTAGCGGTCGACCAGGTAGAGATTGGTGCCGCCGATCCCCTCGATGGCCGGGATGTTCAACTCCATCGGCCCGACGCGGCCCTCGACCGCCTTGGCCCCGCGTTCAACGGCCATCTTCAGGGCCTTGGCGGCGTCGCGGACACGGAAGGCCATGGCGTTCGCCGACGGGCCGTGGACCTCGCGGAACGCCGCCGGCTGCCCCTCGGGCTCCATGTTCAGGATGAAGTTGATGTCGCCCTGCCGGAAGCGGAGCACATTCTTCGACCGGTGCCGGGCGACGGCGGTGAAGCCCATCGACTCGAACAGCGCCTTCAGCGCCTCGGGCTCCGGCGAGGTGAACTCGACGAACTCGAATCCGTCGGTGCCGAGCGGGTTGTCGAAGAGGTCGGCTCTGGGTTGGGCGTTCATGGCGGGCTCCGGCGTTTCGGCGGCGGTCTGGATAGGGCTCAAGCTAGTAACATATGAAACTATGTGCGGCCGGTGACAAGGCTCGACCGGGACTGGCTCAATCCCTAAAAGGCGCCCATGACCCAGCCGGAACAATACCGGGACGACCCGGATCGCAGCTTCGTGAACCTCGTCGCGATGATGTCGCGCGACGCGGGGCCGGACGGCCTGTCGATCGGCGAGATCCTGGACCGGCTGGACGAGCGGGCCTTCGGGATCGTCATCCTGATCCTCGCCATCCCCTGCCTGGTCCCGGCGCTGTATGGGGTGCCGCAGATCGTCGGCATTCCCATCATCCTGCTGGCCGGCCAGATGCTGCTGGGCCGGCATGAGCCCTGGCTGCCGGCCAGCTGGCTGCAACGCCGCATTTCCCGCGAATGGCTCGGACGCATGGCCGACTTCGCCGACAAGCGGATGCGCTGGGTCGAGCGCCTGTCGAAGCCGCGCCTGAGGTTGCTGGCCTCCGGCCTGGGCGAGCGGCTGGCGGCGGCGATGATGATCCTGGCGACCCTGACCATCATCCTGCCGATGACCAATTCTGTCCCCTCGCTCGGCCTGGCCCTGATGGCCGCCGGCCTGATCCAGCGCGACGGCCTGTTTGTGCTGGTCGGCGAGGCGGTCGCCCTGGGCTGGATCACGGCCCTGGCGGCGGTGGCCCTCGGCCTCGCCTTCGGCGCGACCTGGGCGATCAGCCTGTTCGAGAAGGTCGGCGGCCAGGCGATGCTGGACTGGTTCAGCGGGCTGTTTGGCGGGTGAAGCCCATGGACGTCGCCGCTCAATTCGCCAGAATGAGGCCATGACCCGACTTCTCGATGCAGTCCTGACCCGCTGGCGGCTTACGGCCTTCCTGTCGTCGGCGCTGATGCTGGCCATCGCCCACGGCTTCGAGCGGATCGGCGGCCTGGCGCCCTGTTACCTCTGCCTCAAGCAGCGCGAGGTCTACTGGGTCGCCATGACCATCGCCTTGGTCGGCATGATCGTCGTGCGCACCGGCCCGGGCGCGGGACTCAAGCGCCTGTTCAACGGCGCGCTGGGCCTGGTCTTCCTGGTCGGCGCCGGCGTCGCCGCCTATCACGCCGGCGCGGAGTGGGGCTGGTGGCCTGGCCCGTCCGTCTGCGCCGGCGGCGGGACCGGCGGCGTCAGCGCGACGGACATGATGGCCGCCCTCAACGGCGAGGAGCGTATCGCGCCCCCCTCGTGCGACAAGGCGCTGTGGGTGTTCCTCGGCCTGTCGATGGCGGGCTGGAACGTGCTCATCTCGCTCAAGCTGGCCGTCCTGAGCTTCATCGCCACGCGAAGGGCCTACGGATGAGCGTCGCCGTCCCTCCCCGTCCCGGCCGCGGCGCGGTCAAGGCGCGCCTGGCGGAGATCCTGCGGGTCGATCACGCCGGCGAGCTGGGCGCCGTCCATATCTATCGCGGCCAGCAGGCGGTGCTTGGCAAGGTCGCCGGCCTGGAGCGAACCGCCGCGCAACTGCAGGAGATGGAAGGCCACGAGGCCGTCCATCTCGCCCGCTTTGACGCCCTGCTGAACGAGCATCGGGTCCGGCCGACGCTCATGGCGCCGGTGTGGCGCGCCGCCGGCTTCATGCTGGGCGCCGGAACCGCCCTGATGGGCGAGAAGGCGGCCCACGCCTGCACCGAAGCGGTGGAGACCGTGATCGAGGGGCACTACGCCGCCCAGATCGCCGAGCTCGCCGACCGGGACCCTGAACTGGCCGCCGAACTGGCGCAGTTCCGCGACGAGGAACTGGCCCACCGCGACATCGCCATCGAGGAAGGCGCCCGCGAGGCGCCGGCCTATCCGCTGCTGGCGGCGGTCATCCAGGCCGGCTGCAAGGCCGCCATCCGGATCAGCGAGAAGATCTAGGAACCTTCGACGTCCGGCGCGGGTTGGCGTGTGAGGAGCACCTCATGTCCAACCCCGACGAGTTTCCCGACACCGATCCGGCCCCGGCCTTCGACCCCACGCCGCCGGCCGTCGATCCTGACCTGCCGACAGAACCGGACGTCGCGCCGCCCCTCGATCCCGAGGCGCCGCCGACGGTCGCCTGACAGGCGGCTATCGGCAGCGGGTCTCCCACGACGTTTCACGGTTGTTGCCGGTAATCACGCCGCCGGCGACGAAGGCCCGGCCGGACTTCGGGTCGCGGGATTCGATGACCCGGATGCGTTTGCCATCGAGGTTCACGATGACCTGGAACGGCGTACCCGCGTCGCTGGTCTCCTCCAGGAGGATGAGGGCCGGCGACAGGATCCTGGCGGCGTGGATCAGGTAGCCCGACTGGCCGCCGCCCGAGTCGTAGGACAGCTTCACCGTCCCGTCCGGCTGCGCCACGTAGAGGGTGTGGGCGTTGGCTATCGAGGCCGGCTGGGCGCAGTCCTTCGAAAACTCCCCGAGCAGGCCGAACTTGCGAAGGGTCGCGGCGGCGTCCTGCGCGGCGGCGATGGAGGGAGCGGTCGCGGCGGCCAGGGCGGCGACGGCGGCGATCAGGGTCAGGCGCATGGGGTGCTGTCTCCGGGGGCGGTCGCCGTCCTTCCCGATCACGGGCAGGCGAACCGTCAGGAAAAGAGGGTTGAAGGGACGGCCTTGGCCGCCCTAGAGCATTCGGCGACCTGATGGAATCGTTGGGGATTCCCAAATCGGCG
>CAYTZY010000004.1:0-57605 GCA_964442795.1 uncultured Caulobacter sp.
ATCATCGTCGAGACCACGGGGCTGGCCGACCCCGGCCCGGTGGCCCAGACCTTCTTCGTCGATGACGACGTGCGGGCTCGCACCCGACTCGATTCGGTGACCACGGTGGTCGACGCGTTGCACCTGCCGCTGCGGCTGGCCGACAGCCGCGAGGCGGTCGAGCAGATCGCCTTCGCCGACCAGATCCTGCTCAACAAGACCGACCTGGTCAGCCCCCAGCAGCTGGCGCTGGTCGAGGCCTCGATCCGCCGGATCAATCCGCTGGCCCCGATCCACCGCACCCAGCGCTCGGCCGTGCCGCTGGACGCTATCCTGGGCCGCGGCGGCTTCGACCTGGACCGCATCGTCGAGCTGGAGCCGGCGTTCCTCAACCCCGCCCACGGCGAGCCGGGTCACGTCCATGACGAGGCCTGCGACCACGATCATGATCACCACCATCATGACCACGGCCATGACCACCACGGTCACGATCACGCCCATGACCACGCGGCGGAGGCGGGCATCCGCGGGATCTCGCTGACCTCGCACAAGCCGCTGGACGGCATCAAGGTGACCAACTGGCTGAACGCCCTGCTGCAGGACAAGGGCCCCGACATCCTGCGGGCCAAGGGCATCCTCGACATCAAGGGCGACGACCGCCGGCTGGTCTTCCAGGCCGTGCACATGATCCTGGAGGGCGACTACCAGCGCCCCTGGAGCGACGCCGACAACCGCTACAGCCGCATGGTCTTCATCGGCCGCGACCTCGACGAGGCCGCGCTGCAGGCCGGCTTCGAGGGGTGCGTGGCCTGAGATTCTCCCTCCCCTTCATGGGGAGGGTGGATCGGCGAGCGAAGCGAGACGAGACGGGTGGGGCCTGTAGCGATCCTCACCTATGTGAAAGGTAGCCATCCCTTGCCCCACCCTGCCTCGCTTCGCGAGGCTGTCCCTCCCCATGAAGGGGAGGGAGGCAACGAAAAAGGGCCGGTGTTTCCACCGGCCCTTTCGCGTTTCTGGCTGACGCCGAGGACTACTCGATGTCCTCGTTGATCAGGCCGAGCTTGAAGTAGCCGTTGGCCTGCAGGACGTTCAGCACGGCCATGAACTGCTCGTACTGAACCTCGGCGTCGGCGCGGACGAACACGCGCTCTTCGGTCAGCGGACCGGTGACGCCCTTGGCGGTCATCGAGTCGTTGATGTCCGGGATCAGGTTCTCGAGGCTGGTCTGCTTCTCGGCGATGAAGATCGCGCCCGACTCCTGGATGGAGATGAAGGTCGGCTCCTTCGGCTTCGGGGCCGTCGGATCAGGCGGAACGGCCGGCGGCAGGTCGAGCGCGATCGACACCGTCGCCATCGGCGCGGCGACCATGAAGATGATGAGCAGCACGAGCATGACGTCCACGAAGGGCGTCACGTTGATTTCGCTGTTTTGGCCAAGGTCGTACTTGCTGCCGCCACCGCCGCCGCCGAGCTTCGCACCCATTCGGACACTCCCAGTAGGCCATCGCTTCCTATGCGACGGCTATTCATTCCGGCCACCCATTGCGCGGATGGCGCCGCTTGTAAAGCCCGACTCTCGCCGAACACGAAAACGCGGACACGCTGGGCAAAACCCGTTCCCACGCGGTAAACGCCGGGACCATGACCTTCGATTTCGACGCCTATGTGACCGCCGCGCTGTTCGACCGCTCAGGCCGAACATGGTTCGCTCTGGGAGACGGTACGGTGCGGGCCGTTGCGGCCGGCGGATTCGTCACCGCCCCGGCCCACGACGGGGCGGTTCTGGCCGCCTGCCTCCATCCGTCCGGCGAGGGAATCGTCACCGGCGGCGATGACGGCCGGGTGATCTGGACGCGCCTTGAAGGTGAAGAGATCGCCGCTTCGGTCCTCGCCGAGGTGAAGGGCCGCTGGATCGACGCCGTCGCCGCCTCGGCCGAATCGGGCCTGGTCGCCTTCGCCGCCGGCCGCGACCTGCATGTCCGCGACAGCAAGGACGCCGCCTTCAGCCGGGTGTTCACGCACGAGAAGTCGGTGTCGGACGTGGCCTTCGACCCCAAGGGCCGCCGAATCGCCGCCGCCACCTACGGCGGGGCGGCCCTCTGGTACGCCCGCATCGCCGAACAGAAGCCGAGCATCCTCAAGTGGGCCGGCGCCCATTCGCTGGTCGCCTTCAGCCCCGACGGCAAGTTCCTGATGAGCGCCATGCAGGAGAACAGCCTGCACGGCTGGACCGTGGCCGACGGCAAGAACATGCGGATGGGCGGCTATCCGGCCAAGGTGAAGAGCATGGCCTTCCTGTCGGGCGGGGTGATGCTGGCCACCTCCGGCGCCAACGGCGCGGTGGTCTGGCCGTTCAGCGGCGCGACCGGCCCGATGGGCAAGGAGGCCGCCGAGATCGGCTACGACCAGAACGCCCTGGTCGTGCGGGTCGCCGCGACGCCGAAGCTGTCCCTGCTGGCCGCCGGCCTCGACGACGGCCGCGTCTGGGTCGCCGATCTCAAGAGCGGCAAGATGGACACGCTGAAGGCCGAGAAGGGCGCGGCCATCTCGGCCCTGGCCATCACCGCCGACGGCGGCCGGGTTGCCTGGGGCGACGAGGACGGCGCGGCGGGGGTGGTGGAGCGGGTCTAGAACCCGCTCATCGTCGCCCACACATCAAACGGGTCCCGCCGGGTCCGGAGGCTGTTGATCGGCGCGGTCTCGTCGGCCCAGCCCAGCGCCATGCCGCTGAACAGCATGTGATCGTCGGGCAGGCCGATGTGGTCGCCGACCGTCTTCGGATAGCGGGCCCAGAACTCCTGGGCGCAGGTGGCCAGGCCCCGCTCGACGGCCAGCAGCATCACCGTCTGCATGTACATGCCGACGTCCGCCCACTGCGGCTTGCCCAGCTTGCGGTCGAGGCTGAAGAACAGGCCGACCGGGGCGCCAAAGAACTGGGTGTTCTTGAACAGCTGCTGCAGCCGGGCGGGCTTGTCCTCGCGCGGGATGCCGAGCGTGGCGTAGAGGTCCTCGCCGCATTCGAAGCGGCGGGTGCGGAACGGGTCCCACAGATTGTCGGGATAGACGTCGTACTCCGGCGTCTCGCCGCCGAGGTTGGCGGCCACCTTGGCTTTCAGCGCCTCCAGCGGTTCACCGGCCAGGGCGTGGACGCGCCAGGGTTGCAGGTTGCCGCCGGACGGGGCGCGGTGGGCGGCCTCGAGGATCTCGCGGACCAGGGCGCCGGGCACCGGGTCGGGCTTGAAGGCGCGGACGGAGACGCGGCGATCGACGGCTTCTGTGACGTTCATGGCTCTTTCGCTTCGCGGCGGATTGGGCGACATGGGGTTACCATCCGTCCGCCACGTCAAGGCAAGGGGAGCGGCGCGTGAACCCGGAAGACCCGGACAAGGACGGCCAGGCGCCCGGCGCTCCCGAGGATGAGGCCGTGGGCGCGCCCGAGCCCGCGCCGCCGCCGCCGCCCATCCCGCCGTCCACGCCGCGCTTCGAGCCCCTGCCGCCCCGCAAGGCGCCGCGCCGGCCGGGCGGGCTCGGGCGGCTGGTCCGCCGGCTGGCGCTGTGGGCTTTCCTGCTGGTCGTCGTGGCCCCGGTCGGCCTGACCCTGTTCTATCGGTTCGTTCCGCCGCCTTTCACCATCCTGATGGTGCAGCGCGTCTTCGAGGGGAAGGGCTGGGACTACCGCTGGCGGTCGCTGGACCGCATGTCGCCGGCCCTGGTCCAGGCGGCCATCGCCGCCGAGGACGCCCGCTTCTGCGCGCACAACGGCTTCGATTTCGAGGCCATGGAGAAGGCCTGGAAGAACAACCAGCGCGGCGGCCGTGTGAAGGGCGGCTCGACCATCAGCCAGCAGACGGCCAAGAATGTCTTCCTGTGGCCGGCCCGCTCCTACGTCCGCAAGGGACTGGAGGCCTACTTCACGGTCCTGATCGAGACCCTGTGGGGCAAGCGGCGGATCATGGAGGTCTACCTCAACGTCGCCGAGATGGGCTCGGGGACCTACGGCGTCGAGGCCGCCTCGCGTCGCTACTTCGGAGTCGGCGCCGACAAGGTCACGCGGGCCCAGGCCGCGCGGCTGGTCGCCATCCTGCCCAACCCGCTCAAGTACCAGGCGGTGAAGCCCGGGCCCTATGTCGCCCGCCGGTCGCGCCGTATCGGCGCGGCGGCCGGCACGGTGCGCAACGACGGCCTCGCCGCCTGCGTGGGGAAGATGCGCCGCCCGACCGCCGCCGAGCGGGCCGAGCCGGCTCCGGAGCGCAAGCCGACCGTCCGCCGTCCGGCCCCGGAGACCCGGGCCGATCCCCTGCCGCCCGCCGAGCCGGCGGAACCGCCGGCCGCGCCCGAACCGGCCGCTCCGGCCGAGGCGGAGCCGCCGGTGTTCGAAACCCCCGTGAACTCCGACTGAGCAGCGGAGTTTCCTTGACGAGTGTCCGGCGGCGCGCTTCCCATGCCCGCCAATCAGAATCCCCTCGAGGAAACAGTCCGATGCTGAAGATGAAACTTCTCGCGGCCGGCGCGGCGATCTCTCTGGTCGCCGGGAGCGCGGGCCTGTTCGCCGCCGCCCAGGCCAGGCAACCCGCTCCGGCCGCCGCCGCCGCGAAGCCGACGCCGGAGGAGGCCAAGGCCTTCGTCGACCGCACCGAAGCCCAGATGGCCGCGCTGTCGCAGTATGTGAACAAGGCGTCCTGGGTGCGCGCCACCTACATCACCGAAGACACCATGTGGCTGGAGGCCAAGGCCGGGGCCGAGTTCACCGATCTGGCCACTCGCGCGGCCATCGAGGCGGCGAAGTACGACGGCGTCGCGGTTGATGCGGTGACCCGCCGCAAGCTCGACATCCTCAAGCGCGCCGTGGTCGCCCCGGCGCCGCAACGCCCCGGCGCGGCCGAGGAGATGGCCACCATCGCCTCGCGCCTGGATTCGACCTACTCGACCGGCAAGTTCACCTACCAGGGCAAGCAGATCACCCTGAACGACGCCGAGGACCTGCTGGCGTCCAGCCGCGATCCGGCGCAGCTGCAGGCGGTGTGGGAAGGCTGGCACTCGATCTCGCCGGTGATGCGGGACGACTACGCCCGTCTCGTCGCGCTGGAGAACGAGGGCGCGCTCGGCATGGGCTACAAGGACACCGGCGCCCTGTGGCGGTCCGGCTACGACATGGACCCCGACGCCTTCGCGGCCGAGACCGACCGCCTCTGGAAGCAGATCGAGCCCTTCTACAAGAACCTGCACTGCTACGTGCGGGCCCGGCTCAACGAGCAGTACGGCGATGAGGTCCAGCCGCGCACCGGCCCGATCCGCGCCGACCTGCTGGGCAACATGTGGGCCCAGCAGTGGGGCAACATCTATCCGATCGTCGCGCCGAAGACCGAAACCTCCGGCTACAGCCTCGACCAGCTGCTGGTCGACGCGAAGTACGACCCGACGAAGATGGTCAAGACGGGCGAGAACTTCTACGTCTCGATGGGCCTGGCGCCGCTGCCGGAGACCTTCTGGACCCGCTCGCAGATCGTGCGCCCCGAGGGCCGCGAGGTGGTCTGCCACGCCTCGGCCTGGGACCTGGACGACCGCGACGACATCCGCATCAAGATGTGCACCAAGGTCAACGCCGAGGACTTCTACACGGTCCACCACGAGCTCGGTCACAACTACTACCAGCGCGCCTACAAGGATCAGCCGTACATCTTCAAGAACGGCGCGAACGACGGCTTCCACGAGGCCATCGGCGACTTCGTCGGCCTGTCGGCGCTGACCCCGACCTATCTCAACCAGATCGGACTTCTCGACACCGTGCCCGGGGCCGACGGCGACGTGCCGTTCCTGCTCAAGATGGCGCTCGACAAGATCGCCTTCATGCCGTTCGGCCTGATGGTCGACCGCTGGCGCTGGCAGGTGTTCGACGGCACCCTGACGCCGGAAACCTACAACGCCGGCTGGTGGACGCTGCGCACCAAGTACCAGGGCATCACCCCGCCGGGCGACCGGCCGGCCGACGCCTTCGATCCGGGCGCCAAGTACCATGTGCCGGGGAACGTGCCCTATACCCGCTACTTCCTGGCCCACGTGTACCAGTTCCAGTTCCACCAGGCCGCCTGCCAGCAGGCCGGCTGGAAGGGTCCGCTGCACCGCTGCTCGATCTACGGCAACAAGGAGGTCGGCGCGAAGTTCAACGCCATGATGGAGATGGGCGCCTCCAGGCCCTGGCCGGAAGCCATGCAGGCCTTCACCGGCCAGAGCCAGGGCGACGCCTCGGCGGTGGCCGAGTACTTCAAGCCTCTGAACGTGTGGCTGACCAAGCAGAACAAGAAGGAAAAGTGCGGCTGGTAGGCTGACGCCGCCGCGGGAGGCGAAGGGCGGGTCGCGGGGACGCGGCCCGCCCTTCTGCTATTGCGCCGCCACCATGTCGGACCGCCGCCGCAGGGCCGTCTGGGAAAAGCGGGCGTGGTACTGCGGATGCTCGGTGCCCATCCAGCGGTCCCACCAGGTGAAGTAGAGGCCGTAGTTCCAGCCCGCCTGGGCATGGTGCAGGTCGTGGTGCGTCACCGTGGTCATCCAGTCGAACATCGGCCGACCGTCGCGGCGGGCCGGAAACAGCTCGTAGCCGGAGTGTCCGATCACGTTGCGCGCGATCTGGTGCAGCATGAACAGGGCGAACGCCGGCCAGGCGACCGGGACCAGCAGCAGCCAGATCACCGTGAAGCCGGCCATGACCGCCGCCTCGCCGATGTCGAAGCTGTAGGCGGTGAACGGCGTGGGATTGTTGGACCTGTGGTGCCGGCGGTGGAAATGCCGGAACAGCTTCGGATGATGCATCAGCCGGTGCGACCAGTAGAAGTAGGCGTCGTGCGCCACCACGGTCAGCACGAAGCTGGCCACGATCCAGGCCAGGCCGCCGCCCATGCGGATGTCCGGCCCCCACATCAGGCCGGCGCGCTCCAGGCCCAGCGTCAGCAGCGAGACCGTGGAGAACACCGCCACCGACCGGACCGAACAGAGCAGTTCGATCACATGTTGCAGGGCCGGCGGCCGCTCGGGCCGGATCTTGCGATGGGCCAGCAGCGGCGCCAGCGCCACGCAGAGCACCAGCCAGGTGAGGGGAGCGGCGATGATGTATTTGGTGATGTCGTTGGTGAAGCCCAGCAGCCAGTGGCGGCCGACGTCGCTGGCGAGGGTGATGATCTGATCCATGCGGGTCTCCGGTGAGGTCGGAGACAGGGTGACGGGCGCCGTGGCGAGGCGCCGCCTTCAGCTGGACGGGACTGGCGGATTCCGGAATCGGCGAGAGATTTACGAACCCGGCGAGCCGTCCAGCGCACGGGCGCGCCAGGCGGTGGGGGTCAGGCCGGTGGCCTCCTTGAAGGCCCGGTTGAACGGACCGAGCGAGGCGTAGCCCAGGTCGAAGGCCAGCGACGAGACCGGCAGGCGGGCATGGGCGGGGTCCGACAGCAGCGACCGGGCCGCCTCGATCCGCCGGGCGTTGAGGAAGTCGGCGAAGTTGCGGAAGCCGAGGCTTCCGTTGATCAGCCGGCGCAGGCGGTGCTCGGGCACGCCGACCTTGGCCGCCAGCTGGCCGACGGTGAGCCCCTCGCGCCGCCAGACCTCGTCGCCGTCCATGAGCTCGCGCAATCGCGCCAGGGCCGGCCGGTCCTGGGCGCCGACGGCGTCGGGCGCTGTCGCGCGGGGGCGGGCGGGCGCGCCGAACAGGGCGTCCCTGGCCTGCAGGAAGGTCGACGCGCCGAGCAGGCTGAGCACCGCCAGCGTCGCCGCCTGGACCAGGCTGGCCCAGGGGGGCGCGAAACCCAGGTTCTCGCCGATCTCAAGACCCGACAGCAGCATGGCGTAGGCCGCGACCACGAGCATGAACGGGCCGCGCAGCGATCGTCGCGCCTCGACCAGGTCCCCGCGCCAGCTGCGCCAGACGACGAGGGCCAGATGAACCATCAGGACGATCTCGAGCAGGTTGTGGATGATCCAGACGCCGCGCGACATCGCTCCCGGTGTGGCGGCGCCGATCGTGCCGACGACGGTCATCACGGCGGCTGGCGCGAGGAGCCGCGCCGAAAGCGCATGATCCTCGAACAGGGTGACGCCGAAAAGCCAGAGGTAGGCGGTGCCGGCGATCGAAATCAGCCAGACCGGGCCATGCAGCCAGCCGAGGCTGTGCGTCTCCGGTCCCCCGGAATGCAGGGCGAAGGCGGCCACGGAGACGCAGAAGATCACGCCGGCCCAGCGCGCGCCGCCCGAGCGAGGCGTGCGCAGGAAGCCCGCGCCGATGGCCAGGACCATCCCGGTCGTCATACCCCGCAGCATAATCTCGAGGATCGACATCAAGGTCTCCGCAGGACGCCTCGTCAGGTTCCTCCCTGTCTCCCACGACACGGGAATGACGTCGATGCGGGCCAGTCATGGTTGCCGGAATTTGACCCTGTCTCTTGGCTGATGCGTTTACCGTGACGCGCGCAGTCTGCCCGACCGAACCAGGATGCTTCGGCGGGGCAGGGCGATGAAGACTGAGCGCGGGCTTATCCAGCGGATGAGGCTGGTCGTCGAACGGTTCCGGCGCGACAACAGCGCCGCCGCCGCCATACAGTTCGCGCTGATGGCGCTGCCGCTGTCGGTCGCGGTGTTCGGCATGGTCGACGTCAGCCGGGCCTCGGCTGCGAAGGGCCATCTGCAGGATGCGCTGGACGCCGCCGCCCTGGCCGCGGCCCGCTCGACCGCCACCACCGACGAGGGTCTGCAGGCGGTGGGTGAGAACGTCCTCACCGTCGACCTCGTCGGCTCGCGCGCGACCCTGAAGACCTCGAGCTTCAAGCTGGTCGACAACGCCGTGGTGGCGACCGCCACCGCGGAGATGACGCCGGTGATCGCCGGTCTCTGGCTGGACGGCGACATGGAGATCGGGGCCGAGACCGAGGTCGTGCGGGCGTCGAAGAACATCGAGGTCGCCCTGGCGCTGGACATCACCGGCTCGATGAGCGGCAGCAAGATCGCCGACCTGCGGACGGCGGCCAAGGACCTGGTCGAGATGATCATCCAGTCGCAGCAGACGCCGTTCTATTCGAAGGTGGCGCTGGTCCCCTATTCGATGGGCGTCAACGCCGCCGGTTACGCCGCCAGCGTGCGGGGGACCCCGACCGGCGGGACCTGCACGACGCCCGGCTGCGAGAAGTTCACCTTCACCAACGCCCAGGGAGACCTGAGGACCCGCAGCATCAGCACCTGTGTCAGCGAGCGCACCGGATCGCAGGCCTACACCGACGCGGCGCCCACGACCGCCTTCGTCGGCCGCAACTACGCCGGCGGGAACAATCCCTGCCCGACGGCCTCGATCACGCCCCTGTCCAGTGACGAGACGGCGTTGAAGGCCCAGATCGACACGCTGCAGGCATCCGGCTCGACAGCCGGCCAGATCGGATTGGCCTGGGGCTGGTACATGGTCTCGCCCAGCTTCGGCTACCTGTGGCCCAGTGATGACAACCGCCCGGCGGCCTATGGCGGCGATGATCTGCTGAAGGTCGTGGTGCTGATGACCGACGGCGCCTTCAACACCACCTACTGCAAGGGCGTGATCAGCAAGGACGCCACGACCGGGTCGGGATCCGCTTCCGACAAGATCAACTGCAACGCCACCAACGGCAACGCCTTCGACCAGGCCGAGGCCCTGTGCGACGCGATGAAGGCGAAGGGCGTGGTGATCTACACCGTCGGCTTCGCCCTGTCGGGCGACAGCGCGGCGGAGGACATCATGAAGGAATGCGCCACCGACGCCGACCACATGTTCCTGCCCGACAGCGGCGCGGACCTGAAGGTGGCGTTCCGCGCCATCGGCCAGGACATCAATGCGCTGCGGCTCGCCCGATGACGCGGCGGCGGTAAGGGCGGATTCACCAAGCCTGTTGGCTCTTTTCTTACCCTCACGCGAGAGAATGCCGGTTCAATCGGGGTAGACGACTCATGGACCGCCGACGCTCGACCGGACCTCGAAACGGGTCCGCCGGTTTTCTCTCGCGCTTCGCCCGCGCGCGGAGCGGCGCCGTGGCCATCTGGTTCGCGGTCATGGCCCTGCCGCTGGCGGTGCTGTCCTTCGCGCTGATCGACATCAACCGCGCCAGCGTCGAGAAGCGTCACCTGCAGGACGCGCTCGACGCGGCCACGCTGCTGGCGGCCCGCTCGACGGCGGACACCGACAACGAACTGCAGGCCATCGGCGAGGCGGCGCTGCGGGCGCAGCTGGCGGGCGTGAGCGACGCGACCCTGACCAGCTCCTCGTTCCGGCTGGTCGGCACCAAGATCGAGAGCACGGCCTACGCGAACCTGACGCCGTACATCTCCAATCTCTGGCTGCAGGGCGACATGGAAGTCGGCGTCGAGGCGGAGGTCGCCCGCGCCTCGACCAACCTGGAGCTGGCGCTGGTGCTCGACATCACCGGCTCGATGTCCGGCACGCCGCTCGCCGACCTGAAGACGGCGGCCAAGGACCTGATCGACTACGTCGTCCAGGACGTCCAGACACCCTACTATTCGAAAGCCGCGATCGTGCCCTATTCGGTGGGCGTGAACGTCGGCAGCTATGCTTCCAATGTCCGGGGCGCGGTGATCGGCACCCGCTCAATCACCGACATCTCCTGGCAATCGGGCGCTTCCAAGACCATCAGCGGGATCAGCAAGGCGAATCCGGCTGTCGTCACGTCCACTGGCCACGGCTTCCAGAACGGCGACGTCGTCTACATCTCCGGCGTCAAGGGCATGGAGGAGGTGAATGATCGTATCTTCACGGTCGCGGGCCGCACCGCCAACACCTTCCAGCTGTCGGGTGAGAAGAGCTCGAAATACGACAAGTACAAGTCCGGCGGCACGATCCGGAAGTGCACGGTCGCGGATTGCAGCATGGTCGTGACGACCGCATCGGCTCACGGCTATGCGGATGGCGACGAGATCTATTTTTCCGGCGTCGGTGGCTTCACCGACATCAATGACGAGATCGTCGAGATCGACAATACGACCTCGACCACCTTCTCGCTGGACGGCTACTACGGCCCGACGTCATCAGCCTGGACCTCCGGCGGGACCGCCTACTGCACGACCTACGGCTGCGAGTACTTCCGCTTCACCAACGCCTCGCCCTGGAGCTCGGCGAGCCGGACGTTCCAGATCAGCACCTGTGCGACGGAGCGGACAGGGGCGCAGGCCTATACCGATGTTGCGCCCAGCAGCGCGCCGGTCGGCATGAACTATCCGAGCTCGAGCAACCCCTGCCCGAGCGCCCAGATCACCCCGCTGACCACCGACCGGACCGCGCTCAAGAGCAAGATCGACAGCTTCAGCGCCGCCGGCTCGACCGCGGGACAGATCGGAACGGCCTGGGGCTGGTACATGATCTCGCCGGAGTTCGCCTACCTGTGGCCGGCGGCCAGCCAGCCGGCGGCCTACAACACGCCTGACCTCCTGAAGGTCGTGGTGATCATGACCGACGGCAACTACAACACCGCCTACTGCGAGGGCGTGATCGCCAAGAACTCCGGCTCGGGCAGCGGCGACGCCCAGGACAAGAACAACTGCCCGGCGACCAACGGGGACGCCACCGCCCAGGCCGAAGCGCTGTGCACCGCCATGAAGGCCAAGGGCGTCATCGTCTACACGGTCGGCTTCAACGTCGGCAAAGGCAGCGACGCCGAAGACGTCATGGAGGCCTGCGCCACCAGCAGCAACCACGTCTACCTGCCGTCCAGCGGGGCCGCGCTCAAGGACGCCTTCGCCGCGATCGGCCGGGATCTCATGAAGCTGCGGCTGTCGCGATAGCGGTGTCGGCGGGCTGGACGTTCCGCAGGGGCGTCCGGACGCCGGCCCCGTCAGCCGACGGCGCGTTCCCGGGCCTCGACCTGCTCGCAGGCGGCGGCCAGCACCTGGATGAGGGCCCCGCCGGAGATCGGCTTGGTCAGGTGTCCGTCGGCCCCGGCCGCCATCGACGCCTCGATATGCTCGGGCAGGGCGTTGGCTGACAGCGCCCAGATCGGCGTCGGCGGCGCGCGCCGGGCGCGCTCGTCCTCGCGGATGGCGCGGATGGCGGTAAGGCCGTCCATGACCGGCATCTGCATGTCCATCAGGATCAGGTCGAACGATCCCGCGGCGGCGGCGTCCACCGCTTCGGCGCCGTTCTCGACGCTGACCAGATCCACCCCGACCTGGCCCAGCAGCAGCTCGACGACCTTGCGGTTGATCGGATGGTCCTCGGCCAGCAGCACCCGGGGCTCGCGCTCGCCCTGCGACAGGGACGAGGGCTGTGCCTCGATCAACGCCGCCGGCCTGGCGGCGCGCTCCAGATACAGGGTGAGGGTGAAGGTCGCGCCTTCGCCGGGCGTCGAGTCCGCCTCGAGGTCGCCGCCCATGGCCTCGGCCAGGGCGCGGGAGATGGCCAGGCCCAGGCCTGTGCCGCCGTAGCGGCGGGTGATCGAGCCGTCGGCCTGCTGGAAGCGCTCGAACAGTCGCGCCTTCACCTCCGGCAGGAAGCCGATGCCGGTGTCGCTGACGGTCAGGGTCAGGCGCGTGCGGCCGCGGGCCTCGTCGCGGGCGGCGGCCTTCAGGCCCAGGCGCCCGGCCGAGGTGAACTTCACGGCGTTGGACAGCAGGTTGCAGAGGATCTGGCGGACCCGCACCGCGTCGCCGACAAACGCGCCCTGCGCCTCGGGCGCGATGTCGATGTCGAAGGCGAGGCCCTTGGCCTGAACCGCCGGTCGGAACAGCGAGGCCGCCGACTTCAGGCAGTCGTCCAGCTCGAAGGGCTCGGCCTTCAGCTCCAGCCGGCCTGCCTCGACGCGGGCCAGGTCCAGAACGTCGGCGAGGATGGCCTCCAGCGTCTGGCCGGAGGTCTCGATAAGCCCGACCATCTCGGCCTGGGCGTCGGTGAGCGGTGTCTGGGCCAGGGCGGAGGCCACGCCCATCACGCCGTTCAGCGGCGTGCGGATTTCGTGGCTCATGTTGGCCAGGAACTCGCTCTTCGCCCGGTTGGCCGCCTCGGCGGCGTCGCGGGCCCGCATGATCGTCTCCTCCGACAGCTTGCGGGCGGTGATGTTCTTGAGCACGCCCAGCACGCCGTCGATCCGGCCGTCCTCGCCGTACAGCAACTCGGCGGCCGAGAAGGCCCAGACCAGCCGGCCGTCCGGCGGGTTCAGGCGATACTCCGTGCGGAAGGGCGTGCCGTCCCGCAGATGCTGCTCCCAGGCGGCGACGGCGGCGGCGCGATCCTCGGGGTGGACGGTGACCCACATGTCCCGCGCCACATCGTCGTAGCTCAAGGCGCCGCCGAAGAAGGTGTCCGCCGCGCCGTCGACCCGCAGCGTCCGGGTTCGGTAGTTGACCTCGTAGACCAGCACCTCGGCGATATCGAGCGCCAGTTCCAGGCGCTTGGTGGAGCGCTCGGCCAGCTCCAGCGAACGGATCACGTCGCTGACGTCGTGACTCATCGAGACCAGTCCGCCGACCTCGCCGTTGGAGTCATGCCAGGGGCAGAGGCTGGCGCGCAGCCAGCGGTCCGGCATCAGGTGACTGGGCACCAGGATGCGGTCGGTCGACAGGGTCTCCCCGGCCAGGCAGGCCTGGTAGGACTCTTCCAGCGTCGAATACGAAGCCGGGAACAGTTCCTGCATCGTCCGGCCGAGCGCCTCCGCCTCCGGGATACCCTTCTCCTCGACCCAGCGCTCGTTGACATAGAGGTAGCGCAGGTCCCGGTCCGTCATGCCCAGCGCAACGGGCGAGGCGCGCATGATGGCGTCCTTGAGCACCGTGGCGGCGCGGGCCTGCCGCGCGGCCGCCTCGGCGATCCCGCTGGCCCGAAGGCGTTCGATGGCCTCCGCGAGCAGGGCGGCGAGGTCGGCCAGATCGGCCATCAGCCGCTCGTCGCGAGCCCGAGGCTGTGGACCGACGACGCAGAGGGCGCCCAGCCGGGCGCCATTGGACAGCTCGACCGGCGCATTGCAGTAGAACCGGGCGTGGGGCGGCCCCTTGACCCAGGGGTGGTTCGGCCACTGGGCGGCCAGATCCTCGCGCCAGACCGCGCCTTCGTGCAGCGTCTGGGCGGTGGTCGAGGCGGAGGGGTCAGCGAATTCTTCCGGCACGCCGTCGAAGCCGGACATCCAGACACGGTCGGCGTCGACCAGCACGACGTAGGCGACGGGCGAGTCCGCCGCGCTGCGGGCCAGCCGGGTCACCCGGTCGATAACCGGGCGAAGGGCGACGAGGTCAAGCGCCCGCACCTCGGCGAGACGTTGCGCTTCGTCGCTTCTGGGCGCGAGTGGCGCCATGCCCGGATTCCCCCACGCTTGATTGGGGAAAGACTGATCGGCCCGTGGTTAATTTAACGTGCCTGTCAGGCCGGATTTGACGCCGCCGTCAGAGCAGCTTGATCTCGCGCAGACGCTGCATCAGGAACGCGTCCGCCGTGATCGGCTCGGGATAGCGGTCCGGGTTCTCCGCCGTGGCGCAGCCGGGCAGGGTCCTGATCTCGTGGTCAGGCGCGAAATGCAGGAAGAACGGCGTCGAATAGCGCGCGAAGCCGCGGCGCTCCGGCGGGGGATTGACCACCTGGTGGATGGTCGAGGGCAGGACATGGTTGGTCGCCCGCTCCAGCATGTCGCCGATGTTGCAGACCAGGCAGCCCGGCGGCGGGTTGATCGGCAGCCACTGGCCGTCGCGATCCTTGACCTGCAAGCCACCCTCCTCGGCGCCGAGCAGCAGGGTGATGGCGTTGATGTCGCCGTGGGCGCCGGCCCGCACGCCGGTCGCGTCGGCGGGGATCGGCGGATAGTGCAGCAGGCGCAGGATGCTGTTGCCCTCCGCCACCGCATCGTCGAACTGATGGCGCGGCAGGCCCAGGTAGTGGGCGATGGCCTGCAGCACCTTCTTGCCCATGCCGTCGAGCGCGCCGTAGAGCCAGGCGACCTTCTCGTGGAAGTCAGGCGTCTCGGCCGGCCAGACGTTGGCCGGCATCTGGGCTTCGTAGCGGTGGCCGGGCGGCAGGTCGCGGCCCATGTGCCAGAATTCCTTAAGGTCGTGGTGGGTCGCGCCCTTGGCCGTTTCGATGCCGAAAGGAATGTAGCCGCGCTGCCCGCCCTTGCCGACCGCGTACTGCTTCTTGACGGCCTCGGGCAGGGCGAAGAAGCGCTTGGCCGCATCGATGGCGTCGTCGATCCGCGACTGGGCCATGTCGTAGTCGGAGATCACCGCGAAGCCGTAGCGCCTGAAGCTGTCGCCCAGGGCCCGGGAGAAGGTTTCGAAGTCGGTGTCGTACAGCGCGAATGAGACGGGCTCGATCGCGGACTTGGTCAGGGTCGTGTCGGTCATGGCGGCCTTTTACACCCGCCGACGACCTCGCGCACCTGACCTGGATCAAGGTCGGGGGCCCGACAATGGAACCGATGCCGGTGCAGGCCGTTAGGGCGGCTCAACAACACCGGAGCTACCCATGCTGAGAACCTCGGCGCTTGCCGCCTGCCTGCTCGCCGCCACCGCCCTGGGCGCCTGCACGACCACCGACCCGTACACCGGCGAGACGGTCCGCAACAACACCGGGACCGGCGCGATCGCGGGCGCGGTCGGCGGGGCGCTGCTCGGCTACCTGACCAACACCAGCGACGGCGAACAGGGCCGCAAGAACGCCCTGCTCGGGGCCGGCATCGGCGCGCTCGGCGGCGCGGCCGTCGGCAACTACATGGATCGCCAGCAGGCCGAACTGCGGGCCGAACTGGCCGGCACCGGCGTCAGCGTCACCCGCCAGGGCGACGACCTGATCCTCAACATGCCCAGCGATGTGACCTTCGGCGTCGACCGCGCCGACATCCAGCCGCAGTTCTACGAGGTGCTGAACGGCGTCGGCACGATCCTGAACCGCTACCCGCAGACCATCGTCGACGTCACCGGACACGCCGACTCCACCGGCGACGACATGTACAACCAGACGCTGTCGGAGCGCCGCGCCAGTTCGGTGGCCTCCTATCTGATCACCAACAGCCGTCTGCTGCGCGACCGCTTCTACGTCCAGGGTCGCGGCGAGACCCAGCCGATCGCCAGCAACGCCACGGCCGAGGGGCGCGCCCAGAATCGCCGCGTCGAGATCGTGCTGCGTCCGTTCCGCGGCTAGCGGCTACTCAGGTTCAGGCGGGCCCTTGGGGTCCGCCTGTTCGTCGCTGTCGGCCGCCGCCCTGGACTTGCGCGGCTTGAACAGCGGGCCGGGGACCGGGGCGTTGCCGTGCAGCAGCCCGACGCCCGCGTAGATTCCGCCGGTCATCTCCAGCACGAACCGCTCCTGGTCCCGCTCGCGGATGTCGGCGGTGGTCTCGGCGACCTCTTCCGGCGTCAGGCCCAGGGCTTCGAGCGCTTCCGCGCCGAAGGTCATGGCCGACTCGAAGGTTTCGCGGATCTGGTAGTCGACCCCCGCCCTGATCAGGTCCAGGGCATGGCCGCGGTCGAAGGCGCGCACCATCAGGGCGGCCTGCGGGAACTCCTTCTTCGCCAGCTCCACGATCAGGTTGGCGGCCTTGACGTCCTCGATGCAGACGGCGATCAGCCGGGCCTTGTGCGCCCCGGCCGCGTGCAGGATCTCCGGCCGTGACCCATCGCCGTAATAGACCTTGAAGCCGAACGGCTCGGCGTTGCGGATGCGGCTGGTGTTGATGTCCAGGATGCTGACGTCGACGCCCCGTGCCAGCAGCGACTGGCAGACCACCTGGCCGAAGCGGCCGAAGCCCACGACCAGCACGCTGCCCGACAGGCCGTCCGGCTCCTCGACGCCATCGGTGTCCTGTTCCTCGGGCCGCGTCAGGGCGCGCACCGCCATGACCACGAAGGGCGTCAGGATCATCGACAGGATGACGGCGGCGGTGAAGATGGCGTTGTCCCGGGCGTTGATCACGCCGGCGGCCGCGGCGGCCGAATAGAGGACGAAGGCGAACTCCCCGCCCTGGGCGAACAGGGCCGCGCGATTGACGGCCTCTCCGGTGCGCGCCTTGAACAGCTTCGCCACCGCGAAGATGCCGAGGGCCTTGATGGTCATCAGGCCCAGCACGGTGATCATCAGCACCCGCCACTCGGCCGCCACGACCCCCAGGTCCAGCGACATGCCGACCGCGATGAAGAACAGCCCCAGCAGCAGGCCGCGGAACGGCTCGACGTCGGCCTCGAGCTGATGGCGATAGGCCGACTCCGACAGCAGCACGCCCGCCAGGAAGGCGCCCATGGCCATGGAGAGGCCGCTGAGATCCATGATCCAGGCCGCGCCCAGCACCACGGCCAGGGCGGCGGCGGTCATCACCTCGCGGGCCCGCGCGGCCGACAACAGGCGGAACAGCGGGTTGAGCAGGTAGCGCCCGGCGATGAACAGCCCGACCAGCGCCCCCAGCGCGATCAGCACGTCCTCGCCCCATGAGCCGCCGGTCTCCGGCCGCGGCGACAGCAGCGCCACCACGCCCAGCAGCGGCACGATGGCGAGGTCTTCCAGCAGCAGGATGGAGATGGCGCGCTGGCCCAGCGGCGTGGTGGTCTCGCCCCGCTCCTCCAGCATCTGCATGATCACGGCGGTCGAGGAGAGCACAAAGCCCATGGCGCCGATGAAGGCGACGGCCGGCGCCAGGCCGAAGGCGATCCCGGCCAGGGTCATGGCCGCGCCACAGCCGGCCACCTGCACCGCCCCCAGGCCGAAGATGTCGCGCCGCATGCTCCACAGCCGCGAGGGCCGCATCTCCAGTCCGATGATGAACAGGAACATGATCACGCCGAGCTCGGCGATGTGCAGGATGGTCTCCGGCTCCTCCAGGACGCCGAGGGCGAAGGGGCCGATGATGATCCCGGCGACCAGGTAGCCGAGGATCGACCCGAACCCCAGGCGCTTGAAGATCGGCCCGGCAATGACGCCGGCGCCGAGCACGGCCACGACCTGGGCCAGGTTCACGCCCGCCGATTCCGCCGCCATTCGACACTCCCCGCCACTGCCTCTGATCGCAGTTCTGGCGCCTTCTCGCGCGAGGGTCGATTACCTTGCGCAAGGTTTGGCGCCCGGCACACGCCGATGTTAGCGTCAGGGCGCCCCAAGGTTATTCATCACGGGTTGAATTTCCCGCCATTCTCGGCGAGAGGGGCGACGCGCTTTCCCTGGAGGACCCATGGTCGACAAGGTGACCAAGACCGCGGCCGAAGCCCTCGACGGGCTGCTGTTCGACGGCATGACCATCATGGCCGGAGGCTTCGGCCTCTGCGGCATTCCGGAGAACCTGATCGCGGGCATCCGCGAGCACGGGACGCGGGACCTGACGGTGATCTCCAACAACTGCGGGATCGACGGCTTCGGCCTCGGCATCCTGCTGGAGAGCGGACAGATCAAGAAGATGGTCAGCTCCTATGTCGGCGAGAACAAGCTGTTCGAGAAGCTGTACCTGTCCGGCGAGCTGGAGCTGGAATTCAATCCCCAGGGCACCCTGGCCGAGCGCATCCGCGCCGGCGGCGCGGGCATCCCGGCCTTCTTCACCAAGACCGGCGTCGGCACCCTGGTGGCCGAGGGCAAGGAAGTCCGCGAGTTCGACGGCGAGCTCTATGTCATGGAGCGCGGCCTCACCGCCGACCTGTCGATCGTCAAGGCTCACACCGGCGACGCCGAGGGCAACCTGGTGTTCCGCAAGACGGCCCGAAACTTCAACCCGATGATGGCCACGGCCGGCCGCAAGACGGTGGTCGAGGTCGAGCAGCTGGTCGCCATCGGCGCGCTGGACAAGGACCACATCCACACGCCCGGCATCTTCGTCGACCGCATCTTCCAGGGCGCCGTCTTCGAGAAGCGCATCGAGCGCGTCACCACCCGCCAGAAGGAAGCCGTCTGATGGCCTGGACCCGTGACGAAGTCGCCGCCCGCGCCGCGAAGGAGCTGCAGGACGGCTTCTATGTGAACCTGGGCATCGGCATCCCGACCCTGGTCGCCAACTACATTCCGGACGGCGTGAACGTGACGCTGCAGAGCGAGAACGGCATGCTCGGCATGGGCCCGTTCCCGTACGAGGGCGAGGAAGACGCCGACCTGATCAACGCCGGCAAGCAGACGATCACCGAGCTGGACAGCTCGTCCTACTTCTCGTCGGCCGACAGCTTCGCGATGATCCGCGGCGGGCACATCGCCCTGTCGATCCTGGGCGGCATGCAGGTGTCCGAGACCGGCGACCTGGCCAACTGGATGGTGCCCGGCAAGATGGTCAAGGGCATGGGCGGGGCCATGGACCTGGTGGCCGGCGTCAAGCGCGTGGTCGTGGTCATGGACCACTGCGAGAAGTCCGGCGCGCCCAAGCTGCTCAAGGCCTGCACCCTGCCTCTGACCGGCGCCGGGGTGGTCGATCTGCTGATCACCGAGCTCGGCGTCTTCGAGATCAACCGCGGCAAGACGCCGGTGCGGCTGATCGAGCTGGCGCCCGGCGTGACGGTCGACGAGGTGAAGAGCAAGACCGAGGCGGCGTTCACGGTCGCGGTCTAGCGACGACCGGAGACATGCACTTCAGTGCGTGTCCCCATCAGCTGCAGCAAGCTGCAGGGGACACGTACCGGAAGTCGGTACATGTCCCCCGATCACATCATGACTTGCCCTCGCCCGGCGAAGGCCCAAGTTACCCAGCATGACCCTCGCCCGCCTGCTGACGGCGCTCGCCGCCACCTTCGCCCTCTTCGCCATCGGTCCGGTCCAGGCCGCGCCGAAGCTCGAGACCGCCTGGTTCGCCGGCGGCTGCTTCTGGTGCCTCGAGAAGGACATGGAGAAGATCCCGGGCGTGGTCGACGCGGTGTCGGGCTACGCGGGCGGCGATCTGCGCAATCCGACCTACGAGAACCATGAGGGTCATCGCGAGGCGGTGAAGGTCACCTATGACCCGGCGAGGATCACCTATCGCCAGCTGGTCGACCGCTTCTGGCCGCTGGTCGACGTGACCGACGCCGGCGGACAGTTCTGCGACCGGGGCTATGCCTACACGACCGCCGTCTGGGTGGCGACAGAGGCCCAGCGCCAGGCGGCCGAGGCGTCGAAGGCCGCCGCGGAGGCCCGGTTGAAGGGGCGCAGGATCGTCACGCCCATCGAGCGCTACACGTCCTTCTGGCTGGCCGAGGGCTATCACCAGGACTACGCGAAGAAGAACCCGGTGCGGTACAACTTCTACCGCCAGACCTGCGGCCGCGACGGGCGGCTGAAGGTGGTCTGGGGCCGCTAACCCTCGGCCTTCCACCGCAACTTCGGCTTGCGGGCCGCCTGGGTTTCGTCGAGGCGGCGCAGCGGGGCGTGGAACGGCGCGCCCTTGAAGCGGTCCACCTCGCCCGCCTTCGCGGCCTGCGCCAGCAGCCTCAGCGCGTGGACGAAGCGGTCGAGCTCCTGCTTTGACTCCGTCTCGGTCGGCTCGATGAGCATCGCGCCGTGCACGACCAGCGGGAAGTACATCGTCATCGGGTGGAAGCCCTCGTCGATCATCGCCTTGGCGAAGTCGAGCGTGGTCACCCCGGTGCCTTCCAGCCAGCTGTCGTCGAACAACGCCTCGTGCATGCAGGGGCCGTCCGGGAAGGCCGGGCTCATCACGTCGGCCAGGCTGGCCTTGATGTAGTTGGCGTTGAGAACGGCGTCCTCGGCCACCTGGCGCAGGCCGTCGGCGCCGTGGCTGCGCATGTAGGCATAGGCCCGCACGAACATGCCCATCTGGCCGTGGAAGGCGCTCATCCGGCCGAAGGCGGCGGCCGCTTCGTCCACGGCCTCCTCGACCAGGGCGAAGCCGTCCGCGTGATGCACGACCCAGGGGGCCGGGGCGAACGGCGCCAGCGCCGCGCTCAGCACCACCGGGCCCGCGCCCGGTCCGCCGCCGCCGTGCGGGGTGGAGAAGGTCTTGTGCAGGTTGATGTGCATGGCGTCGACGCCCAGGTCGCCCGGCCGCACCCGCCCGACGATGGCGTTGAAGTTGGCCCCGTCGCAGTAGAAGTAGGCCCCGGCCGCGTGGGTCAGCCGGGCGATCTCGACGATGTCGCGCTCGAACAGGCCGCAGGTGTTGGGGTTGGTGACCATGATGGCCGCCACGTCCGGACCGAGCTTGGCGGCAAGGTCGGCGAGGTCGACGCGGCCGTCCTCGGTCTGGGCGATCTCGACCACGCTGTAGCCGACGAAGGCCGCCGTGGCCGGGTTGGTGCCGTGGGCGCTGGTCGGGCAAAGCACCGTCTTGCGGTGGCCCTGGCCGCCCGCCTCGTGCGCCGCCTTGATGGCCAGCAGGCCGCACAGCTCGCCGTGGGCGCCGGCCTTGGGCGTCATGGCCACGGCCGGCATGCCGGTCAGGGTCTTCAGCCAGTGGGCCAGCCGGTCGATCAGGGCCAGCGCGCCCTGCACGGTCGAGACCGGCTGCAGCGGATGGACGTCCGAAAAGCCCGGCAGCCGCGCCATCTTCTCGTTGAGGCGCGGGTTGTGCTTCATCGTGCACGAGCCCAGCGGATACAGCGCCAGGTCGATGGCGTGGTTCTTCTGGCTCAGGCGCACATAGTGGCGCACGGCCTCGGGCTCGCTGAGGCCCGGCAGGCCGATCGGCGTGTCGCGCAGCAGGCCGGCCAGGTCGTCGGCGGGCCGTTCGGCCGGGGCCAGGTCGACGCCGGTCTTGTCCCAGCCGCCCAGTTCAAAGATCAGCGGCTCGTCCTGCAACAGCCCGCGGGCGCCGGTCAGGGTGGCGGGGGTCGCGTCGCCGGCGGTGGCGACCGGCGCGGTCGGGCGGCCCACGGTGTTCATCGTCGTGCTCATGCCATCACCTCCGTCAGGGCGGCCTGGAAGGCGGCGATGTCTTCGCCGGTCACGGTCTCGGTGGCGGCGACCAGCAGGACGTCGTCCAGGCCGGCGCCGGGGGCCAGGCGGCTGTAGGGAGCCCCGCCCAGCACGCCCTTGAAGGCCAGATCTTCCACGACCTGCGCGGCGGGCTTCGCCAGCTTCACGGCGAACTCGTTGAAGAAGCGCGGGGTGAGGATCTGGACGCCCTTCACCCCCTCCAGCGCCGCCTTCAGCTCCCGGGCCCGCTGGTGGTTCAGCGCCGCCAGCCGGCGCAGGCCGACCTCGCCCAGCAGGCTCATGTGGATCGAGAAGGCCAGGGCGCAGAGGCCGCTGTTGGTGCAGATGTTGCTCGTCGCCTTGTCGCGGCGGATGTGCTGCTCGCGGGTCGACAGGGTCAGCACGAAGCCGCGCCGGCCGTCGGCGTCGACGGTCTCGCCGCAGAGCCGGCCCGGCGCCTGGCGCACGAACTTCTCACGGCAAGCGAAGAGGCCGACATAGGGCCCGCCGTAGTTCAGGGCGTTGCCGATCGACTGGCCCTCGGCCACGGCGATGTCGGCGCCCATCTCGCCGGGCGACTTCAGGAGGCCGAAGGACACCGCCTCGGTGGTGACCACGATCAGCAGGGCGCCGGCGGCGTGGGCGGCCTCGGCGATCTTCGTGACGTCGGTGGCCGTGCCGAACACGTTGGGGGTCTGGACGACGACGCAGGCCGTCCCCGCGTCGATGGCGGCGATCACCGCGTCCTCGGCGTCGACGGCGGCGGGCAGGGCGACGACCTCCATCCCCTCGGCATGGGCCAGGGTCTGGGTGGTGGCGACATAGTGCGGATGGACGCCGCCGGACATCACCGCCCGGTTCCGCCTGGTGACCCGCTTGGCCATCATCACCGCCTCGGCGGTGGCGGTGGAGCCGTCGTAGAGCGAGGCGTTGGCGACCTCCATCCCGGTCAGGGCGGCGACCTGGGTCTGGAACTCGAACAGCACCTGCAGCGTGCCCTGGGCGATCTCGGGCTGGTAGGGCGTGTAGCTGGTCAGGAACTCCGACCGCTGGATCAGGTGATCGACGCTGGCCGGAACGTGGTGCTTGTAGGCGCCCGCGCCGCAGAAGAACGGTACCGATCCGGCCGCGACGTTGCGCGCGGCGAGGCCCGCCAGCTCCCGCTCGACCTCCAGCTCGCCGGCCACATGGGGCAGCTCGACGAACCCTTCGCGGCGGGCGGAAGGCGGCACGTCGACGAACAGGTCGTCGATGGAGTCCACGCCGATGACGCCGAGCATCTCCGCGCGGTCATCGGGGGTCAGGGGGAGGTAGCGCATGTCTTCACCGTTTTCCCGGCGAAGGCCGGGATCCAAGCTGAACTCGCCGCATGGACCCCGGCCTTCGCCGGGGAAGCGGGGCTACAGGGTCGACAGAAACTCTTCGTACGCGGCGCGATCCATCAGGGCATCGACCTGCGAGGGGTCGCTGACCTTGATCTTCGCGAACCAGCCGCCGGCTTCCGGGGCGGCGTTGACGGTCTCAGGCGCATCGCCGAGGTCGCCGTTGGCCTCGACGACCTCGCCCGACACCGGGGCGTAGACGTCGGACGCGGCCTTGACGCTCTCGACGACGGCGAGGCTGTCGCCCTGGCTGAGCGTCTTGCCGACATCAGGCACCTCGACGAACACGACGTCGCCCAGTTGCTCGGCGGCGTAGGCGGTGATGCCGACGGTGGCGACGTCGCCGTTCAGCTCGACCCACTCGTGATCTTTCGTGAAACGCATGGCTGGCTCCTAGACCTTGCGGACGTAGCGGTTGGGGACGAAGGGCATGGCGACGACCTGCGCCGCGCCGGACTTGCCCCGGACAATGACGTTGAGCGCCGTGCCTACGGCGCTCAGCGCGGGCGGCACGAAGCCCATGGCGATGGGATGGCCGAGCGAGGGCGCGAAGCCGCCGCTGGTGACGACGCCGACCACCGCGCCTGAGGCGTCGGCGATCTCGGCGCCTTCACGGGCCGGGGCGCCTTCGAGGATGCGCAGGCCCACACGGACGCGGGACGGGCCCTCGGCCAGTTCCTTCGTGATCCGGGCGGCGCCGGGGAAGTCCTGGGCGTCGCGGCGCTTCTTCGACACGGCGAAGGTCAGGGCCGCCTCGACCGGACTGACTGTCTCGTCGACGTCGTGGCCATAGAGCGGCAGGCCGGCCTCGAGCCGCAGGCTGTCGCGGGCGCCGAGGCCGATGGGCTTCACCCGCTCGTCGGCCAGCAGGGCGTTCCAGACGTGCTCGGCGGCAGCGGCCGGCACCGAGATCTCGTAGCCGTCCTCGCCCGTGTAGCCCGAGCGGGAGATCAGCACGTCGACCCCAAAGCCGGTCGTCGCCCAGCTGTCCATGAACACCTTGCCGGCGCACTCGGGGATATGGGCGGCCAGCACCTCGACGGCCTTGGGCCCCTGCAGCGCCAGCAGCGCGCGATCCTCCAGACGCTCGATCGTGACCTGCGGGGCCAGCTCGTCGTCCATGACGGCGAAGTCGTTGTCCTTGCAGGCGCCGTTGACGATCACGAACAGGCCGTCGTCGTCGGGGCGCGAGGCCATCAGGTCGTCGATGATGCCGCCCTTGCGGTTCAGCAACAGGCTGTAGCGCTGCTTGCCGGGCGCGAGGCCGATGAAGTCGCCGGGGGTGATCTCCTCGAAGGCCGACAGCGGCGAGACGCCGCGCAGCCGCGCCTGGCCCATGTGCGAGACGTCGAACAGGCCCGCGCTCTCGCGGGTCCAGAGGTGCTCCTTGAGCACGCCGTCGCGGTACTGGACGGGCATCGAATAGCCCGCGAACGGGACCATGCGCGCGCCGGCGGCGACGTGCGCGTCGAAGAGCGGGGTCTTCTTCAGATCGTCTTGAGACACGCTGGGCTCCGGCGGGGTCGATGCGTCTCGCCGGGCCTGATGACCTGGCGATTCGCCCCCGCTGTCCCTTGAGCCTGAGAGATTTCAGGCAGCGGACGCCACCCTTGCTCCTTCGGCGGCCACAGATGCGGCCTTTCCAGCGTTCCTAAGTCGCGCGGTCCTTTTGCCTGAGCGTTTCCGGGGCGGTTGCGCCTTCGGCCTCGGAGACAAGCCCCGACGTCTCCCGCGAGACAAGGGCGTGTGTGCGGGAGGGGAGGGGCGGAGTCAACCGACGCTTTGAGGCCCTAGAATGCGACCTTGTGACGTCCGCTGATTGCGGCTTCAATCAAAACTCTCAAAAATTGATTTCGAAAGCTGTGACCCCTAAGGGAGGCCCAATGTCCATGTCGGCGGACGCCGAGTTCGGAGAGCCTCCCGCCGTTCACACGGTGCGCGGTGAGGCCGTGGTGCTGGACGTGGATGTGGCGAGGCTGTTTGGGGTGGAGACCCGGCGTCTCAATGAGCAGGTCCGGCGCAACGCCGACAAGTTCGACGAATTCGCCTTCCGTCTCTCCATCCAGGAGGTCGCAAACTTGAGATCGCAAAATGCGATCTCAAGTTCAGATCACGGCGGCAGCCGGTATCGCCCGTACGTCTTCACGGAGCATGGCGTCGTCATGGCGGCGACGGTGCTTCGGTCCGGTGAAGCAGCAGCGGCCTCGCGTTTCATCGTCAGGGCGTTTGTCGCCGCGCGTCGGAACATGGTCTCCGATGGACAAAATCTGCCCGCGCTGTTGGACGCGCGCCAGCTCCTGCCGCTCACGGGCGCGAGCAGGGCCGGACTGATGAGCAAGTTGGATCGCGCGCTTGGCCACGTACTCGACGCCATCGCCGACCCAGTCGCCCGGACCACAGTGCGCGAAGAAGCGCAGGTGATCGCCGCAGAGGGCCTGCAAGCCATCAAGGCCCATCTGCGGCGGCCCGGCGTTCAGAATGAGAAGACCCTGGCTGAAGTACAGAAGCTGGTTGCGGAGGTCGACGCACTCGCTGCCGAGACGGCCGCAAGGGTCACCGAGAACCAGCACCGCCAGCTGGCCCTGCTGGCCAAGCAGTTGCGGCTGGTTCTGGTGGCTCAGCAGTATCTGGAGACCGGAAGCGTCGATGCGCTCCTGGCGACCCTGAAGGACCTTGAGCGACCGTAAGGGCCCTACATCCGCTCCGGCGCTTCGATGCCCAGCAGGTCGAGCGCCAGTTCCAGCTGCTTCAGCGTCGCAGCGGCCAGGGCCAGGCGCGAGGCGGCGACCTTGCCGTCGACTTCCCGGAAGATCGGGCAGGCGGCGTAGAAGCGCGAGAAGGCCTGTGCCAGCTTGAAGGCGTGCTCGGCGATGAAGTTGGGGGCCTTCTTGTCGTAGGCCTCGGACACCGCCGTGTCGAAGGCGTCGAGCAGCAGGGCCAGCTCGCGCTCGGCCGGGTCCGCGACCTGGATGCGGCCGGCCGCGAGACGCTCTTCGGCGGCCCGGCGCAGCAGCGATTTGATCCGCACCGCCTGGTAGAGCAGGTACGGCCCGGTCTTGCCCTCGAAGCTGGAGAAGCGGTCGAGGTCGAAGACGTAGCTGGTGCCGCGATAGTTGCCCAGGTCGGCGAACTTCAGCGCCGCCACCGCCACCTTGTGGGCAGTGTCCTCGAAGTCGGCGGGCGAGAGCTCGCTGCCGAGGCCGGCTTCTTTGAGCCGCTCGCGAGCCTTGGCGCGGGTCATCTCGATCAGGTCGTGCAGCTTCAGCACGCCGCCTTCGCGGGTCTTGAACGGCTTGCCGTCCGGCCCGTTCATGGTGCCGAAGCCGATGTGCTCCAGCTGGCCCTCGGCGGCGTAGCCGGCCAGGTAGCTGGCGCGAAACACCTGCTCGAAATGGTCGGCCTGACGCTGGTCGACGCAGTAGAGCATCAGCTGCGGGTCGAACGAGCGGCGACGATCCAGGATGGTGGCCAGATCGGTCGTGCCGTACATGGCCGAGCCTTCGGAAGAGACGACCAGCAGGGGGTCGGGGCTCGGCGCCTCGTAGACGGTCCCGTCGGGCGCCTTCTTTTTCTTGGTCTCGCCGGGCCGGGCCAGATGGATCACTCGCGCGCCCTGGTCGTCGGCCAGCAGGCCCCTGGCGTCCAGTTCGCGGATCATGCCCTCGATCAGCGGGTCGGCGTCGCTCTCGCCCTTCCACAGATCGAAGTCGACGCCCAGGGCGTGGAACTCCCGCTCCAGCGCCACCTGGCTGACCTTGACGAAATGCTTCCACAGCAGGCGGTAGCCGAGGCGGCCGCCCTGCAGTTCAGCCGTCGCCCTGCGGGCGCGGTCGCGGTACTCGGCATCGGTCTTGGCCCGGGCGGCCGCCTCCGGATACATCCGGTCGAGGTCATCCAGGCTGATGCGTTCGCCCAGGGCGTCCATGACCTTGCGCTCGTCCTCGGCGCTGACCGGGACAGAGCCGGTGAGCCGCTCCATCAGGGTGGCGATGAACGGGTCCTGGTCCGAGGCGGCGCAGATGAGCAGACCCATCTGGAAGCCCCAGTCGCCGAAGTGGGCGTCGCCCAGCACCTGGTCGCCCCGGAAGCGGTAGATGCGCTTGACGGACTCGCCGATGATCGAGGCCCGCAGGTGGCCCACGTGCATCGGCTTGGCGACGTTGGGGCCGCCGTAGTCGACAATCACCCGGCGCGGCTCGGCCACTTCGGTCGCGCCGGCGCGGGCGTCGGCGGCGATCTCGCGGGCGCGGGCCGACAGGGTGTCGGCGCTGACCCGCATGTTGATGAAGCCCAGGCCCGCGATCTCGACGGACTGCAGCTCAGGCCGGCCGGACAGGGCGTCGACCACGGCGGCGGCGATCTCGCGCGGCGGCTTGCGCGCGACCTTGGCCGCGGCGAGGGCGCCGTTGCACTGGAAATCGGCGAGATCCGGGCGATCCGATGCGGTCACCCGGCCAAGGTCTTCGGGGAGTCCCTGCGCGACGAAGACGGCCGCGACCGCTTCGCTCAGGGACCGTCTCAGGTCGGTCATTGCGGCGCGGGGGTTCCGGCGGCGGCCTGCGGCGCGCCGGCGGTGACGCGGAAGCGTTTGCCGTCGCGGTTGAACGCCGCCATCTGCGGGGTGACGTCGAAGCCGATCAGGACCTCGAAGTTCGCGCCGCTGGTCTCGATCGAGGCGCGCGGGATCACGATGCCCTCGATCGTCTCGCGCACCATGGCGCGGTCGGATCCGGCGTCGAAGGTCACGGGCAGATCGAAGTACTCCTTGGCCAGAACCGCCTGGTTGCGCGTGGTGACCGCGACCCAGTAGCGATAGGTCTTGCCGTTGCCGGTCGCCATCGGGCCCTTGCCGAACGCCATCAGCATTTCGATCTGGACCTGGATCGGTTCGTCATCCTTGTAGGCGCAGCCCGCCGAAAGGCTCTGGATCTCGCCGGTCCAGCCGACGTTGCCGGCGGCCTCGCGGCCATCCTTGAACTCGGTGTAGCGGCTGGCGTCGTAGAGCACCTTCACATAGGGGCAGGGACCGGCGTTGCGCAGCTGGGGCAGCGGCGCGGACGGCTGGTTCCACTCCTGGTCACGCTTGCGCTTCTTGGCCGCTTCCTCTTCCTGGCGACGCGCGTCGTCGTCGCCGCCGCGGCGCTGGGCCAGGGCGGGCGTGGCAAGGGCGCTGGCGGCGATCAGGCCGGTAAGCACGAGGGTCAGGGCACGGCGCATGGGTCGTCCGGAAAAAACAGCGAAACCGGCGCGGGACGGGCCGGCTGAAAAGCAGATGTAGCGTGATAAAGGCATATGCATGGCCCCGCAACGCGCCTTCACGCGCCGGGCGAGCCGCTCGCGGAGAAACCGCTCTGGCGGGACCGCCGCGCAACCCCTACCTTGCCGGGATGGATGACGCCGCGCCGATCAAGCCCCCCCTGAAGGTCCTGCTGGCCAGCCCGCGCGGCTTCTGCGCTGGCGTTGACCGGGCCATCCAGATCGTCGAGCGGGCGCTCGAGAAGTATGGCGCGCCGGTCTATGTCCGGCACGAGATCGTCCACAACAAGCATGTCGTCGACCGGCTCAAGGCTCTGGGCGCGATCTTCGTGGAGGAACTGTCCGAGGCGCCGGACGACCGGCCGATGGTGTTCTCCGCCCATGGCGTCCCAAAATCCGTGCCCGCCGAGGCGAAGCACCGGCAGATGCTGTATCTCGACGCGACCTGCCCGCTGGTCTCCAAGGTGCATGTCGAGGCGCAGCGCCACCACCGGGCCGGCCGCGAGATCGTGCTGATCGGCCATGAGGGCCATCCCGAGGTGGTCGGCACCATGGGCCAGTTGCCCGAGGGCGTCGTGCGCCTGATCGAGACCGCCGCCGACGCCGAGGTGTTCGAGCCCGTCGATCCGATGAACGTCGCCTTCGTCACCCAGACCACCCTGTCGGTCGACGACACGGCCGACATCGTCGCCGTCCTCCAGCGCCGGTTCCCGGGCATCGCCGCGCCCCACAAGGAAGACATCTGCTACGCCACCACCAATCGCCAGGAGGCGGTAAAGCAGCTGGCGGAGCAGTCCGACCTGCTGTTGGTCGTCGGCTCGCGCAACTCATCCAACTCGGTGCGGCTGGTCGAGGTCGGCCTGCGCGGCGGGGCGGCGAAGGGGCATCTCCTCGACGACGCGGCGGGGCTCGACTGGGCCTGGCTGGACGGCGTTTCGACGGTGGGCGTGACGGCCGGGGCCTCGGCGCCGGAGGTCCTGGTCCAGGGCCTGATCGACAAGCTGGCCACCCGCTACGAGATCACCATCGAGGATGTCGCCCCGACGCGCGAGACGGTGACGTTCAAGCTGCCGCGCGTGCTGACGAGCTAGAGAGGCTCCACCCTCGGCCTGAGCCACTCGGTCAGGATTTCGATGGAAATTTCGCCCCGAGCCACGCCGAGCATGATCTCGGTGGCGTCGTCATCGGTCGCAGCGAGCATCAATCCATTGTCCTCGAGAAAGACGCCGAGCGCCATGAAGGCGGCGCGCTTGTTGCCGTCCACAAAGGGATGATTGGAAGCGATCGCGACGGCGTAGATTGCGGCCAGTTCGATCAGTTCGTCGACGCCTTCGTAGGCGAAGCGATTCACTGGACGCGCCAGCGCCGAGTCCAGCAGGCCCTCGTCGCGGACGCCTGCCGCGCCGCCCGTTGCGCCAAGGATGTCATCGTGAAGCAGCAGGACCAGGTCCCGGTCCAGTCAGAGCGGCTCGGTCATAGCCGACTACTTCGCCAGCGCTTCGAACGTCTTCCGATAGCGTTGAAGGAAGGCCCGGCCGCGCGCGCGGCGATCTTCCAGCGTCGGCTCGGCGCCGGCGAGGGTGAACCCTGCGTCGACCGAACCCTCGAAGTGAAGCACACGCGCCCGCTCCTTGCGTAGCAACGCCTTGGCCTCGTCCGTAAGGACCAGGACCGGGTCATCGCCACGCCATTCGACTTTCAGAGCGACCATGTGAGCCTCCTGTTGGCAATATAACACGGCGCCAGGATGCTCCCAACTTGACGGCTCGGCGGCCGTCCCCCATCCCCCGTCCATGGCCGTCTACACCGACATCACCGATGAAGAGCTCGACGCGCTGCTGGCCGACTACGACGTCGGGGCGGCGGTGGCGTTCAAGGGCATCGCCGAGGGGGTGGAGAACTCCAACTTCCTGCTGGAGACCGAGCGCGGGCGGTTCATCCTGACCCTCTACGAACGGCGGGTGAAGGCGGAGGAACTACCCTATTTCCTCAACCTGCTGACCTGGCTGGCCGACCACGGTTTCCCCAGCGCGCGGCCGGTCGCCGATCGCCAGGGCCGGGTGCTCAAGTCGGTGCGCGACAAGCCGGCGGCCATGGTCGAGTTCCTGACCGGCCTGTCGGTGCGCCGTCCGACGGTCGCCCACTGTCGTCAGGCCGGCGAAGGGCTGGCGCGGCTGCATCTGGCCGGCGAGGGCTATCCGGCCCGCCGCGCCAATGACCTGGGCCAGGCGGCCTGGGCGCCGCTGTTCGCCGGCCTGGGCCAGGCGGCCAATGACCTCAAGCCGGGCCTGGCCGCCACCATCGCCGGCGATCTCGAACAGCTGGCCGCGCACTGGCCGCGCGACCTGCCCTCCGGAACCATCCACGCCGACTTCTTCCCCGACAACGTCTTCTTCCGCGACGGCCGGTTCGCGGCGGCCATCGACTTCTACTTCGCCTGCGACGACGCCTATGCCTACGATCTGGCGGTGGCCCTGAACGCCTGGTGCTTCGAGTCCGACGGCTCGTTCAACCTGACGGCCGGCCGGGCGATGATCGGCGGCTACGAGACCCACCGGCCGCTGACGCCGGCCGAGCGGGCGGCCTTGCCGGTGCTCGCGCACGGAGCGGCGATGCGGTTCTTCCTGACCCGGCTGAACGACTGGGGCTCGACCCCGGCGGGCGCGCTGGTGCGGCCCAAGGACCCGCTGGAGTACGAACGCAAGCTGGCCGTCCACCGCGCGGGCCTGGCGCTGCTGGCCGACGCATGACGCCGACCGTGCTGATCTACACCGACGGCGCCTGTCGCGGGAATCCGGGGCCGGGCGGCTGGGGCGCGGTCATGATCGCCGGCAAGCACCGCAAGGAGATCTGCGGCGGCGACCTGGCCACCACCAACAACCGCATGGAGCTGATGGCCGCGATCCAGGCGCTCGAGACGCTGACCAAGCCCTGCAAGGTCGAGCTGCATACCGACAGCCAGTATGTGAAGAACGGCGTCACCACCTGGATCCACGGCTGGAAGGCGCGCGGCTGGAAGACGGCCGACAAGAGCCCGGTCAAGAACGAGGATCTGTGGAAGCGCCTCGACGCGGCCCGCGCGCGGCACCAGGTCGACTGGCGCTGGGTCAAGGGCCATGCCGGCCATGAGCTCAATGAAGTGGCCGACGAACTGGCCCGCAAGGGGATGCTGCGGGAACTCGGCGAACTGTGATTCCCCAGGCGGCTTGACTCGTTCGATATTGAACTATCATTATGGTTCAACATTGAACGAAAGGCCGCACCATGGACCGTCGTGACTTCATCCGCCTGGCCGGCGGGGGCGTGGTGCTCGCCGCGACGACCTCGCCCGCCGCCTGCGCGCCCGCCGGCGCCGACCGGCGCGCGGCCTGGGACAATCCCGGCACCGGCGAGACGGACATCCGTCGCAAGGCGCTGTCCTTCGCCATCCTCGCGCCGAACCCCCACAACATGCAGCCTTGGATGGCCGACCTGCGCACCGCCGGCGAGGTCGCCTTCCATGTGGACCGCACCCGCCTCCTGCCGGTCACCGATCCTTTCAACCGCCAGATCGTCATCGGGTTCGGCGCCGTCCTGGCCTACCTTGACCTGGCCCTGCGCGAGTTCGGGCAGTCCGCCGAGCTGGCGCTGTTTCCTGATGGCGAGCCCCATCCGCTGCTCGACGACCGTCCAATTGCCCGCCTCAAGCTGTTGGCCGATCCCGGGGCGAGGCGTGATCCTCTCTTTGCCCGGCTGCTGCAGCGTCGGACCAACCGGAACGCCTACGCCGACAGGTCCGTCGAGCCGGCGGCCTTCGCCGATCTGCTTGCTTCGCCGGGCGTCCAGGGCACGCTCGATCCCGCGCGCGTCGAACGTCTCAGGGCCCTGGTCTACGAGGGCGCGCGGATCGAGGCCCACACCCCGGCCGCCCACCAGGAGAGCGTCGAGCGCACCTTCATCGGGGCGCGGGACGTCGCCGCCCATCCGTGGGGCATCTCGCTCGACCAGCCGGCGATGTCGGCCATGAACGCGGTCGGCATCCTCACCAAGGCGAAGATGGCGACGCCCGGCACGATCGCCTTTGACGAGGCGCTGAAGTTCCTGAAGACAGCCGCCGACAGCGCGCGGGGCTTCGTCTGGATCACCACCCCCGGCGACAGCCGCCGGGATCAGGTCGAGGCCGGGCGATCCTATGCGCGCCTGTGCCTGGCGGCGGCCGCGCACGGCCTGGCCATGCACCCCTGGAGCCAGGGGCTGCAGGAGTACGCGGCCCAGAAGCCGGTCTATGACGCCCTGCACCGCGAACTGGCGCCGAACGGCGGCCGCGTCCAGATGCTCTCGCGCATCGGCTATCCGAAGGGCGACATCCCGCCTGCGCCGCGCCGCGGCCTCGACGCCCAGATCCTGAAGGCCTGACCATGACCCCTGACAATCCCCGCCTCGCCCGTGACCGCGCCGACGTGCGGGTGATGACCGAGATCGGCATCATCAGCCAGCTGTCGAACGCCCGGCTGGAGAAGACCGGCGGCATGCCGGCCGCGCAGTTCGGCCTGCTCAGCCACTTCATGCGACGGGGCGGGGAGGAGAGTCCCGCTCAGCTCGCCTCCGCCTTCCAGGTTGGCAAGAGCGCCATGACCCACACCCTGCAACGCGCCGAGGCGCAGGGCTGGATCAGCATTCGTCCTGACACGGAGGATGGCCGGCGCAAGCTGGTGAGCCTGACCCCGGCCGGGGCCGCCGCCTATGGCGAAGCGCTCAGGCGCATGCGGCCGCACCTGGAGGCGTTGAGGGAGGCCTTCACCGACCAGGAGTTCGCCCAGGCCCTGCCGTTCCTCACCGCGCTCCGGGCCTGGCTGGACGACAACCGCTAGGCGGGCTTGACCTTCAGCACGGCGCCCTCGGCGGACACCACCATCACCTTGTCGTTGAGGCGCGGCGCGGCCTCGCCGTCGGTGACGGCCGCCCATTCCTTGCCGTCGACGAACACCCGGCCCTCGCCGTTGCGGAAGGCCTCGACCACCGCGCCCTGGTGGCCGACCAGCCGGCCGATGTTGTCATTGATGTCCGGTCCCCCGGCCCCCGTGGCGTTGCGCGGGAAGTAGCGGCGGGCGGTCACCGTGGTGGCGATGGTCAGCGCCGCCCACACGGCGAGATGCGCCGCCAGGCTGTCAGGCAGGACCAGCACCAGCAGCGCCATGAAGGCCGAGCTGGCCGCCGGCCACAGGAGCCAGCCGCTGCCGGTCGAGACCTCGCCGGCCAGGAACACCGCCCCGATGGCCAGCCAGATCCAGAAGGGATGCGTGCCGTAGAGATCGACAAGCCAGGTCATGGCCGCTCTCCTGTCCTGCTCGCCCTAGCCCTTGGTCCGCGGAACCGCGCCGCCGCCGCCGCCGCCGCCCGCCGGGCGGGGCGTCACGTCGCCGCCGAGGGTCTTCACCAGCTCGCCGATGCCGGCGATCGAGCCGCTGATGCCGGCGAAGTCGGCCGGCACGATGACCGTCTTCTGGTTGGGCGAGGAGGCCAGCAGGGCGAAGGCTTCGACGTACTTCTGGGCGATGAAGTAGTTGATGGCGTTGACGTCGCCGCGGGCGATGGCTTCCGACACGAAGGCCGTCGCCTTGGCCTCGGCCTCGGCTTCCCGCTCGCGCGCCTCGGCGTCGCGGAAGGCGGCTTCACGCCGGCCCTCGGCCTGCAGGATGGCGGCCTGCTTGGAGCCCTCGGCCTTGGCGATGGCGGCCTGCTTCTCGCCGTCCGCCTCGGTGATGACCGCGCGACGTTCGCGCTCGGCCTTCATCTGGCGGGCCATGGCGTTGGTGATGTCCGGCGGCGGGGTCAGATCCTTGATCTCGATGCGCGTCGCCTTGACGCCCCAGGGGTTGGTGGCGTGGTCGATGGTGGCCAGCAGGCGGGTGTTGATCTGGTCGCGCTGGCTGAGCACCTCGTCCAGCTCCATCGAGCCGACCACGGTCCGCAGGTTGGTCATGCAGAGCTGGCTGATGGCGTAGTTGAGGTTGTCGACCCGATAGGCGGCGGCGGCGGCGTCCATCACCTGGATGAAGACGATCCCGTCGACCTTCACCACGGCGTTGTCCTTGGTGATGACCTCCTGCTGGGGCACGTCCAGGACCTGCTCCATCATGTTCACGCGCCGGCCGATCCGCTCGAAGAAGGGGACCAGGAAGTGCATGCCCGGCGAGAGGGTGCGGGTGTAGCGGCCGAAGTACTCGACGGTGAACTCACGCCCCTGCGGCACGATCTTGATGACGCTGAACAGCAGCATCAGCGCCAGGATGATCAGGACGATCGCGAAGAAACCGAAGGCCATGCGCCCCCTCCTTGGAACTACCTGGAGGCGAATCTAGCGCGGGGCGGGGCGGTCCGCCATGGAATCCGGATCGCTGGTATCCGATTTCGCCGCCGCCTCGCCCTCGGGCCCGGCGTCGCGCACCACCCGTGTGATCGTCGACAGCTGGGTGGACAGGCTCTGGCCCTTGCGCGCCACCATGAGCTCGGCCCGCTTGCTGGCCGGACTGCAGGACGGAAACTCCGTCTGCCGGGTGGCGAAGCCGCTGTTGAAGGCCTGGGTCAGGCGGCCGTTGAAGGCCGCGTCCGACGCCTCGGTCTCGGTGACCTGCATCATGCGGTCGCGCCAGTACTGGTCGCCCTCGCCGGCGCAGGCCTGCCGCAGGGCGTGGCTCTCGCCCAGAGCATAGGCCAGGTCGATCAGGGTCTGGCGCTCGGCCGGCTCGCGCTCCTGCGCCATCACGGGCGCGGCGAAGGCGGTGATCAGGGCCAGGGCGATGAGACGACGGTGCATGGGCGGGATGTAACGCCAGACCGCGCCGTTTGTCATCGGAGCTCTAGCGACGGGCGAGGCCGCAAGGCGCGGGACGGACCGCGCCGCCGGAACCGACCGGCCGCTTACAGGCTTCCCAAAGCCATAACCCGAGCATTGGAGGTCGAGGATGGCGGACGTGTCGCCCGTCGCAATCACTGTTGCCGCGTGGCTGGCCGGTCTCCCGCCCTGGCTCGCCAGCCTGGCGCTGATGGTTCTCGCCATCGGCGTGGCGCTGCTGGTTCACGGCGCCGGCGTCGCCCTGACGCGCAGGCTGCTCAAGTCCCGCGACGCCTTCTGGCGATCGCTGGTGATCCGGACGCGTCGCCCCACGCGGCTGGCCCTGATCGCGGTCGGTCTGGCGCTGGCGGCCAGCGTCGCGCCGCTGTCGCCGGAGCAGGCGGCGCTGTTCCGGCACGGCATGCTGATCCTCGTCATCCTGCTGCTCGGCTGGATCGCGCTGAGCGGCCTGGACATCGGGGCGGCGCTCTACCTGCGGGGCTTCAAGGTCGACGTCGAGGACAACCTGATCGCCCGCAAGCATCTGACCCAGGTGCGCATCCTGAAGCGGGCGATGGCGACGTTCGTCGTCATCCTGACGGTCGGCCTGGCGCTGATGACCATCGGCGGCGTGCGCCAGTGGGGCATCAGCCTGCTGGCCGCGGGCGGGGCGGCCGGCATCATCCTGGGTTTGGCGCTGCAGCCGCTGCTGACCAACCTGATCGCCGGCATCATCATCGCCACCACCCAGCCGATCCGCATCGAGGACGCGGTGATCGTCGAGGGCGAGTGGGGCTGGGTCGAGGAGATCAACGCCACCTACGTCGTCGTGCGGCTCTGGGACTGGCGGCGGATGGTGCTGCCGCTCACCTATTTCATGCAGACGCCCTTCCAGAACTGGACCCGGGAGTCGGCGTCGCTGATCGGCACGGCGATGATCCATGTCGACTACGCCGCGCCGGTGGAGGCCCTGCGGGCGAAGCTCGAGGAGATTGTCCGGGCTTCCCCGCTATGGGACGGCAAGGTCGTCAGCCTGCAGGTCACCGAGCTTCGGGAGCGCACCATGGAGGTCCGCTGCCTGGCCAGCGCCCGCAACGCCTCACAGGCCTTTGACCTGCGCTGCCTGATCCGCGAGGAGATGGTCAGCTTCCTGAAGGCCGAGCACCCGTCGGCGCTGCCGCGCGACCGGATCGACCTGCGGGCGGACCTCGACAGGGCGGACCGGCGCTCGCCGACCTAGCTGCGCCAGCGCAGCGTCGTCGCCTTGACCGGATTGACGAAGGCCCGGCCCTCGGCGCGGCTGGCGGTCCATTCGCGCTTGAGCTGCTGGTACCACTTGGCCTGGGTGTCGCCGTCCTCCAGCCAGAGCATGGCCGGGTCGTACTTCAGGCCCATGTTCTGCAGGTTCACCATGTCGCCGTCCTGGTGCAGGAAGGCGCGGACGAACGGCTTGATCACCGGGGCCAGGGCCAGCACCGGGTGATCGGACCAGATGATCTGGGTGATGGTCGTCTTCTGCTCGGTGACCGGTGTCAGGCAGGTCAGGGCCAGCAGCTGGCGCGGACCGATCTGGATGTGCTCCCAGCGCATGCCGGGCAGACGGAAGGTGATCTCCACCTCCGGCTGGCCGCCGAGGATGTCGTAGATGCGGTTGGCTTTCGAGCGGGGGTGGCGGACCATGACGAAGCCCGCGTCGGACGGCTCGAACGCCTTGGCCTTCTCGTACTGACGCTTGGCCGAGCGCGCCCACCAGGCCTGGTGGACATAGGGCGCGTGGGTCGGGTCCATCAGGCCGACGACCGCGTGGTCCATGTGGGTGTCGAAGTCCATGCGCTCAACGATCTTCGGACCGCCGCCGACCACGCCGTCGAAACGGGGCGGCTCCTCGGTCGGCTCGCCCTGGCCGCGCGGGTCGCTGGTGAACCAGACGAAGACCATCCCCTGGCGCTCGGCCGAGGGGTAGCGGCGCACGCCGATGCGCGAGACCTCGACGCCCTGGCCCTCGACCAGCGAGGGAATGGCCGTGCAGCCGCCGTCCGTCCCGAACCGCCAGCCGTGGTAGGGACACTCCACCGCCTCACGGCCGTCCGCCTCGGCGACCAGCCTGCCGGCCGACAGCGGCGCCGCCCGGTGGGGACAGACGTCGCGGATGGCGTAGACCTCGCCCTTGCGCGTGCGCCCCAGCAGCACCGGCTCGCCCAGCAGTTCGTAGCGCTGGAGCTTGCCGGGCCTGAGGTCGCTCGACAGCGCCGCGAAGTACCAGCAGTCGCGCAGCAGCCCGGTCCCGAACTTCATCGGGGCGGAGCGGGCCTTGGCGGCGGGTTTGGCGGCGGCGTCGTCGGGCATGGCGGCTACATATAACGCATTGCGTCCTTCGGCACGGCCTCACCCCGCCGCCGTCGCGATCAGGCGGGTGTAGAAGTCGGTCATGCGGCGCAGGTTATCCAGCGTCATGTGCTCGTTGGTGCCGTGGATCATGCCGAACTCGTTGATGGAGGCGTGCATCGGCGCGAAGCGGTACACGTCCTTCGCCACGCCCGTCAGGTAGCGGCTGTCGGTCCCGGCGGTGACCAGGCCAGGCGCGACGGGGATCTGGCCGCCGTCGGCCGCCAGAGCGGCCAGCAGCTTCCAGCCGTCGGAGCTGGTCGAGGAGACGGGGGAGGGGTCGTTGCCCATGCCCTGCCAACTCAGCTCGACGTCCAGCCCCCTGGTCGCGCCCTTCGCCCAGGCCATCACGTCCTCGCGGGTCTGGCCCGGCGCGATGCGGTAGTTGATCCAGGCCGTGGCGTCCTGCGGCAGGACGTTCTCCTTGGGGCTGCCCTTGAGCATGGTCGGGGCGATGGTGGTGTGCAGGCCCGCCGCGCCGGCCGGGGTCTTGGCCAGCTGGTCGATCAGCAGCGGCCCGAACAGCCAGGTGTTGGCCACCACGATGCGGGTCAGCAGATCGCCCTGCGGCGCCACGGCCCGCACCATCTCCGCGCCGGGCCCCTCGAACTTCATCGGAAAGGGCTTGCCGGTGATGGCCAGGACGGCCTTCGACAGGGTCTCGACGCCGGTCTCCTTCGGCGGCGCCGAGGAGTGGCCGCCGCTGGCGCGCGCCACGACCTTCAGCGTCGCGTAGCCTTTTTCGCCCAGGCCGATGACGGCCACCGGCTTGCCGGTCAGCGGGAAGTCCTTGACCACCGCCATGCCCTCGTCGAGCACCCACTCGGCCTTCAGGCCGCGGGCCTTCATCAGCGCGGCGGCGGCCATGGCGCCCGTGCCGCCGGCCTCCTCGTCCTGGCCGCTGACGATGATCACCGTCCGCTTCGGCTGGAAGCCGGACGCGGCCAGCGCTTCCAGCGACTCGAAGATGGTGACCAGCGAGCCCTTGTCGTCGATCGCGCCCCGGCCCCAGACGGCGCCCTCGGCGATGACCCCCTCGAAGGGCGGGTGCTTCCAGTCCGTCTCGGTGCCCTCGGTGACCGGCACCACGTCCTGGTGCGCCATCAGGACGACGGGCGCGAGCGCGGGGTCCGACCCCTTCCAGGTGTAGAACAGCGCCTTGTTGGGCAGGATCTCGCGGACCATCGCCTTGTGGGCGGCCGGATAGGTCGCCTCCAGCCAGCCGTGCAAGCCGTCCCACTGGGCCCAGTCGTTCTGCGCCTTGTCCTGGTGGCTGATGGTCAGGAAGCGGATCGAGGCGGCGAGGTTGGCGGCGGCCTTCTGCTGGTCCACGGCCACGGGGGCGGCCAGCTTCACGGCCGTGATGTCGACCGCCGAGGCCGGTTTGAAGGTCGCCGTGCGGTACGTCACCACCGCGACCAGAACGGCGACGACCGCCAGCAGGCCGAGCCCGACCTTGCCCAAGAGCTTCATGGGTTCCTCCCCGAACCTGTCTGGTCGCACCTTGGGGCGGCGAGGGCGTCGCGTCCAGAGCCGGTCGGGGACATGCACTTCAGTGCGTGTCCCCATCCGCTTCAGCAAGCGGCGGGGGACACGTACCGAAGTCGGTACATGTCCCCGTTCAGACCAGCGCTTCGAACGCCTCGACCAGCCGGGCGATGTCGCGCATGCCGGCCGCCCAGAAGTCCTTCTTGCGCGGATCCAGCCCGAACGGGGCCAGCGCCTCGACGTAGGTCCTCGTCCCGCCGGCGGCGAGCATCTCCTCGTACAGCGGCGCGAAGGCGGCCGGATCCTCGCGGCGCTTCTCCATCAGGGCCCGCACCAGCAGGTCGCCGAAGGCGTAGGCGTAGACGTAGAACGGCGCGTGCACGAAGTGGCTGACGTAGGCCCAGTAGTGCTCGTAGCCGTCGTTCAGCTTGATGGCCGGGCCGAGGCTCTCGCCCATCACCTCCAGCCAGAGGTCGCCGATCTGGTCAGGCGACAGCTCGCCGTGCGCGCGGGCGTCGTGGAATCGGGTCTCGAACCGGTGGAAGGCGATCTGGCGGACGACGCTGTTCAGCCCATCCTCGATCTTGCCGGCCAGCAGCGCCTTGCGGTCGGCGGGCGAGGTCGCCTCGGCCAGCAGCCGCTCGAACACCAGCCCCTCGCCGAAGATCGAGGCCGTCTCGGCCAGCGTCAGCGGCGTGTCGGCCAGCAGGGTGCCCAGCGGGCTGCACAGGGTCTGGTGGACGGCATGGCCCAGCTCATGGGCCAGGGTCAGCACGTCGCGCCGCTCACCCATGTAGTTCATGAACACGTACGGATGCCGGGTGGCGGTCACCGGATGGCTGTAGGCGCCCGACTGCTTGCCGGGGCGCGGACGGGCGTCGATCCAGGGCTGGGCGAAGAAGGTCCTGGCCTGGTCGGCGAACTTGGGGGCCAGGGCCTGGAAGCTGTCCAGCACCACGGCCTGGGCCTCGCCCCAGTCGTAGGTGCGGGGCGCGGCGGCGTCGAGCGGGGCGTTGCGATCCCAGTAGTCGAGGGTCTTGCGCCCCATGGCCTTCGCCTTGGCGGCGTAATAGCGGTGGCTGGTGGCGGCGTAGCTCTCGACCACCGCCTCGGCCATGGCGTTCACCGCCTCGGCGTCGACCTCGTTGGCGATGTGCCGCGACTGCGCCGGATAGGCGTAGCGGCGCCAGCGGTCCTCGACCTGTTTTTCAAAGGCCAGGGTGTTCATCACCAGGGCCATGGTCGGGGTGCGATCGTGCAGCGCCTCGGCCAGGCCGTTGGCCGCCGCCTTGCGCCGCGCCGCCGACGGGTCGGACAGCCGGTTCAGCGCCTCGGGCAGGGTCAGGTACTCGCGGCCGACCTTGGCCGCCAGGGTCTCGTCGTAGAGCCGGCTCCAGTTGGCCACCGCCGGCGCGCGGTCGACCAGCATCCGCTCCAGGTCCGCCGACAGCTCGTGCGGGCGGCTCAGCCGCAGGCGTCGGATCCAGGGCGCCCAGCGGCGGGCGGCGGGATGGGCCGCGAAGGCCGCCTCGATCTCGCCGTCCTCTAGCTCGTTGAGCTCCAGGGTGAAGAACAGGCTGTCGGCGGCGATCTGCGAAGACCGCGCCCGCAGGTCGGCCTCGAACTTGGCCCAGGCCGCGTCGTCGCGCGCCGTGGAGGCGGCCAGCGAGGCGTAGGCCCCGACCGACCACAGGCCGTTGGTGGCCTGCTCGTAGAGGTTCAGGCCCTGGTCGATCAGCGCCCCCAGCGCGGCGGCGTCGGCGCGGCTTTCGACGAACCGGCCCTTCAGCGCGATCAGCGCGTCATTGGCCCGTTTGGCCTCGACCAGATCGAGCTCGATGCGGGGGTCCGTCCGCCCGGCGTAGAGATCGGCGAGGTCCCATTGCGGCAGGTCGGACGGGGCGGGAGGCTTGGCGTGGGCGTTCATGGGCGGGGGTATGGACCGGGCGGTCGGGCCTCGCAACCTCGCTCCCTCCCCTTCATGGGGAGGGTGGATCGGCGAGCGCAGCGAGACGAGACGGGTGGGGCAAGCCGTGACCACCAGTCAGCGCCGGCGGCTGACAGTTCGCAGTCCGGAACATGGCCCCGGCCTTCGCCGGGAACCCGGCCAAAGAAGGTTTCTGGCCTCTACACAAACCCCTTCCGCTTCCACCAGGCCAGCACCAGGTCCGGCCAGGCCTCGACCGGCTTGTCCTTCGCGAATCGCAGGCCGAAGCCGTGGCCGCCTTCCTCGAAGAGGTGCATCTCGGTGGAAACCTTCGCCGCGCGCAGGGCGTCGTACAGGCGCAGGCTGTTCTCGACCGGCACGGCGCTGTCGTCGGCGGCGTGCAGCAGGAAGGTCGGCGGCGCATCGGCGCGGACGTTGGTCTCCAGCGACCAGGCCCGCTCCTGTTCCGGCGTCGGGGCGGGGCCGAACATCCGCTCCCGCGAGCCGGGGTGGGCGAAGGGCGAGCTCATCGTCGCCACGGGATAGACCAGCACCGCGCTGTCGGGCCGCGCCGACAGGCTGTCGATCCCGTCGATCGGCGCGTAGGTCGGACGGTCCCACATCAGGCTCAGGCAACCGGCGACGTGTCCGCCCGCCGAGAAGCCCATGACCCCGACGCGACCGGGGTCCAGTCCCCGCCGCGCGGCGTCCGCGCGGACCACTCGCAGCGCCCGCTGGGCGTCCTGCAGCGCCACGGCCGGTCCCGCGTTCCAGCCGTCGCCAGGCAGGCGGTAGCTGGCGACATAGACGGTGACCCCGGCGGCCGCGAAGCGCTCGGCGCATTCATAGCCCTCCTTGTCCATCACCACCCACTTGTAGCCGCCGCCCGGCGTCATCAGCAGCGACGCGCCGTTGGGCCGGGCCGGCTCGAACACCGTCAGGGTCGGGTTGCGGACGCCCTTGATGATCCGGTCGCGCAGCCCGCCGGGCGACAATGGCCGCTCGACGACCGCTTCGATGACGGTGACGCCGCCGCCGCCGGGCGCCGCGCCGGGCCAGATCGGCAGGGTGGTTGAACCCTCCGCCCGCGCGGCGCCGGCGAGGCCGAGCACGGGCGCGGCGGACATCAGCATGCGACGGGTCAGACCGATCATGGCGAGCCTATGTGGAAACCGGTGTCACCCTAGGCCGGGACTCGCCCGGCGTTAACCCCCGACTCAGGTCTCCGAAACCCGGTCTTTACTCCGGCCCTGTATCAATCCGGATCAACAAGAGCGGCGCTCCATGTCGGGCGTTCGCCGGTTCCGGTGGGTTCAACATATGACCAAAACGGTCCTGGTCGTCGACGACGACCCGACGCAAAGGCGTCTGATCCAGGCGGTTCTCGAACGCGAGGGCTTCGCCGTGGCCCAGGCCGAGGATGGCGACTCCGCGCTCAAGCATCTGACCACCGGCCAGCCCGCCGACGTGGTCCTGCTCGACCTGCAGATGCCGGGCCTGAACGGCCAGGACGCGCTCAAGGAGATGCGCGCCCGCGGCCTGAACCAGCCGGTGATCGTCATCACCGCCGGCGGCGGCGTCGAGACCGTGGTCAAGGCCATGCAGGCCGGGGCCCAGGACTTCTTCGTCAAGCCGGCCAGCCCCGAGCGCATCATCGTCTCGATCCGCAACGCCCTGTCGATGGGCGAGATGCGCACCGAGGTCGATCGCCTCAAGAAGCACTCGTCGGGCCGCACCACCTTCAAGGACCTGATCGGCGACAGCCCGGCCATGACCATGGTCAAGCGGCTGGGCGAGCGGGCGGCCAAGTCCTCGATCCCGATCCTGATCACCGGCGAAAGCGGCGTCGGCAAGGAAGTCATCGCCCGCGCCGTACACGGAACATCGGACCGCGCCGGCAAGCCGTTCGTGGCCGTCAACTGTGGCGCCATTCCGGAGAACCTCGTCGAGTCGATCCTGTTCGGCCACGAGAAGGGCAGCTTCACCGGCGCCTCGGAAAAGCACCTCGGCAAGTTCCGCGAGGCCGACGGCGGCACCCTGTTCCTCGACGAGGTCGGCGAACTGCCGCTGGACATGCAGGTCAAGCTGCTGCGGGCGTTGCAGGAGAGCGAGATCGATCCGATCGGGGCCAAGCGCTCGGTCCGCGTCGACGTTCGCATCGTCTCGGCGACCAATCGCGACCTGGCCAACGCCGTCGCCGAGGGCCGTTTCCGCGAGGACCTGTTCTATCGCCTGAACGTCTATCCGATCGAGGCCCCGTCCCTGCGCGAGCGGCGCGAGGATGTGCCGGCCCTGATCCAGCACTTCGTGACGCGGTTCAACGTCGAGGAAGGCAAGCGCGTCGCCGGCGCCTCGCCCGAGACCATGGCTATCCTGACCGGCTTCGACTGGCCCGGAAACGTCCGCCAGCTGGAGAACGCCGTTTACCGGGCCATCGTGCTCGCCGACGCGCCCTTCCTGCAGCCGCACGACTTCCCGGCCATCTCCGGGGTCAAGGTCGCGCCCGAGGCGCTGTCGGCCGAGCCGGTCAAGCCGCTGCCGAGCGCCCAGGAGCTGATCAGCGAGATCGGCAAGGACGCGCCGGTCCGCATCCTCGACGCGCGCGGCCATGTCCGCCCGCTGGAGGAGATCGAGCGGGAACTGATCCAGCTCGCCATCGAGATCTACGCCGGCCACATGAGCGAGGTGGCCCGGCGCCTGGGCATCGGCCGCTCGACCCTCTATCGCAAGGTCCGCGAACAGGGCCTGGATGTGGGTGAAGAGGGCCTGGAGGAGGCTTCCTGATGCGCAGACAACCGATCCTGTGGAAGCCCAGCCGCGACGAGCGGCTTCGCACCCTGCTGACCCGCATGAAGCTGGTCGCCGCCCGGAGCGCCGTCGCAGGCGCCTGACGTCGTCGGCGCCGTTGCCTCCCCCGGCGTCAATCGCGCAAGGTCTCGCTCGTGAACGAGACGCCGAGAGGGCGCGCGGGTGGAAACAGCAGGCGTGGATATGGCGGCGGTGGCCGCCTGGATGGACGGACAGGGCCTGGGCTCGGGTCGGCTCGAGGACGGCGTGCTGCTGGCCGGCGGCACCCAGAACATCCTTCTGAAGTTCAGCCGGTCGGGCCGGTCCTATGTGCTGCGGCGGCCGCCGCCGCACCTGCGGGCCAACTCCAACGAGACCATGCGGCGCGAGGCGCGGGTGCTGGCCGCCCTGGCCGGGACCGACGTGCCCCACCCCGGCTTGATCGCGGCCTGCGGCGACGAGAGCGTCATCGGCGCGGCCTTCTACCTGATGGAGCCGATCGACGGCTTCAACCCGACCACCGGCCTGCCCCCGCTGCACGCCGGGTCGGAGGCGATCCGCCATCGCATGGGCCTGTCGCTGGTCGAGGGCATCGCGGCGCTGGGCGCGCTCGACTACCGTGAGCTTGGCCTCGAAGGCTTCGGCAAGCCGGACAACTACCTCGAACGCCAGGTGGCGCGCTGGAAGGCGCAGCTGGACTCCTACGCCGAGTTCGACGGCTGGACGGGTCCGGCGGAAATCCCCGGCGTCGACCGTGTCGCCGCCTGGCTGGACGCCCATCGCCCCTCCAGCTTTCAGCCGGGGATTATCCACGGCGACTATCACCTGGCCAATGTCATGTACCGGCATGACAGCGGCGACCTGGCCGCCATCGTCGACTGGGAACTGACCACCATCGGCGATCCGCTGCTGGATCTCGGCTGGCTGATGGCCACCTGGCCGGAGGGCGAGACCCCGGCCCCCGGCGCGGTCGGCGTCCAGCCCTGGACCGGATTTCCGACCGCCGACGCGCTGGTCGAGCACTACCGTCCGCGGACGACCCGCGACCTGTCGACGCTCGACTGGTACGCCGTGCTGGCCTGCTACAAACTGGGGATCATCCTGGAGGGCACCCACGCGCGCGCCTGCGCCGGACGGGCCCCGAAGGCGACCGGCGACCGCCTGCACGCCACGACCCTCGGTCTGTTCCAGCGCGCGCTGCGCTGGATCGGCTAGGAACGGCCCCTAGCGGAACAACTGCAGCAGCATCGACGGCGCGCGGTTGGCGATGCCCAGGGCCATGATGGCCAGCTCCTGCTGGACCTGCAGCGCGGTCAGCCGGGCGCTTTCCTTCGCCAGATCGGCGTCGACCAGCCGGCCGATGCCCGCGTCGATGACATCCTGCTGCTTGCCGACGAAGGTCAGGTGGCGGTCCAGCGCGCTGGAACCCGTCCCGAACTTGCCCGCCGCGGCGTTCACATTGCGGATGGCGCTGTCGATGGCGGCCAGCTCGGTCGCGCCGATGGTCCCCGTCAGGTCGGCCACCGTGCCGCTGATCGCCGCCCCGGTGGTCGACAGGTCGATATGGTCGACGTCGATGGTCGAGGTAGCGCTGCTGTTCGCCAGCGCCTTGACGCTTCCGGTGCTCCCCGCCGAGATCAGGCTGATGCCGCCGAAGGTGGCGTTGCCGGCGGCCAGGTCGATCTGCTTGCGCAGCGCGACATAGTCCTCGTTCAGGGCCGCCTTGTCTGTGGCCGACAGGGTCGTGTCGGAGGCGGCGAGGGCCTTCTCCTTCATCTGCATCAGCAGGTCGGAGATCGATTCCGCGCCGGAGATGGCCACATCGACGATCGACTGTCCGCGCTGCAGCGAACCCATGACGGCGTTGAGAGATCGCGACTCGGCGCGCTGGGACTGGGCGATGGCCCAGGTGGCGGGGTCGTCCTTGACGCTGGAGACCTTCAGGCCGGTGCTGATCCGGCGCAGGACCTTCGACAGCTCGCCGTTGATGGCCGACAGGCTCTGCAGGGCGATCATCGCGCCGACGTTCGTATTGACGCTGTTCAGCGACATGACGACAGAGCCCGTTTCGAGGAACGGCCGCTTCCGGGCCGCAGGGCGTTTTGCCCCGCGCGCACCCTCGCAGATCGAGCTTAGGAAAGGGTTTAGCCGCCCCGTTTCGGCGTGATGGTCAGCAGCACCCGGTCCGGCGCGCCGATCGAGGGACAGGCCATCGGGCGGTATTGCAGGTCGTAGCAGACCCGGACGTCCATCAGCCGGTCGTCCTCCACCGTCTTGATGTAGATCCCCTCGCGCTTCATCCACGGATTGGCCGCCACGAAGGCGTCGCGCAGCGCGCCGGCGGTCATCGTGGATGAGGTCAGCGCCGGGCGCCGGACGTCGTCCCACAGCTCCGCCGCCTGCTCGAAATAGGCTTCGGGCGTCTCCCAGCCGCAGGTGCCGTGCGCGGCCCACTCGTGCTGCAGCATGGCCGGCGAGGGCGTCATGCAGCTGTGCCGGCGCACGGTGGCGGGGCTGATCTGCGGCGCCGGGCCGCAGTAGCGCGGATGCCGCCGCGCCGCGCCGTTGGGCCACAGGCCATGGAGCACGAAGCCGAAGGCGTTGGTCCGGCACTGGGTCACATAGTCGGGGTCGCCCGCCTGGGCGCGGCATTCCTCCGGCGCCCAGGTCAGGGCCAGCATGTAGAGGGCGGTCGGCTCGTCGGCGACGATCTCGTCGGGCGGCGGGGTGTAGCTGGGGGCGGGGGTGATGGCGGCGGGCAGGGCGCAGGCCGGCGCGGGCGAGGTCTGCGCGATGTCGGCGGGGGCGGTGCAGGCGGCGGCGAGAAGGGCGATAGCGGCGATGATTGAGCTGCGATCGATCATCCACGTCTCCCTTCCACCGTCATGGCCCGACTTGTTCGGGCCACCCATGAACACCGAGCTCAGGATTGTCTATCGCGGCAAGCGCACGACCAAGCCTTCCGGCTCACCAGGCATGGCTGGCCCGAACAAGTCGGGCCATGACGGATGAGAGAGGGCTACTCCTCGCCGCCACCGCCCGAACGCCGCTTGAACGGCTTGCGCTGGAGGGTCTTCTTCTCGCCCTTGGCCTTGGCGGTGATCTCCTTGAGCTTCACCGCCTGCAGCATCGACAGGGCCTGGCCGGCCGCGCCCTTCTCGGGATCGCCGAAGGCGCGGCCGTAGGTCTTGAGGCGGTCCTCGACGGAGCCGAGGAACTCGCCTTCCCATTCGGACAGCTCGACGCCCAGCTTGTCGGCCGAGCGGCGGGCGCGTTTCAGGGCGTTCAGCGCGGCCCGCTTGGCCTGCGCCTTCAGGTCTGGCGCCTTGCGCTTCAAATTTCCCCGATGGCGGACATGTAGAGGTCGACCAGCGCCTCTTCTTCCTGCCGCTTGGCCCGGTCCTGCTTCCGCAGGCGCACGACCTTGCGGATGATCTTGGTGTCGAAGCCGTTGCCCTTGGCCTCGGCGTAGACTTCCTTCAGGTCGGCCATGACGCCGGCCTTGTCCTCTTCTAGGCGCTCGATCCGCTCCAGGATGCTCTTCAGCTGGCCCTGGGCGGTGGTGTTGAGGACTTCAATCGGATTGGCGTCGTCGGCCATGGGGACAGGCTCTCACAGGTCGGGAGGATCGGGAAGGCCGAGGGTCTAGACCCTGACGGCGGCGTCCTCAAGCAGTCCGTGGCCGATCAGGGCCGGCCAGAGCGTCGCCGGGTCGTCGAACCTGTGGACATGGAAGCCGATCGCCCGCGCCGCCGCGATGTTGGCGGCCGAATCGTCGACGAACAGCAGATCCTGCGGCTCCAGGCCCGTGCGGGCCAGCACCACGGCGTAGAGGGCCGGATCGGGCTTCACCAGCTTCTCGTCGCCCGAGACGATGGTGTCGGCCAGCAGCGCGAAGGCCGGGGACAGGGTCTGGACGCCGGGCCAGGCCTCCGAGGGCATGTTGGTCAGGCCGTACTGGGCGACGCCGCGGGCGGCGAGGGCGTGCATGGCGGCCTCGGTCTCGCCGATGACCGGCCCGACCATCTCCAGGAAGCGGTCGCCCCAGGCGCGGATGTGGGTTTCGTGCTCGGGATACCGCGCGATCAGGGCCGCGGCGTTGTCGGCGAAGCTGACGCCCCGGTCATGGGCGATGTGCCATTCGAGGGTGCAGACAGACGAAAGGAACCGGTCGCAAGCGGCCGGTTCCTCGAAGAGCTTTTCGTAAAGCCGTCGCGGGCTCCAGCCCACGATCACATTGCCGACGTCCCAGAGCAGGGCCCGGGGCGCGCGCACGCGTGACTAGCCCTGCTTCGCCTTGAAGCGGGGGTCGGTCTTGTTGATCACGTACAGAATGCCCTTGCGACGCACGAGCTTGCAGTCGCGGTGGCGGTTCTTCAGCGACTTCAGCGAGCTTCTGACCTTCATGACCCTAGTCTACCGTTGGCGGGGTCGCGGCGGACGGCCAAACGGCGTCCTTGCTTCCCGGATGTTTCCAGAGCGGGCGGCTATAGGGGGCGGCGGCGGAGGAGTCAATCCGCCGGGCGTGCTTGCGCGAGGGGCGAACGCCTTTGCCCTTAACGAATTTCGCGGGCTTGTGATTGAGCGCGCCGGCCGGCGGCGTCTAGGTTGCCTCCCATGGACCGTCGCTCATTCATCGTTCTGACCCTCGCCGGCTGCGCTGACCCGTCGCTGACGCCGACCCCGGCCGTGATGACGCCGGCCCCCGGACCGGCCCCCGCGCCGACGCCGGTCTCGACCGGACCGGCTGGAACCTCCGGCGATCCCAACTTCGACAGCTGGATCAGCGGCTTCTACGCCCGGGCCCGCGCCGCCGGGGTTCCCGCCGCCGTGCTGGACCGCGAACTGGCCGGCCTGACGCCCGACGCCCGGGCCGAGGCCTCCGATTCCCGCCAGCCGGAGTTCTCCAAGCCGATCGGCGACTATGTGAAGGGCGTGGCCACGGCCGACCGCCTGGCCCAGGGCCGGCGCTTCCGAGAGAACCTGCCGTATCTCGGCCAGCTCGAGGCGCGCTACGGCGTTCCGCGCGACATCGTGCTGGCCATCTGGGCGCTGGAGTCGGCGTTCGGCAAGATCCAGGGCGACATGGACGTCGTCCGCTCGCTGGCCACCCTGGCCGCGCACGGCCGCCGCCGCGACTGGGCCGAGGGCGAGCTGATCGCGGCGCTGAAGATCATCGGCTCGGGCGAGGCCTCGCGCGCCCAGCTGCGGGGCAGCTGGGCCGGCGCCATGGGCCAGACCCAGTTCCTGCCGTCGGTCTACCTGTCGACGGCCGTGGACGGCGACGGCGACGGCAAGCGCGACATCTGGGGCTCGACGGCCGACGCCCTGTTCTCGACCGGCAACTACATGGCCCGGGCCAACTGGAAGCGCGGCGAGAGCTGGCACCGCGAGGTCATCGCGCCCGCCGACTTCGACTATTCAGTCGTCGAGACCGTGAAGGATACGCCCGAGGGCTGGGCCGCGCGGGGCGTGCGCCGGGCCGACGGCCTGCCGTGGAGCACGGCCGACAGGGCCGCCCAGACCACGCTGATCGCGCCGGCCGGGGCGGCGGGACCGCTGTTCCTGACCTTCCCCAACCACATGGCGATCCGGCGGTACAACAACTCGACGGCCTATGCGCTCGGCGTCGGGACCCTGGCCGAGGGCTTCTCCGGCGGCGGCCAGCTGGTGCGGCCCTGGCCCTACGAGGTTCCGCTGTCGCTGGACGACCGCAAGGCTGCGCAGTCGGCGCTGGCGAAGCTGGGCTTCGACCCGGGCGCCCCGGACGGAGTGATCGGCGTCAACACCCGCACCGCGCTGCGCGGCTGGCAGTCATCGCGCGGCCTGCCGGCCGACGGCTACCTCTCGGTCGACATGGTCCGGCGGCTGCGGGCCGAGGCGGAGATCTGAGGCCCTGCGGGCTTCGACACGCGCTCTTCGAGCGCTGCTCAGCGTGACGATGTTGGGTAGCTTTCTTTTCCAGTCATCCTGAGCAGCCGCCCCCGGGTCGCGCGGCGCGCGCGCCCGAGGATAAACTCCGCGGCGTGTCGAAGGACGCAATGGGACCCTACACCCCGCCCTCGTCGCTGCGTTCGAGCAGGGCCAGCGTCGCTTCGTCATCGTCGTCATCGCCGCCCCGCTCTCCGGCCTCGCGCAGGACCTTGTTGCGGAAGGCGAAGACCAGCAGGCCGGCCAGGATGACGGCGTTGAGCAGGAAGGGCGCCCAGGCGAAGGCTTCGTAAAGTCCGACGAACAGCGGCGCGATGATCACGTTCAGGCCGTTCACCGCCGCGATGTAGCCGGCGGTCCTGGCCTGGTCGTCCATCTTCACGGCCAGGGAGGCGCCGGCGGTGAAGCCGGGGCGCGCAAAGCCGTAGCCGAGCGCCGAAATCGCGTAGCCCGCCACGACCGTCCAGTAGTCCGGCGCGAACACGGTGATCAGGTTGCCGAGGCAGGCCAGGGCGACGCCCCAGCGCAGCAGCGCCTTGGGACCCATGTTGAAGATGCGGATCAGACCCCACTGCGCCAGCAGACCGGCCATCGCTCCGGCGGCCATGGCCACCGAAATGAACCCGAGCGCCTTGATCGGCGTCAGCTGCAGCTTGTCGATGATCATGAAGCCGAGGGTGTAGCCCTGGGCTGTCTGGCAGGTCGCGACGAGAAAGCCGTAGACCAGGAACGGAAAGATCACCGAGCCCCGGGTCGCCGTAATCACCTCGGCGGCCAGCTTCCCCGGCCGGCGCACCTGCGCGAGGATGTTGCCGGACCACGCCACGGCCGCGCTGAAGCCCTTCTCACCGGCCGACGGGAAGGGCCGCTGGTCACGGGGACGCCGGACTTCGGGCAGGTATCGCCACACCACGAAGAGCATCGCCGTGGACAACAGGGAGAAGGAGAAGAGCGGTCCGGCCAGGGTCACGACCGGCAGGATGAACAACGGCGCCAGGAAGGGCCCGACCACGGTGCCGAGGCCGAAGGCCCCGGCCAGGCTGGCCATCTGCTGGGTGCGCTCGGACCGGCTGGTCCGCTCGGCGACATAGGCCTGGGTCGCGGGGTTCGAGGCCGATCCGATCAGGCCGAAAAGCGCCCGCGCCAGCAGGAAGATCACGAAGATCACGAACCAGGGCGCCAGGTGATGCAGGCCCGCCGTGACCACCAGTCCGCAGCACAGCATGGAGACGGCGAAGCCGCCCAGACCCAGCATGATCAGCGGCTTGCGCCCTCGCTTGTCGGACTCCCGCGCCCAGATCGGCGACATCACCGCCCATAGCAGAGCCGAAAGCGAGAAGATCGCCGCCATGTAGGCGTCGGGGATGTCGATCTCGCGGCCGATGGCCGGCAGGATCGACATCAGGCCGGTGTTGCCGATCGCCACGACGACCGAGACCGCGAACAGGATGGCGAAGGAACGCGGATGCAACCGCGGCTGGGTCTTGCTCTGCACGTCCTTCATTCCGGAACTGTTAGGCCTCTGGAATCGTGCGTGCAACGGCCTGCGCGCTCACCCCGCATTAAGCATTAACGGCGATGTTTCCCCGATTAACCTCGCGGGGCGGCGGACTACCCATGTTCCAGATCATCGGCATCGTGATGCTTTTCGCCATGGTCTTCGGCAGCTTCCTGCTCCACGGCGGGAAGATGGATGTGATCCTGAAGACCCTGCCCTACGAACTGATGGCGATCTTCGGGGCGGCGATCGCGGCCTTCCTGATCTCGCAGTCGATGACCGTGATCAAGGCGACCATCGGCGGCTTCGGCAAGGTGTTCGCCGGGCCCAAGTGGAAGGCGTCCGACTACCGCGACCTGCTGTCCCTGCTGTTCCTGCTGACCAAGACCATGAAGTCCAAGGGCGTGATCGCCCTGGAAAGTCACATCGAGAAGCCGCACGACAGCACGATCTTCTCGCGCTTTCCCAAGATCATGAAGGACCACTTCGCCGTCGACTTCATCTGCGACACGCTGCGGATGATGACCATGAACCTGGAGGATCCCCACCAGGTCGAGGACGCGATGGAAAAGCAGATCGAGAAGCACCATCACGAGGCCTCGGCTCCGGCCCACGCGCTGCAGAACATGGCCGACGCCCTGCCGGCGCTGGGCATCGTCGCCGCCGTGCTGGGGGTCATCAAGACCATGAGTTCGATCACCGAGCCGCCCGAAGTGCTCGGCGGCATGATCGGCGGCGCCCTGGTCGGCACCTTCCTGGGCGTGTTCCTGGCCTACGGCCTGATCGGCCCGATGTCCTCGCGCCTGCAGAACGTCATCGACGAGGAGGGGGCCTTCTACCGAATCATCCAGTCGGTGCTGGTCGCCCACCTGCACGGCAACGCGGCGCAGATTTCGGTCGAGATCGGCCGCGGCAGCGTCCCGTCCGGCGCCCAGCCGAGCTTCCTGGAACTCGAGGAAGCCTTGTCGAACATACCCAACGAGGCATGACGCACCGCAGCAAGCGAAAAACGTGATCACGCGGGCGTGAGAAGTACGCTTGCGCGCCGTGATAATCGCTGCGTAGTCTCCTTTCGCGCTCCCCCGCAGGGGCGCTTGAACACTCCTCACAGGGGACCGAAAACCATGACCTCCGATATGCTCCGTAAGCTTCTCGTCGCCGGCGCCGCCGTCAGCCTGATGACCGTCGCCGCCTGCGGCAAGCCCGCTGAAAAGGCCGAGGAAGCCTCGGCCGACGCTTCGGCCGCCGCCGCTGACGCCACGGCCGCTGCTGCGACCGCGACCGACGCCGCCGCCGCCGCGACCGACGCCGCCGCGACCGCCGCGACCGACGCCGCCGCTGCTCCGGCTGACGCCGCCGCCGCGCCGGCCGCCGACGCTGCCGCTGCTCCGGCCGCGCCGGAAGCGAAGTAAGCTTCTCCTCGCGAGACGCGCTATGGGAAGGGCCGCCCTCATGGGGCGGCCCTTTTCATTTGGACGACGAATGCCGTGACGCCGAGCCGCCCCGCCGATCCGGGCCTTGTCTGGGATGAGGATGGCCTGCCCCGGTCGGGCCTCTACGGCGACGTCTATTTCTCCGCCGAGGACGGCCTGTCGGAGACCCGGGCGGTGTTCCTGGCCGGCGGCGGATTGCCGGACGCCTGGGCGGGGCGGCAGGCCTTCACCGTCGCTGAACTGGGCTTCGGCACCGGCCTGAACATCGCCGCGCTGCTGGACCTGTGGGTCCGAACGCGCCCCGCCGGCGGCCAACTGCACATCTTCTCGGTCGAGGGCCATCCGATCGGCCGCGACGACGCCGCCCGGGCGCTGGAGCGCTGGCCGGAGCTGGCGGCGGTCGTCGCGCCGCTGCTCGCCGCCTGGCCGCGCCGGGCGCGGGGCTTCCACCGCATCGACCTGCCCGGCCTGGACGTCACCTTCGACCTGGCGGTGATGGAGGCGGCCGAGGCGCTGACCGCCTGGTCGGGGCGCGCCGACCTCTGGTTCCTCGACGGCTTCTCCCCCGCGACCAATCCGGCCATGTGGCGGCAGGAAGTCCTGGATCTCGTCGCCGCCCGCAGCGCGCCCGGGGGCCGGGTCGCGACCTTCACCGTGGCGGGCGCGGTGCGACGGGGCCTGGCGGATGCGGGCTTTCAGGTCGAGAAGCGGCCGGGCTTCGGCCGCAAGCGGGAGCGGCTGGAGGCGGTGCTGCCGGGCGCTGAGCGGGAGTCGCCGGCGACGCCGACGGTCGCCGTCCTGGGCGCCGGCGTCGCCGGGGCGTCGCTGGCCAGGGCCTTCGCGGCCCAGGGGGCGCAGGCGACCCTGTTCGATCCGGCCGGGGCCGGCGGCGGCGCTTCGGGCAACGCCGCGGCCCTGGTCACGCCGAGGCTGGACGCCGGCCTGGGTCCGACCGCCCGCCTCTACGCCCAGGCCTTCGCGCGGGCCGTCGACCTCTACGCGGCGGAGGGCCCGACCGTGGTCCTGTCCCGCGGCGCCCTGCTGCTGGAACAGGGGGACCGGGACGGGGCCCGCTTCGGCAAGATTATCGCCAGCGATCTCTACGAACCCGGCGCCCTGGCGCCGGAGGACGCCGCCGCGACCTCTGCCGCGCTGGGCGAGGCGGCGAGCGGCGGCGTCCGCTTCCGCGACGGGCTGGTGATCGAACCTCGCAGCCTGTTGGATCGCTGGGCCCCCGGGGTGCGGCGCGACGCCGTCTCCGCCCTTCGCAGGGAGGCGGGGGGCTGGGCGCTGCTGGACGCCGACGGGGCCGTGATCGCCCGGGCCGACGTGGTCTGCCTCGCCGCCGGTCATGGCGTCGGGCGGCTGTGGGAGCGGGTCGCGCTGCGGCCGGTCCGGGGGCAGGTCTCGCTTGTCGAGGGCGCCGCCGCGCCGATGGCCGTGTCCTGGGGCGGCTACGCCATCCCGACCCGAAAGGGCCTGCTGTACGGGGCGACGTTCGATCGCGACCGCGAGGATGTCGGCATCGATCCCGCCGACCACGCCCGCAACCGCGACCTCCTGGCCGCGACGCTGCCAGGGCTCGCCGCCCGGCTGCCGACGGAGGAGACCGGGGGGCGGGCGGCGGTCAGGGCGACGACGCCGGATCACCTGCCGATCGCCGGTCCGGCGCCCGGCGCCCCGCCCGGCCTGTTCGTGCTGGGAGGGCTCGGCTCGCGCGGCTTCTGCACCGCGCCCCTGCTGGCCGAGCACGTGGCCGCCCTGGCCCTGGACCGGCCGTCGCCCCTGCGGGCTGACCTCGCCGCGATTGTCGACCCGTGCAGATTCGAGGCCCGCGCCGCGCGACGGACCTCGTCCTGACTTCGCCGGCGCCCTATATTGAGCGGCAGGGACGGGGACCACAGCCCGGAGTTCCCGAAATGATGAAACGCATCGCTGTCGCCGCCGCCGTCGCGGGTCTTGGCCTCGCCGCCGGATCCGTCTCCGCCGTCGCCGCGTCCGATCCGGCGGCCACGCCCGGGTCCGGCCGCTCCTGCTTCTTCGCCAGCCAGGTCAACGGCTGGCGCACCGAAGGGGATGACGTCGTCTATCTCAACGTCGGGGTGAAGGACGTCTATCGCGCCGAGCTGTTCTCCTACTGTCCCGACCTGGACAACGCCGTCTCGATCGGCGTCCGGACGCGGGGCGGCGGCGTGAGCATCTGCGACGGCCTGGATGTCGACCTGATCGTGCCCTCCTCGATCGGCTCCCAGACCTGCCACCTGACGAAGCTGCGCAAGCTGTCGCCGGAGGAGGTCGCGGCCCTCAAGGCCGAGCGGAAGAAGTAGGCCGGTCGCCGCCGCGGACAGAATGCCGCACCCCGGACCGGGAACTTCCCGCGGCCCGCGACATTACGCGCGGTGGTCGGGAGACGCGTGGGGGCGATAATAGATCGCACAACGCCGTTCTTTGGTTCTGTGGCGCGAGGCTCCGGGGTGGACGGCGAGGACTTCCAGCAAGCGCGACCCTTCAGGCCGGAGGTCTTCTTCCTCGGTCGTACGGAAGGCTGGGGCGTGACGCGCGGACCGACCGGCAAGCTCCAGCGCCGCTGTCGCATCATCACCGAAGGTCGCCTCGACGAGGCCTACCAGGCGATCCATTTCGACGAGGTCTTCACCTGGGAAGACGGCGAGACGGACGAGTGGCGCTGGGCCATGACCCGGGGGCTGAACGGCGGCTATGTCGCGGCCGAGGCGCTGGCGGGCGCGGGCATCCAGGGGCGTCACGAGGGCGAAGACTATCTCTTGTCCTTCCGCCGGCCACTGAGGCCGGACGGCGGACCCCGGCCCCGGTTCAACACGCGCTTCACGCCGATATCGCCCGGCGTGGCGCTGAAGACCGTGCGGATCACGATCCTGGGCCTGCCCGTCGCGTCGTTGTCGGCCTTTCACCGCCGGGCCGACTGAAGGCCCGCCGGCCTCAGTGCTCGCGGCCCGAGCGCCAGAACGTCTGCAGCAGCGGCTCGACCAGATAGTCCAGCGCCGAGCGCTTGCGCAGCGGCACCAGCACCTCGACCGGCAGGCCGGCCTGCAGGCCGGTGCGGGGCCCCCGGACCTTGCGGATCCGCTCCATCTCGGCGGGCGGCACGGAGATTTCCGCGCGGAAGTACCGCTGGCCCGAGGCCTCGTCGAGGAAGCTGTCGGCCGACAGCTTGGTCAGCTTGCCCTTGAGGATCGGCAGGTCGCGCTCGTGCAGCGAGGTGAACCGGATCTGGGTCGTCTGGCCGGGGCGCAGGTCGTCGGCGTCGGCCGGCGAGACATTGGCCTGGATGACCAGCGCGCGGTCCTGCGGCACGATCTCCATCAGCGTCGCCCCGGGCGCGGCGACCCCGCCGACCGTGAAGGTGGTCAGGCCCACGACCTTGCCGCCCTCCGGAGCCCTGACGGTGGCGCGCTTGAGCTGTTCGCGCAGGGAGAGCAGCTTGGGCTGCAGCTCATCGAGGCGCACCTGGACGTCGCGCAGCTGGCCCGTGACCTCCTCCATCATCTGCTGGTCGAGCGACATCAGCTGCATGCGGGTTTCCCCGATCGCCTCGCCGGTGCGGGCGATCTGGGCGCGGTAGGACCCCTCCTCGCCGGTCAGGGCGGCCTCCGAGCGCTCCAGCGCCCGGACGCGGTTCATCGGCGCGTAGCCCTGGGCGGCCAGCTTGCGCAGGCCCTCCAGCTCCTCGGCGATCAGCCGCTTCTGCTCGCTGTTGGACTCCAGCTGGCGCTCGTAGCCGATGCTCTGCTCGGCCAACTGGTTGACGCGCTGGCCCAGCACGCCGCGCTGGCCGGCGAGCGACTGGCGGCGGGCGGTGAACTGCAGTCTCTGCAGGGCGAGCGCATCCTCGGCCAGCACCCTGTCCTCGCCGGTCAGGCCGGCGAACTCGGGCGGCGAGGCGACGGCCCCGGCCCGCGTCCGCTCCGCCGTCAGGCGGGCCCGCTGGGCGATCAGAGTGTAGACCTCGCCCGCCGTGGCGCGCTCGGCGGCGCGCAGCTCGCCGGCGGAGATCTCGACCAGGACCTGTCCCTTGGTGACGGTCTGGCCTTCCTGCACATGGATGGCGCTGACGACGCCGCCGTCGCGGACCTGGACGGCCTGGCGGTTGCCGGACACCGCGATGACGCCGCCGGCGTAGGCTCCGGCGTCCAGCGGCGTGATCGCCGCCCAGCCGAGGAAGCCGACGAAGAAGGCTCCGGCGATGATCGCGCCGACGCGCAGCTCCTGACGCGGATCGTCGCCGAGCAGCGGCTCGGGCGCCGCGGCCGGCCGATCGCCGTCGGGGGAGTCCAGGAACAGGCCTCGATCCGTCGCGGTCATGATTGTCCCTTCGTCGGGGCGGCCGCCGCCGGACGGCCGCGCGGCTTCGACATCCGCTCGAGCACCTCGTCCCGGGGGCCGACCATCTCGATCGCGCCGTCGCGCAGGACCAGCAGGCGGTCGACCGCCTGCAGGACCCCCGTGCGGTGCGCGACGATGATGACCGCCGCGCCGCGCGCCCTGGCGGCCTGAATGGCCCTGGCCAGCGCCGCCTCGCCGTCGGCGTCGAGCGCGGAGTTGGGTTCGTCCAGCACCAGCAGGGCCGGATCGCCGTACAGCGCCCGCGCCAGCGCGATCCGCTGCGCCTGCCCAGCCGACAGGCCACGCCCCCCGTGGGAGAGCAGCGTGTCATAGCCCTTGGGCAGTTTGAGAACCATGTCGTGCACGCCGGCCGCCCGGCCCGCGGCGACCACGGCCGCGTCGACGACCTCGGCGGCTTCGCCGCGCCACAGGGCGAAGCGGGAGATGTTGTCGCGGATGCTGCCGGCGATCAGGCCGCTGTCCTGGGGCAGATAGCCGATATGGCGGCCGAGCCGGTCGGGATCCCAGTCGGCCATGCTGGCGCCGTCGAGCCGGACCACGCCCATG
>CAYTZY010000004.1:57615-65074 GCA_964442795.1 uncultured Caulobacter sp.
CCCCGGCCGCCAGCCGCGCCAGCGTCGTCTTGCCCGCCCCGCTCGGCCCGACGATGCCCAGCACCTCGCCCGGTTCGAGGACGAACCCGACGCCCTTCAGCAGCAGCTGGTCAGGAGCGCCGGGCGCCTTGACCACCACCTTGTCCACGACCAGCCGGCCCCGGGGGTCGGGCAGCTGGGTGCGCGGCGTTTCCGGCTCCGGACTGGCCGCGAACAGCTCACAGAGCATCTTCAGCGCCGAGCGGGCCTGGACGACCGTGCCCCAGGCGCCGACGACCTGCTCCACCGGCTGCAGGGCCCGGCTCATCAGGATCGAGGCGGCGATGATGGCGCCGGCCGAAATCTGGCGTTCGACGGCCAGCCAGGCGCCCAGTCCCAGCGCCGCCGACTGCAGGAACAGGCGCATGAACTTGGTCGCCGCGGCGAACTGGCCGCCGGTGAACTGGGCCCGGGCAGACAGGGCCAGGCCATTGCGGCGCTCCGAGAGCTGGCGCTCGCGCAGGGCGCCGCGCATGCCCATGGCCCGCACGACCTCGCTGTTCATGGCCGCCGCTTCCTGGGCGGCGTAGGCGGCGCTCATCGCCTTGCCGGCGTCCTGGGCCCTGGTCTTGGTCGTGCGCTCGTTGAACACCGCCAGCGTCACCAGGATCGCGCCGCCCACGATGGTCAGGGCGCCCAGCGCCGGGTGCAGCATGAAGGACACGATCACATAGAGGGGGGTCCAGGGCGCATCCATGAAGCCCAGGGCGGCGGGGCCGGAGATCGCGCCGCGAAGGGTGTCGAACTCGCGCATGCCCTGGACCGGCGCGCCGGGCGCGGTGCGGGCCATCAGCTTTTCAAGCAGGGGGCCGGACACCAGCCGGTCGAGGCGCAGGCTGACCCGAACCAGCAGCCGGGTTCGGACCGCGTCGAGCAGGGCCAGGGTGATCAGCGCCAGGGCGACCACCAGCGTGATGTAGAGCAGGGTCATCAGCCCGCTGGTCGGCACAACGCGGTCGTACACCTGCAGCATGTAGATGGACGGCGCCAGGAACAGCAGGTTGACCAGGGCGCTGAACACGAAGACCCCGATGAGGTGCGGCCGGCAGGCGCGAAACGCGCCGGCCAGCGGCTCGGGTACGTCGATACCGAACAGCTTCAAAAGCAAGCCTCCCCGCACGCCCGTCGGGCGCGGCTGAACCATATTCCACAAGCCGTCGCCACAAGCGAGCGCGCCGCAAAATGACGGGTTCACGCGATCGGCTATGGACGAATGCCGAAATGGGGATTTACCTCCCCGTTGATGGGGGACCGGTACGACCCGAGCGCGATTGAACGCCTCACGCCGCGGGAACGCGAATGTTTGCGGCTCGTCGCCGCACACCTGCATTCCAAGGAAATCGCCCGTCGCCTGAGCATCTCCCAGCACACGGTCGACGGCCATCTCAACGAGGCGCGCCGGCGCCTCGGCGTCGCCAGCCGCCGCGACGCCGCCTTGCTGTTCCGCGCCTGGGAGGCGGACGCGGCGGACGACCCGCCACCCCCCCTCAATGATTTAGGGGGCGGACCGGCGGGTCTGGCCGCGGACCTCGGCGACCGCTCAGCTTCCTCTCGTTCGATGCGAGGGGAGCGTGAGCGAGATGGACGATCTGGATCTGGCGCCGATGGGCGTGGACCTCTGGAATCCGGCGGCGGACATGCCGGTCTGGACCTGGAACCAGCTGGAGGACGCGCTCCGGGACCTGGCGGCCAGCCGCCAGCAGCAGGACATGGTCGAGAGCCTGGTGTCGGCTACGCGCAAGCAGGCCCGGTTCCTGCCTTCGGGCCACCTGCTGAAGGAAATCCTCTGCATCGCCTGGGTGATCGCGGACGAGACGTTCCGTGGTGGGCGAGAGGAGGGTTCAGCCATGACCTGACTCCCTTCCAGCGCTTCGCGCTCATCGCGGGGGGCGCGGTCCTGACAGCCCTGCTGCTCAGCGCCGTGGTCGCCGCCAGCCACCAGTTCGCCTTCGCGCTGCAGGAAGCCATGCGCGCCTGGACCTGATCCAGGCCCCTGCGGCCCCGGGCAATCCCGACATCTTCCAGACAATCCGTCGCCCCGGATCTTCCGGCGCGAGCGGGAGGACTTTCGCCATGAAACGCAGACTTGTCGCCCACCAGGTCGCTGACCAGCTGTTCGCCGCCGAGGCGGCCATCGACAGCGCCCTGTCCGCCGTGGCCGCGCTGACGGCCATGCTGCCGAACGCGCGCATCGACGCCAACCTTTCGGCGATCATCGGACAGAACGTCATCGACCGGACCAGCGAGACCATCGCCGCCCTGGCGCAGGCCCGTCGCGGAATCGTCGAGACGCATCACGAACTGCATGAGGTCCAGCACCAGATCGGCCTGGGCGCCATCGCGCTCGGCGGCGTCGACAAGCCGGAAGAAGATGTGACCCGTCCCGGCGGACGCCTGCGTGTCGCGGCCTCGGCCCGTCGGCGCGAGGCGGCGTGACGTCTTCCCCCTGAGGTGAAATCACGACCTACTGGCCGGAGCGTCCGAAAGGGGACTCCGGCCTTGTTCGTCACCACCTCAGCCCAGATCGGGGCCGTCCTGATGGCCGCCGTCTGCCTGTTCGCCGCCTGGCCCGGGGCCCGGCCGCAGCGGTGGGCGGCGGCGGTCGTCCTTGTGGCCTGGATGGGATCGGCGGCGCTGCAGGATCGCGATGACCTGATCAATCCCCAGTACGCGATCTTCGCCCTCGACGTGGTCGCCGCGGCGGTCTTCGTGACCATGGCCCTGGCCTGGCGGCGCGGATGGTTGATGGCCATGGCGGCCTTCCAGCTGCTGACCACGGCCACCCATGTGGCGGTCATGATCGACCTGCGAATCTGGGTCTACGCCTACCTCACCGCCTACCTGGTCTGGAGCTACGCGCTGCTGGCGGCGCTGGCCTGGGGCGGCAGGCTGGCGTGGCGGGAGCGGGGCGGGGCCCGCTCCCGCTAGCGGTCAGGTCCGGAAGGGCGAGCCCGTCGTCGTGGCCGTGGCGGGCGAGTGGATCACGCCGCCGTCGGTCACGCCGGCCTTGGTCTCCCAGCCGTGGCGGCGGCCGCCGTAGCGCGCGCCCAGGATGGCGGCGACGCCGCCGGCCAGCATGGTCAGGAAGGCCCACAGGGCCACCGCGCCGGTGGCGTCGGCGGTCTCCTCGACCGCCGGCCGGGCCGGAGCCGGCACGGCCGGGGCGCTGTCGGGCAGCGCCGGACCCGCCGGTACGGCCGCTTGCGGATCATAGTAGGGGTCCGCCGCCACATCGATCGGGTCCGCGCGCTCGGCGACGCCGCCGACCGCCGACACGAAGCCGCCGGCCGCCGTCGAGCCGGCGACCAGGAGGGCGATCACGAAGGCGACGGCCCAGACCGCGAGACCGTTGAGCACGCCGCGGTGATGGTCGGGGAACTTCGCCGCGCGGCTGGCGACGGCGCCGCCGACGAACAGGGCCACGGCGTTGACGAGCGCGATCCAGACTCCGGCGCCGGCCCCGAAGCCCTCCGCCTCGCCCCGGCTGAGATCGAACGGATCGAGCGCCGCGGCGCCGATCGCCACGCCCAGCAGATTGAGCATGGCGCCGACCGTGACCGCGACCAGCGCGCCGGCGATGATGGCCGGCCAGGAAACCAGGGTGTGGAAGGGATGCGGTTCAAGGACCGCGGGTTGGGTGTCAGTCATGGCGTCAGCCTCCCGAATGCCCGCTTGGCGCGGAACCTGGGGCCATAACGCCGCTGGAAGGGGAAGGGTTCGTCGGCGGTCGGGAAACGGGGGGTTCGGCCCGGCCGCAAGGGCTGTCCCGCGAAGCGCTTGGCGGCGTCAGCCCTGCTTCGCCAAGGCTTCGCAGGGCATCCTGCTTCGAATGAGAGGCCGGGACTTGTCCTGCGAAGCGCGGCGCGCGAAGCAGGATGGTGGACACGACTGGGATTGAACCAGTGACCCCCTCGATGTCAACGAGGTGCTCTCCCGCTGAGCTACGCGTCCTTACCTGGGAGGAGCGGCGGTATAGCGAGGCTTATCCGCCGTTGCAACCTGTCTGCGCCGTGAAATTGGCGAGTTTCAGGCGGCGGCCATCATCCGCTCGACCTCCTGGACGATCTCGCGCAGGTGGACGGGCTTGGAGAGGACCTTGGCGCCGGCCGGCGCGCGCTCGCCGGCGGTCAGGGCCACGGCCGCGAAGCCGGTGATGAACATGATGCGCAGGCCCGGGTGGCGGGCGGCGGCGTGGCGGGCGACCTCGATGCCGTCCATGCCGGGCATGACGATGTCGGTCAGCAGCAGATCCCAGTCCTGGTCGAGGACGGCCGCGGCCTCCTCGCCGTCGGCGCAGGCGGTGACCTCGTAGCCGGCGCGCTCGAGCGCCCGGGCCAGGAAGTTGCGCAGGGAATCGTCGTCTTCGGCGAGAAGGATGCGCGGCATGTCTGGTCTGTCGGCCCCTGGGGAAACGGACGCCGACACTAGCGGCTCAGGCGTAAAGGCGCGATGAACCGCGCCGGGCGGGGGACGCTCGCGCTGGGGATAAGCCGGGCCGAACCGGGGATGGAAACACTTTGACCGCGACCGCTCCCCCCCGCCATCATGCCGCCATGGACGCCCGGCCCGACAATCTTCCAGACCTGGACGCGCCGGCGCCCGGCGAGCCGCCCTTCGACATCATCGCCGCCGACCCGCCGCCCACCCCGCTGGTGTTCGCCTCGCCGCACTCGGGCCGGCACTATCCGGCGGCCATGCTGGCGGCCTCGGCGGTGCAGGAGGACCTGCTGCGCCGGTCGGAGGACGCGCTGGTCGACCGGATCATCGCCCCGGCGGCCGGTCACGGCGCCGGACTGATCCTCGCCCGCCACGGCCGGGCCTGGATGGACCTGAACCGCGAGCCCTGGGAGCTGGATCCGGCGATGTTCTCCGACGACCTGCCGGAGTTCGCGCGGGCCCGGTCGGCGCGGGTGGCGGCGGGGCTGGGGGCCATCGCCCGCGTCGCCGCCGAGGGGCGGGAGATCTACGCCCGCAAGCTGACCTTCGCCGAGGCGCGGGCGCGGGTGGAGGCGACGCACCGGCCCTATCACGCGGCGCTGTCGTCGCTGCTCGACCGCGCCCGGGCGACGCACGGCCTGGCGGTGCTGATCGACTGGCACTCGATGCCCGAGGCGGCGGCCCGCACGGCGGTGACGCCCCGCCACGGCAAGGGCTGCGACATCGTGCTGGGCGACCGCTTCGGCGCGGCCTGCACCCGCAAGCTGACCGACCTGGTCGAGCGGGAACTGGAGGCCATGGGCTACCGCGTCGCCCGCAACGCCCCCTACGCCGGCGGCTACACCACCGAGCACTACGGCAAGCCGCAGGCCCGCACCCACGCGCTGCAGGTCGAGATCAGCCGCGCGATCTACATGGACGAGAAGACGCTGGAGCCGACCGAGGGCCTGGCGCGGCTGACGGCGGACGTGGCGGCGCTGACCGCCGTCCTGGCCGAGCGCTGGCCGTCGCTGGCGCCGGCCTGAGGCGCGGGCCAAAAAAAAGCGGCGGCCGAAGCCGCCGCAGTTCATTAGGGAGGAAACGCCCAGGAAGGGCAGAGGCGGCAGGGCCGCCTCACACCTCGAACTTAGTGTGCAGCGCACAATCCGGCAAGGGAAAAACATGCGCCCAGCCCCAGAATCTCAGGGATAACGTTCAGGAATCCTTGTTCCCCAAGGTCACGTCTTGCCCCCGGGTTATATGGTGCAGCGCACAAGGAATGGGCGCCGGCCGCCGTTATTCATGGATTGGTGAATAGAAACAGCCGTTTGGCGCCGCGCAAACAGCCGTCACGGGACAAGGGTGGATAAACGTCTCGCACTCGCGTAAAAGCGCGCGCCTCGCTCCCGCCCCCGAAAAGATTTCAATGTCCCTGCGAAATATCGCCATCATCGCGCACGTCGACCATGGCAAGACCACCCTGGTTGACCAGCTCCTCGCCCAGTCCGGCGTCTTCCGCGCCAACGAGGCGACGGTCGAACGCGCCATGGACTCCAACGACCAGGAGAAGGAGCGGGGCATCACCATCCTGGCCAAGTGCACCTCCGTGCTCTGGAACGGCAAGGCGGGCGAGACCCGGATCAACATCATCGACACCCCCGGCCACGCCGACTTCGGCGGCGAGGTCGAGCGCATCCTCGGCATGGTGGACGGCTGCGTCATCCTGGTGGACGCCGAAGAGGGCGTCATGCCCCAGACCAAGTTCGTGCTGACCAAGGCGCTGAAGATGGGCCTGCGGCCGATCCTCTGCATCAACAAGGTCGACCGCGCCCACGCCGACCCCGACCGGGTGCACCTGGAGACCATCGAGCTGTTCGAGGCCATCGGCGCCACGCCCGAGCAGCTGGACTTCCCCCACATCTACGCCTCGGGCCGCAACGGCTGGGCGACGCTGGACCTGGCCCAGCCGAACGACAACCTGGCCCCGCTGTTCGACCTGATCGTCGACCATGTGCCGCCGCCCGCGGTCGAGGCCAACAAGGACAAGCCGTTCCGGATCCTGAACGTGCTGATCGAGAGCGATCCGTTCCTGGGCCGCCTGCTGACCGGCCGCATCGAGAGCGGCAAGGCCGTCCCCGGCATGCCGATCAAGGCGCTGGACCGCGACGGCAAGACCATCGAGCAGGGCCGCATCACCAAGGTGCTGGCCTTCCGCGGCCTGAAGCGCCAGCCGATCGACGAGGGCGCCGAGGCCGGCGACATCGTCGCCATCGCCGGCATGTCCAAGGCCACCGTGGCCGACACCCTCTGCGCGCTGGAGGTCACCGAGGCCCTGCCCGCCCAGCCGATCGACCCGCCGACCATCTCGATGACCGTCTCGGTCAACGACAGCCCGCTGGCCGGCCGCGAGGGCGACAAGGTGCAGAGCCGCGTCATCCGCGACCGCCTGCTGAAGGAAGCCGAGAGCAACGTCGCCATCCGCGTCACCGAGACCGCCGAACGCGACGCCTACGAGGTCGCCGGCCGCGGCGAACTGCAGCTGGGCGTGCTGATCGAAGGCATGCGCCGCGAGGGCTTCGAGGTCTCGATCAGCCGCCCGCGCGTGGTCTTCCAGACCGATCCGGAGACCGGCGAGCGCCTCGAGCCCATCGAGGAGGTCGTCATCGACGTCGACGAGGAGTTCACCGGCGTCGTCATCGAAAAGCTCAGCGCCCGCAAGGCCGAGCTCAAGGACATGGGCCCGTCCGGCGCCGGCAAGACCCGCATCAGCCTGATGGCCCCGTCGCGCTCGCTGATCGGCTACCAGGGCGAGTTCATGACCGACACCCGCGGCAGCGGCGTGCTGAACCGCGTGTTCAGCCACTACGAGCCCTATCGCGGCGCCATCGAGCAGCAGCGCAAGGGCGTGCTGATCTCCAACTCCGACGGCGAAACGGCGGCCTACGCCCTGTGGAACCTGGAAGAGCGCGGCGTGATGTTCGTCGGCGCCGGCGAGAAGACCTAC
>CAYTZY010000005.1:0-9800 GCA_964442795.1 uncultured Caulobacter sp.
GGTCGTCATAGATGATGACGGCGTGCATGCCGTTGTCGCGGAACCACTCGCCCATGGCGCAACCCGCGAACGGGGCCAGGAACTGCAGCGGGGCCGGCTCCGACGCCGTGGCGGCCACGACGATGGTGTATTCCAGGGCGCCCTGCTCTTCGAGCGTCTTGACGATCTGGGCGACGGTCGAGCGCTTCTGGCCGATGGCGACGTAGATGCAGTAGAGCTTCTCGCTCTCGTTGCCGGTCGCGTTGACGGCCTTCTGGTTCAGGATGGTGTCGATGGCGACGGCGGTCTTGCCGGTCTGACGGTCGCCAATGATCAGTTCGCGCTGGCCGCGGCCGATCGGGATCAGGGTGTCGATGGCCTTCAGACCGGTCTGCACGGGCTCGTGCACCGACTTCCGCGGGATGATGCCCGGCGCCTTGACGTCGACGCGGCGGCGCTCGGCGGCGCCCTTGATCGGACCCTTGCCGTCGATCGGCTCGCCCAGCGGGTTGACGACGCGGCCGAGCAGGGCCTTGCCGACCGGAACGTCCACGATCTCGCCGAGACGGCGGACTTCATCGCCTTCCGAGATGGCGCGGTCTTCGCCGAAGATAACGATGCCGACGTTGTCGCGCTCGAGGTTCAGGGCCATGCCCTTCACCCCGGCCTTCGGGAACTCGACCATTTCGCCCGCCTGGACGTTATCGAGGCCGTAGACGCGGGCGATGCCGTCGCCGACGCTGAGGACGGAACCGACGTCGGAGACGTCGGCCTCTTCGCCGAAGCCGGCGATCTGCGACTTGAGGATGGCCGAAATTTCGGCGGCGCGGATGTCCATGGTCTCTACGCTCTCTTGAGGGCGAATTTCAGGGAGTCGAGCTTCGACTTCAGCGAAGCATCGAACAGGCGGGAACCGACGCGCACCTTGATGCCGCCGAGAATGGCGGGATCGACGCGGGTCGAGATTTCAGGGTCCTTGCCGAGCGCGGTGCGCAGGGCGGCGGCGACACCCTTGGCCTGGGCGGCGCTCAGCGGCTGGGCGGTGACGACCTCGGCCGAGACAACGCCGCGGGCGTTGGCCGACAGCTTGCGGAAGCTGTCGATGACGTCGAGCAGGGCGTCGGCCCGGCGGTTGGCCGCCAGAAGGCCCAGGAACTTGGTCGTGATGGCGTGGAACTTCGCCCGGGCGGCGATGCCGGCGAGGCCCGCGCCCTTGTTCTCGGCGGAGAAGGACGGGGAGTGCAGCAGGACGCGCAGGTCCTTGCTGTCGGCCGCCATCGCCTTCAGCGCGACAAGGTCGCGCTCGACGGCGGCGGTCGCCTTGGCCTCCTCGGCCAGCTCGAAAAGGGCGCGCGCATAGCGCTGGCCCACGTCCGTCACCCTGATGTCGTCAGCCACTTGAATCCAACCGTCCGGTGCGTCGCGCGCCGCGTCCCGGAAGAGTATTCCCGGCGCGGCGCTAAAGTCTTGAAAGTGCTTGGAAAAGCACATGTGCCAGCGGGCCGTATGAGTCCACCGGCCCTAAGCCGCGCGCCTGATAGCATGCGTTCTGTTGCATCGCAACGGCGGCAGGCGACCAGAAATCGGCCTTCCCCTACGTCTCGCGCACCCGAAACACGCCTGAAGCGCTCGCCGCGCGCCGGCCGTCGGCCAACACCGCCTCGCCGTGCACGAAGATCAGGCTCCGTGTGGCGCGGTCGACGCGGGCGGTGACCGCGGCCGGCGGCGATTCGCCGCCAACGCCGTAGTCGAGGGTGAAGGATACGGGCGACACCGGGCGACCGTCGCCGCCGGCGGCGTCCGCCAGCGCCTTTTCGAGGGCGCCGGCCAAGGAGGGATTATCGGTCATGGCGGGCTCCCTAGAGCATGCCGGGTTCCTATGGAACCCGATCAGCATGCTCGATCTCCAGAGTTTGAAGCGCGTCCGGGCGGGGGAACCGCGCACACTTCCGCCTGACGCGCTCCACGGCCATCCGCGCACAAAAGAAAAGGGCGGCGGTTGGTTGACCGCCGCCCTTGCACAATTGGCGAGTTGCTCGAGGAAACACCGGGCAGGTACGCGCCCGGGATACTGAAAGGCCGTCTCTCTTAAGAGGCGGCGGCGTTGCAGGTGGCCAGGTCGTCGCCTTCGATGGCGCGCTTGGCGTTGGAGAAGGCGGTCAGTTCGCCGACTTCCTTCACCAGGGCCTTGCAGCCGGCGACGGTCACGGCGCGGGACGGCGCGGCCAGCGAGACGCAGGTGGAGCCTTCGCAATTGAAGACGGCGCCGGCGACGACAACCTTGGTCTTGGCGGCGACAGGGGCCTTGAGGGTGGCGGTCGCAACGGCCTGGGAGTCGGCCTGGGCGACGCCCGAGAAGGACAGGGACAGGATGGCGGCAGCCGCCAGCATACGGAGTTTCATTGTGCGCTCTCCGGCGAGGTTCGGGGTGGAGGAAAAGTCCTGGATCGACAAGTCTGAGGCGCCACGCCCGTCCCGTAATCCGGCCGCTGGTATCCCCACCAGCGCCGCACGACGAACTTAGCAATGCTTAGATATCAGCGGTAACCCAGAGGGCGCAAGCCTTATCTTCACAGTGTTCAGATTTTTCGAGAATCGCTCTCAGCGATCGAGGAGCGCGTTCAGCCGATCACGGGCGGCGGAATGGACCTCGCGGTCCTCGACCAGATCCATGGAACGCAGGCCGTTGCGACGCCCTCCCCGGTCATCGTGGGGCAGCCAGAAGGCGTCGGTGGACTCCTTGCGCATCAACGACCAGGCCACCGCCGCGAGCAGGGTGCCGGTCCCGGCCGCGGCCATCACCGGCCAGATGCCGTTCACGTCGGCGAAGGTAACATAGTCGAGCACCTCCCGGACCTGAACCTCGTTGGCGGCGCCCTTCGTCAGACGGCCGACAAACACCAGAACCAGCTGCGCGGCCCCGGAGATCGACAGCGCGATCGCCAGCGCGAACAGCCGGGGCTGGACGTACAGGCCCACGGCGGCTCCCAGGATCGCGGCGGCGACAATCAGGATCATGCGGCAAGCCTGCGCCGGGGGAGGTGAACATCCGGTTCACCCAACACCGGCTGCTTACGTCGGGTCACGGTTGCCGCGCACGTAAGCAGGGGCATACTGGCGGCCAAGCACAAGAAACATAACGGAGGCGCGCCATGGACTTCGCCCTGCCCAAGGAACTCGTCGACTATCTCGCCGAGCTGGACCAGTTCATCGAGGACAAGATCATGCCGCTGCAGCGGCAGGACGATAACGACCGGTTCTTCGACCATCGGCGCGAGCACGCCCGCACCGACTGGGACAACGACGGCCTGCCGCGCCCGGAATGGGAAGAGCTGCTGGCCAAGGCCCGCAAGCTGGCTGACGACGCCGGTCACTACCGCTTCGCCTGGCCCAAGGAGATGGGCGGCCGGGACGGCAGCCAGCTCTGGATGGCGGTGATCCGCGAGCACCTGGCCGCCAAGGGCCTGGGTCTGTTCAACGACCTTCAGAACGAGCACTCGATCGTCGGCAACAATCCCTTCGTGCTGATGTTCAAGGAGTTCGCCACGCCCGAGCAGGTCGCGCGCGACGGCGACAAGCTGCTGCACGGGACCATGCGCGCCGCCTTCGGCCTGACCGAGCCCAACCACGGCTCGGACGCCACCTTCATGGAGACCACGGGGGTCCGCGAGGAGAAGGACGGCAAGCCCGGCTGGCGCATCAAGGGCGAGAAGATGTGGACCACCGGCATGCACGTGGTCACCCACGTCATGGTTTTCGCCCGCACCAGCGGCAAGGACGGCGACGCCCTTGGCATCACCTGCTTCCTGGTCCCGCGCGAGCACATCAAGATCGAGGAGTGGATGTGGACCTTCAACATGCCCACCGACCACCCGCGCATCTCATTTGACTGCTGGATTCCCGAGGACAGCTACTGGGGCCAGATCGACCGGGGCCTCGGGCTTGGCCAGTCCTTCGTGCACCAGAACCGCATCCGCCAGGCCGCCAGTTCGCTGGGCGCCGCCGTCTACTGCATCAACGAGAGCGTGAAGTACGCCCGCATGCGCAAGCCGTTCGGCAAGGCGCTGAGCGACAACCAGGCCATCCAGTTCCCGCTCGTCGAACTGCACGCCCAGGCCGAGATGCTGCGCCTGCTGATCCGCCAGACCGCCTGGCAGATGGACACGATGGACCACAAGACCATCGAGCGGGAGATCTCCGACAAGGTCTCGATCTGCAACTACTGGGGCAACCGCCTCTGCTGCGAGGCAGCCGACCGCGCCATGCAGGTGCACGGCGGCATGGGGTACTCGCGGCACAAGGCCTTCGAGCACATCTATCGCCACCACCGCCGCTACCGCATCACGGAAGGGTCGGAGGAGATCCAGCAGCGCAAGGTCGCGGCCTTCCTGTTCGGCTACCTCGGCCCCCGCCGGAAGGAGTTCCAGGCGCTGGAAGCCGAATGGGCCGAGGGGCGCGCCGCCGGCAAGAACGACCGCCTGCTGGGGATGTAGGGTTTCCTCCCTCCCCTCGCGGGGAGGGAGTCCCAAACCACCGTTCGAAAAATCGACGCGCCTGTTCTTCTCACGGGCGCGCGGCGGGGCCATATCAGCGGGCGCGGTCCAACCGAGGGCCGCTTCAAGGGGCCATCCATGAACGCGATCTCCCGCTTCCTCCGACTGGCGCCGGCGCTTGCCGTCGCCGCCGTTCTCGCCGGCTGCGGCATCAACACCATCCCGACCCAGGACGAGGCCGTGAAGGCCCAGTGGGCCGAGGTGCAGAACCAGTACCAGCGCCGGGCCGACCTGATCCCCAACCTGGTCAATACGGTGAAGGGCTACGCCGCCCAGGAAAAGGACGTCCTGACCGCCGTCACCGAGGCGCGGGCGTCCGCGACCCAGGTGCGGGTCGACGCCTCGACCATCACCGACCCGGCGCAGTTCGCCCAGTTCCAGCAGTCCCAGGACCGCCTGTCGGGCGTGCTGGGCCGGCTGATGATGATCCAGGAGAACTATCCGGAGCTGAAGTCCAACCAGAACTTCATGGCCCTGCAGAGCCAGCTGGAAGGCACCGAGAACCGGATCGCCATCGCCCGCCGCGACTACAACCAGGCGGCCCAGACCTACAACACCACCCTGCGGACCTTCCCGCAGGTGATCTGGGCCAACACCATGTACAGCGGCCAGAAGCCGGCCCAGCTGTTCCAGGCCGCCGCCTCGGCGCAGACCGCGCCGACGGTGAGCTTCGACGCCCCGCCGGCCCCGGCCGTCCCGGCGCCGACGACGGCTCCGGCGGCGAAGCAGTAGCTTGAGCAACTCGCGCGCAATCCTCCCCGGCTCGCCGAGGAGGGGGACCATGCGGAGCATGGTGGTGGGGACGGGAAGGGGCGCCGTCGCGCTGCATCTCCCCTCCACCGCTCTCCGAGCGGTCCCCCTCCCCATCGGCTACGCCATGGGGAGGATCGTCCTCGCCCTCGCCATCGCCCTGATCGCCCTCCCCGCGCTGGCCGCCCCGACCTTCCCCAGCCTGTCGGGCCGGGTCGTCGATGAGGCCAATCTGCTTTCGCCGGCGACCGAGGCCGCCCTGACGCAGAAGCTGGAAGCGCTGGAAACCTCGACCGGCCGCCAACTGGTGGTCGCCACCCTGCCCTCGCTGCAGGGCTACGAGATCGAGGAATACGGCTACCAGCTCGGCCGGGCCTGGAAGCTGGGCGGCGAGAAGACCGACGATGGCGCGGTGCTGATCGTCGCGCCCAACGAACGCAAGGTGCGGATCGAGGTCGGCTACGGCCTGGAGCCGGTGCTGACCGACGCCCTGTCCAGCGTCATCATCCAGACCGCCATCCTGCCGCGCTTCAAGGCCGGCGACATGGAGGGCGGCGTGGTCGCCGGGACCGACGCCCTGGTCCAGCAGTTCAGCCTGCCGGACGAGGCGGCGAAGGCGCAGGTCGCCGCGGCGGCGGAGAAGCCCCGCGCCGAGGGACCGCCCCGCTGGATCCTGGTGCTGCTGGCATTGGGCTTCGTCTTCATGCTGATCAGCATGATGCGGGCCGGGCGTGGCGGGCGGCGGGCGATGCGTGGCCGCGACGGTCGGCGTCGGCGACGTTTCGACGACGATGACGACAACCTCGCCCCGCTGATCATCGGCGGCATCCTGGGCCATATGCTCGGGGGCGGCGGAGGCGGCGGCGGCGGCTGGTCCGGCGGCGGAGGCTTCTCCGGCGGCGGCGGATCGTTCGGCGGCGGCGGCGCCTCGGGAGGCTGGTAGAATGCCCATGCGAATGACGGAAGCCGACCAGCAGCGGATCGCCGACGCGGTCACGGCCGCCGAGGCGACGACGGCCGGCGAGATCTACTGCGTCCTGGCCCCGGCGGTCTCGGACTACCGCGAGACGCCGCTGGCCTGGGCGGCCGGCGCGGCGCTGGTGCTGCCGGCCCTGGCGCTGCTGCTTGGCTTCGAGCCCCAGATGCTGGTCGGGATGTTCGGCGGCTGGACCACCGGCCATGCCCCGACCGGCCAGACCATCTTCACGGCGCTCGCCATCTATGTCGCCCTGCAGGCGGCGGTCTTCGTGCTCGCCGCGCTGGTCGTCTCGATCCCGCCGATCCGCCGGGCCCTGACGCCCGCCTCGCTGAAGGCCGAGCGGGTGCACCGCGCCGCCATGCAGCAGTTCCTCGGCCACGGCCTGCACGCCACCCGCGAGCGGACCGGCATCCTGCTGTTCGCCTCGCTGGCCGAGCACCGGGCCGAGGTGATCGCCGACGAGGGCATCTACAGCGTCGCCCCGAACGCGGTGTGGGACGAGGTCGTCAGCCTGCTGATCGCCGGCCTCAAGCGCCGCGACATCCCCGGCGGCTTCGAGGCGGCGGTGAAGCGCTGCGGCGAAATCCTCGCCGAGCACGTTCCGCACCGCGCCGACAACCCGAACGAACTGCCCGACCGCCTGGTCATCCTGCCGACGCCGGGCAAAGCATGATCCCCTGGGTCCATCTGGATACGGCGACCGTGCCTGGCGGCGGCGAACTGAAGCTGATGCAGCGCGGCGGCGAGTTCTCGATCATGGCCGGCGGCATCGAACTTATGAACAGCCGGCTGAGCGATTCCGAACAGGCGCTGGCCCGGCTGGCCCGCGAGCGGATCGGCGACCGGCCCAAACCCCGGGTGCTGATCGGCGGCCTGGGCATGGGCTTCACCCTGCGCGCGGCGCTGGAGGCCTTCGGCCCGAAGGCGGAGATCGTCGTCGCCGAGCTGGTCCCGGCGGTGCTGGCCTGGGCGAAGGGACCGCTGGCCGGCCTCTACGGCGACAGCCTGACCGACCCGCGCACGACGGTGCGGATCATCGACGTCGCCGACCTGATCGACAGTCCGCCGGGCAGCTGGGACGCCATCCTGCTGGACGTCGACAATGGTCCCAAGGGTCTGAGCCGCGCCGGCAACAACGGCCTCTACAACGGTCGCGGCCTGGGGGTGGCGAAGAAGTCCCTGCGCCCGGGCGGCGTGCTGGGCGTCTGGTCCTCGACGCCGGACCACGCCTTCACCGGCCGCCTGCAGCGCTCGGGCTTCGAGGTGAAGGAGACCATGGTCCGCGCCCACCGCGGTCGCGGCGCGCGCCACATCGTCTGGATGGCGGCGACGCCGGGATGACAGTGTTGGGCGACTGAGTCACAGTCCACTCATGACCGGCTCCATCGACCCGACCCGCCCGCAGTTCGACGCCTTCAAGGCCCTGCCCCGCGACCAGCCCATCCACATGCTGAACCTCGTCCGGGTGCGGCCGCTGGCCGACTATCCGGAGGGCCACCCCAACCACGGCAAGGGTATGACCGGCCTCGAGGCCTATCGCGCCTATGGCCGCGACAGCGCCGAAGTCTTCAAGCGCGTCGGCGGCCGGCAGATCTGGGCCGGGCGGCCGGACGTCGTCCTGACCGGCCCGACCGACGAGCGCTGGGACATCGCCTTCATCGCCTTCTACCCGAGCGCCGGCGCCTTCCTGGAGATGGTCACCGACCCCGGCTACCGCGAGCATGTGAAGCACCGGCAGGCGGCGGTCGAGGACAGCCGGCTGATCCGGATGGATCCGGTGGAGGAACTCGGTGAGGGGTTCGGGGAGTAGCGTGCGTTCTTCCCTCCCCTTCATGGGGAGGGTGGTCGCGAAGCGACCGGGTGGGGAATGGCGATGCTAATCACCAAACTTCGGGATTGGCGCACTGCTGCCCCACCCTGACCCGCTGCGCGGGTCTGTCCCTCCCCACGAGGGGGAGGGAGAAGCTACTCCGCAGCCAGCCGCATCGGTGCGCCCTGCGCCCCGCGCACCAGCCGCCCGGGCAAGGCCCCGGTCGGCTCGCCGTCGCGGTAGGTGACCTGACCCGCCACGACGGTCGCCACATAGCCATCCGCCCGCTGCACCAGCCGGCGCCCGCCGGCCGGCAGGTCGTAGGCGACGCCCGGCGCATGCAGGGTCAGGCCGTCGTAGTCGATGACGTTGAGGTCGGCCCGCAGGCCGACCTCGATCAGCCCGCGGTCGAGCAGGCCGACCGCCTCGGCCGTGTCGCGCGTCTGCATGCGGATCATCTGCTCGAGGGCGAGCTTCGGCCCCCGCGTGCGGTCGCGGGTCCAGTGGGTGATGTTGCTGGTCGGGAAGCTGCCGTCGCAGATCATGCCGACGTGGGCGCCGCCGTCCGACAGGCCCGGCACCGTGTCGCGGTGGCTGAGCATGGCGAAGCTGGGGTCCAGCGAGCCGTTCGCGTAGTTCAGGAACGGGTGGTAGAGCATGCCCCGCCCGCCGTTGCTCAGCAAGTGATCCAGGGCCACCTCGTTGGGCCAGACGCCGCGCGCGGCGGCCAGGTCCTTGATGGTGTCCGAGGGCTTCGGCTCATAGTCCGGCTGCTCGCTCATCAGGAACATGTTGTCCCAGGCCCGCAGGGCGCTGCCGGCGAACGGGCCCTTGGGGTCCAGTTCCTCGGACAGCAGCCGGGCGCGGACGGCGGGATCCTTCAGCTGTTCGACCCGCTCGGCAAGCGGCAGGTGGGCGATGGCCTTGTAGGTCTCGTGCTGGCTGAACGGATTGAGGGTCAGCTCCAGTCCGAACAGCACCCCGACCGGCCGGCCGGCGACCTGGGCCTTCATCGGCAGGCCGTCGTCGTTGGCCTGTTCGAGCGCGGCGAGCAGGATTTTCCAGCTGTCGGGCCCCTTGGGGCTCTGGGCCAGGGAGAAGCTCAGCGGGCGGCCGCTCTTCTCGACCAGCCGCCGGAACATGGCGAACTCCTCGGCCGGCTGCTGGAAGTCGGAGACGAACTGCAGCACGCCCTTGCCGGCGGCCTTGAGTCCCAGGGCGATGCCCTCCAGCTCGTCCTCGCCGGCGGTCAGGGTCGGGGTCGGCTGGCCGTCGCTGGTGCGGTGGTTGAGCGTGCGCGAGGTGGAGAAGCCGAGCGCCCCGGCCTCGACGGCGCCCTTGGCGATCACCGCCATCCTGGCGATGTCCTCGCGCGTCGCCGGCTCGCGGTTGGCGCCGCGCTCGCCCATCACATAGACCCGCAGCGCCGCGTGCGGCAGCTGCGCGGCGATGTCGATGTCGAACGATCGGCCCGACAGGCTGTCGAGATACTCGGGGAAACTCTCCCAGTTCCACGGCAGGCCCTGGGTCAGCACGGGGAAGGGAATGTCCTCGACCCCCTCCATCAGCCGGATCAGCCGGTCGTGGTCCTGCGGCTTGCAGGGCGCGAAGCCGACGCCGCAGTTGCCCATCACCGCCGTGGTCACGCCGTGCCACGAGGAGGGCTGCATCCGCTGGTCCCAGGTGGCCTGGCCGTCGTAGTGGGTGTGGATGTCGACGAAGCCCGGGG
>CAYTZY010000005.1:9810-43589 GCA_964442795.1 uncultured Caulobacter sp.
ATGCGGCCCGTCGCGTCGATCTCCTCGGTCCCGGCCGGCAGGTTCGGCGCCACGGCCGCGATCAGGCCGTCCCGGACTCCGACATCGGCTGCGTAGGGCGCGCCGCCCGAACCGTCGATGACGGTTCCGCCCCGGATCACCAGATCGAACGCCCGCTCGGCCATGCCGCTACTCCCTGATCGTGTTTCTTATCGTTGATCAGGATCGTCCCGCCGGGTGACGCGCAGGTCAAGGCGTGCGGCGCCTATTTCGACTCCACCGCCACCAGACGCCGGCAGTCGGCGGCCGCGCATCCGGCCGGACTGGCCATCGTCGACTTCACGTACAGCACGCCCATCGGCTTGCCGCGCGCCTTGGCGTCGAGGGCGATGCGCAGCACCGGGTCGAGCAGGCGGTCGCTGGTCTCGATCGCGAAGATCCGCGGATTGTCGGCGCCGGCCAGCCCGCCGCATTTCACCACCATCCGGTCGCGCATGACGGTCACGGCGGTCACCGCGCAGTCCGTCCACGCCCCGCCCTCGGGCGGCTCCTGGGCGAGGGCAGGCGCGGACATCGCCAACGCGGCGGCGGCGGCGGCGAGGAGCAGGGCGCGCATGGACGGGGTCTCTCAAGGGTCGATCCGCGCCAGCAAGCCAGCGCTCGCGGGGATTGGCAAGTCGCTCTCTGAGCCCCTCCCCCCAGGTTGACGCGCGCGTGATCTTTTTCTTTCCGCAGCGTTCGCCTAGGGTGCGGCGCACCATTCGAACGAATGTTTGAGAGACAAAAGGGAAAACGCCAGATGCGCGAAGCCGTCATCGTGTCCTACGCCCGCACCGGCCTCGCCAAGGCGGGCCGCGGCGGATTCAACGTCACCCCGCCGATGAGCATGGCGGCCCACGCCATCAAGCACGCGGTGGCCAAGTCGGGCGTCGACCCGGCCGACATCGAGGACTGCTACCTGGGCAACAACGCCCACGGCGCGGCCAACATCGGCCGCCTCGCCGCGCTGCTGGCCGGCATGCCGGTGACCACCGGCGGCGTGACCATCAACCGCTTCTGCTCCTCGGGCCTGCAGGCCATCGCCATGGCCGCGAACCACATCCGTGGCGACGGCGCCGACTGCGTCGTGGCCGGCGGCGTGGAGAGCATCTCCATCCCGGGCGGCGGCATGGGCGGTTCGGGCACGGTTGATCCCAAGCTGCTGGACATCGCCCCGGCCATCTTCATGGCCATGATCGACACCGCCGACATCGTCGCCAAGCGCTACGGCGTCAGCCGTGAGTACCAGGACGAGTACAGCCTAGAATCCCAGCGCCGCACCGCCGCGGCCCAGGCCTCGGGCAAGTTCGACGACGAAATCGTCCCGATGGCCACCAAGATGAAGCTGGTCAACAAGGACACCAAGGAAGAGACACTGGTCGACTACGTGGTCGACAAGGACGAGTGCAACCGTCCGGAGACAACGCTGGAAGGCCTCGCCAAGCTCGCCCCGGTCAAGGGCGAGGGCAACTTCGTCACCGCCGGCAACGCCAGCCAGCTGTCGGACGGCGCCGCCGCCGTGGTGGTCATGGAAGCCAAGGAAGCCGAGCGCCGCGGTCTCGAGCCGCTGGGCCGTTTCGTGAGCTGGGCCGCCGCCGGCTGCGAGCCTGACGAAATGGGCATCGGCCCGGTCTTCGCCGTGCCGCGCCTGCTCGCCCGCCAGGGCCTGAAGGTCGACGACATCGACCTGTGGGAACTGAACGAGGCCTTCGCCTCCCAGTGCCTCTACAGCCGCGACAAGCTGGGCATCGACCCGGCCAAGTACAACGTCAACGGCGGCTCGATCTCGATCGGCCACCCCTTCGGCATGACCGGCGCCCGCTGCACCGGCCACCTGCTGCAGGAAGGCCGTCGTCGCGGCGCCAAGTGGGGCGTGGTGACCATGTGCATCGGCGGCGGCCAGGGCGGCGCCGGCCTGTTCGAGATCTACTAGGACAAGGCGGAGGATCCGGCCTCGGCGTTAACCCGCTCAGGCCGGATCAATCCCTGAACTGATCTACGGCGAGGCAGGCGGAACCGGAGGGTTCCTCCTGCCTTTGCTTTGCCCGCAACCCCGGGCTTGGCGGTTCGTTAACCGAAGGAGCGCGACCTTGACCCGTCGCATCCACAGGAGCGTCCCATGGCCGTCAAGGCCGTCTTCGCCATCGCCGCCGCCGCGGCCGTCGTCATCGCCCTGCTGCTGCCCGTTCCGGGCGGCCAGACGCAGGCGCGGACGTCGCAGTTCGAGACGGTCGCGGTGGGTCAGGGCTGACTCAGCCTCTCCCCGTGGGAGAGGATGCCAAAGGCCTACTGCCCTTCGCGCGGTTGCTCCGCCGTCGGGAAGGCGCAGCCCTTCAATGTCTGGGCGCCCCAGGCGACCTCGGCGCTGTAGGGGTAGGTCAGGTCGCTCATCCCGTCGGAGCAGTCGCCCTTCGTCACCTTCACCACGACCGGCGTCGTACCGGCCTGGGCGGTCCAGGTCGCGGCGCCGTCGGTCGCGGCGAGCCCGGCGTTGGCGGCCTCATGCGGCGCGGGGACCGTCTCGGTGATCGGGCCGGACAGGGTGACGTCCGTGCCCTTGATGTCGAGCCGCCAGAACGGCTCGGTGCCGCTGGCGCTGAAGTCGACCTTGAAGGGCGCGGCCGGATCGGCGGTCGGCGCTTCCGGCGCGGCCGGCGCATCGGCGGGCGGGGGCGCGTCGGCGCCGCCGGGGGCTTCCTGGCCGCAGGCGGCGAGCAGCAGGGCGGACAGGGCGGCGGAGATCAGGACGGCGGTGCGGCGCATGGCGCTTCTCCTCGAAAGGTCGCGGGCAGGTTAGACTCATTTGGCGATGAGTCGGAATCCTCCCCTCGGTTTCCTGGAATTCTTCGCCGGAGGGGGCATGGCCCGGCTCGGGCTCGGCGAGGGCTGGTCCTGCCTCTACGCCAACGACTTCGACCCGGTGAAGGCGGCGACCTATCGCGCCAACCATGCCGACGCGGAGGCGCACTTCCATCAGGGCGACGTCTGGGCCGTGCAGCCGGGCGACCTGCCCGGCCGGGCCGATCTGGCCTGGGCCTCCAGCCCCTGCCAGGACTTCAGCCTGGCCGGGGCGCGGGCGGGGCTGAGCGGCGGACGCTCCTCGGCATTCTTCGGCTTCTGGCGCCTCGTCGAGGCGCTGAACGGCCAGCGCCGCGCGCCGCGCGCCATCGTCATCGAGAACGTCGTCGGCCTGCTGACCTCGCACGGCGGCAAGGACTTCGAAGCCCTCTGCGCGGCGCTGGCCGGTCAGGGCTATCGCTTCGGGGCGCTGGAGATCGACGCCGCCGCCTTCACGCCGCAGAGCCGCCCGCGCGTCTTCGTCATCGCCACACGGGAAGCCGCCGGCGTCCGGACAGGCCACTGCGGATTCCACAGCCGCGCGGTCGTCGAGGCGCATGACCGGTTCCCCGCCGCCCTCAAGGCGTCCTGGGTCTGGTGGGACCTGCCCGCGCCGCCGGCCCGCAACACCGACCTCGCCGCCCTGCTGGAGGACGACGACGCCGTGACCTGGCGATCGGACGCCGAGACCGCCCGGCTGCTGGCCCAGATGACGCCGCTGCACCGGGCGCGGCTGGAGGGGCCCGGCCGCACGGTCGGCGCCGTCTATCGTCGCACGCGGGGCGGGACGCCCCAGGCCGAGGTGCGCACCGACGGCCTGGCCGGCTGCCTGCGCACCGCCCGGGGCGGCTCCTCGCGGCAGACCATCGTGGTGGCGGACGGCGGCGCTGTCCGATCCCGCCTGCTCACCCCGCGCGAGGGCGCCCGGCTGATGGGCCTGCCCGACCGCTACGTCCTGCCGACCGGCTCGACGGCCGCCTTCCACGTCATCGGCGACGGGGTGGCCGTCCCGGTCGTGCGCTGGCTTTCGGCGCATCTGCTGGAGCCGTTGCTGAGAGATTCCCTCACGCCCCTCGCAGCCGAATGAGCGCTGACAACCCCGGTGGGCGGTTCTAGGGTCAAAGCCACAGAACACGCTCCTCCCGGAGGCTACCCATGAGCCAGTACGACGCCGCCCGCTTCAAACGCGCCGGTCGCGGCCGCATCTACGACAGCATCGTCGACACCCTGGGCGACACGCCGCTGGTGCGGCTGCCCAACCTCAGCGCCGAGCTGAAGCCGAAGGGCGAGGTGCTGGCCAAGCTGGAATTCTTCAACCCGATGGGCTCGGTCAAGGACCGCATCGGCGCCTCGATGATCGAGTGGCTGGAGGCCAACGGCCTGCTCAAGCCCGGCGGCTCCATCGTCGAGCCGACCAGCGGCAACACCGGCATCGCGCTGGCTTTCGTGGCCGCCGCCAAGGGCTATCCCATCGTGCTGGTCATGCCCGACAGCATGTCGATCGAGCGCCGCAAGATGCTGCTGATCCTCGGCGCGCGGCTGGAGCTCACCCCGGCCGAGAAGGGCATGCGCGGCGCCGTGGCCCGCGCCCAGGAGCTGCTGGAGGAAATTCCCGGCTCGGTGATGCCCCAGCAGTTCGAGAACGAGGCCAACCCGCTGATCCACCGGGTCTCGACCGCCGAGGAAATCTGGAACGACACCGCCGGGACGGTCGACGCGGTGGTCTCCGGCGTCGGCACCGGCGGCACAATCACCGGTGTCGGCCAGGCGCTGAAGGCCCGCAAGCCGTCGCTGCGCATGGTCGCCGTCGAGCCCGAGGCCTCGCCCGTGCTCAGCGGCGGCGCGCCCGGCGCCCACAAGATCCAGGGCATCGGGGCCGGCTTCGTGCCCGGCATCCTCGACCGCGGCGTCATCGACGACATCGTCAAGGTCGGCAACGACGACGCCTTCGAGATGGCCCGCAAGGTGGCCCGCACCGACGGCCTGCCGGTCGGCATCTCGTCGGGGGCCGCGCTCACGGCCGCCTTCGACCTGGCCAGCCGGCCGGAGTATGCGGGCAAGGTGATCGTCACCATCATCCCCAGCTTCGCCGAGCGGTATCTCAGCACGGCGCTGTTCGAGGGACTGTAGGACCGGGAACCCGGTGACCGACGTCTTCACCCCCGAAAAGCGCTCCGCCGTCATGCGACGGGTCAAGGGGCGCGACACCGGGCCGGAGAAGACCGTCCGCCGGCTGCTGACCGCGCTGGGCGCCCGCTACCGCCTGCACCGCAAGGACCTGCCCGGCAAGCCGGACATCGTCATGCCGGGCCGGCGGCTGGCGCTGTTCGTCCACGGCTGCTTCTGGCACGGGCACGACTGCGCGCGCGGGGCGCGGGTGCCCAAGCAGAACCGCGACTACTGGCTGGGGAAGGTGGGCCGCAACCGTGAGCGGGATGAAGCGTCAACGGCGGCGCTCGTGGCGGCCGGGTGGCGGGTCGAGGTGGTCTGGGAGTGTGAACTGAAGGACGAGGCGGGGCTGGGGGAGCGGCTCGTGGGGCTTCTGAAGGATACCGTTTCCCCGGCGAAGGCCGGGGCCCACGCGGACTCACCGCGCCAGGAAGGGTAGAGCACAGGCCCGGGGTGACCATGGATCCCGGCCTGCGCCGGGAAGACGGGAAAAGGTCAAGCCGCTTCCACTTCCCGGGCCGGCGCTCCCGAAAGCGCCGCTTCCAGCGCCGCGTAAAGCTGCGCCGGCTCGATGGGCTTGGCGACGTGGGCGGTCATGCCGGCGTCGCGGCAAGCCTGCCAGTCGCGCTCGGTGGCGGAGGCCGTGATGGCGATGACGGGGACGGTCTGGTTGGGGCCGGGACGGGCGCGCAGCAGGCGGGTCGCGTCGCGGCCGTCCATGTCGGGCATGTAGACGTCCATCAGCACCACGTCGAAGGCCTCGCGGGACAGAAGCTCCAGTCCCTCTTCCGCCGAGCCGATAGTCACCGGAGTGATGCCGAGCGGAGCCAGCACCAGGGTCAGGGCCTGGCGGTTGACGGCGTGGTCGTCGACGACCAGCACCCGGGCCTCGACCGTCTCGGGCAGGGCTTCCGGAGCGGCCGCCTCGGCGGCCGGCAGGGTAAGGCTGAGGGTGAAGGCCGCGCCCTCGCCGGGCGCGCTGGTCGCGGTCAGCTCGCCGCCCATCAGACGGGCCAGCTCGCGGCTGATCGCCAGGCCCAGGCCCGAGCCGCCGTGCTTGCGCGCCGCGCCGGGCTCAAGCTGTTCGAAGGGCAGGAAAAGGCGATCGACCTGCTCAGGGGTCATGCCCGGGCCAGTGTCGGCCACGCACAGGGAGACGGCCCAGCCATCCGCCGTCGGGACGCTGTCGATCCGGACGGTCACCGATCCGCTGGCCGTGAACTTGATGGCGTTGGACAGCAGGTTGTTGAGCACCTGGCCCAGTCGCGTGGGGTCGCCGGCCACCCGGCCGGGCAGCGCGCGGGCGCCCTCGATGCGCAGGCGCAGGCCCTTCTCGCGCGCCTGCGGCCGCCACATCTTCACCGCGTTGCTGACGCTGGCCCGCAAGTCGAAGGCGATCGTCTCGACCTCCATGCGGCCGACCTCGATCTTGGACAGGTCCAGCAGGTCGTCGAGCAGCGCGCGCATCATCTGGCCGGCGTGGCCGATCAGCCGGGCCGGCGCCCCGGCCGACGCGCCGCCGTTGCGTTCCAGCTCGGCGGCGCCGGCCAGGATGGCGCTGATCGGGGTGCGCAGCTCATGGCTGATGGCGGCGACATAGGCGCTCTTGGCCTCGACGGCGGCCTCGGCCTCGGCGCGGCGGCGCTCGGCCTCCACCTTGGCGCGGTCCTCGGCGCGGCGGGCCTCCTCGGTGGAGATCCAGGCGCCGATGATATTGAGCATGATCAGGCCGGTGGCGATCATCATGGTCGTCAGCAGCGGACTGGACACCCGGCCGACGTCCATCAGCGGCATGGCCAGCAGGAACAGGCCATAGGGCACGGCGGAGGCGGCGAAGGCGATCCGCGAGCCGCGGCTCAGCGCGATGACGTTGGTCATGGCCCCGGCGATCACCGAGACGCCCAGGGCCGGACCATAGAGGCCGGCGTTGCTCCACATCGCCATGCCCAACGCGCCGAACACCAGGGCGCTGGGCATGAACAGGACGATGGCGACATTGGCCGCCGCGGCGGCAGTGTCCAGCGGGCGGGCCAGCAGGCGCGGTCCGATCCAGGTCTCGACCAGTTGCACCAGGATGTAGACGGCCGCCCACAGCCACATGGCCGGCCAGCCCATGGCGGCGTGAAGGCCGGCGGCGATCAGGACCGACGTGATCATGCGCGACGGCAGGTGACGCCGACGCGCCCGCACCGCAGCCCGCAGACCGAATCTGTCCTCCGCCTCGCCCTTGCTCATCATCGTTCCCGTGCTTTCAGGGACGATGCACCCCGCGTTCCTAAGACTCAGTGAAAGAACACGGGTAGGTGGCCCATTTTGGGGTCACCCGGCGGAAACAGGCGGTCAGGGCGCCTCGACGACCACCTCGGTGTTCACCGAGTTGGCGATGAAACAGTCCTCGTGGGCGGCATGGTGAAGCGCCTCCAGGGCCGCCGCGTCCGGCGCCGCGCCCTCGAAGGCGATCAGTGGTCGAAGCGTAACCCTGGTCACGGCGATCTTCCCCTGGGCCGTCTTGCGCATCACCCCCACCGCCTCGTCGCGATAGCTGGCGACGACGAAGCCGGCCTCCCGCGCCTTGTGCAGGAAGGTCAGCATGTGACAATTGCTCAGCGCGGCGACCAGCATCTCCTCGGGGTCCACGGCCGACGGGTCGGACCAGGGGGCCGGCACCACGCCGGGCGAAGGCGAGCCGGGGATCGTCACCCCGCCGTCGAAGGCGATGCTGTGGGCGCGGCTGTAGCGGCCCTTGAGGAAGTCCTCGGGCTCTGCGGTGAGCGACCAGTCGATGGTGGCGACGTAGTGGGACATCAGGTCTCGCTCTTCGGAAAGCTGGCGGCCTCGAGCTTGGCGCCGTCCGGGTCGAGGATGAAGGCGCCGTAGTAGCTGGTCATGGCGGCCGGTCGCGGACCGGGCGCCCCGGCGTCGGCCCCGCCGTTGGCCAGGGCGGCGGCGTGGAAAGCGTCGACGGCCTCAACGCTGGAGGCTCGCAGGCAGGCATGGTGTCCCGTGTCCGGGTCGGCGCGGGTCATCCCGGGCCGGTGGTTGATCCACACTTCCGGATAGCGCTTGCCGAAGCCCACCGTCCCTGGCCGCTCGACCAGCCGCCGGTAGCCCAGCGGCGCCAGGACGGCCTCGTAGAAGGCGGCGCTGCGGGCGAGGTCGCTGACGGCGATGGAGAGGTGGTCGATCATCAGGCCCCCGCTTTGGCCGGTTTGGGCGGCAAATCTCCGGTCTACAGCGTCCTGGCGATCAGCACCTTCATGACCTCGTTGGCGCCGCCGTAGATCCGCTGGACGCGGCTGTCGCGGTACATCCGGGCGATCGGGTACTCGGCCATGTAGCCGAAGCCGCCGAAGAACTGCAGGCAGCGGTCGATGATCTTGTTCTCCAGGTCGGTGACCCAGTACTTGGCCATCGAGGCGGTGGCCGCGTCGAGCTTGCCCTTCAGGTGCTGCTCGATGCAGTGGTTGACGAAGACCCGGGCCACGGTCGCCTCGGTCTTGCACTCGGCCAGCACGAACTGGGTGTTCTGGAAGTCGAGGATCGACTTGCCGAACGCCTTGCGCTGCTTGACGTAGTCGATGGTCAGGGCCAGCGCCCGCTCGATGGTGGTGATGCCCTGGACGGCGATGTTGAGACGCTCCTGCGGCAGCTGGCTCATCAGCTGGAAGAAGCCGTGCCCCTCGCCCTCGCCCAGCAGGTTGCTGGTCGGAACGCGGACGTCGTTGAAGAACAGCTCCGACGTGTCGGCCGCCTCCATGCCCAGCTTGTCGAGGTTGCGGCCCCGCTCGAAGCCCGGCGCGTTGTCGGTCTCGACCAGGATCAGCGAGGTGCCCCGCGCGCCCTGGGTCGGGTCGGTCTTGCAGACGACGATGATCAGGTTGGCCGTCTGGCCGTTGGTGATGAAGGTCTTGGAGCCGTTGATGACGTACTCGTCGCCGTCCAGCCGAGCCGTGGTCTTGATGCCCTGGAGGTCGCTGCCGGCGCCCGGCTCGGTCATGGCGATGGCGCCGACGTACTCGCAGGTGGCCAGCTTCGGCAGCCAGCGGCGCTTCTGGTCCTCGGTGCCGTAGTGGTAGATGTAGGGCGCGACGATGGAGTTGTGCAGCGACAGGCCGAAGCCGTCGACGCCCTTGGCCCCCAGCTGTTCCATGAGCACGACCTCATGGCGATAGTCGCCGCCCATGCCGCCGTATTCCTCGGGGATCGACAGGCAGGCCAGGCCAGCCTCGGCGGCCTGGGTCCACATGCTGCGCTCGACGATGCCGTCCTCGCGCCATTTGGCCACGCGAGCCTCGGAGGCGTACTCGTCGAAGAACTTTCCGACCGCGTCCTCGAAGATGACGATGTCTTCCTCGGCCAGGGCGGAAAGACGTTCAACCTGAAGCGCACTCATATTCAGAAGGCCTCCGCGGGCATGGCCATCATGGTGGCGGACCCGGTCTTGAGCTTGGCGAGGTGAGCGCCGGTGTCCGGCAACACACGCTCGAGGAAATAGCGGCCGACGGCCACCTTTGACGCGTAGAAGGGATCGGTGTCGCCGGCGGCGATCTTCGCCAGCGAGACCTTGGCCATCAGCGCCCACATGTAGGCCAGGCCCGTGATCCCGAAGAGATGCATGTAGTCGGTCGACGCCGCCCCGGCGTTATCGGGGTTGGCCAGGCCATTCTGCATCAGCCACATGGTGGCCTCCTGCAGCTCGCTCTTGGCGCCGGCGAGACCGTCGAGGAACGGCTTCAGCTCGGCGTCGCCGGCGTTGGCCTCCACGAAGCCGTCGATCTCGGCGAAGAAGCTCATCACCGCCCGGCCGCCGTTGGCGGCCAGCTTGCGACCGACCAGATCCAGCGCCTGGACCCCGTTCGTGCCCTCGTAGATCAGGGCGATGCGGCAGTCGCGCAGGTACTGGCTGGCGGGGAAGTGCTCGGTGAACCCGCTGCCGCCATGGACCTGCATGGCGTCGACGCAGACCTTGAAGCCCTTGTCGGTCAGGTAGCCCTTCAGCACCGGGGTCAGCAGGCCCATGTAGTCGCCGGCCTTCTGGCGGACGGCCTCGTCCTCGTGACCATGGGCCAGGTCGCCGTGCAGGGCGGTCCAGAACAGGAAGGCGCGGCCGCCCTCGATCATGGCCCGGCTGTCGAGCAGCATGCGGCGCACGTCGGGGTGGACGATGATCGGATCGGCGGGGCCGTCCGGGTTCTTGGGACCGGTCAGGGAGCGGCCCTGCAGACGGTCTTTCGCGAAGTCGCGGGCGGCCTGATAGGCGGCCTCGGCCTGGGCGATGCCTTGCAGGCCGACGCCGATACGGGCCTCGTTCATCATGACGAACATGATGCGCAGGCCGCTGTTCTCCTCGCCGATCAGATAGCCCTCGGCCTCGTCGTACTGCATGACGCAGGTGGCGTTGCCGTGGATGCCCATCTTCTCCTCGAGGCCGACGCACTTGACGCCCTCGTTGCGCGGGCCGACCGAGCCGTCCACGTTCGGGATGAACTTGGGCACGATGAACAGGCTGATGCCCTTCACCCCCGCGGGCGCGCCCTCGATGCGGGCCAGCACCAGGTGGACGATGTTGTCCGCCATGTCGTGCTCGCCGGCGCTGATCCAGATCTTCTGACCGGAGATACGGTAGGAGCCGTCGGCCTGCGGGACCGCCTTGGTGCGCAGCAGACCCAGGTCCGTGCCGCAGTGCGGCTCGGTCAGGTTCATGGTGCCGGTCCACTCGCCCGACACCATCTTGGGCAGGTAGGTCTGCTTCTGCGCGTCCGTGCCGCCGGTGTGGATGGCCGAATAGGCCCCGTGCGCCAGCCCCGGATACATCGAGAAGGCCATGTTGGCGCTGCTCGACATCTCCGAGAAGGACAGGTTCACCACATGCGGCAGGCCCTGGCCGCCGTAGGCGGTGTCGGAGCCGAGGCCCGTCCAGCCCCCCGCGCAGAGTTGCTTGTAGGCCTCCTTGAACCCGGTCGGCGTGGTGACCGTATGGTCCGGATGCCAGGTGCAGCCCTGCTTGTCGCCGACGCTGTTCAGGGGGGCGAGGACCTCGCCCGTGAACTTCGCCGCCTCCTCGATGATCTGCTCGACGACGTCCATCGAGGCGTCGGCGAAGCCGGGAAGGTTCGCGTAACGATCAATCTCGAGCACCTCGCGCAGGAGGAACACGTGATCGCGGGCCGGCGGCTGGTAGGCCATGAGCGCTCCGTTGAGGTCGGGGTCTGTTCTGGTCGTCGCAGCCTATTTGGCGGCGACGGGCTCCGCGTGGCCGTCGACGCGCGCACGCATCATCTGCTCATAGGCCTCGGCCTTGGGCAGCAGGTCCGGGCGCTTGTCGGCCAGGTGCTTCTCGAGGCGTGAGCAGGCTTCATGAAGCTCGGCGATGGCGCCGTCGATGTCTTCGCGCTGCTGCTCGAGGACGAGGATCTTCTCCTTGAATTTCTTCAGGGAGTGGGCGTTCTGGGCCATCACTTCGTCTTCTTCGCCGTACAGCTCGAAGATTTCGCGGATTTCCTGCAGCGACAGGCCGACCCGCTTGCCCCGCAGGATCAGGATCAGCCGCGCCCGGTCCTTGTAGGAGTAGACGCGGTTCATGCCGTCACGGGCCGGGGTCAGCAGGCCCTTGTCTTCATAGAAGCGCAGGGCGCGCGGCGTGGCTTTGAATTCGGTGCAGAGCTGGCGGATGGTGAAGGTCCGCTCGGGGCGACGCAGTTCGGTCGGCATTCTTTCCTCCCTTGGCTTACGTTTTTCTCGTTGGGCACGAGGTATAATGCCCTTTACGTCAACGTCAAGCGCTACGGCGCCGCGACACCGCTACCCGCGCGCTTGACGACGCGGGGCGGATGCGGGACTGCCAACGGTCGACAAGCCGCAAGGACGCCGCCCGCGTGCTCTCCCTCCTGCAGATCGCCTTCATCCTGCTGATGCTCGTGACGATCACGGGCGCGGTGATGCGGGGTGGACCGATCGAACGGCGGGGCGCGGCCCTGTTCTTCCTCGGCTGGACCGCCACGGCGGTGGCGCAGGCGATCACCTTCGGCCTGACCGAATCGCTCAGCCTGTTCGGAATCGACCTGGTGGTGCTCATCGGCCTGGTCGCGCTGAGCTGGAAGTCGCCCAGGCCCTGGCCGGTCTATGCCTGTGGCTTCCAGATCATGACCCTGGCCATCCACGTCGCCGGCTGGGTGGACCAGGACCTCGACCTGACGTTCCGCCTGAACTTCCTGGCGCTGATGGGCTTCTGCGCCACCCTGACCCTGGCCATAGGGACATGGCGGCGCCCGAAAGTCACAGCAGATCGAGGTATACATTCCTAGCTCTGTGGACTATTTTCCTATCTCCACCTGAGCAGGCCTCGTCATGTCGCGCCCGTCGCATTCGCAGATCTGGACCGCCATCGACCAGCTGGCGGCGCGGTTCGACATGACCACCTCGGCGCTGGCCAAGGTGGCGGGACTGGACCCGACCAGCTTCAACCGCTCCAAGCGCTTCTCCAGCGACGCCGACGCCCGGCCGCGCTGGCCCTCCACCGAGAGCCTGTCGAAGGTGCTGGCGGCGACCGGCGTCAGCTTCGGCGAGTTCGCGGCCATGGCCGAGGGCGGCGGCGCCCCCGCCGCCAGGGGGGTGCCGCTGATCGGCTTCGCCCAGGCCGGCGATGACGGCTATTTCGACGACGCCGGCTTCCCCGTGGGTCAGGGCTGGGACGAGATCGACTTTCCGGGCCTGGCCCGCGAGGGGGTCTATGCGCTGGAGATCAGCGGCGACTCCATGGCCCCGGTCTATCGCGAGGGCGACCGGATCGTGGTCGATCCGACCGGCGCGGAGCCGCGCCGGGGCGACCGGGTGGTGGTCAGGACCACCTCCGGCGAGGTGCTGGCCAAGGAGGTCGCCCGCATCACCGGCAAGGCGGTCGAGCTCAAGTCGCTGAACCCGGACTACCCGGGCCGCACCCTGGAGCGGAAGGACGTCGCCTGGATCGCCCGCATCCTCTGGGCCAGCCAGTAGGCGGACAGGCGAAAGGGCCGGTCCCTTCCGGAACCGGCCCTCGCTGTTGGTCAGGCCTCGCGGCTTACCAGCTGGCGGCGGTGCGGTAGCCGCCGTTCACCGCGCGGACGTAGCCGGCGTGGACGTAGCCGATGCCGACGCCGTTGCGGCTGACGAGCACCCAGCGGCCGCCGTTGGCGTAGGCCGCGGCCTGGAAGGTCTGGCCGCGCTGCAGGACGCCCACCTTCGAGGTCGAGGTCGACGGACCGGCCCGCAGGCTGACGTTGGTCACCGCGATCATCCGCATGTTGGTCCGCTCGTAGCGGGCCGGCTGGACGTAGGAGGCCAGGCGCTGGCCGCCGCGGGTGTAGGTTCCCTGGGCGTAGGCGTCGCTCGTCTGCGACTTGCAGCCGATGTAGGAGCCGGCCGCGGCGCCGAGGCCCGCGCCGACCACCGTGCCGGCGGTGCGCTCGTTCTTGGCGACCTGGTTGCCGATCAGGGCGCCCAGGACGGCGCCGATGGCCGCGCCCTTCTCCTGCTTGGAGCCCGGCGCGTCGCAGCGCAGGACGCCCGCGTTCTGGGCGCTGGCCGTCATCGGAACGGCGGTGGCGGTCATGGCGGCGGCCACGGAGAGGGCCAGACCGACCTTGGCGATCTTGTTCGTGACGTGGGTCATGGTTGTTCTCCTCAAATGGGTCCCGACCGGCTGTCGCCCGTCGTTGAGGAGGACATTAGGGGGGCGACCCTGAACGTGATCGGGGCCGCCCTGTTATGTTCGGTTCAGGCTTGCAGCAGCTTTGCGGCGAGGCCGTCCTCGATCAGCTGGATGGTCCGGTCGAGGCCGAAGATGGCCGCGAAGGAGCCGAAGCGCGGGCCCTGGCTCTGGCCCAGCAGCACTTCGTAGAGCGCCTGGAACCAGCTGCGCAGCGGGTCGAAACCGCCGGCCTTGCCCGCTTCGTAGACCTCGTTCTGGATCAGCTCGGCGTCCTGGCAACCGGCCGGCAGCGCCCGGAGGCGGGCCAGCAGGTCCTCCATCGCCGCCCGCTCCTGATCGGTGGCCGCGCGGAAGGCCTTCGTCGGGGCGACGAAGTCCTCGTAGTAGTTCATCGCGTAGTCGGCCAGACGGTCGAGCAGCGGCTGGCTCTGCGGCGTCGCGCCCGGGATGTAGCGCGTCAGGAAGCCCCACAGCACGTCCTTGCTCGAGGCGTTGCCGGCCGAGACCAGGTTGAGCATCAGCGAGAAGGACACCGGCGAGCCCGCTTCCGGCGGTCGGCCCATGTGGACGTGCCAGGCCGGGTTGTTGACGTCGAGCTGGTTGCCCCCCTCGGCCTTCTTGCGGTTGAAGGCGTCGAGCTGCTGCAGGTACTCGTCCGTCGCCTTGGGGATGACGTCGAAGTACAGCTTCTTGGCCGACTTGGGGCTCTGGAACATGTAGTAGGCCAGGCTCTCGGGCGCGCCGTAGCGCAGCCACTCGTCCATGGTCAGGCCGTTGCCCTTGGTCTTGGAGATCTTCAGGTTGTTCTCGTCCATGAAGAGCTCGTAGTGGAAGCCCTCCGGGGGCACGCCGCCGAGCACCTTGCAGACCTGGTTGGAGAGCCGGACGCTGTCGATCAGGTCCTTGCCGCTCATCTCGTAGTCGACGCCCAGCGCCGTCCAGCGCATGGCCCAGTCGGGCCGCCACTGCATCTTCACGCCGCCGCCGGTCACCGGAACCTCGGTCAGTTCGCCGTCCTCGTCGCGGAAGACGATCGTGCCCTTGCCGACGTTGCGCTCCAGCGTCGGGACCTGCAGCACCTTGCCGGTCCTGGGACTGATCGGCAGGAACGGCGAGTAGGTCGCGCGCCGCTCCTCTCCCAGACTGGGCAGCATGATCTTCTGGATGGCGTCGAAACGCTCCAGCGCCGTCAGCAGCGTCGCGTCGAACCGGCCGCCGCGATAGCAGTCGGTCGAGGACACGAACTCGTAGTCGAACCCGAAGCCGTCGAGGAAGGCGCGCAGGCGGGCGTTGTTGTGGTGGCCGAAGCTCTCGTGCTCGCCGTAGGGGTCGCGGACCACGGTCAGCGGCTTGTCGAGATCGTCGCGCATGACCTCGCCGTTCGGCACGTTGGGCGGGATCTTGCGCAGCCCGTCCATGTCGTCGGAGAAGCTGATCAGCCGCGTGGGCAGGGCGTCGTCGGTCAGGGCGCGGAAGGCGTTGCGCACCATCGTCGTGCGCGCCACCTCGCCGAAGGTGCCCATGTGCGGCAGTCCCGAGGGGCCGTAGCCGGTCTCCAGCACCACCGGCTTCTGCAGCGCTTCGAAAGTCTTGAAGGCTTCGTCGGCCTTGCCGGCGAGGATCAGCGTGGAGGCGAGATCGCGCTCGGCGTCGTCGAGACGCACACGCAGGACGCGGGCAAGCAGGTTGCGAGCCTGCTCGAACGGCCAGGCCTTGGCGTCGCGGGCGGTGTGGGAAAGACCTTCGAACATGGGCTGGCGGTATAGGGACTGAGGCGCGGGGGTCAAGGAAAGGGCAGAGAGTCTCCGCTCTCCAATCCTCCTCCCCCCGCGGGAGAAGGTGGCCTGCGAAGCAGGTCGGATGAGCGGGCTCCACGACGTATCGGGATAGCGGACAGGCGGGGCGGAAGCGGGCGCCGCCATCGCCCCCTCATCCGTCGGCCTTCGGCCGCCCCCTTCTCCCGCAAGGGGAGAAGGGATGCTGTGATCATCTCGGAGCGCCTCCATCCCGGCATTTTACGCCCGCGCAGACGTGGGTGGATGAGATCGCCGCCGACTCTCTCGTCCAACGCGGCCGGGTGTCCCAGTAAGGGGCCGAATGTCTCCCTTTGTATTGAGAGTATATGTCTCGGGAGTCTTCATTGCCGACGGCTCCCGGCGTTCCTCGCGGGAGGTTGGCGGCCGGCCACCTCTACAGCATCCCGCCCCCGAACCAGATCTGCCAGCCGGCGACCTCCAGCCAGTGCAACAGCACCGCCGGCCACAGCGAGCCCGTCCGCCAGCGCAGCCAGCCGCAGGCCAGGCCCAGCACCGCCGTGGTGGCCAGGAAGTCGGCGCGCAGGAACACCGGCGCGGCGGCCGGCATGAAGGTCAGCGCCTCGAAGACGTGCCAGAGCACGAACACCGCCGTGGATGGCAGGATGGCGCGCCACGGGCCGACGCCCTCCTCCCGTCCGGGCGTGAACAGGCCCCGGAACACGACCTCCTCGCCCAGCGACGGGACAATCACCGCCAGCGCCAGAGACATCGGCAGCACCGACCAGTCGCCCGGCGTCGGCCGCAGGAACCCGCCCCACAAGCCGATGGCCAACTCCACGGCCAGGGCCACGACGCCGACCATCGCCGCCAGCAGCCAGCCGCGCGCGGTCGGCCAGGTGGTCAGCGACCGGCGGACCCGGCGGAGGGCGTGGCGGACTTGCATCGAACGCTGTTTGGTCCAAGCTCCCCTCGCCCTCAAGGGCGATCCTCGGGGAGGGGGAAACAACAATGGACAACCTACCGGTCACGCTGGTGCTGGCGGGCGCCGCCGCCATTTTTCTCGTGCTGATCAGCTTTCCGATCGCCAACCGCCGCCGCGCCACCCAGCTGAGCGCCGGCGACGGCGGGGACGAGAAGTTCAACCGGATGATCCGGGCCCAGGCCAACTTCGCCGAGTACACGCCGCTGGCCCTCATCGTCATCGGGCTGATCGAGATGAACGGCTTCGCCCAGATCTTCGTCTGCAGTCTGGCTGCGGCCTTCGCGGCGGGCAGGCTGCTGCACCTGGTCGGCATGCTCGGGCCGGTCATTCCGGCGCGGGCTTTGGGCATGATCCTGACGTTCGGCGTCCTGCTGGTCGGGGGCAGCGCCCTGGTGTGGCATTCGTTCTTCTAGCGGCCGCGTCCGGCTCAGATCGGCGCCGACTCCGGGTCGACGATCGCTTCCTCTTCATCGCCCGGCCTGTTCAACAGGGCGGTGACGCCCAGGTCGCCGGTAACATTGCCTATCGTGCGGAAGATGTCGGGGATCACCTCCACCGCCAGCAGGATCGGCAGCAGATCCAGCGGTACGCCCAGCGCCAGACAGATGGGCGCCATGCTGACGAAGAACGAGATCTGCCCCGGCAGACCGACCGAGCCGACGCTGATCGCCAGGGCCACGAACACGGCGGCGACCATCTGCGAAGCGTCCGGCTGGATGCCGAAGATGTGGGCGACGAACCAGGCGACGGCGAGGTTGGCGACCGGACTGGTCAGCCGGAACACCGCCACCGCCAGCGGCAGGACCAGACCCGTGATGCGTGGCGGGATCCTCAGGTCGTCATTGGCGCGTTCGATCATCGCCGGCAGGCAGGCCAGCGACGACTGGGTCGAGAAGGCCAGCACCTGAACCGGCGCCACGGCGCGGGCGAAGGCCGGCAGGCCGACGCCGCCCCGGCGCAGGGCGATCAGCGCATAGGGCAGCAGGGCGATCCCGGCAGTGACGACCGAGACCACGACCACGTACTGCAGCAGCACGCCCGCCGCCCCGAGCCCGGCCCTCAGCCCGACGCCCAGCGACAGCGCGAAGACCCCGACCGGCGCGGCCCACAGCACCCAGCGGACGATGATGATCATCGTCTCGGCCACGGCGTGGAAGAGCGTCACCAACGGCGCCCTCAAATGCTCCGGCAGCCGCGTGGCGGCGAAGCCGACGAAGACGCCGAACACCACCAGCGGCAGGATGGCGTCCTCGGCGGCGGCCTTGATCGGGTTGGCGGGCGCAAGGCTGGTGATCCAGGCGGCGAAGCCGGCGGACTCGGCGGCCACGGCGCCGCTCGCCCCCGCCCCGGCCCCGGCCCGCAGGGCCTGCGCGCCCTCGGCGCTGACCGGCCACAGGGCCAGAAGGCCCTGGGTCGCGAGGGTCGAGTAGACGGCGGCGATCACCAGAAGCACGGAAAACAGGCCGATGGCCCGCGCCGCCAGCCGACCTGTCGAGGCCGCATCCGTGACTGACGCGACGCCGGTCACCAGCAGCGCGAAGACCAGAGGCACGACCGTCATGCGCAGGGCGTTGAGCCACAGCCCGCCGATCGCCTCGACCGGGACGATGGCCCCCGCCACCCCGGGGTCGCCCCAGGCGGCCAACGCCGCGCCGCCGCCAAGGCCGAGGGCGAGCGCGACAAGCACGCGGGCGCTGAGTGATCGAAGCATGCGGGACCCCTGTGAACGGCGCTGATCCTAGGGGCGCCCCGGCGACAACAGCAATCGCCTCCACACTCCTGCGCGCTGGACGCCACGGTGCGGCGCGCTAGGCTCGCCGCACCGATTCCCGGAAGTCTGAGATGACCGACGCCCCGCTTCTCCCCTGTCCGCCGCTGGACGTCGGCATCCTTGTCGGCCGGACCGTAGACCTGGAACGGCTGGATGTCGCCCGGCACGGGGCCGGCCTCTGGGCCTCGATCGGATCGAAGGACGCGCTGTGGACCTGGATTCCGTCCGGCCCCTTCGCGGACGAGGCCGCCTTCAGCGCCTGGCTGACCGACCGGGGCCAGAAGCCGACCCAGACCCTCTATGCGGTGATCGACAAGACCGATCCGCGCGGCCCGACCCCGGCGGCGCTGTACATGGTGCTCAACGTCAATCCCGACATGGGCGTCAGCGAGATCGGTCTGACGCTGGGCGAGGCCGTTACGCGCCGCGTCGGCGGGACCGAGGCCTTCCGCCTGCTGGCCGGTTGCGTCTTCTCGCGCGGCTACCGGCGGCTGGAGTGGCGCTGCAGCCCCGAGAACGTCGCCTCGAGCCGGGCGGCGACCCGGTTCGGCTTCACCCTCGAGGGCACGCTGCGCCAGACCTACTGGCTGAAGGGCGGAAACTGGGACACCGAGGTCCACGCCATCCTCGACCACGAGTGGCCCGCGATCTCGGACCGGCTCGACGCCTGGCTGGCGGAAGAGAACTTCGAGGCAGACGGGGCGCAGCGGAGGGCGCTGTCAGGGTTTTGAACCCTTCCCCGTCATCCTCGGACTTGTTCCGAGGACCCATGAACACAGTCGAAGCCGATGAGCGCGCGGAACCCCCAAGGCTCCCCCTGAAAAGGTCCTCGCGACGAGCGCGAGGATGACGAAGCAAGGGAGCGCGCGTCAGAACCCCGCGAACCGCGCTCCGGCCTCGGCCCAGGACTCCACCACCTCATGCGCGCCCGCCTGCGCCAGGCGCGCGGCGCCGTCGGCGTCCACGTGGCCGCCTCCGGAAAATCCCCAGACCGTCATCCCCGCCGCCAGCGCGGCGCGGACGCCGTTGACGCTGTCCTCGATGGCGAGGCACCGGGCCGGATCAGCGCCCAGCCGCCCGGCGGCGTGCAGGAAGATGTCCGGATGCGGCTTGGCCCTTTCCACCAGGTCGGCGGAATAGACATGCGGGTCGAAGGCGGACAGCAGGCCGGTCAGCCGCAGCTTCTCGCGCAGGAAGTCCGCGCCGGATGAGCTCGCGACCGCCTTGGGCAGGGCCAGCGCGGAGACAGCCGACGCACAGCCGGGAACTTCGACCAGCCGCGTCTGGCAGGCGTCCCAGCGCTGGACCTGCGCGCGGTTCAGAAAATCCATCGGCAACGGATGGCCCGTCCGCTCCAGGGCGTCGAGGGTCAGCGCGGCCTGGTAGGCGGCGTCGTTCAGCCCAAGGAAACGGTGGTGGTAGTCGTCGACCCCATAGGTCAGGCCGTACTCGGCGAGCAGGGCGATCTCGACCTCGATGGCGAGAATCTCGGAGTCCACAAGCACTCCGTCACAGTCGAAGATCACGGCGGCGGGACTTTGCATGTCCGCAGATAGCAAAAGGGCCTCCGGTGGGGGAGGCCTTTTCGGGTCACGTCTGGTTACGCGACGTGTCGCGTGAGGACTCCGCCGGGCCTGACCTCGGTTCTGGGGGGAGGCGGTCAGGCCCGGCGGAGCGCAGCGTCGCCGGTCACAGGCCGGCGGCGCTGACGATCTGGCTCGCGTTGATGGCGGCCAGAACCACGAACACCGGCAGGGCGGCGAGGGCCAGGCTGGCGATATTGCTGAACTTGGAAACGGTCATCGGTTAGTCCCCTTGGATCGAGTTGGGCGCGGAGGAGCGCGTCCGGTGATGTCGATATAGGAGAAGCTTGCGATGAATACCCGTTAAGTCTGCGTCATGACCTTTGTTTAAGGAAACGCAGCGGTCGATTACTTGGATGTAATGTTCTGGACCGTGCCGACCCAGCAGCTTGAAGCGGGAGGGAACACGCACTGAAGCGCACGTCCCCCCGCCCTACCCTTCGGTCGGCGTGACCAGGAAATGCCCGCGCAGGGCCGCGATCGGCGCGGCGCGGCGGTCCTGCCAGGCTTCGACATGGACGTTGGCGATCCGGCGTCCGACCTTCTTGATCTCGGCGCGGGCGAAGGTGGTCAGGGGGCGGCCTGAACGCAGGTACTCGATCGAGATGTCGATGGCCCGCGGCTGGCGGGCCTGGCCCTCGGTGAGCAGCAGCTGGGCCAGGGCGGTCATCTCCATGAAGGCGCCCAGCACACCCCCGTGGATGGCCGGCAGGGTGGGATTGCCGACCAGATGCATGCCGAACGGCATGACGGCGGTCATCTCGTCGCCGGCCAGCTCGATCTTCACGCCCAGGAACTGCGCGTAGGGAATGCGGGCCAGCATGGCGTCGACGCGTTCGGTCGGTTCGCTCATTTGCCGCCCTTCCGGTCCTTGAGGTTGGCGCCGAAGCCGCGACCCTTGCTGGAATCGAGCATGAAGGCCGCCTGGGCCGCCGCCACCGGGTCGTCGGGGTTGTCGTCGTAGGCCACGGCCCGCACGAAGGCGACCGAGCGGGTCACCTTGTAGCAGTGGGCGCGGGCGTAGATGTCCTTGCCCGGCTCGGCCGCGCGCATGTAGTCGATGCGCAGGTCCAGGGTGGCGATGGTCTTGAAATCGGTCAGACCCGTGTGCACCGCCTGGCCGCAGGCGTGGTCGAGCAGGGTCGTCACCACCCCGCCGGCGATGACGCCCGTCTCCGGATCGCCGATCAGCTTGGCGTCATAGGGCACGCGCAGCGTCGCCCCCTCACGGTCGAGCGCCACGGTCTCCATCTTCAGGGCGATGGCGTGGGGGCTGCCCTGGTTCATGGCCTGGACGAAGTTGCGCATGGCGTCGAGATGATCACTCATGCACCCGGTTTAGACGCGAGGCGTTGCCATATCCAGATGGTGAAACCCGAGAGCCTGCTTTGCCCGACCCCGGCCGGCCTCTACTGCCCGCCGGGAGACTTCTACATCGACCCCGTCCGCCCCGTGCCGCGGGCGGTGATCACCCATGGCCATTCCGACCACGCCCGGGCGGGCCACGGCCATGTCGCGGCCACGCCTCAGACGCTGGACATCATGGCCTGCCGCTATGGCGACGACTTCGCGACCAGCCGGATCGCCCTGACGGTCGGAGAAACGCTGGCGCGGGACGGGGTGGAGATCAGCCTGGCCCCGGCCGGCCATGTGCTGGGCTCGGCCCAGGCGGTGATCCGATGGAAGGGCCTGACCGCCGTCGTGTCGGGCGACTACAAGCGCCGACGCGATCCGACCTGCGCGCGGTTCGAGCCGGTCCCCTGCGACCTGTTCGTCACCGAGGCGACCTTCGGCCTGCCGGTGTTTCGCCACCCGGACGCCGCCGACGAGGTCGCCCGGCTGCTGAGATCCGTGGCGCGCTTCCCGGAACGCACCCATCTGGTCGGCGCCTATGCGCTGGGCAAGGCGCAGCGGGTCATCGCCCTGCTGCGGGAGGCCGGATGGGATCGCACCATTCATGTGCACGGCGCCCTCACCGGGCTGAACGCCCTCTACAGCCGTCATGGTGTCGACCTCGGCCCCCTTGCCCATGCCGGCGAGGCGTCCGGCAAGCTGCCGGGCGAGATCGTGGTCTGTCCGCCCTCGGCCCTGGCAGACCGCTGGAGCCGCCGTTTCGCCGACCCGGTCAGCGCCTTCTGCTCCGGCTGGATGCGGGTCCGCGCCCGGGCGCGGCAGCGGGGCGTCGAGCTTCCGCTGGTCATCTCCGACCACGCCGACTGGGACGAGCTGACCGAGACCCTCGCCGAACTGTCGCCGGGCGAGGTCTGGATCACCCACGGCCGCGAGGAAGCCCTGCTGCGCTGGTGCGAACTGCGCGGCCAGCCGGCCCGGGCCCTGGCGCTGGTGGGCTACGAGGATGACGACGACTGAGATGTCGCGCGAGAGGGCTGGACAGCGTCTCTGATCGCGGGCTCCATCTCCACATCAACCTCGGGGAGGAATCTCATGCGGCTGCTCGCGATCGGACTGGCGCTGGTGGTCCTCGGCGGCTGCGGCAACGCCGCCGACCAAGGCGCCGATCCATCCCGCGGATTCAAGGACGCGGCCTATGAGGTCTCCGCGGACGCGGCGGCCGCCGCGACCGACGCCGCCGCGACGGCCAGCCCGGCTTCCGCGCCCGCCGGATCGCCCGCGTCGACCATCCCCGCCGGCGCGCCGATGCTGGCCTACAGCTATCGCTACGGCATCGAGACCCCGGCAGGAAAGGTTCGCGAACTGGCCGCTCGGCACGAAGCGGCCTGTGTCGCGGCCGGTCCCGCGCTTTGCCAGGTCACCAGTTCGTCCGTCGACGAGACCGGCAAGGACAGCCTGACGGCGAGGCTGGAGCTGCGCGCAGCGCCCGCATGGCTGAAGGGCTTCCGGGACGGCCTCTCTGGCGACGCCAAGGCCGCAGGCGGCCGGGTGACGGGCAGCAACGTCTCGTCCGAGGACCTGTCCCGCCAGATCGTCGACACAGAGGCCCGCCTGCGCGCCATGACCACCCTGCGCGACCGGTTGCAGGCCCTGCTGGCGGACCGGCCGGGCAAGCTGTCCGACCTGGTCGAGATCGAGCGCGAGCTGGCCCGGGTCCAGGGCGACATCGACAGCGCCACCTCGCAGCTGACGGTCATGCGCGGCCGGGTGGCGATGTCGGACGTGGCGCTCCGCTACGAGTCCCGGGGCGTCCTCGCCCCGCGCGGCGTCTGGTCGCCGCTCGTGGGCGCCTTCACCGACTTCATAGGCATCGTCGCCTGGACGCTGGCGGCCATGGTTCGGCTGGTGGCCTGGTGCCTGCCCTGGGTGCTGGTCGGCGGCGGCCTGGTCTGGCTGTTCCGCAAGCGGCTCCCCAAACGCCTGCGCCTCCCCTGGACACGCGCGAAGCCGGACGACGCGGCATGAGGAGCCCTGACGACCGCACGCTGAGCGCTGACGAGATCGTCAGGACGGCAGGGAAGCTGGCGGGCGTCAGCGCATGATCTGGTAGGGCTGGAACGTGCACTCGGAGGCGCTGACCGGCACATAGATCACCTCGCGGTCGCTGCCCGTCTCGGCGAAGGCCGTCACGCCGCCGAACACGCCCGCCTTCTCGAGCACCATCAGGTCCATGGCGCCGAAGACGCGAGGCAGGCCGTACTTGTCATAGGGCTTGCCGGCGACCGCGATGGTCTGGCCGCTGACGAACCACGGGCGGCCCTCCGCGCCCGGATAGGCGACGCCCTTGCCACGCGTGTTGAGACCGGCGGCGGCATCGAGGGTGCAGGCGGCGTGCGCGGCGCCGGCCGAAGCGAACAGTCCGACGGCGGCGACGGCGGCGATGGCGAAGCGTTTCATGAGGTCCTCCATACTGTGAAGGAGACAGTGCCGGTCCGCCGCCGCCCGGGCATGCCTAGGAAGGGGGGCGTATCGCTTGCGGCAACCGCCCGCCCCGGCGCTACATTGAACAGCCATGCGCGCTTTCGCCCGTCTTCTCGACGATCTGTCGTTCACCGCCTCGCGGAACGCCAAGCTGCGGCTGGTGCGCGACTTCCTGGCCGAGCAGCCTGATCCGGACCGGGGCTGGGCGCTGGCGGCCCTGACCGGGTCGCTGAGCTTCTCCGCCGCCAAGCCCGCCGCCATCCGCAAGGCCGTCGAGGCGCGGATGGATCCGGTGCTGTTCGGCTGGTCCTACGACTATGTCGGCGACCTGGCCGAGACGGTGGCGCTGGTCTGGCCGGCGAGACCGGGCGCCAATCGCGAGCCCGACCTGTCCGAGGTGGTCGAGGCGCTGCGCACAGCCACCCGGCCGCAGGTGCAGCCGATGATCGAAGGCTGGCTCGACGCTCTGGACGCCGACGGCCGCTGGGCTCTGCTCAAGCTGCTGACCGGCGGCCTGCGGGTCGGCGTCTCCGGTCGCCTCGCCAAACAGGCCTGCGCCGACCTGGGCGGGATCCCGGTCAGCGAGGTCGAGGAGGTCTGGCACGCCCTGGCTGCGCCCTACGACGACCTGTTCGCCTGGCTGGAGGGCCGGTCGGAGCGGCCGAGCGCCGACACCCCGGGCCGCTTCCGGTCGGTGATGCTGGCCCAGGCCCTCGACGAGGCAGTGGACTTCGCCCGGCTCGATCCCCGCGACTACGCCGCCGAGTGGAAGTGGGACGGCATTCGCATCCAGGCGGTCAGCGAGCGGGGCGAGCGGCGGCTCTACACCCGGACCGGCGACGACATCAGCCACACCTTCCCCGATGTGCTGGAGGCCATGACCTTCGACGGCGCGCTGGACGGCGAGCTGCTGGTCATGCGCGAGGGCCGGATCGGCGCCTTCGGCGACCTTCAGCAGCGGCTGAACCGCAAGAGCGTCGATGCGAAACTGCTGAAGGCCTTCCCGGCCGGGATCAGGGCCTACGACCTGCTGCTTGACGGCGAAGCGGACCTGCGCGGCCTTCCGTTCGCGGAACGCAGGAAACGGCTCGAATCCTTCGTTTCGGCCATCGAGAGCCCCCGGATCGACCTCTCGCCGCTGCAACCCTTCAAAACCTGGGGACAGCTTTCGGCCCTGCGCGCCGACCCGCCGGAGGGCGATCCGCGCATCGCCGAGGGGTTGATGCTCAAGCGCTGGGACAGCCTCTACGAGGCCGGGCGGCCGAAGGGTCCGTGGTTCAAGTGGAAGCGCGACCCGCACCTGATCGACGCGGTGCTGATGTACGCCCAGCGCGGCCACGGCAAGCGGTCCAGCTTCTACAGCGACTTCACGTTCGGGGTCTGGCGCGAGGACGCGGCGGGTGACCGGGCCCTGACGCCGGTCGGCAAGGCCTACTTCGGTTTCACCGACGAGGAGCTGAAGCAGCTGGACAAGTTCGTGCGCGACAACACCGTCGAACGGTTCGGGCCGGTGCGGTCGGTCAAGGCCAGTCGCGACTTCGGCCTGGTGCTGGAAGTCGCATTCGAAGGCCTGCAGCGCTCTACGCGGCACAAGAGCGGCGTGGCCATGCGCTTTCCCCGCATCAGCCGTATCCGATGGGACAAGCCCGCGCGCGACGCCGATGAGCTGGCGACGCTGGAGCGGATGCTGGATTAGCCGTTGAAGCCCTGGATCGCCGCGATGATCCGGTCCTGGGTCTCGACGTCCATATAGGGGTGCATCGGCAGGGCCAGGACCTTGCCGGCCAGAGCCTCGGTCACCGGCAGGCCGCCGGCGCCCTGCGGGAAGCCGGCGTAGGGCTCCTGCACATGCATGGGCACCGGATAGTAGACGGCGGTCGGGACGCCCTGGGTCTTTAGGTGGGCGGCAAGGCCGTCGCGGTTGTTGTGCTCGATCACATACTGGGCCCAGACCGACTGGCCGCCCGCGATCACCGTCGGCGTGGCCAGCACCGACCCCTTGAGGCCGTCGGCGTAGCGGTCGGCGACCGCCTGCCGCATCACGATCTCCTCGGCGAAGATGGCCAGCTTCTCGATCAGGATGGCGGCCTGGATGCTGTCCAGCCGCGAGTTCATGCCGATCCGGGCGTTGAGGTACTTGGACTCATGCTCGAACACCCGGCCGTTCAGGTCGGCGGCGACCGCCTTGCCGTGCACCCGGAAGCTGTCCATCAGGTCCCAGAGAGCCTGGTCCTTGCACAGCACCGCGCCGCCGTCGCCGTAACAGCCCAGCGGCTTGGCCGGGAAGAAGCTGGTGGTGGCCACGTCGGCCCAGTGGATCGGGTGCTTGCCGTTCAGCGTGCAGCCGAAGCCCTGGGCGCTGTCGCTGATCAGCTTCAGGCCGTGGCGGTCGCAGATCGCGCGCAGGGCCGGGTAGTCGGCCGGCTGGCCGAACAGGTCGACGGCGATCACCACCGCCGGCTTCAGCCTGCCCTCGGCCTGGACGGCGACGATGGCGGCCTCGAGCTTCGCCGGATCGAGATTGCAGGTGTCCGGCAGCACATCGACGAAGACCGGCGTCGCGCCGACCCACGGCACGACTTCCGGCGTCGCCGTGAAGGTGAAGGACGGGCAGAACACCGCGTCGCCCTCGCCGATCCCCCAGGCCATGAGCGGCAGGGCGATGGCGTCGGTCCCGTTGGCGCAGGACAGGGCCAGCGGAGCCTGGCCGAACGCGGCCAGCTTCGCTTCGAACTCCCGGACCTCGGGGCCCATGACGTAGCCGCCGTGGTCGAGCACCCGGCCGATGGCGGCGTCGAGGCGATCGCGGATCCGGCGCTGCTGCGCGGCAAGGTCGATGAAGGCGATGGACATGGGCGGGCCTCTTACGCACGGGGAGCCTAGCGGACGACACAAACCCTGTAACGGGATGTTTCGCCTGATAGGATCGTTCGGCTGGCGACGATGGAGTGGAGTGTAGATGCAGTTCGCGGAACAGGTGGATCAACGGGTCAGGCAGACGCTCGCCGGCGACGACGAGCTGGTGCGCAAGTTCACGGACGCCGCCGGCGATCTGGCGGTGAATCTGGTCGTCGCGTCGATCATCCTGGCGGTGACCCTGTGGGCCGCGGGATGGCTGTCGACGCTGGTCAAACGGGCCCTCGGCCGGGTTCCGGGACGCCGCGGGCGGGACTCGACCCTGCAGAGCTTCGTTGGTTCGGTCGTCCGCTACGGCGTGGTCATCATCGGACTGATCGCGGTCCTGCAGCAGCTGGGCGTGCAGGCCACCTCCATCCTGGCGGTGCTGGGCGCGGCCTCGCTGGCCATCGGCCTGGCCATGCAAGGCACCCTGTCGAACGTGGCGGCCGGCGTCATGCTGCTGCTGCTGCGCCCCTATCGCGTCGGCGACTTCGTCGAGGTCAGCGGTCAGATGGGCACGGTGAAGTCGCTGGACCTGTTCACCACCGAGCTCGCCAGCCCCGCCGGCCTGAAGGTGGTCATGCCCAACAGCAAGGTGTTCGGGGAGATGATCATCAACCACTCCTCGCCCGCCACCCGTCGCATGGAGATCACCATCGGCATCGACTACGACGACGATATCGAGACGGCTCTGCGCATCATGCGGGAAACCGCCCGGGCGGACGACCGGATCCTCGCCGACCCCGAGCCCTGGGCCCAGGTCACGTCATTCGGGGACTCCGCGGTGAACGTCACCCTGCGCGCCTGGGCGGCGACGCCGGTGTTCTGGGACACCTACCACCACATGCTGACCGCCCTGAAGACCGGCTTCGCCGCCGGCGGACTGTCGATCCCCTATCCGCATCAGGTTCACGTCGAGAAGACGCCGGCGCCTGCCCCGGTCAGCCCGACAGCGCCTGCGACAGGTCGGCGATCAGGTCGTCGCAATCCTCAATCCCCACCGACAGCCTGAGCAGGGTGTCGCTGATGCCGATCGCCGCCCGCTGCTGCGGCGGGATCGAGGCGTGGGTCATGATCGCCGGATGCTCGATCAGGCTTTCGACCCCGCCCAGCGACTCGGCGAGGGTGAACAGCTGCGTCCGCTCCAGCACCCGCCGGGCGCGGGCGAGGTCGCCGTCGATCTCCACCGAGATGATGCCGCCAAAGCCGTTCATCTGACGCTTCGCAAGATCGTGCTGCGGATGGCTGGCGAGACCGGGGTAGATCACCCGCTTCACATCGCTCCGCGCTTCCAGCCACTGCGCGATGCGCAGCGCGCTCTGGCAGTGGCGCTCCATCCGCAGCGCCAGGGTCTTGAGGCCGCGCAGGGCCAGGAAGCTGTCGAACGGGCCGGAGATGGCGCCGACGGCGTTCTGCAGGAAGGTCAGCTGGTCGCGGACCTCCGCGTTCTCGCCCACGGCGACCACCCCGCCGACCATGTCCGAGTGACCGTTCAGGTATTTGGTGGTCGAGTGCAGCACCAGATCGAAGCCTCGCTCCAGCGGCCGCTGGACGTACGGGCTGGCGAAGGTGTTGTCGGCGACGGTGATCAGGCCGTGCCGGCCCGCCAGCGCGGCGACGGCTTCCAGGTCCACGAGCCGGAGCGTCGGATTGGTAGGCGTCTCGACCCAGATCATTTTCGTCTCGGGGCGGATCGCCGCCGCGATGTTGGCGACGTCGGTCATGTCCACGAAGCTGAACGACAGGCCGGCCGAGCGCTTCTTCACCCGCTCGAACAGTCGATAGGTGCCGCCGTAGAGGTCATCGCTGGCGATGACGTGCGCACCGCTGTCGAGCATTTCCAGTACGGTCGAGGCCGCGGCCAGGCCGGAGGCGAAGGCGAAGGCCCTCACGCCGCCTTCGAGGTCGGCGACACAGCGCTCGAAGGCGAAGCGGGTCGGGTTCTGGCTGCGCGCGTACTCGAAGCCCTTGTGCACGCCCGGGCTCTCCTGGGCGTAGGTCGAGGTGGCGTAGATCGGGACCATCACCGCCCCGGTGGTCGGATCATGGCTCTGGCCGCCGTGGATGGTGCGGGTGGCGAAGGCCAGTCGGTTCTTGCCGTCGGTCATATCCATATCCGTCATGGTCGGACTTGTTCCGACCACCCATGAACACGGCGGGCAGCCGGAGAAGTCTGTGTGCATGGGTCCTCGCGACAAGCGCGAGGATGACGATTGTTGTAGCGCTGCCTACGCCGTGCGCCTGAGGTGATTGATCAGGTCGACCTTGGTGATCAGGCCGACCAGTTTGTCACCATCCATGACCACCGCCACCTGATCACGCTCGAACACCGGGCTGAGGTTCTCCAGCGGCTCGCCCACCTGCAGGGTGTGGACGTCGCGGGTCATGGCGGCCGAGACGGTCTGGCCGAAGCGGTCGGCGCGGCCCTCGCGCGGGCCGACGGCGCCCAGAATGTCGCTCTCGTCGAGAATGCCGACCAACCTGCCGTGATCGACGACCGGCAGCTGGCTGATGTCGGCGGCCCGCATGCGGTTGTAGGCGGTCAGCAGGCTGTCGCCCGGACCGGCGCTGATCACCCCGCCCTCGGAGAAGTCCCGGGCGATCAGGTCGCGCAGGTCGCCGTACTTCGGGCGGTCCTCGAAGCCGTGGGCGGCCACCCACATGTCGTTGAACATCTTGGTCAGGTACTTGCCGCCGGTGTCGCAGACCAGGCTGACCACCCGCTGCGGCTCGGTCTGCTCGCGGCAGTATTTCAGGGCCGCCGCCAGCAGGGTGCCGGACGAGGAGCCGGCCAGGATGCCCTCCTTCTCCAGCAGCTCGCGGGCGGTCTCGACGCTTTCGCGGTCGGTGATCTCGTAGGCCTTGGCGACGAGATCCATCTGGGCGTTGTCGGGGATGAAGTCCTCGCCGATGCCCTCGACGATCCAGCTGCCGGCCTCGCCGTAGGTCCCGGTGTTGACGTAGTCGTAGAGGATCGAGCCCTTCGGGTCGGCGAGGATCATCTTCGTCTTGGGCGAGGCCTTCCGGAAGAACCGGCCCAGGCCCGTCAGCGTCCCGCCGGAGCCGACGCCAACCACCACGGCGTCGATGTCGCCGTCCATCTGGTCGAGGATCTCGGGACCGGTGGTCTGCTCATGGGCCAGCGGGTTGGCCGGGTTCTCGAACTGGTTGACGAAGAAGCCGCCGGTCTGCTGGGCGATGGTCTGGGCCATGTCCTGGTAGTACTCGGGGTGACCCTTGCCGACGTCGGAGCGGGTGATCCGCACGTCCACGCCCATGGCTCGCAGGTGCAGGATCTTCTCCCGCGCCATCTTGTCGGGCACCACCAGGATCAGGTTGAAGCCCTTGACGCTGGCGACCTGGGCCAGGCCGAGACCGGTGTTGCCGGCCGTCGCCTCGATGATCGTTCCGCCGGGCTTGAGCTGACCATCCCGCTCGGCCGCCTCGATCATGGACAGCGCGATGCGGTCCTTGATCGACCCGCCTGGATTCTGGTTTTCGAGCTTGAGGAACAGCCGGCAGAGACCGGTGTCGATATGGGTGACCTCGACCATCGGCGTGTTGCCGATCAGGTCGAGCGAGGAGCGCGCGGCGCGCGGAAGCGGGCGGTCGGTCATCGGAGGCGTGGGTTCCGCAAAGGAAAGGATTGTCCCCTGCCTAACGCGCCTGAGGGCACGAAGGAAGCCGCCAAACCGTGTTTCAGGACACGTCCTTGCCCATGAGGGCCGCCAGGCGCTCGGCGAGAAAGGCGTCCAGGTCGCCGCCCCGATACAGGAATCCGGCCACGCCGGCGCGGCGCGCCGCCTCCATGTCGGACTCCTTGTCGCCGACCATGATCGCGTCGCCCGGCGCCACGCCGAAGTCCGCAAGGGCCTTGAGCAGCATCCCGGGGTTGGGCTTGCGATCGGGATGGTCGGCGACACGGTAGCGGGGCTCCGCCGCGTCCTCATGGTGGGGCGCGAAGTAGATCCGGTCGATGCGGGCCCCGTCCGCCGCGAGCTGGCGCAGCATCTCGGCGTGGAAGGCATGCATCTGGTCTTCGGTGTAGTAGCCTCGACCGATGCCGGACTGGTTGGTGGCGATCACCGCAATCGCCCCGGCGGCGTTGACCCGCGCGACCGCGGCCCGGGCCCCGGGCATCCACGCCAGCTTGTCGGGATCGAACGCATAGCCCGTATCGACGTTCAGCACGCCGTCGCGGTCGAAGATGACGGCGAAGCGGCGGGCGGGCTGGGACATGGGTCTTCCATATCATCCGCGCATCGGAGAGAAAGGCCTGTGTCAGCTCCGCCTCCGATCCTGGCCCTGAATGACCAGCTGAAGGGCTGGCTGTTCGACCACGCTCTGCCACTCTGGTGGAAGGCAGGCGCGGACCACGCGCGCGGCGGCTTCTTCGAGCGGATCGACCTGTCGGGCCGGGCTGTCGATGGACCAAGGCGCGTGCGGGTCGCCGCCCGGCAGACCTGGGTGTTCGCCACCGCCGGCAAGCTTGGCTGGCGCGGTCCCTGGCGCGAGGCGGTGGAGCATGGCGTCCGCGCGCTGGACGCCTATGCCCGGGCCGATGGGCTGTACGGCATCGTGGCGGACGCTGAGGGCCGCATCGTCGATGAGACGCCGGCGCCCTATGAACAGGCCTTCTCGCTGCTGGCGCTGTCCGCCGCTCACGCGGTGCTGGGCGGCGACTTCGAGGCGCGCGCGGTTCGCCTGCGGGAGACCCTGCTGGCGTCGGGGATCGTGCGGCCGGACGGCGGCGTCCTCGAACAGGGCTCCCTGCAGGCCAATCCGATGATGCACCTGTTCGAGGCCGTGCAGGCCTGGACCCGGATCAGCGACGATCCGGCCTGGGCCGATCTGGCCGACGTGATCGCGCGGACCGCCGTGACCCGGATGATCGACCCCGCGAGCGGCGCCCTCTGCGAGCAGTACGCGCCCGACTGGACGCCGCGCGCCGAGGCCGACGTCGAGCCGGGCCACCAGCTGGAATGGGGATGGCTGCTTCTGGCGCATGGCGCGGGCGAAGCGGCCGCGCGCCGGCTGATCGAGGTCGGGGAGTCCCGCGGCGTCGAGCGGGGCGTCGCCATCTTCAGTCTGGATCGCGACCTGGCGTCGCGCGACCGCTCCGCGCGGCTCTGGGCCCAGACCGAGCGGATGCATGCCCATGCCGTCGCGGGGCGTTGGGACGACCTTCCCCCGGCGGTGGACGGGCTGCGGCGCTTCCTGGACGTCCCGGTCTCCGGGACCTGGCGCGACCGCCTGTTGCCGGACGGGGCCTTTGTCGAGGAGGCCGCGCCGGCGAGCTCGCTCTACCACATCGTGTCGGCGATCGCGGCGCTGGACGTCGCCTGCCGGACGGACGCGTGAAGCGGAATCAGGATTTCTGCGGCTCGTGAAGGGTGCGCGCGCTTGCGCACGCCTCGCCCGTTCCGTACTTGCCAGGGCTGGCGCCCTTCCGGGGCCGTCAGGCCTGATGAAGCAATTCTCCTCGTCCGGTTCCGCCTAGACCCAACCTGCGCGTCCGCGCCTCACCCTGCCCGATGAGTCCATGTCCGCGACCCTCTCCCCCGCACGACTGACGCACCTTCAGCGCCTGGAAGCCGAGAGCATCCACATCATGCGCGAGGTCGTGGCCGAGGCCGAACGGCCGGTCATGCTCTATTCGATCGGCAAGGACAGCGCGGTGATGCTGCACCTGGCCGCCAAGGCCTTCTATCCGAGCCGGCCGCCCTTCCCGCTGCTGCACGTCGACACCACCTGGAAGTTCCAGGCCATGTACGAGATGCGCGAGCGCATGGCCCGCGAGCTCGGCTTCGACCTTCTGGTGCACAAGAACCCGGAGGCCGAGGCGGCGGGTATCAATCCCTTCGACCATGGTCCCGCCCACACCGACATGTGGAAGACCGAGGGCCTGAAGCAGGCGCTCGACAAGTACGGCTTTGACGCGGCCTTCGGCGGCGCCCGCCGCGACGAGGAGAAGAGCCGGGCCAAGGAGCGGATCTTCTCCTTCCGCTCGGCCGAGCAGCGCTGGGATCCCAAGAACCAGCGGCCCGAGCTCTGGAAGCTCTACAACGCCCGCAAGGCCAGGGGCGAGAGCATCCGGGTCTTCCCGATCTCCAACTGGACCGAGCTGGATATCTGGCAATACATCCACCTGGAGGGCATCCCCATCGTGCCGCTCTACTTCTCCGGCGTCCGGCCGGTGGTCGAGCGCGACGGGACCCTGATCATGGTCGACGACGACCGGTTCCGCCTCCGTGACGGCGAAGTTCCGATGATGAAGTCGGTCCGGTTCCGCACCCTGGGCTGCTACCCGCTGACCGGCGCGGTGGAGAGCACGGCCGCCACGCTTCCCGAGATCATCCAGGAGATGCTGCTCACCACCACCAGCGAGCGTCAGGGGCGGGTCATCGACCACGACCAGGCCGCCTCGATGGAGAAGAAAAAGCAGGAGGGCTACTTCTGATGAGCGCCTACAAGCCCGCCGATCTCATCGAGACGGACATCGACGCCTACCTGCACCAGCACCAGCACAAGACGCTGCTGCGCTTCATCACCTGCGGCAGTGTCGACGACGGCAAGTCGACCCTGATCGGCCGGCTGCTCTATGACTCGAAGATGATCTTCGAGGATCAGCTGGCGGCGCTTGAGGCCGACAGCAAGAAGGTCGGCACCCAGGGCGGGGCGATCGACTTCGCGCTGCTGGTCGACGGCCTGGCCGCCGAGCGGGAGCAGGGCATCACCATCGATGTCGCCTACCGCTTCTTCGCCACCGACCATCGCAAGTTCATCGTCGCCGACACCCCCGGCCACGAGCAGTACACCCGCAACATGGTCACCGGCGCCTCGACGGCCGACGCCGCTGTGGTGCTGATCGACGCCCGCCGCGGCGTGCTGACCCAGACCCGGCGCCACAGCTACCTCGTCAACCTGCTGGGCATCCGCAAGGTGGTGCTGGCGGTCAACAAGATGGATCTGGTCGACTGGGACCAGTCGATCTTCGACGGGATCGTCGCCGAGTACCGCGACTTCGCGAACCTGATCGGCCTGACCGACTTCACCGCCATCCCGATGAGCGCGCTGGACGGCCAGAACATCACCGGGCAGAGCGCCGCCGCGCCCTGGTACGACGGCCCTCCGCTGATGCGCTGGCTGGAGTCGATCGAGGTCGAGGACGCCCTGCCCTCGCAGCCGTTCCGCATGCCGGTGCAGTGGGTGAACCGCCCCAACCTCGACTTCCGCGGCTTCA
>CAYTZY010000005.1:43599-64235 GCA_964442795.1 uncultured Caulobacter sp.
GGCCAGATCGCCGCCGGCACGGTCAGGCCCGGCGACCGGGTCAAGGTGCTGCCCTCCGGCCGCGAGAGCCGCGTGGCGCGCATCGTGGTGCTGCCGGGCGACCTGGACAGCGCCCAGGCCGGCCAGTCGGTGACCATCACCCTGACCGACGAGATCGACGTCTCGCGCGGCGACGTTCTCGTGGCCGCCTCCGATCCCTCGCCGGTCGCCAACCAGTTCGAGGCCACCATCGTCTGGATGGACGACGAGGCGATGCTGCCGGGCCGTCCCTATCTGATGAAGATCGGGGCCCAGACCGTGGCCGCCACCATTACCGAGCCCAAGTACCGGGTGCAGGTGAACACGCTCGAGCACATCGCCGCCAAGCGACTGGAGCTCAACGAGATCGGCGTCTGCAATCTCTCGCTGGACCGGGCGATCCCGTTCGAGGCCTACGAGACCAACCGCGACCTGGGCGGCTTCATCCTGATCGACCGGCTGAGCAACCGGACGGTCGGCGCGGGCATGCTGCATTTCGCGCTGCGCCGGGCCGACAACATCCACTGGCAGGCCACCGACGTCCACAAGGCGGCCCGCGCCGCCCAGAAGGGCCAGAAGGGTCGCGTCGTCTGGTTCACCGGCCTGTCGGGCGCCGGCAAGTCGACGATCGCCAACCTGGTCGAAAAGCGCCTGCACGCCCTGGGCCGCCACACCTACCTGCTCGACGGCGACAACGTCCGCCACGGGCTCAACAGGGACCTGGGCTTCACCGAGGAGGACCGGGTCGAGAACATCCGCCGCGTCGCCGAGGTCTCCAAGCTGATGGTCGACGCCGGCCTGATCGTGCTGACGGCCTTCATCAGCCCGTTCCGCGCCGAGCGTCGCATGGCTCGCGAGATGCTGGAGGACGGCGAGTTCGTCGAGGTCTACGTCGAAACCCCCCTGGCCGTGGCCGAGCAGCGCGACGTCAAGGGCCTCTACCGCAAGGCCCGGGCCGGCGACCTGAAGAACTTCACCGGCATCGACAGCCCTTACGAGGAGCCGGAGAACGCCGAGATCACCGTCGACACCACCGGCATGACGGCGGTCGAGGCGGCCGAAGCGATCGTGGCCTGGCTCGAGCGGTAGGCCGTCCCGCCGGGACCGTCGTTGACGTCGCGTCCGCGTTGACTCGACCGGCCTGAACGCCGCTAACCTGTCGCGACGGCCCGTCAGAGGCCGCGCGACAGGGAGAGACTGCATGTCCGGCTGGAATTTCGCCGACGTCTGGGAAGAAATCGCCGCGGCGACGCCGGAGCGACCGGCTCAGATCCAGGGCGATCGCGTCCTCAGCTGGCGTGACTTCGACCGCCGGGCCAACGCGCTGGCCGCGCACTTCCTCAAGGCGGGCCTTGGCAAGGACGCCAAGGTCGCCGCCGACCTCTACAACGCGCCGGAATACCTCGAGACCTACTACGCCGCCTTCAAGGCGGGCATGGCGCCGGTCAACACCAACTACCGCTACGAGGCCGAGGAGCTCTTCTACCTCTTCGACAACGCCGATGCCGAGGCCATCGTCTTCCACGCCGGATTCGCGCCCAAGCTGGCCGAGATCCGCGCCCGCCTGCCGAAGGTGAAGACCTGGATCGCGGTCGAGGATCAGGGCGCGCCGATCCCGGACTGGGCCGTCGAGTACGAGAGCATCGTCGGCCAGGGCGCGGACCGCGTGATCGCCCCCTGGGGCCGGTCGGGCGATGACCTTCTGCTGCTCTACACGGGCGGCACCACCGGCATGCCCAAGGGCGTGATGTGGCGCCAGGACGACCTGTTCCAGGTGCTCGGCGCCGGCGGCAACGCCCTGCTGATGATCCCGCCGTTCGAGACCCCGGCCGAGGCCGGCGTGCGGGCGAAGACCGGCCTGGCCGGGGACATGCCGCTGCCGCCGCCGTCTTCGCTGGTCGTGGCCTGCCCGCTGATGCACGGCACGGCGCAGTTCAGCAGCTTCGGCGTGCTCAACACCGGCGGCTGCATCATCTCCCTGCCCTCGCGGCGCTTTGATTCCTGCGAGCTGTGGGACGAGGTCCATCGCCTGCGCGCCAACAGCATCTCGATCGTCGGCCTGGCCTTCGCCCAGCCGATGCTGGAGGCGCTGGAGGCCAATCCCGGCCGCTGGGACCTTTCCTGCGTCACCCGCATCGGCTCGTCCGGCACGGTGTGGAGCCATGAGAACAAGCAGGCGCTGCTGACCCATCTGCCGCCGGGCGCGATGCTGATGGACAGCCTCGGCTCGTCCGAGGCCGTGGGGCTGGGCGGCTCGACCTCCGTGGCGGGCGCCGAGGCCGGCACCGCGCAGTTCCTGGTCGGCCCCAACTCGGCGGTGTTCACCGAGGACGGCCGGCGGGTGGAGCCGGGCAGCGGCGAGCGCGGCCTGGTCGCCGTCGGCGGCTTTATTCCGTCGGGCTACTACAAGGACCCCGAGAAGAGCGCCAAGACGTTCCGCATCTTCGAGGATCGCCGCTGGTCGGTCCCCGGCGACTTCGCCGAGGTCAACGAGGACGGCACCATCAAGCTGCTGGGCCGCGGCTCGCAGGTGGTCAACACCGGCGGCGAGAAGGTCTTCCCCGAGGAGGTCGAGGAGGCGCTGAAGACCCATCCGGACGTCCGCGACGCGGTGGTGGTCGGCATCCCCGACGCCCGCTTCGGCGAGAAGGTCTGCGCCGTGGTCGACATGGGCGACGCCGCGCCGCTGTCCCTGGCCGACCTGACGGCGCACGTGAAGGGCAAGCTGGCCGACTACAAGACCCCCCGCGCCCTGGTGCTGGCGCCGGTGGTCCGCGCCGCCAACGGCAAGGTCGACTACAAGGCCATCCGCGCCCAGGCGCTCGAGGCCCTGGGGGTGAAGGCGTAGGCCCGGAGTCTCCCTCCCCATGAAGGGCAGGGAGCAGATGAACTTTTTGTAAGGCGCGCTGGCGCGGTCGGCGGTGCATGGTCCGCGCCATCTGAAAATCCTCCGGAATCCCGCCCTATGAAACGCATTCTGCTTTCGGCCGCCGCGGCGCTGGCGCTCAGCGCCGCGGCCGGCGTCTTCGCGCTGGCGAACGCCGCTGACACCGCTCCGACTCCCGCGACCACCGCTCCGGCCGCCGATCCGACCCTGGCCGCCCGCATGGGCCCCTGGGGCTTCGACGTCGCCGGCATGAACCGCAAGGTGGCGCCCGGCGAGAACTTCGTGAGCTACTCGAGCGGCGCCTACCTCGACGCGCTGCAGATTCCGGCCGACCGCGTCAGCTGGGGGTCGTTCAACATCCTTGCCGAGCTGTCCAACAACCGCACCCAGGCCATCATCGATCGCGCCTCGGCCACGCCCGGCGCGGTCGGCGAGGCCCAGCAGATCGGCAGCCTCTACAACAGCTTCATGGACGAGGCGCGGCTCGACGCCCTGGGCGCCAAGCCGCTGACGGCCGATCTCGCCCGCATCCGGGCGGCGACGACGCGGGCGGCGCAGGCCGGCCTGATGGGCCGCACCCAGGGCGCGTTCGGAGCCAGCTTCTTCGGGTCCTACATCTGGCAGGACGCCAAGGCCCCGACCCAGTACGCCGCCTATGTCTCGCAAGGGGGCCTCGGCCTGCCTGACCGCGACTACTACCTGGACGCCAAGTTCGCGGACAAGAAGGCCGCCTACCGCGCCCATGTGGCGAAGATCCTGACCCTGGCCGGCTGGCCGGAGGCCGAGAAGGCCGCGAGCGCCATCCTGGCGCTGGAAACCCGCATCGCGCAGGCCAGCTGGACCAAGGTCGAGCAGCGCGACGCCGACAAGACCTACAACCCGATGACCATCGCCGAACTCGAGAAGGCCGCGCCCGGCTTCCCGTGGGCGGCCTGGGCCAAGGGGGCCGGGCTCGAGGGGGCGAAACTCATCGTCGGCGAGCCTTCCGCTTTCACGAAGATCGCCGCCATCTTCGGCGAGACGCCGATCGCAACCCTGCAGGCCTGGCAGGCCTTCCACACCGCCGACCAGGCCTCACCCTACCTGTCGAAGGCCTTTTCGGACGCCAATTTCGACTTCTACGGCAAGACCCTGTCCGGGCAGCCCGAGCAGCGCGCCCGCGCCAAACGGGGGTCGTCCCTGGTCGGCGGCAACCTCGGAGAGGCGGTCGGCAAGCTCTATGTGGCGGCCTACTTCCCGGCCGAGTCCAAGGCCAAGATGGAGAAGCTGGTCGACGACCTGCTGGTCGCCATGAAGGGCCGGATCGACAGGCTCGACTGGATGAGCGCCGAGACCAAGGCCAAGGCCCAGGCCAAGCTGGCGACCTTCACCGTGAAGATCGGCTACCCCGACAAGTGGCGTGACTACAGCGCCCTGGTGATCAAGGCCGACGACCTCTACGGCAACATGGAGCGGATCAACGCCTTCAACTGGGCCTATGAGACCGCCAAGCTCGGCAAGCCGGTCGACCGTGACGAGTGGGGCATGTTCCCGCAGACGGTGAACGCCTACTACAACCCGACCATGAACGAGATCGTGTTCCCGGCCGCGATCCTGCAGCCGCCGTTCTTCGATCCCGACGCCGACCCGGCCATCAACTACGGCGGCATCGGCGCGGTCATCGGGCACGAGATCAGCCACGGCTTCGACGACCAGGGCGCCAAGTACGACGCCGACGGCTCGCTGCGCGACTGGTGGCTGCCGGCCGACACCGAGCAGTTCAAGAGCCGCACCACCCAGCTCGGCGCCATGTACTCGAAGTACGAGCCCCTGCCGGGCGTCTTCGTGAACGGCGACCTGACGATGGGCGAGAACATCGGCGACCTCGGCGGCCTGCTGATCGCGCTCGACGCCTACCACCTGTCGCTGGGCGGCAAGCCGGCGCCGGTCATCGACGGCTTCACCGGCGACCAGCGGTTCTTCCTCGGCTTCGCCCAGATCTGGCGGGCCAAGTACCGCGACGACGCGATCCGACAGCAGGTCGTCGCCGACCCGCACTCGCCGGCCTACTTCCGGACCTACGGCACGGTGCGCAACGTCGACGCCTGGTACGACGCCTTTGACGTCAAGGAAGGCGACCCGATGTACGTCAAGCCGTCGGACCGCGTCCGCATCTGGTAGCGGCCGGCACAGTCGTGCGCTGAATCATCCCTCCCTGGCTCGGGGAGGGATTTTTCTTGCGCCATCAAAGTCATGACAGAAATTTAAGGTTCGACGCCGGGCCGGGCTGTGCATTGTCCCGCCATCGAAACTCCCGGGGACCATCCGACCATGAAGAAGCTGTTGATGAGCGCCGCCGCGGCGGCCGTGCTCGCCCTCTGCGCCGCGCCGGCGACGGCCGCCGACCGCGACTGCCTGGACGCCTCCTGCTTCGACGAGACCCTGTTCCACCTGGCCGATGCCGACGCCGGCGGCGGCGCGGCGGCAGCGCTGGAGAGCCCGCGCTACGGAGACTGGGGCTTTGACCTGACGGGCATGGACCGCAGCGTCAGCCCCGGCGACGACTTCTACACCTGGGCCAACGGCGCCTGGTTCAAGCGCACGGAGATCCCTGCCGACCGAACGCGCTTTGGCAACTTCGACGCCCTGTCCGTCCTGTCGGAGGCCCGCGTCCGCTCGATCATCGAGGACGCCGCGGCCGGCAAGGTGGACAGCGCCGACGCCGCCCGCATCGGCGCCGCCTGGGCCGCCTTCATGGACGAGGACCGCATCGAGTCGCTGGGCGCGGCTCCGATCGCGCCTGAGCTCGACGCCATTCGCAAGGCGAAATCGCGCGATGACATCACCGCCCTGATGGGCAAGCCCGGCGCCAACTATACCGCCCTGATGGGCGTCTTCATCAACGACGACGCCAAGGATCCGGGCCGCTACGCCGTCTACGCCGGCACCGGCGGCCTTGGCCTGCCGCGCGACTACTACCTGGAGCCCAGGTTCGCGGACAAGAAGGCCGCCTACGAGGCCTATGTCGCCAGGATGCTGACCTTGATCGGCTGGGCGAAGCCGGCCGAGAGCGCCAGGGCCATCGTGGCCCTGGAGACCCGGATCGCGGACGCCAGTTGGACCCCGACCGAGCGTCGCCAGCGCGAGAAAACCTACAACCCCATGAGTCTGGCCGAGCTGCAGGCCTTCACGCCGGGCTACAGCTGGAACCGCTACTTCGACGGCGCGGGGCTGAGGGGCGTCGATCGCATCGTCGTCACCACCAACACCGCCTTCCCGAAGATGGCGAAGATCTATGGCGAGACCGATCTGGCCACGCTCAAGGCCTGGCAGGCCTTCCACGTCGCCGACGGCGCCGCGCCCCTGCTGTCGAAGGCCTTCGTCGACGCCAGCTTCGACTTCAACGGCCGGATCCTCTCGGGCCAGCCCGAGCAGCGCCCCCGCTGGAAGCGCGGCGTCGACGCGGTCAGCGGCATGGTCGGCCAGCCCATCGGCCGGATCTACGCGGCGCGCTACTTCCCGCCCGAGTCCAAGGCCAAGATGGAAGACCTGGTCGCCAACATCCGCACGGCCATGAAGGCCCGCATCGAGCGCCTCGACTGGATGAGCCCGGCCACCAAGGTCCAGGCGCTCGACAAGCTGGCCAAGTTCGGCGTCAAGATCGGCTATCCGGACAGGTGGCGCGACTACAGCGGCCTGGAGCTGAGGGCCGATGACGCCTACGGCAACGCCATGCGATCCGCCGAGTTCGAGTGGGCCTACCGGGTCGGCCGTCTGAACGGGCCGGTCGACAAGTCCGAATGGAGCATGAACCCGCAGACGGTGAACGCCTACTACAGCTCGATCAAGAACGAGATCGTGTTCCCGGCCGCCATTCTGCAGGCGCCCTTCTTCCACCCCGACGCCGATCCGGCGATCAACTACGGCGGCATCGGCGGGGTGATCGGCCACGAGATCAGCCACGGCTTCGACGACCAGGGCCGCAAGAGCGACGGCGACGGCGTCCTGCGCGACTGGTGGACCGCCGAGGACGCGGCCAAGTTCAGCGTCCAGGCCGACCGCCTCGGCGCCCAGTACTCAGGCTACGAGCCCATTCCCGGCTTCAAGGTGCAGGGCGGGCTGACGATGGGCGAGAACATCGGCGACATGGGCGGCCTGTCGCTGGCCTATGACGCCTACATTCTGTCGCTGGACGGCAAGCCCGCCCCGGTGCTGGACGGCATCACCGGCCAGCAGCGCGTCTTCCTCGGCTGGGCCCAGGTCTGGCGCGGCAAGTACCGCGACGAGGCCATGCAGCAGATGGTCACCTCAAACCCGCACTCGCCGCCCTACTTCCGGGTCAACGGCACGATCCGCAACCTCGACCCCTGGTACGACGCCTTCGGCGTCAAGGACGGCGACAAGCTGTGGATCGCGCCGGAAGAGCGCGTGCGGATCTGGTAGGCGCACCGGTCAGCTGAACTGAAGGAAGGGGCGGTCCGCGAGGGTCGCCCCTTCTGCTATCCGAGCGTCGCCAGCACGAAGTCCGCCCAACTGGTCGGTCGGGTTGCAGTCGAAGAAGACCGGGCCCGCCGTCCGCGCCACGCCGAGAAGATCCTGTACGCAGCGCGAAACAGCCAGCTCCGCGAACCGCGTCGGCGCCGGCTTCGGCGGGCGTGCGTCCTTCGCGACGCGGACCTGAAGGTCCGCTCCTCAGGAAGACGAGAAGGCGGGGCTGCAACAAAGTTCGTCATGGGGAGGAGCGAGCTCTCGGGCGAGCGTCGCGAACCACGCAATGAAGCGGCTAAATCTCTTTTTGACGTCGGAGTCAGTTTTTAGCGATCATCCCGAAAAGGACTAAGCCCGCCGCGGGGGATAATCGCGGCGAGCTTAGCTTTTTCCTCGATCACTCGATCCAAGCGGGCGTTTCCTCCCCGAAACGCCGTGAGACCAGAACTCTCTGGGGTTCTTGTGTCTCGCGCACCCTCAAAAGACGGCATATCCCTTTCCCTGTCAAGCAACCTGGGAGGGGTCTCGCGCAAGAAATTGCGGCCAAACAGCGCAAAACGGGTTGTTTCTTGGACCCCTCCGTCAAAAGAACCCGCTCTGGTCGAGTCGTTTTGACTCAGCTGTCAAATTTACAGCGTCACGCGCGCCGCCAGCGCCTCCGCCGCCTCGGACACCGGCTCGAACAGGTGCTCGGGGCGAGTCGCGGCCACCGGACCGACGCCGGCGGCGGCCAGCGCCGCCTGGGCGGTCAGCAGGTCCCCTTCCCGCAGCAGCAGGCCGTTGGCGCGGGGACGGGCTCCGGCCTCGACCAGCCCGGCCAGCGCCGCACGGGCTCCGGCGTCCTGCTCGGCCGGCCAGACCAGCATGACGCTGCCCCGCGCCCGGGCCCGGGCCTCGACTACCCCCAGCAGCTGGCGGACGACGGCCAGGCGGCCGGCATCCCAGTCCGCCGTCAGCGAGGCGGCGAGCCGCGCCTGGCTCTTGAGGATCACGCCGTCGCTGAGGATCTTCAGATGGTTGGCGGCCAGGGTGGCGCCGGTTGTGGTGATGTCGACGATGATCTCCGCCGCGCCGGAGGCCGGGGCCCCTTCGGTCGCGCCGCCCGACTCGACGATGCGGTAGTCGGCCACGCCGTTCTTCGTGAAGAAGGCCCGGGTCTGGGCGATGTACTTGGTCGCCACCCGCAGACGGCGACCGGTGCGAACCAGATGCAGGTGGGCCACCTCCTCCAGGTCGGCCATGGTGTCGACGTCCAGCCAGCCGCGCGGCACGGCGACGATCAGGTCGGCGCGGCCGAACCCGAGCGCGCGCAACAGCGCGACGCGGTTGTCGAGATCGGCGATCTGCTCACGCAGCAGGTCCTCGCCGGTGACGCCCAGGTGGACCTCGCCGCTGTCCAGCGCCGAGGCGATGTCGGAGGCCGACAGCAGCCGCACCTCGACCGACGGCAGGGCGGCGATGCGGGCGGTGTAGCCGCGCCCGCCGGACGGGGCCGACAGCGGCAAGCCCGCGTCGGCCAGCCAGGCGTCGACCTGCTCCTTGAGGCGCCCCTTGGACGGGACGGCCAGGATAAGGGGACCGCTCATTCCATGCCTCCCGCGAAGGCTCGCGCCGGGCGAACCATGCAGCCCACTGCGCCCAGCGCCGTGGCCGCGCCGAGCCGCGCCGGCAGGCCGTCGTAGCGTCCGCCGGCCGCGACAGGGCGCTCGCCGCCAAGGGCTGCGCTGCGCACCTCGAACAGGGCGCCGTCATAGTAGCCGAAGGCCCGTCCGAAGGCGGCGGCGAAGGTCACCCGGTCGGCGGGCACGCCGCGCTCGGCCAGTCCGGCCAGGCGCCGCGCCCAGCCCTCCGTGGCCGCATCAAGCGCCGCCGTGGACGGACCGGCCAGCCGCCGAACCTCGGCCAGAGCCGCCTCGGGCGCACCCGACACGGCCAGGAAGCCGCGCACGGCGGCGGCTTCGGCGGGCGACAGGCTGGGCGTGCGCGAGGCCTCGGCCCGGTCGGCCAGACGGCGGACGATCTCTTCCGGCGGCCGGGTCCCGACCGGCTCGATGCCGGCGATGGCCCAGAGCTGGCGCAGCGCCTCGGGCCCCTGGCCCTCCGGCACGCCTTCCAGCGGATTGACGATCCGCTCGCCGGTCTCGCCGGCGTCGGCGCGGTCCAGCTCGGCGGCCAGCAGGCGCGGCCGGGTGAACAGACGCTTGAGCCGCGCCGCCAGCGCAGGCGCCAGGGCCAGGCTGTCGATGAAGGCGCCGAACAGCGCGATATCGCCGAAGGTCACGGTCAAGTCGTCGCGACCGCCCGCCGCCGCCGACCGCCAGGCCAGGGCCGCCACCTCGGCGTCCGACACGGCCGGATCCCCGTTGCCGAACACCTCGACGCCGATCTGCAGGAATTCCTCGGCCCGCTGCGAGCCGGCCGGGGCGGCGCGGAACGCCTTGCCCTCGTAGGCGTAGCGACCCTCGGCGGCGCCGCCGTCGATGTGGGCCCGGGCCACGGGGATGGTGAAGTCGGGCCGCAGGGCCAGCTCCTCGCCGCCCTCGGCCTGGACCACGAACAGGCGCGGGCGCATCGCCTCGCCCGACAGTTCGAGCAGCAGGGCCAGCGGCAGCAGCACGGCCACGTCGACCGGCGTCGCGCCGGCGTCGGCGAACGGCGCCCGGATTGCGGACAGCGCGCCCTGCGGAACAGCGGGCTCCAGTCTCATCGCGCGGCCTCGACGATCTTGCGGACGGTGGCGACCAGGTCGGCGCGGGCGACGGTCTGCTGACCCGGCCGCTCGGCCTTCCAGGCGGCGTTGTCAGTGACGCCCTTGGACAGGTCGCGGCCGAGGTCCAGATCCTTGACCGTGGCCGTGCCGGCCGCGAACTCGTCCTCGCCGATGATGACGGCGGCGGGCGCCAGCCGGCGGTCGGCGTATTTCATCTGCGGCCGCATGCCGGAGGTCCCCAGATAGACCTCGGCGGCGATGCCGGCGCCGCGCAGCTCCCCCGCCACCGCGAAGTAGTCGGCCATGCGGGCCTGGTCGAAGGCGATGATCACCACCGGACCGCGCCCCTCGCCGGCCGCCTCGCGTCCGGCCGCCTTCAGCGCCGCCGCCAGCCGCGACACGCCGAAGGAGAAGCCGGTCGCCGGCGTCCGCTCGCCGGTGAAGCGGGCGACCAGGTCGTCGTAGCGCCCCCCGCCCCCGATGGAGCCGAAGCGGACCGGATTGCCCTTCTCGTCCGGCGTCTCGATCAGCAGGTCAGCCTCGAACACCGCGCCGGTGTAGTACTCCAGCCCGCGCACGATCGAGGGATCGAAGACGGCCTGGGTGTCGTCAATGCCGAGGCCCTTGAGCGCGGCGATGATCGCCTCCAGCTCGCGGAAGCCTTCCATGGCGGCGTCAGCCTGGGCGAACGGCGCGGCGGCCAGCTGGTCCAGCGGCGCGCCGGCCACGGCCATGTCGAGGAAGTCGAGCACCAGGCCGGCTGCCGCAGTCGAAAGCTCGGCGCCGGGCGTGAAGGCCCCCGACTCGTCCAGCCGCCCCTTGCCGAGCAGATCGCGGACCCCGTCCCGGCCAAGCCGGTCCAGCTTGTCGAGCGCCCGCAGCACGGTCAGCTTCTGACGGCCCTCGGCGACGCCGGCGGCGACCATGACCCCGTCGAGGATCTTGCGGTTGGAGAACTTCAGCACCGCCTGGCCCCTGGCCAGCCCGGCCGCCTCGAGCCCCGCCGCCGCCATGGCGATGATCTCGGCGTCGGCTTCGGGGCGGGCCGAGCCGACGGTGTCGGCGTCACACTGGATGAACTCGCGGAAGCGGCCCGGCCCCGGCTTCTCGTTGCGCCAGACCGGCCCGAAGGCGTAGCGACGGAACGGCTTGGGCAGGGTCTCCCAGTTCTGGGCCGCGAACCGGGCCAGCGGCGCGGTCAGGTCGTAGCGCAGGGCCATCCACTGCTCGTCGTCATCCTGCAGCGCGAAGACGCCCTCGTTGGGCCGGTCGCTGTCGGGCAGGAACTTGCCCAGGGCGTCGGCGTACTCGAAGGCCCCGGTGTCGAGCGGCTCGAAACCCCACAGTTCGTAGACCTTGGACACCGCCTCCACGATCCGCCGCTCGGCGCGCAGGGTGGCGGCGCGCTTGTCGGCGAAACCGCGTGGCGCGCGGGCTTCGGGTCGGAAGGTCTCTTGCGTCATCGGGCGGCTCTACATCAGGACTTTGCGGGTCGGATGGAGCCGTCGTGGCCCCATCCGCGTCGGGCGGGGCCGGAGGGTGTGCGTCTGGCCGTCAGGCCGCGCGAACCCGATCCGTCCCGCGAGGGATGGCGTGGCAGGCGTGATGGTGGTGCGCGGTGCGGGTCATCGGAGCGGGGGTATAGGGGAAAGATGAGCGGAGGGCTAGCGGGTGAAGTCGCCATGCAGCCCGTCAGCGCATATGCACCCATCTCCGTCATCGTCGGACTTGTTCCGACGACCCATGCGTGGTGAGTGTGACCAGCAAGGCTCCGCGCTTCCGACGCCTCCTCACCATTGCTTGTGTTCATGGGTCGTCGGAACAAGTCCGACGATGACGGCGGGGTTATAAGACCCTACCCCCGCAAGCGTCCGATCAGCGCCGCCGTCGACGGATCATGAGTCCCGGCCTCGCCGCCCTCCAGTTCGGCCAGCACCTTGCCGGCCAGCGTCTTGCCCAGCTCCACGCCCCACTGGTCGAAGCTGTCGACACCCCAGAGCGTCCCCTCGACGAAGACCTTGTGCTCATAGAGCGCCAGCAGGGCGCCCAGGGCGTGCGGAGTAAGGCGGTCGAGCAGGATGAAGCTGGACGGCCGGTCGCCCGGGAAGTGGCGGTGCGGCTCGGCGGCGTTGGCGCTGCCGGACATCAGGGCCTGCGCCTGGGCGATGGCGTTGGCCAGCAGGATGGCGTGCTGGCGCGGCGGGCCCTCCTCGGCCCGGGCGACGGCGACGAAGTCCACGGGGATGATGTCCGTGCCCTGGTGCAGCATCTGGAAGAAGGCGTGCTGGTCGTTGGTGCCGGCGTTGCCGAACACGGCGGTGGAGGTGGCGTGACTGACCGGCGTCCCCGCCTCGGTGACCCGCTTGCCGTTCGACTCCATCTCCAGCTGCTGCAGATAGGCGGCCAGCAGGCCCAGCCGCTCGGCATAGGGCTCGACCACCCGCACGGGCCGGCCGAGGCCGTTGCGGTTGAAGACATGGGCCAGGGCCAGCAGCACCGGGGCGTTGCGGTCCAGCGGCGCGGTGCGGAAGTGCTCGTCCATCGCTGCCGCGCCGGCGAGGAAGCCCGAGAAGGCGTCCCAGCCCAGACCGATGGCGGCCGACAACCCGACCGCCGACCAGATCGAGTAGCGCCCGCCGACCCAGTCCTCGAACCCGAACACGCGGCTGGCCGGAATGCCGAAGGCGGCGCAGGCCTCCAGGTTGGTCGAGCAGGCGGCGAAGTGGCTGTCGGCGCCCTCGCCCAGCGCACCGCGCAGCCAGGCCCTGGCGGCGGCGGCGTTGGCCATGGTCTCCTGGGTGGTGAAGGTCTTGGAGGCGACCACGACCAGCGTCGTCTCCGGGTCCAGCCGGGCCATGGCGGCGGCGATGTCGGCGGGGTCGACGTTGCCGACGAAGGCGACGTCGAGCTGCGGGACCAGGGGTTTGAGCGCCCGCCAGACCATCCGGGGGCCGAGGTCGCTCCCGCCGATGCCGATGTGCAGCACGGTGGTGAAAGCCTTGCGCGTCGCGCCGCGCAGGCGGCCCTCGCGGACGTCGGCGACGAACGCGGCCATGGCCTTGCGCACCGCCTCGACCCCGGCCGAGACCGGCTTTCCGACCGCTTTCCAGTCTGCGCCGTCGGGGGCGCGCAGCGCCATGTGCAGTACGGCCCGCTTTTCGGTGACGTTGATGACCTCGCCCGCGAACTGCCGGTCGCGGCGCGCCTCGACCCCGGCGGCGCGGGCCAGATCAAGGGCAGCGGTCAGGCCGGCGGCGCTCCACGGCTGTTTGCTGAGATCAAGGGTCAAACCCGCGACCTCGACCGACAGCCGCGCCAGACGATCCGGCTCGGCCGCGAACAGGTCGACGATCCGGGTCTTCGAATCGGTGCGGGCGGCCGCCTCGAGGGCGGTCCAGGCGGCGGCGAGATCGGTCATGCGCACTCCGGCGGTAAAGGCCCGTTTACCATGCGCCGCGTAACTGGGGGGACTCCTGCAATCACGAGGCGCGGCCCATGTCCTGCGACGCCATCGCCGTCACCGCAACCCTCTGGCTGGCCTTCGCCGCCCCGGGCGACGGCGCGACCTTGCGCCCGGCCGCCGCCGTGAGCGCCCCGGCCTCGCCACTGATGGCCGAACCACTGTTCGCCGACATCGTCGCCAGGGCCGGCGTCCTGAAGACCCAGGTCGAGGGCTGGCGCGGCCAGACCGGCGCGCTGGAAGGCTTCGCGGCCTTCAAGACCGAGCTGGCGACGCTGACCGCGCTGGACATGAAGGCCCATCACCTGCTGGCCGAGCGGGGCACGGACGGCGACCTCAAATGCATCCTGCGCGGCATCGCCCAGGACCTGCCCGTGCGGCTGGGCCAGGTCGAGGCGGCCGCCGACCCGCAGGCCCGCGACGCCGCCCTGCGGGAGATGGTCTGGCTGCTGCGCGACAACGTCGAGGTGATCACCACCCCGGCGAGCGTCACGTCCGGGATCTGACGAGGCCGGCCTGGTGCGTGCTTCGACACGCGCCTGCGGCGCTGCTCAGCATGACGTCGGTGGGTAGCCTTCTGAACACGTCATCCTGAGCAGCCGCGAAGCGGCGTGTCGAAGGACGCAACGAGATCAAGCGTACTTCACCGCGCAGCCGTAGGGCTTGCTGAACGCTACCTTCACCGGGCGGCCGGACTTCAGGTCGGCGAGCGCGGCCTTCACATAGTTGGTGGCGCCGGCGATGTCGGCCACGTTGGCGGTCGGCTTGTCGTCGATGCCGCCCTGGTAGACCAGCTGGCCGACCTTATCGACGATGTACATATGCGGCGTGGTCTTGGCCCCGTACGCCTTGCCCGCGACGCCGGTCGGATCGAGCAGGAATGCCGTGGGCGCGGCGCCCTTGTCGGCGATGAAGCGCTTGGCGCCGACCCCGTCGACATGGCCCTGCTGGCCGGGCGCCGAGGAGCAGACGCTGAGCCAGACCGCGCCGTCGGCCAGCGCGGCCTTCTGGGTGGCCTGCATGTTCCCCGTGTAGTGCTTCTTCACATAGGGGCAGCCCTCGTTGATCCATTCGAGGACCACGACCTTGCCGCGGAACTCGGCGAGGGTGCGGGTCTTTCCGTCGGCGTCCTTCAGCGAGAAGGCCGGCGCGGGCGCGGCCAGGACGGCGGTCGGGAACAGGACGAGGGCCGGAAGGGCCAGGGCGGATCGGCGGGTCAGGGTCATGGCAAGCTCCCTAGTTGGCGGCCACTTCGGCGGCGGGCGATCGGGCGGCGGCGTTGTCGAGGGCTTCGGCAACCATCCCTTCGGTCAACAGCTGCGGCAGTATGACGGGCTCAGCCCCGCCTGCGCCATACACAAGGTAGAGCGGGACCCCGGCCCGGCCATGCTCGGCCAGGGCCGCGGCGATGACGCCATCGCGTTGGGTCCAGTCGGCCTTCAGATAGACGGCATTGGTGCGCGTCAGCGCCTCGGCGACCGTCCGCGTGGACAGCGAGGTGCGCTCATTGACCTGGCAGGTCACGCACCATGCGGCCGTGAAGTTGACCAGCACAGGACGGTCCTCGGCGCGCAGGGCGGCCACCCGGTCCGGCGACCAGGGCTCGCTCGGGACCTCGGCGGCCTCTCCGGCGCCCTGCCCGGCGGCGGCGGTCCTCGCCGGCGCCTGCATGGTCAGGAGGCCGGTCAGGGCGACCACGCCGATGGCCAGCACGGCGGCAAGGCCGCGCACGATCGGCGCCGGCGGGCGGCGCTGCGCGAGGCCCCAGAGCCAGGCGGCGAAGGCGGCCAGAACCCCGGCGGTCAGCGCCAGCGCCAGTCCCGCGGGCCCGGTCTGCTGGGCCAGCACCCAGACCAGCCAGGCGACGGCGCCGTACATCGGGAAGGCCAGGACGTGGCGCAGGGTCTCCATCCACGGCCCGGGCCTGGGCATGCGGCGGAGCAGCGCGGGGGCGAAGGACAGCAGCACGAACGGCGCGGCCAGGCCCAGGCCCAGGGCCGCGAACACCGGCAGCGACAGCCAGGCCTCCTGGGTCAGGGCGAAGCCCATGGCCGAGGCCATGAAGGGCGCGGTGCAGGGCGCGGCCACGACCACGGCCAGAACGCCGGTCATGAAGCTGCCGGTCAGACCTCCGCGCGAGGCGGCGCCCGCGCCCGCCCCCTGCAGCGAGGACCCCGCCTCGAACACGCCCGACAGGTTCAGCGCCACCAGCAGCATGACCAGCGCCAGCGCCGCGACCATGGCCGGCGACTGCAACTGGAAGCCCCAGCCGATGGCCTGGCCTGCGGCCTTGAGCGCGATCAGCGCCCCGGCAAGGGTCAGGAAGGTGACCAGCACGCCCGACAGGTAGGCGAGGCCCTGCATCCGGGCGGCGCGGGGTTCGTGCGCGTGGCCGGCCAGGGCGGCGGCCTTCATCGACAGCACCGGGAACACGCAGGGCATCAGGTTGAGGATCAGCCCGCCGAGGAAGGCGAAGGCGAGGGCCAGCGGCAGGCCGATGGCGGGGCCGGGCCCGGCGGTCGTCGGGTCATGGCCCTCGAGCGGCGCCGGCGGCAGGGTCCCGCCACCCCGTGCGCCGGCCGGGACGGCGCCCGGCGTCGCCGAGACCTCGAAGGCCCGGTCGCCCAGCGACAGCACCCCGGCGAGGGTCGGCGGCGTCTGGCCCGCGCTGACGGCGATCCCTGCCGGCAGGCTCAGCGTCAGTCCGTCGGCGCCCCGCTCGATGGGCTGGGGTTTGGCGTGATCGAGCACGGTGGCGTCGAACGGAAAGAAGTAGGCCCGCGACAGGTCCGCGCCCTTCAGCGGTCCTCCGGTGACGGCCAGCCGTACGGCATCGCCGTCCACGGCGTAGACGGCGGCCAGCCCCGCGGCCCGCGGCGCGGCCGCCAGGGTGGCGGCGACCTTGTCGCCCCAGGACGGATCAGTGCCTGGCGCGTCGGCGACCACCGGTACGGTCAGGGTCAGGCTGGCGTACTCGGGCACGCAGGTCAGCTCGCAGACCAGGAAGGTGACGTCCGCCTTCAGGGTCGCCGTCGAACCGACCCGGGCCGTCGCAGGAACCTGGATCGGGACCGGCAACAGCACCTCGCCGGTGTAGCCGTAGTTCAGCAGCGGTCCGATCGGCATCCGCGCCGGGGTCGGCCAGACGATGTCGCCCGCCTGCCAGCCGGCCGGCAGGGTCCACTGGATCGTCGTCGGCTCGCCGGAGTCGCCGGGGTTGCGCCAGTAGGTGTGCCAGCCCTTGTCGATCTTCTGGCGCAGGGCGACATAGACCGTCCCGCCGGGGACGGCGCCGCGTTCCTGGGCGACCAGCTCAGCCTCCAGGTGACCCGTATCGACCGGCGCGGCGGCGGCATGGATCGGGGCCAGCAGCGCGATGAGGCCCAGAAGGGCGGCGAGAAGGCGGCTCATACCCGTCTATATGGCGCGGCGCGGGTCCCCTGCCACAGCAATCGCGCTCACCCCCCTCGACTTCCCCAAGGGCCGCGCCATGATCCTTGGCCAAACAGGGAGACGCGCATGTCCGTCAATCGCCAGTGGATTCTCCGCAAACGTCCGGTCGGGGAGATCGCGCCCGGGGACCTGGAGTTCGTCGAGACGCCGATCCGGGCGCTGGAGGACGGCGAGGTGCTGGTCCGCAACATCTATCTGTCGCTGGATCCAACCAACCGCATCTGGATGAGCGACCAGGACCAGTACCTGCCGCCGGTCGGCCTGAACGAGGTCATGCGTGGCGGGACGCTCGGCGTGGTCGAGGCCAGCCGCTCGGAGCGCTATCCCGAAGGCACGGTGGTCAACGCCGGACTGTCGGGCTGGCAGAGCCACACCATCGCCCATGAGGCGACGCTCAGCCCCGTGCCGCTGCTGCCGGGCGTGCCCCTGACCGCCTTCATGAGCGTTTTGGGCGCCACAGGCCTGACCGCCTGGTATGGCCTGAACGACTTTGGACAGCCCAAGCCCGGCGAGACCGTCGTCGTCTCGGCCGCCGCCGGCGCCGTGGGCTCGATCGCCGGCCAGCTGGCGAAGATGCGCGGCGCGCGGGTCATAGGCATTGCCGGTGGCCCCCGGAAGTGCGCCTGGCTGACCGACGAGCTCGGGTTCGACGGAGCCATCGACTACAAGAACGAGGACGTCGGGGCGGCGCTGGACCGGCTCTGCCCGAACGGCATCGACGTCAACTTCGAGAACGTCGGCGGCGCGATCATGGACGCGGTCATCAGCCGGATGAACAACTTCGGCCGGGTGGCGCTCTGCGGCATGATCAGCGGCTACAACAGCGAGGGCGTCGCCGCCGGCCCCACCGACTTCGGCCGCGTCCTGATGCACCGGCTGATGATCCGCGGCTTCATCGTCATCGACTTCATCCCGCGCGCCATGGAAGCCATATCCGAACTGGCGCCGGCGGTGATGAGCGGGCAGATCAAATGGAAGGCGCATGTGGTCGACGGGCTGGAAAACGCCGCCGAGGCCGTGAAACTGCTGTTCACCGGCGCGCATGACGGCAAGCTGCTGGTCCGCATCTCACCGGAGCCCTGAGTCTTGCCCGCAAGCTTTGACGAGATCCAGGTCGGCATGGTGGTCAACCTCGGCGCCGCCGTGGTCGATCCGGCGGCCCTCGAGGCCTTCGCCCGCGCCTTCGCCCCCGGCTGGGACACCGATGGCGGCGCGCCCGACGCCATGCTGTTCGCCATCTGGTCGCGGCTGGACGAGCAGGCCAGCGCCGACTGGCCGATGACCAAGCGGCTGGGCGTCGACGCCCTGCGCTGGGCGCGCAATCCGCCGCCCGGCGAGCTCTTGCGGGGGCGGATGACCATCATGGGCAAGGACCCTGTCGGCGACGACAAGGGCATCGTCATCGCCCAGCACGACCTGCTCGACGAGGCTGGCCGGCTGGTCTTCTCCTGCCTGACCCGGAGCGTGTTCGCGCGCTGAGATCGTGCGTGGCTTTGTCCCCTGCGTGCTTCGACACGCGGTCTGCGACCGCTGCTCAGCACGACTATGGTGGGCAGCTTTCTTTCCCAGTCATCCTGAGCAGCCGCCCCCGGGTCGCGCGGCGCGCGCGCCCGAGGATAAACTCCGCGGCGTGTCGAAGGACGCAGGGCGCATCCCGGTGGGCGGCCAACGCATCCAACGAAAAAGGGCCCCGCCAGCGGCGGAGCCCTTGATCAAATCAGCGACCGTCCAGCTCAGGCGCCGTTAGCGGCCTTCAGCTGGCGCAGCATCGCCTGCTCGGTGGCGATGGCGATCAGGCGGTCCCAGCCGACCAGCGAGGTCAGGTGGTTGTAGATCTTTTCCAGGGCGCCGCTGTCGCGCAGCTCGACCAGCTTGTCGGCCGGCAGGGCGTTCAGCTTCTCTTCCGAGACGGCGAAGTACTCGGCCATCTTCACCGGGGTGAAGGTGCCGTCGCCGTTGGGCTGCTGGTAGATGGCCTCGCGCGTGTGGAACAGGTCCAGCTGCGTCAGCACGGCCACGAACGCCTCGGTGCGGCGGCGCTCGGTCTCGAAGTCCTCGCAGAACTTGATGGCGTTGGCGGTGTACTCCGACGGCTCGCCGGTCGGCGTAAACAGCGGCACGCTGCCGGCCTTGCTCTTGTCGCAGAAGATCTCGGCGTTGCGCTCGATGCAGACGACCAGACGGCTCTGGGACTCGTCGGCGGCCAGCACGAACGGGTAGCGACGGGTGTAGGCGGGGACGTAGGCGCCGACGGTGTAGGTCCCGTCCTTCACGAACATGTTCTCGCCGCCGTTGATGCCCATCACCGCCAGCGGCATGTAGCTCGCGCCGCCGAAGATGATCGGGTAGCTCACCGCGGCGAAGCCGAACTCGGCCACGGTCAGCGGCACGACGTGGCCCTGCTCGGCAAACGCGAACGGGCGCTCCAGCTGCTGGACGGCCAGGCCGCCGTGCGCATCGCGGCTGAGCGGCTCGGGGACCGTGTAGAACTGGAGCTGACCGGTGACGCCGGCGGGGGGAGCTTGTTCGGTGGCCATTCTAGTCTCTTGTGGAGGCGCGCGGGCGACGTCCGGCCGCGCAGGAAGGTCGAGGCGGCGCTTCTAGCCGATCCCGTGGAACGCGGCAATGCAACCACCCGTCTTGCGCTCCCTAGGGTGAAGCGGGTTCAATCGGGGCAAGAAAATCAACCATAAACCCCCGGGACGACGCCGATGCCCATCGCCTACCCAGAGATTCTGTCGCTGACCAGCGAACCCCAGCCGTTCGCCTGGACCGAGAAGGAAACCATGCTCTACGCCCTGGGCATCGGGCTCGGGAACGACCCGATGAACGAGCAGGAGCTGAAGTTCGTCTACGAGAGCGGCCTCAAGGCCGTACCGACCATGGCCACCACGGTCGCCTGGGGCGCGGGTCCCAGCGTCGGCAAGATGGGCATCAACTTCCTGCTGGTCGTCCACGGCGAGCAGAAGGTCGAGTTCCACAAGACCTTTCCGACCGAGGCCTCCATCACCGCCGAGGGCCGGATCATCGGCGCCTACGACAAGGGCGACAAGGGCGCGGTCATCTACAACGAGACTGTCCTGAAGGACGCGAAGACCGGCGAGAAGATCGCCACCCTGACCGGCTCGACCTTCGCCCGGGGCGACGGCAATTTCGGCGGCCCTGCGGACGGCGCGCCTGAAGCGCACGAAGTTCCGACCCGCAGTCCCGACATGACGGTCGACATCCCCACCAAGCCGGACCAGGCGCTGATCTACCGGCTGAGCGGCGACCGCAACCCGCTGCACTCCGATCCCGGCATCGCGAAGGCGGCAGGCTTTCCGCGCCCGATCCTGCACGGCCTGTGCACCTATGGCATCACCTGCCGCGCCGTGCTCCAGGCCTATGCCGACTTCGACCCCTCGCGGATCAAGAGCCACCAGGTGCGGTTCTCCAGCCCGGTCTTCCCCGGCGAGACGATCAGCGTCGATATGTGGAAGGACGGCGACGTCGTCTCCTTCGAGGCCCGTGTGAAGGACCGCGGCGTCACCGTGGTGAAGAACGGCAAGACGGTGCTGGGGTAGGGGGTTGTGTTTCCTCCCCCTCGTGGGTGTTTGGACCGGAGACATCCGTGACAGGCGTTCGGGGACATCCGTGACACC
>CAYTZY010000006.1:0-4775 GCA_964442795.1 uncultured Caulobacter sp.
GCGCACTTGACTGGGGGTCAAGGGGTCGCAGGTTCGAATCCTGTCGCTCCGACCACCGTTTTCCGCCGCCGGCTAGCGGTTCATCCACTTCATCAGCGGGATCAGCGGCAGACCCCAGGCCGTGCCGACGACGACGTAGTAGGCCAGCTGCACCGCCCAGTGGCCCGGCAGGTGATCGGCCACCGCCAGCGCCGCCACGACGTAGGCGAACAGGAACACCAGCATCGCCAGCGTTCCGATGAGCTTCTTCAGTCGCGGGTTCATGCTGCCTCCGGCGGCGCGATCGCCTCGCGCCGCCTTCGACATAGAGCGAGCCTAGCGCCGTTTGAAGAGGCCAAGGATGAACAGCAGGATCACCGCACCCAGGGTCGCGAAGATCAGGCTGCCCAGCAGGCCGCTGACGCCGATGTTCAGTTGGGTCGCGATGAAGCCGCCGATCAGGCCGCCGATGATGCCGACGACCAGGTTGGTCAGCAGCCCGTGATCGCGGCCCATGATCTTCTCGGCCAGCCAGCCCGCGGCGATGCCGACCAGAATTGCGACGATCCAGCCCATGTAATTCTCCTCCAGCCCCGTGATCGGGCCTCCAGTGAACAGTGTGGGGGCCTGCGCGGTTCCACGCGGCGCGCCGCCTCAACGGTTCGGGATCAGGCCGAGGACCGCCAGCAAGGCCGTGGCGCCCGTCAGCGCCGCGAGGGCGACGGCCGGCGCGCCGTCCACTCGCAGGCCCAGCAGGCCGGCCGTCGCGCTGCCGACCAGCGCGCCCGCCAGGCCCAGGCCCAGGCAGGCGAATATTGACCGCCGGCCGCCCACGAGGGCGCGCGCCAGCACGCCGGCCAGCAACCCGATCACAGCAACGGCGAAGAGGCCCGGTTCCGACATCGCCGACACCATGACAGCGGATCGCGATCGCGTCACCGCTCTGGACCCCGGAGCGGGTCCGGCTTAGGTACTCGCTGCCGATTATCCGCCCCGACCACGGGGCCCAGCCGAGGCGGCGATGACTTCGTTCCTGCGTTCCGACCGGTCCCGTCCGGTCGCGGTCTGGCTGTTCGCCGTGGCCGCTCTTGTCCTGGCCATGGTCGTGGTGGGCGGCGCGACGCGCCTGACCGGATCCGGCCTTTCGATCACCGAGTGGAAGCCGGTCACCGGCGCCGTGCCGCCGATGTCCGAGCAGGCGTGGCAGACCGAGTTCGCCAAGTACAAGGTCATCCCCCAGTACACCCAGCTGAACCGCGGCATGAGCCTGAACGAGTTCAAGGGCATCTACTGGTGGGAATGGGGCCACCGGCTGCTCGGCCGCCTCATCGGGCTGGCGTTCGCACTGCCGTTCGCGGTCTTCCTGATCCGCCGCGAGATTCCCAAGCGCCTGATCTGGCGCTGCGGGGCGATGCTGGGCCTGGGCGGCCTGCAGGGCGCCATCGGCTGGTGGATGGTGTCCAGCGGCCTGGCCGACCGGGTCTCGGTCGCGCCGGAGCGCCTGGCCACGCACCTCGGTCTGGCGCTGGCCCTGTTCGTGATGCTCGTCTGGACGGGCCTCGACGCCTGGCACGGGTCGCCGCGGCAGGAGAACCCGACGCGCTGGCGGGTCATCGGCTGGCTCTTCCTGGGCGCGGTCCTCTTTCAGAGCCTGCTGGGCGCCCTCGTGGCCGGCGCGGATGCGGGCTACATCTTCAATGACTGGCCGCTGATGAACGGGGCGCTGATCCCGCGCGACTACGCCGGCGACAGCCTGTGGGCGACCATCGCCCACAACCAGGCCTCGGTGCAGCTGCACCACAGGCTGGGCGCCTACCTGCTCTTCGCCGGGGCCATCGTCATGGCCGTCATGGCCTGGCGCGCCCGCTATCTGCCGCCGGAAGCGCGTGTGCTCGCCCTGGTCGCCCTCGGCGTGACGGTGATGCAGGCGATTCTGGGCATCGCCACCCTGATGGCCGGCGTACCGCTTTGGCTCGGCGTCCTGCACCAGGCCGGCGCCGTGATCCTTCTGGCGGCGGCCACCAGCTTCGCCTGGCGTGTGCGGCGGCCCTGAAGCGCGGAACTGGCGTGCGGTATTATAATACCACTCCCTGCAAACCCTTGCGTCGCAGGGCTTTGCGCCAGATCGCCGCGCATCATCTGTTGACAGCCCGGCAGGGCGCGGGTATTGCCCCGCCCTCACGTCGGGGGCCGCTCGTTCCCGCTCGCAATACGGATCTGTCCCATGATGAAGACCACGGCTTCGTTGAAGCCCGCCGAGGTCGAGAAGAAGTGGATCGTGATCGACGCCGAGAACGCCGTTGTCGGCCGTCTCGCGTCCTTCATCGCCATGCGTCTTCGCGGCAAGCACCGCCCCGACTACACCCCGCACGTCGACTGCGGCGACTATGTCGTCGTGATCAACGCCGACAAGGTGAAGTTCACGGGCCGCAAGCTCGACCAGAAGATCTACTACCGCCACACCGGTCACCCGGGCGGCGTCAAGTCGATCACCGCCGGCAAGCAACTGGCCGGCCGCTTCCCCGAGCGCGTGCTCGAGAAGGCCGTCGAGCGCATGCTGCCGAAGGAAAGCCCGCTGGCCCGGGCCCAGATGACGCACCTGCGCATCTTCAACGGCGCCGAGCACACTCATCAGGCTCAGAACCCCGAGCCCGTCGCGTTCGCCGAGCGCAACAGCAAGAACATCCGGAGCCAATAAGTCATGGCCGAAGCCCAAGGTTTCGAGGCCCTGCAAGGCCTCTCGTCGAACCCCGCCGTCGCCCCGGCCGAGCGCAAGGTCGACGCCCAGGGTCGCTCCTACGCGACCGGCAAGCGCAAGAACGCGGTCGCCCGCGTGTGGATCAAGCCCGGCAAGGGGACCATCACGATCAACGGTCGTGACCAGGAGATCTACTTCGCCCGTCCCGTGCTGCGCATGATGATCGCCCAGCCGTTCCAGGTCACCGACCGGGTCGGCCAGTTCGACGTCATCGTCTCGGTTGAAGGCTCGGGCCTCAGCGGCCAGGCCGGCGCCGTGCGTCACGGCATCTCCAAGGCCCTGACCTACTTCGAACCGACCCTGCGTCCGGTCCTGAAGCCGCACGGCTTCCTGACCCGCGACAGCCGCGTCGTCGAACGCAAGAAGTACGGCAAGGCCAAGGCCCGCCGCAGCTTCCAGTTCTCGAAGCGCTAGTCGTTCGCGAACCTGTTTTGCGAAAGGGCGCTTCGGGCAACCGGGGCGCCCTTTTTCTTGTTTGCCCCGTGCGTCCTTCGAGACGCTCGCTTGAGGCTCGCTCCTCAGGATGACGTAGGTGGGTGGGCTCCAACAAAGCTCGTCATGGTGAGGAGCGCGTAGCGCGTCTCGAACCACGCAAGGAAACACCGGATGGCCACTCCCAGGGTCTTCATCGACGGCGAAGCCGGCACCACGGGCTTGCAGATCCGCGAGCGGCTGGCCGGCCGCAAGGACATCGAGCTGCTGTCCATCGCCCATGAGAAGCGCAAGGACGCCGGCGCCCGCGCCGAACTGCTGAACGCCGCCGATGTCTCGATCCTCTGCCTGCCGGATGACGCGGCGAAGGAAGCGGTGGCCATGGTCACCAACCCCTCGGCCCGGATCATCGACGCCTCGACCGCGCACCGCACGGCCGAAGGCTGGACCTACGGCTTTCCGGAAATGAGCCCGGGCCAGCGCGCCGCCGTGGCGGGCTCGACGCGGGTCTCCAACCCCGGCTGCTATCCGACCGGCGCCATCGCCCTGGTCCGGCCGCTGGTCGCCGCCGGCCTGATGCCACAGGACTGGCCGGTCAGCATCAACGCCGTCAGCGGCTATTCGGGCGGCGGCAATCCGATGATCGCCGAGTTCGAGGACGTCGAAAGCCCCACCTGGACGCCGGTCGCCTACCGCATCTACGCCCTGGGCCTGGAGCACAAGCACGTCGGCGAGATGCGCATCCATTCCGGCCTGCTCACCCGGCCGCTGTTCGCGCCGGCTGTCGGCCGCTACCGCCAGGGCATGATCGTCGAGGTTCCGCTGCACCTCTCCCTGATGGGCAGCGCCCCGTCGCTGAAGGACGTCCACGCCGCGCTCGCCGAGGCCTATCATGGGGAAGCCTTCGTCGAGGTGGCGACGCTGGAGGAGGCCGTCGCGGTCAAGACGCTCGATCCGGAACAGCTCAACAACACCAACCGGATGAAGCTCTTCGTGTTCGGCGCGGAGTCGACCGGCCAGGCGCGGCTGGTGGCGTTGCTCGACAACCTCGGCAAGGGCGCGTCCGGGGCGGCGGTGCAGAACATGAACCTGATGCTCGGCCTGCCCGAGGCCGCCGGCCTGTGACCCTGCGGCGGGCGATCCCCGCCGACACGGCGTCCCTGCGGGCGCTGATGGCGACCAGCAACGGCTACGAGCGGCCGGCGGCGCGGGCGATGATCGTCGCCTATGCGGAGACCTGGAGCGTGCCGGAGGGGCCGCATGAGGTCTGGCTGGTCGAGGACAGCGGCGCGATCGTGGGCTTCTTCGCCCTGATCCCGCACGGCGCGGACCAGGAGCTGGACCTGTTCTTCACCGCCAACGCCGCCCAGGGAACGGGTCTGGGCCGCAGGCTGTTCGAGGCCATGGCGACGCGGGCGAGGGCGCTGGGTTCTTCCTGCGTGGTCATCTCCTCCAACCCGGAGGCCGCCGGCTTCTACCGCCGCATGAGCGCTGTCGACATCGGCGTCACGCCGCCGGGCGACGGCATCGCCTGGGAGCGGCCGAAGCTGAAGCTGTCGCTGAAGTGATCGCCGACACTCAAGCGGTCGCTTGAGCAGGGCAGAGA
>CAYTZY010000006.1:4785-12060 GCA_964442795.1 uncultured Caulobacter sp.
GAGAGTCTCCCACTTCCTTGTTCAAGCCCGCGGCCGCCTCGTGGCGATGGTTCGGCCGATGGAAGCAGGGGGATAGATCGCGCGATGGCGCGGACAGCCGCCCGGGCGACGCCGTGTTTGGGTCCTTGCGACACAAGGGGTTGAGGGGCTTGCGCGGTCTGCATCGCCGTGAGTCTAGCCGTGCGCGGAGAGGCGGGGATCAATCACCGCGCAGGCCGTGGGCGAGATGGGGTCGATTGTCGCCAAATGTCTCGCTTTGTCTCCAGAGTATCTGTCTCCAGAGTCTCGCATTTGCCGGGACGGGGTCCGCCTGTCGGGACGTCGGAAGCCCTTCGCAATGCCGCGCCATATCTCCGTCATCGTCGGACTTGTTCCGACGACCCATGAACACGAACGACCGGCAAGGAGACGCTGGAAGCACCGGGCCACTCGTCCCGCTCACCACGCATGGGTTCCCCGGGCTCGGCCAGAGGCCGACCCGAGGGCAGGCTAGGAACAAGTCCGACGATGACGGGAGGGTGGCGCGGTGAGGGAGGGCGCTAAACCGCCTTCCAGAACACCACCGTCGCCTCGGACCCGCCGCCGCTTTTCAGCGCGAAGTCGGGGATCCTGCCGGCCTCGGTCCAGCCCAGCTTGCGGTAGAGGCCGTCGGCGACGCCGCCCTCGACGGTGTCCAGCACCAGCAGGCGGCGGCCCAGGTCCCGGGCGGCCTGTTCGGCGGTGGCCATCAACTGCTTCGCGAGGCCACGCCCTCTCGCACGAGGATGCACCATCAGCTTGGCGATCTCGGCCCGGTGCGCGCCGTTGGGCTTGCCGACCGGGTGCAGCTGGATCGTGCCGATGGGGCCGTCTTCGTCGAAGATGGCCCACAACAGGATGTCGCCGGCGGCGACGCCGTCGGACACGCCGCGCCAGTAGGCCTCCGCTTGGTCGGCCGGCATCGGGTGCAGAAAGCCGATCGAGGCGCCATCCGCGACGCAGGCTTCCAGCAACGCCGCCCAGCCGGGCAGGGCGGCGTGCAGAGCTTCGGCAGTGACAGCGCCCGGCGTCAGGAACGTACCTTCACAAAGCTCCCCGGCGCGTCCTCCAGTGGTTCGCCCAGCGGGCCCTTGCTCGGGTCCCGCGCCGGGACCAGGCCGCCGGAGCGTTCCTTCAGCCAGGCGCTCCAGTGCGGCCACCAGCTGCCCGGGTGCTCGACGGCGGCGGCGCGCCACTCGTCGACCGTGGCCGGCAGGTCGGGGTTGGTCCAGTGCTGGTACTTCTTCGCGTCCGGGTGGTTGATCACGCCGGCGATGTGGCCGCTGCCGGCCATGGTGAAGGTCACCGGCCCGCCGAACAGCTTGGCCCCGCGGTAGATGCTGCGGAACGGCGCGATGTGGTCATCGCGCGAGGACTGCACGTAGATCGGCGTCTTCACCTTGCCGAGGTCGAGCGTCACCCCGTCCAGGACCAGCTGCCCCTTGGCCAGCGCGTTGTCCTTGTAGAAGTTGCGCAGGTAGAACAGGTGCAGCGCCTTGGGCATCCGCGTCTGGTCGCTGTTCCAGAACAGCAGGTCGAAGGGCTTGGGCTCCTTGCCCATCAGGTAGTTGTTCACGAAGAACGACCAGATCAGGTCGTTGCCGCGCAGCGAATTGAAGGTGTCGGCCATCGACTTGCTGGGCAGGAAGCCGCCCGACTGGTCCATGGTCTCCTCGATGTCGCGCAGCCAGGCGTCGTCGACGAACAGCTTCAGGTCGCCCGCCTCCTCGAAGTCTTGCTGGGCGGCGAAGAAGGTGGCCGAGCTGATCCGCTTGTCGCCCTTCGCCGCCATATGGGCCAGCGCGCAGGAGAGCAGGGTGCCGCCGATGCAGTAGCCGACGGTGTTCACCCGGTCGGTCCCGCACTGCTTCATCACCTGCTGGGTGGCGTCGTAGATGCCTTCCTTCAGATAGCTCTCGAAGGTCTTGGCCGCGAGCGTCTCGTCCGGGTTGACCCAGCTGGTCACGAACACGGTGAAGCCCTGACCGGTCAGCCAGCGGACCAGGCTGTTATCGGGCCGCAGGTCGGTGATGTAGAACTTGTTGATCCACGGCGTGAACAGCAGCAGCGGGATCTCGTGCACCTGCTCGGTGGTCGGTTCGAACTGCAGCAGCTGCAGGATGTCGTTCTGGTAGACGACCTTGCCCGGCGTGGTGGCGACGTTCTCGCCGACCTTGAACTGCTCCGTGTCCGTCTGGCTGATGGCCAGCTGGCCGCCGCCGCGCGTCAGGTCGGCGGCGAAATTCTCCATCCCGCGCACCAGGCTCTCGCCGCCGCTGGACATGGCCTCGCGCAACGCGGCGGGGTTGGACATCAGGAAGTTCGATGGCGAGATCGCGTCGGTCAGCATCTTCATGAAGAACTCGACCCGGCGCTTTTCGAGCGGATCGACGCCCTCGACGTCGGTCACCAGACTGTTCAGCCAGTTGCTGGTCAGCAGGTACGACTGCTTCATCACGTCGTACATCGGATGCGCGCCCCAGTCGGGGTCGTTGAAACGCTTGTCCCCCTTGGCGGGCTCGACGACGGGCTCGACAGTCTCGCCGGCCATGCGGCGGGCGGTGTTCTGCCACAGGTCGAGGTAGCGGCTGAACAGGTCGGCCTGAGCGCGCAGCAGCCGATCGGGCTGGGCTGCCAGCCGACCCATGACGTCGGTCAGGGCCGGTCCGACGTGGAAGGGATCGGGCGTCAGGGCGGCGGGGCTGTCGGCCTGCCGCAGGGCGGCCTCGGCGATGGCGCCCTGGGCGGTGACGGCGGCGCGGGCGAGATTCGCCGACAGCTTCTCCAGCGCCTCGCGCTGTTCACCCGACAGGAAGGCGGCGGGATCGCTGAAGCCCTGGGCCTCGAAGGGCGAGGAGGCGGCCTGCGGCGCGGCGCGAGGCGCTTCAGGAGCGGCCTTGGCGGCGGCCTCGGGGCCGGGCGCAGCGGCCTTGGGGCCAGGCGCGGCCCTGGATTTCGCGGTCTTCGGCGCGGCGGCCGCCCCGGTCGGGGCCTTGCGTTTGCGCGGGGTCTTGCCGTCCGTGCCGGCCATGTCGTTTCCTTCCCGGGGCGTGGGCGCTTCGAGCGGCCTTTCGCTGGCCGTGATCATGGCTTAGACCGGGCTGCAAATGGAAGGCGACACGCACATTTTCTGGCGAGCCGGTCGGCTTGCGCTCCTGGCGGGCGCGGCGATGACGTTGTGCGCCTGCGTGGCGGTCGAAACGCTCGAGCCCGGCGCCGGCGCGGCTGTCGATCCCGCATCGTCGGCCGGCGCGGCGGTGGTCGCGGCCGACGCCGATCCGGGCCCCTGGCCGACCTTCGCCGATATTCCCGAACTGCCCGCCGACCTGCGGTCCGCCGAGGCCTGGAGGGATGCTGTCGCCGAGCAGGAGGCGGACGGCCTCTTCACGCGGCGCAACGCCGCCGAGGAGACCTGGAGCCTCAATGACACCGAGGCCTTCGCCGCCCGCTTGCGCGCCGAAGTCGCCGCCGTGGACGTGCACGCGCCGACCGACGCCGAGATGGCCGAGTCGGCGGCCTACGCCCGCGCCCTGCGCGCCCGAGCTACCCCGCCTCCGCTGCCGAGGTGAAACCGGCGCGGCGGGGGCATGATTTTCCCTGAACCTGCTTGGATAAAGCCTTTCCGAAGGATATCCATGCGCGACCTTCGCTCCAGCGCGCGCCAGATGGCGCAGACGAGCCCCAAATGACGACCGAATTCCACCGTATCCGGCGCCTGCCGCCCTACGTCTTCGAAGAAGTGAACCGCATCAAGGCGAAGCTGCGCGCCGAAGGGACGGACATCATCGACTTCGGGATGGGTAATCCCGACATGCCGACGCCAAAGCATATCGTCGACAAGCTGGTCGAGACCGCCCGCGACCCCAAGGCCGGCCGCTACTCCGCCTCCAAGGGCATCATCGGCCTGCGCCGGGCCATGGCCGGCTACTACGACCGCCGTTTCGGCGTGAAGTTGAACCCCGACACCGAGGTGATCGCCACGCTCGGGTCGAAGGAGGGCTTCGCCAACCTGGCCCAGGCCCTGACCGCGCCGGGCGATGTGATCATCTGCCCCAACCCGGCCTACCCGATCCACGCCTTCGGCTTCATCATGGCCGGCGGCGTCATCCGCCACGTGCCGGCCCTGTCGCCCGAGGAATACCTGGCCGGAGTCAGCCGGGCGGTGAAGCACTCGGTGCCGCCGCCCAACGTCCTGATCCTCAGCTACCCGTCCAACCCGACGGCGCAGTGGGTGGACCTGGACTTCTACAAGGACGCGGTGGCGCTGGCGAAGAAGCACGACCTGCTGGTCATCAGCGACGTGGCCTATGGCGAAATCTACTTCGACAACAATCCGCCGCCGTCGATCCTGCAGGTCGAGGGCGCCAAGGATATCGCGGTCGAGGTCAACAGCCTCTCCAAGACCTACGCCATGGCCGGCTGGCGGGTCGGGATGGTGGTCGGCAACGCCCGTATCTGCGCGGCGCTGGCTCGGGTGAAGTCCTACCTCGACTACGGCGCCTTCCTGCCGATCCAGGTGGCCGCCGCGGCCGCGCTGAACGGTCCGCAGGACTGCGTCGACGACATCCGCGCCATCTACAAGGGGCGCCGCGACACCCTGGTGGACTCGATGAAGCGCGCCGGCTGGGACATCCCTGCGCCGCCCGCCTCGATGTTCGCCTGGGCCAAGCTGCCCGAGCAGTACAAGGACGCCGGCTCGATGCTGTTCTCCCGCCTGCTGGTCGAGGAGGCCGGCGTCGCCGTGGCTCCGGGCACCGGCTTTGGCGAATACGGCGAAGGCTACGTCCGCATCGGGCTCGTCGAGAACGAGCACCGCATCCGGCAGGCGGCCCGCAATGTGAAGAAGTTCCTGGCCGACTCCGAGAAGATCCTCGCGAAGGCCCACAACACCATGGCGGGGCAATGAGCCAGAAGGTCTGGAAAATCGGTGTTGCGGGCCTCGGCACCGTCGGCGGCGGCCTGCTGCAGTTCCTGTCGGAGCGGCCGGACTTCGCGCCGGCCGGCGGCAGGGCGGTGGTCACCGGCGTCTCGGCCCGCTCCCGCTCGCGGCCGCGCAGCGTCGATATCTCGGGCCTGACCTGGTTCGATGATCCGGTGGCGCTGGCTGTTTCACCGGACACCGACATCTTCGTCGAGCTGGTCGGCGGCTCCGACGGCCCGGCCAAGGCCGCGGTCGAGGCGGCGCTGAAGGCCGGCAAGCCGGTGGTCACCGCCAACAAGGCCCTGATCGCCGAGCACGGCGCCGAACTGGCGGTGCTGGCCGAGGCGGCCGGCGTCCCGCTGCTGTTCGAGGCCGCCGTGATGGGCGGCACCCCGGCGGTGAAGATGCTGCGCGAGGCCATGGTCGGCGACGAGGTCAGGGGCGTCGCCGGCATCCTGAACGGCACCTGCAACTTCATTCTCAGCGAGATGGAAGCCAAGGGCTCGGCCTTCGCCGACGTGCTCAGCGACGCCCAGCGCATGGGCTACGCCGAGGCTGACCCGACCATGGACGTCGGCGGCTTCGACGCCGCCCACAAGGTGTCGATCCTGGCCGCCCTGGCCTTCGGCTGCGCGCCCAACTTCGCGGCGGCCGAGATCGAGGGCATCACCGGCGTCGACGCCCTGGACATCCGCATGGCGCGGGACCTGGGCTACCGCATCCGGCTGATCGCCTCGGCCGACCTCAGCGCCGAGGGCGTCGCCGTGCGCGTCCACCCCTCGCTGGTGCCGGAGGGCCATCCGCTGGCCGAGACCCGCGGCGCGCTCAACGCGCTATTCATCGAGGGCGCCCGCATCGGCCGGATCTTCATCCAGGGCCCCGGCGCCGGCTCGGGGCCGACCGCCGCCGCCGTGGCCGCCGACATCGCCGACGTGATGACCGGCGCCACGCGTCCCGTCTTCCAGGCCCCGGCCCGCGACCTCAAGCCCTTCGTCGCCGTCGCGCCGACTCGCCGGGTCGGCAAGGCCTACCTGCGCCTGCTGGTGAAGGATCAGGCCGGCGTCATCGCCGCCGTGTCGGAGACCCTGGCCGAATGCGGCGTGTCGATCGACAGCTTCCTGCAGAAGCCGGTCGAGGACGCCGGGGGCGTTCCCATCGTGCTGACCACCCACGCCATTGCGGAGTCGGTGCTCACCGATGCGATAAATCGCATCGAAAAGCTGCCGGCTGTGCTAGAGCGACCCCGGCTGTTGCGCATCGCGCGCATCTGAGAATCCTCCGACACTGCGCTAGAAACCCTCTGCAAGAGGGGCGGGAGACATAGACCAAGATGAGTTCCGAGACGCTGGACCGTGGCCTCGTGCTCGACGCCGTGCGCGTGACCGAAGCCGCCGCCATCGCCGCCTGGGGCCTTGTGGGCCGTGGCGACGAGAAGGCCGCTGACCAGGCCGCCGTCGACGCCATGCGCAACGCCCTCAACGAGCTGGCCATCGACGGCGAGATCGTCATCGGCGAAGGCGAGCGCGACGAGGCCCCGATGCTCTACATCGGCGAGAAGGTGGGAACCGGCAAAGGTCCCGGCATCGACATCGCGCTGGACCCGCTCGAGGGCACGACGCTGACCGCCAAGGCCATGGCCAACGCGCTGGCCGTTATGGCCTGGGCGCCCAAGGGCACGCTGCTGAACGCGCCCGACACCTACATGGACAAGATCGCCTGTGGTCCGGGCTATCCGGACGGCGTGATCGATCTGGACAAGACCCCGGCCGAAAACGCCACGGCGATGGCGCAGGCCAAGGGCGTCGATGTCTCGGCCATCACCGTCTGCGTGCTGGACCGTCCGCGCCACGCCGAGATCATCGCCAGCCTGCGGTCGGTGGGCGCGCGCGTCTACCTGATCACCGACGGCGACGTGGCCGGCGTCATCAACACCGCCGAGCCGGACACCGGCGTCGACCTCTATATCGGCCAGGGCGGGGCGCCGGAGGGCGTGCTGGCCTGCGCGGCGCTCAAGTGCGTCGGCGGTCAGTTCCAGGGCCGGCTCGTGTTCCGCAACAACGATGAGCGCGCTCGCGCCGCCCGCTGGGGCATCACCGAGCTGGACCGCAAGTACACCCTGAACGAGATCGTTCGCGCCGACGCCATCTTCGCCATGACTGGCGTGACCGACGGGGCGATGCTGGAGGGGGTGACCTTCCACGGCGACTTCGTTCACACCCACTCGCTGGTCATGAACTCTTCCACCCGCACGGTGCGCGAAGTGCGGATGAAGCGTCCGCTCTGACCATGGCCGACGGCGCGGGCGAGGTCGGCTTCCTCGGCGTCCGGCGCTCCCT